>NZ_JBIAGM010000026.1:0-112053 GCF_042869815.1 Streptomyces sp. NPDC006739
CGAGATCGGCGTGGACAAGAACACCACCGTCGTCTTCCCGGCACCGCTGATGAGCACCATCGGCGAACTCGGCTCCTTCCTCGCCCGCGAAGCGAACGCGGCCGGCGCAACGGCACCGCTGTCCCCCACGCTCGTACCGGCCCTCGACCTGACCGAATCTGCTCGCGTGCCCGCACCGAACGGGGGGACCGAAACCAGCTGAGCGCTCCGGTGGGCGGTGATGCCTCTGAGGGGCGGTCCAGACCCTCCCTCAGACCCCCGACCGCATCCCGGGGTCCTTCTTGGCCGACGTGTTCGACCCTCGGTACAAGTCCCACCCACTCCCACCGAGGCCCAGTGCGGCGAATACAAGAGCCGCACCATGGTTCCCACCGCCGACCATGGCATCGGCAAGCGCCGGCATGTCCGTCGGCGCGACCCTGACGTCCGCCGGCGCAGGCGAGGAGAACTTCGACACGAAAGCCCAGGCGGACAACCGCGCCGCCGAGGTGGGTGTCGAGACCCGGCGCGGCTCCTCCGTCGTCCCCGCCGAGACGGAACGGACGCTCGGCGCCTACACCCAGAAGTGGTTTGACGCGAACTCCGTCGGTCCGTCGACCGCGCTCCGCTACGAGGCGATGGTCCGCAACCCAACGTCGATCACCTCGGCCGACGCGAACTGCGGTCCCTCAACAAGCCCTCGATCATTCAGGGTTGGATCCGCATGCGCCAGGACGCGGAACCGGAAGTGCCGATGGCCGAGGGCATCTTCGACATCGTCTCCAGCATTCTCGGCATGGCCGTGGAGGACGGGCTGCTGCCGAAGAACCCCGGCTCAAGGCCACACAAGGCAATAAGGCTGATGCCCCGCCTCATGCAGCCGATGGCTGAAGTCCTGCCACTCGTGCAGCAGCTGGTACACGTTGAACGCGTCGCGAGGGCCGCCGCGGTCCGGGACCGTCGACCAGATGAACGCCGCCGCGCCCACCGCCTCCTCGCCGATGCCGCGCAGGGGGTCCACGACCGTCATGGGGAGCTTGACCACCGCGTAGTCGGGGTGCAGGACGACCAGTTCCAGCGGCGGCACCTTGTGGAGCGGGACGCCCTCGATGCCGGTCAGTACCATCGCGGCCATCGTCTCCGGCTTGATCTTGGTGAACATGCCGTTCATGCCCAGCTCGTCACCGCCGAGTTCCTCGGGACGCATCGAGATCGGGACGCGGGCCGCCGTCGCACCGTCGGGTGCGCCGAAGTATTTGTACGTCACCCCCACCCGACCACCATTCCTGCTCCCAGCCCTCAACTCGTCGATCCGACGATCCAGGTGATCTATACGTCGGTCGAGCCGCTCCGGCTCACTCGGCACGCCCTGGGTCGGACGTGCTTCGGTCGCTTCCTCCGCCTCGCGCCGGTGCCTTCCCCGCCGGGCACGTCGAGGACCCAGGTCGTCAGTCCCCTCGCCCAGTCCGCCACCGCGATGCATATCTCCACCCGACTGCTTTTCTAGGACGCGCGGCCCCCGCCGCGCAACCCGATCATCGTGTCAGTGACCTCCCCCACGGCCGCCCGCCGAAACGTGCGCCGAAACATCGGTCCGCAGGATCTTCGCAGCCTCTGGACACGGTGTGCCGTATGAGCTGTGTGTATCAGCTCTCAGTCTCGCAGATGGTGTGGCCTCGATCATGAGGTCGGCGATGGTCCGTCCCGGGCGCGGCCTACCCTGAGGAGGTGAGTGCCATGAGTGAACTGCCCTATCCCTATGAAGCGCCTGCCTCACAGGCGCTCTTCGACCGTGCGTCCGCCGTCACGCCCGGCGGCGTGAACTCCCCGGTGCGCGCCTTCCGCGCCGTGGGCGGCACGCCCCGGTTCATGGTGTCCGGCACCGGCCCGTACCTCACCGACGCCGACGGGCGGGAGTACGTGGACCTCGTGTGCTCCTGGGGGCCCATGATCCTCGGCCATTCCCACCCCGAGGTCATCGCCGCCGTACAGGAGGCCGTCTCGCGCGGTACGTCCTTCGGTACGCCCGGTGAGGGCGAGGTCGCCCTCGCCGAGGAGATCGTCGCCCGGATCGAGCCGGTCGAGCAGGTGCGGCTGGTCAGCAGCGGCACCGAGGCGACCATGTCCGCCATCCGGCTGGCCCGCGGGTTCACCCGGCGGTCCAAGGTGATCAAGTTCGCCGGGTGCTACCACGGGCACGTCGACTCGCTGCTCGCCGCCGCCGGCAGCGGGGTGGCCACCTTCGCGCTGCCCGACACGCCCGGCGTCACCGGCGCCCAGGCCGGCGACACCATCGTGCTGCCGTACAACGACCTGGAGGCCGTGCAGGAGGCCTTCCACCGGCACCCCGGTGAGATCGCCTGCGTGATCACCGAGGCCTCGCCCGGCAACATGGGCGTCGTACCGCCGGACCCGGGGTTCAACCAGGGCCTCAAGGACGCCTGCTCCAAGAACGGCGCCCTCTTCATCTCCGACGAGGTCATGACCGGGTTCCGGACGAGCCGGAGCGGTTGGTACGGGATCGACGGGGTCAGGCCCGACCTCATGACCTTCGGGAAGGTGATGGGCGGGGGGTTCCCCGCCGCCGCCTTCGGGGGGCGGGCCGACGTGATGGCCCACCTCGCGCCCGCCGGGCCCGTGTACCAGGCCGGCACCCTCTCCGGGAACCCCGTCGCCACCGCCGCGGGCCTCGCCCAGCTGCGGCTCCTCGACGACGCGGCCTACGAGAAGGTCGACGCCGTCTCCGCGCAGATCCAGCACCTGGTCACCGAGGCGCTGAGCAAGGAGGGCGTGGCGCACCGGCTGCAGACCGCCTCCAACATGTTCTCCGTCTTCTTCACCGACCGGCGGGTGCGTACCTACGAGGACGCCAAGCGGCAGGAGTCGTTCCGCTTCACCGCGTTCTTCCACGCCCTGCTCGCGAACGGTGTCTATCTGCCGCCGTCCTCCTTCGAGGCCTGGTTCGTGTCCACGGCCCACGACGAGCGGGCCATCCAGAAGATCGCCGACGCCCTTCCGGCGGCGGCCCGAGCCGCCGCGGAGGCCACCGCGTGAGCACCGAAAGCGACATCACCGTCGTCCACCTCATGCGGCACGGCGAGGTCGCCAACCCGGACGGGATCCTGTACGGGCGGCTGCCCGGATACCACCTGTCCGAACTGGGCCGGCAGATGGCCGAGCGGGTCGCCGAGCACCTCGCACCGCGGGACGTGACGTACGTCTGCGCCTCCCCGCTGGAGCGGGCGCAGGAGACCGCCACCCCGATCGCCAAGGCGCACGGCCTCGACCTCGCCACCGACGAACGGCTCATCGAGGCCGAGAACGTCTTCCAGGGCAAGACCTTCGGGGTGGGGGACGGCGCGCTGCGCAAGCCCGACAACTGGAAGCACCTCTTCAACCCGTTCAAGCCCTCCTGGGGCGAGCCGTACGTCGACCAGGTCGTGCGGATGATGGGCGCGCTGGGCGTGGCGAAGGACCGGGCACGCGGGCACGAGGCGGTGCTGGTCAGCCATCAGCTGCCGATCTGGATCGTGCGGTCGTACGTGGAGAAGCGGCGGCTGTGGCACGATCCCCGCAAGCGGCAGTGCACGCTGGCCTCGCTGACGACCTTCACCTACAAGGGCGACCGGATCGTGTCCGTCGGCTACAGCGAGCCGGCCCGGGACCTGGTCCCGGCTCATCTGCTGTCCGGAGCCAAGCCGGTGAAGGGTCAGGGCAAGGCCTTCGGCGCCTGAGCATGGCCCTCGGGCCTCGGATCTTATTTTCATTACTTTTATTACGAACCGGTTGAGATCGCTGGGGAACCTTCCGCTTCGTCGCGTCCTCTGAATATGTGACCACCAGAAGGACGTACGGATCGGGGTTTGGAATGCGCGCTCTCACTCGCAGGGGGATGCTCGGGCTCGGTGCGGGTGCCGCGGCCGCTGCCGGACTCAGCGGCTGCGGCACTCTCACGGGCGGCTCGAGCGGATCGAGTTCGGGCGGTGGTTCCGGCAGCGGTCACTCCGGTGACCAGCCGAAGGTCACCGCCCGGCGCATCGGCGACGGTTCCACGTCCTACACCGGCAAGCAGCCGCACCAGCCCGAGCAGCCCCAGCCGCTGGAGGCGGGCCAGACCCCGCCGCAGTTCGTGATCTTCTCCTGGGACGGGGCGGCCGAGGTGGGCAACGGCCTCTTCCCGCGCTTCCTCGACCTCGCCGCCCAGCACGGCGCGCACATGACCTTCTTCCTGTCCGGGAGCTACCTGCTGCCCGAGTCGAAGAAGCGGCTCTACAACCCGCCGAACAACCGGCGCGGCGCCTCCGACATCGGTTACCTCAACGACGCGCACCTCAAGGCCACCCTCGCCAACGTCCGCCGGGCCTGGCTGGACGGGCACGAGATCGGCACCCACTTCAACGGCCACTTCTGCGGTGAGGGGCACGGCTCGGTGAAGTGGTGGACACCCAAGCAGTGGCACAGCGAGATCGTGCAGGCCAAGGCCTTCGTCAAGGAGTGGCGGACCAACACCGGCTGGAGCGATCTGCCGGCCCTGCCGTTCGACTACGACAAGGAACTGGTCGGCGGCCGTACGCCCTGTCTGCTCGGCCAGGACAACCTGCTGCCCACCGCCCGCAAGCTGGGCTGGCGCTACGACGCCTCCTCGCCGGGCGGCCGTCAGGTGTGGCCGGTGAAGCGGATGGGGCTCTGGGACCTGCCCTTGCAGCAGATACCTTTCCCCGGACGTTCTTTCGAGGTCCTGTCGATGGACTACAACATGATGGCCAACCAGTCCCTCAAGACCACCAAGGCGCCCGCCTACAACTACCCGGGCTGGCGGACGCAGTCCGCGCAGGCCTACATATCGGGATTCCAGCGGGCATACGAGACAAACCGGGCACCCTTCTTCATAGGCAACCACTTCGAGCACTGGAACGGCGGCATCTACATGGACTCCGTCGAGGAGGCCTTCAAGCACATCGCCCGGGAGAAGGAGAAGGGCGCGGACGTGCGGATGGTCTCGTTCCGGCAGTTCGTGGACTGGATCGACGTGCAGAAGCCGGAGGTGCTGGCCCAGCTGCGCACCCTGGGGGTCGGGCAGAAGCCGGCCGGCGGCTGGAAGGGCTTCCTGAAGGACACGAAGGGCACGAAGGGCGCCGCGTCGTCCTCCGCGGGTGCCGCCTGAAATGCGGTTTTCCGCCCCTGAGGGGGGTGCGCAAGATCCCCGGAACGGGCATGCGAAACTTTTCACATGAGTACCCGTAGCCGCGTTGTCCTCCTCAGCGCCGTGGCCGCCGCCGCGGCCCTGACCCTGTCCGCGTGCGGCTCCGGCGGCACCTCCGGCGGGGGCGGCAACACCAACTTCGTCACCGGCAACAACGGCATCGACACGGCCCCCCAGGGCAAGCGGACGGCGGCACCCGACCTGTCCGGCAAGACCATCGACGGCAAGACCCTCGACGTCGCCGACTACAAGGGCAAGGTCGTCGTCATCAACGTCTGGGGCTCGTGGTGCGGGCCGTGCCGGGCCGAGGCGCAGTACTTCTCCAAGGTCTCCAAGGACTACGCGGGCAAGGGCGTCCAGTTCGTCGGCATCAACACCCGGGACACCAGCAACACCCCCGCGGTCGCCTTCGAGAAGGAGCACGGGATCACCTACCCGAGCCTGTACGACCCGACGGGCAAGCTGATGCTCCGCTTCAACAAGGGCACGCTCAACCCGCAACTGGTCCCCTCCACGCTGATCCTGGACCGCGAGGGGAAGATCGCGGCGCGGGCGCTGGAGGCGCTCAGCGAGGAGAACCTGCTCAAGATGCTCAAGCCGGTCCTCGCGGAGAAGTGACGTGAGCGACCTTGTGACGCTTGCCGCCCTGACGGGCCAGAACACGACCGTCCGCGACGGCGCCCTGCTGATCGCCCTGCCGGTCGCCGTCCTCGGCGGCCTGGTCTCCTTCTTCTCCCCGTGCGTCCTTCCGCTCGTGCCCGGCTACCTCTCCTATGTGACCGGCGTCACCGGCGCCGACCTGGGAGACGCCCGCCGGGGCCGGATGGTGGCGGGTGCCTCCCTGTTCGTGCTCGGCTTCACGGCCGTGTTCGTCTCCGGCGGAGCGCTGTTCGGTTTCTTCGGCCAGACGCTGCAGGACCACAAGGACACCCTCTCCAAGGTGCTCGGCGTGCTGATGATCCTGTTGGGCGTCTTCTTCATGGGGCTGATGCCCTGGCTGACCCAGCGTGAGTTCCGCTTCCACAAGCGGCCCGCCACCGGACTGGTCGGCGCGCCCCTGCTCGGCGCCCTGTTCGGCATCGGCTGGACGCCCTGCATCGGCCCCACCCTGGCCTCCGTCGTCGCCCTCTCCTCCCAGCAGGCGAGCGCCGGCCGCGGCGCCGTCCTGACCGTCGCCTACTGCCTCGGCCTCGGTGTCCCCTTCGTCCTCACCGCGGTCGCCTTCCGCAAGGCCCTCGGTGCCTTCGGCTGGGTCAAGCGCCACTATGTCTGGGTGATGCGCATCGGCGGCACGATGATGATCGTGACCGGTGTGCTGCTGCTGACCGGCGCGTGGGACCGTCTCGTGCAGGAGATGCAGACCTGGTCCAACGGCTTCACTGTGGGGATCTGATCGATGAGCGAGACCACCACCGGCACCCCCACGGGCGGAGCCGAGGACCGGGACCAGGACCTGGGGGCGGCCGCCTCGCAGCTGTCCACCGCCCCGCAGGAGGAGGCGGTCAGCCTGCCCTCCCTGGGCGTCATCGGCTGGGTCCGCTGGTTCTGGCGCCAGCTGACCTCCATGCGGGTCGCGCTGCTGCTGCTCCTGCTGCTGTCGCTCGGCGCCATCCCCGGCTCGCTGATCCCGCAGACCGGCGCCGACATCAACAAGGTCGACGACTTCCGCAAGACCCACACGACGCTCGCGCCGGTCTACGACAAGCTCGGCCTCTTCCACGTCTACAGCTCGGTGTGGTTCTCCGCGATCTACATCCTGCTGTTCGTCTCCCTCATCGGCTGCATCGTCCCCCGCACCTGGCAGTTCGTCGGCCAGCTGCGCGGCCGGCCGCCGGGCGCCCCCCGACGCCTGGACCGGCTGCCCGCCTACACCACCTGGCGCACCACGGCCGAGCCGGAGCAGGTCCGCGAGGCCGCGCTCACCCTCCTCAAGAGGCGCCGCTTCCGCGCGCACGTCGCGGGGGAGGCGGTCGCCGCCGAGAAGGGGTACGTCCGTGAACTGGGCAACCTCGCCTTCCACATCGCGCTGATCGTGCTGCTGATCGCCTTCGCCTCCGGCCAGATGTACAAGTCGGACGGCACCAAGCTGGTCGTCGAGGGCGACGGGTTCGCCAACTCGATCCTGCAGTACGACGACTTCAAGTCCGGCAGCCTCTTCCACAGCGACGACCTGGTGCCGTTCAGCTTCGACCTCCAGGACTTCAAGGCCACCTACGAGACCAGCGGACCCAACCGGGGCACCCCGCGCATGTTCCAGGCGAGGATCAGCTACAGCAAGGGCGCGTACGGCAAGCCGCAGGAGACCACCGTCAAGGTCAACCAGCCGCTGGAGATCGACGACGCAAAGGTCTACCTCGTCAGCCACGGCTACGCGCCGGTCATCACCGTCCGCGACGGCAAGGGCGACGTCGTCTACCGGGACGCCGTACCGCTGCTGCCGCTCGACGGAAACGTCACCTCGCAGGGCGTCGTCAAGGTCATGGACGGCTACAAGAACGCCCAGGGCGCGAGCGAACAGCTGGGCGTGCAGGCCTTCTTCCTGCCGACCTACGGCGGCGGCGCCAACGTGCTCTCGCAGTTCCCGGCGCTGCTGAACCCGGTGCTCAACCTGGCGCCGTACCACGGCGACCTCGGCGTCGACTCGGGCCTGCCGCAGAGCGTGTACCAGCTGGACAAGACCCACATGAAGGAGTTCAAGGACTCCAAGGGCCGGCAGCTGCGGGGCAACCTCAGGCCCGGCCAGACCATGTCGCTGCCGAACGGCGCCGGATCCATCACGTTCGAGAAGGACGTGAAGGAATGGGCCGGTTTCGAGATCGTCCAGGAGCCCGGCGGCGGCTGGGCGCTCGGCGGCGCGCTCACGGCGATCTTCGGCCTGGCCGCCTCCCTGTTCATCCAGCGCCGCCGCGTCTGGGTGCGGGCCGTGCGCGGCGCCGACGGCGTGACGGTCGTCGAGATGGCCGGACTCGGCCGCAGCGAGTCCGCCAAGGTGCCCGAGGAGCTGGGCGACCTCGCAGGAACCCTCTACGACCAGGCGCCGGGGGCACCCGGCCCCGACGACGACCCCGCAGAAACCCCCGACTCCCACGTCGTACCTGCCGAAGGGGCTGAGAAGTGACTCTCGCCGCCACAACCGATCTCGCCGCAGCGACCAACGAACACCTCGCGAGCATCAGCAACACGCTGATCTACTCGGCGATGACCGTCTACACCCTGGCCTTCCTCGCCTACATCGCGGAATGGATCTTCGGCAGCCGCAGCAAGGTGGCCCGTACGGCCGCCTCGCTGACCGCCGACGCCGCGAAGAAGGGCGCCGGGCCCGCCGTCCAGGTCAAGCAGGCCGGCGGCACCGCCGTGCTGGAGCGGCCCAAGGTCGTCGTCCGGGCGGCGTCCGGTGCCCGGGACGTGCCGGACGGTCCGGGTGCCCACGGGGGCGACGCGCAGGGCGATCTCTACGGCCGTATCGCCGTGTCCCTGACCGTGCTCGCCTGGCTGGTGGACGTGGGCGGCGTCGTCGCCCGCGCGGCCTCCGTGCAGCGGGCGCCGTGGGGCAACATGTACGAGTTCAACATCACGTTCTCCTGTGTGGCGGTCGGCATCTACCTCTCGCTGCTCGCCCTGAAGAAGAACGTCCGCTGGCTCGGCCTGTTCCTCATCACCACGGTCCTGCTGGACCTGGGTCTCGCGGTCACCGTCCTCTACACGGCGAGCGACCAGCTGGTCCCGGCCCTGCACTCGTACTGGCTGTACATCCACGTCTCCACCGCGATCTTCTGCGGCGCGGTGTTCTACGTCGGCGCGGTCGCCACGATCCTGTACCTGTTCAAGGACTCGTACGAGAACAAGCTGGAGACCGGCGGCAAGCCCGGCGCCTTCGCGACCTCGGTGCTGGAGCGGCTGCCCGCCTCGGCCTCCCTCGACAAGTTCGCCTACCGGGTCAACGCGGCCGTCTTCCCGCTGTGGACGTTCACGATCATCGCCGGCGCCATCTGGGCGGGCGACGCCTGGGGCCGGTACTGGAACTGGGACCCGAAGGAGACCTGGTCCTTCATCACCTGGGTCGCCTACGCCTGCTACCTGCACGCCCGCGCCACGGCCGGCTGGAAGGGCCGCAAGGCCGCCTACCTGGCGATGATCGCGTTCGCCTGCTGGCTGTTCAACTTCTACGGCGTCAACATCTTCGTCACCGGCAAGCACTCCTACGCGGGCGTGTGAGCGCCCGGTCGGTGACACTGGAGTCATGAGCGGCTCCGACACGCACGTACTCCACTTGCTCGTGCGGATCCCGAGGCCCATGGAGCAGGTCTGGCCGGCGGTGGCCACCCCGGAGGGACTCGCGGGGTGGTTCACCGCCGTCGACGTTCTCGAACCCCGCCTCGACGGCCTGGTCACCCTGCGGGACCTGGGCACCGGGCGGGTCACCGCGTGGGACGTGGACCGGGTCGCCGAGTACACGGTGGAGGGCGGCGGCCGAGTCCGGTTCCACCTGGAACGGGACGGGGACACGGCGAGCGTGCTGCGCCTCACCCACGAGTTCCAGGGCGGGAGCGAAGGCGGGTCGGAGGCGGCCTGGCACACCCGCTTCGAACGCCTGATCGATATTGTCCAGCCCGCCTAGGACGGCGGCAGACACTCCTTCCCCGGCGGCTTCCCCTCCGGCCAGGCGACCTTCACGAACCGGGAACCGCCCTGCTGGGTGAGTTCCACGATCGGTACGGCCTTGTCGTACGGGTTGCCGTGCGCGTCCAGGCAGATCCAGCCGCTCGCCCCGTCCACCCGCAGCGACCCCTGCACCTGCCCCCATTCGTGGCCCACCTGGGCGAGCGGCGGAGGCACCCTGCCACCCCGCGCGGCCATCAGGATGCCCCGCGAGGCCAGCTGCACCGCGTCGTAACCGATGATCAGCTGGCCGTCGTCCAGGCCGGTCGGGCCGACGGGACCGACCGGCTCGGTCTTCGCGGCGGCCACCAGGTCGAGCAGCTTCCGCGTGTCCCTGGCCGAGCCCCCGTCGGTCGCCGGCGTGGCGCTCCAGGCGTCGGGGTGGGCCAGCGAGGTGTAGCGCACCGAGAGGTTGCGGCCGAGCGCCGTACGGTCCAGCTTCCCGTCGGCGGTCAGGTACGAGCCCTCGTCCCCGGTCAGCAGGGTGAACTTCCGGTCGTCGCAGCCGCGTCCGCCCAGCGCGTTGATGAACTGCCGCAGCTGGGTGTGCCGTCCCGCGAAGAGGATCGTGTCCACCGTACGGGGCGTGGAGCACAGGATCTGGGTGATCTCCCAGAAGGTGCCGGCGGTCGAGCCCTCCTGGCTGCGGTCGGCGGGCGGGTAGAACGGCCGGGGCTCCAGCGGGGAGCCCTTCAGCAGCGAGGTGAACGCGGTCTTCAGCGTCTCGGTGTACGGGTCCCCGGGCTTGTCGTACACCAGCATCGCCCGGTTCGCGGCGACCTTGGCGAAGGACGCGAGCGCACGGGCCTCGTCGGTGTTGGTCGGCGAGACCCGGGCCAGCCCCGGGAACGGGTCCTTCCCGCCCTGGCCGTTGGCCAGGTCGTCGGCGGTGATGGAGGAGCCGACCACCGGGATGCCGCGCCGGGTCAGCTCGCCGACCGCCTGCTTGTTGCTGTCGGTGCTCTGCCCGATCCCGGCCACCGCCCGCAGCCGGTCGGCGGAGGTCGTCATCGCCGTCAGCCGGTCGACCGTAAGCCGCCAGTACGCCCCCGTCGCCCCCGGGTTGGCCAGCACCAGCCGGATCGCCGGGACCATCCCGTTGGGGGCGTGGTTGGCCTGGTACTGGGCCAGACAGGCGCCCTGGAGCTGGTGCTGGATGTCGGCCAGGCTCGACGGGGAGGTGGAGGTGTACGGCAGCATCAGCGCCACGGTCACATAGCCGCCGGGCTTCAGCCGCCGGTTCTCCCGGTCGATCGCCTTGACGGCGTCCGCCAGCTGGGGCCGCCCGAAGTCGTACGGGCCGCTCGCCACGCCCACGCACTCGTCACTGCCCTGCGGCCGCACCACCCCCGGCGCACAGGACCGGTCGTCGTGCGCCAGCGCGCGCACCCCGAAGACCCCGCCGGTCACCAGCGCCGCCGCCACCAGCAGGGCGAGATAGCGGCGCAGCGGGATCTCCCAGACGCCCTCGCGCAACCATGTGCCCACGCCCCTGCGCGTCATCAGGCCTCCCCGCCGCCGTCGTCCGAGTCGTCCCCGTCCTCTTCGTCCGGGGCGTCCAGCGCGTCCAGGGGGCGCCCCGCGAGCGCGGCCGCCGGCCAGTCACGGGAGGCCCGCCACAGCAGCGCGTTGCCCGCCGGCCGAAGGTTGGACAGCTGCTCCAGTTCGAACCGCAGCCGGTCGCACACCTTCGGATCGGGCAGCACCAGCGGATCCGCCAGCTGCCACACGGCGTGCAGCAGCCGCCGCACCCGCAGGTCCAGTACGGCGTCCGCGCCCTCGGGCGCCGGCTGCCCGGCGTCCGTACGGCCCAGCGCCACCGCCGCCCGCCGGTCGCCCCGGCCGGTGAAGTCGCGGCCCTGGGCGTCGTGCGCGTGGAAGTAGGGCGCCGACGCGACGAAGCGCAGGGTGCGCAGCCAGGTGCGGGTGCCGGCGGTGGCGAAGGTGTCCCGCAGATGGGCCACCGCCGAGTCCGGGGAGCCCAGGGCGAGTTCGTGGTACAGCCGGTACCGGGCCCGCTCGGGGTCGTCGCCGCCGTCCCCCTCGCCCGGCGCGTAGTGCGCGATCAGCGTCTCGTGGGCCCTGCGCCACCCGGAGTGGTCCGCGTCCCGCAGATGCAGCCTGAGCAGCAGCAACGTCCGTACGAACGGGTCACCGACGAACTGGCCGGGCGCCCCCGGCAGCCCCTCCTCGGCCAGCCGGGTCTGCAGGGCCCGTACGTCCGCCGGGCCGAAGTCGTCCGGGAGCAGGGCGGCGGCCAGCGCGCAGGCCGAGTCGTGGTCGTGGGCGGCGGCCAGCACGGTCAGCTCGTCCAGCCGGTCGGCGGGCACCAGCCGGTCCAGCAGCTCCCGGTAGGCGGGGACCCCGTCCCGGTCCTCGTGCAGCCGTACGTCCGCGGTGAGCAGCTCGCCGAGCGAGTCCGCCGCCGGCAGGTGCTGGGCGGCGGACTCGGCGAGCACACCGATGCCCAGCGGGTTTCCGCCGGTCAGCCGGTGCGTGGCGTGCGGGAGTTGGGGCGGCACCGGGATCTCGTCGCAGACGGCGCCCACGATGTGCAGGGTGTCGTCGGGGGTGAGCGGCGTGAGCGCGACCAGCAGCGCCCGTGAGGAGGGCACCGCCGGGTCCGGGGTCCAGTCGCTGCGCCGGGCCACCTCGGGCAGCTCACGCCGTACCGCCCCGCGCAGGGCCGCCCGGCGGCCGTCGCCGCGCCGGGCCGCGACGAACGCCACCTGGTCGGTGCCGCCGTCGGCCCGGTCGCGCAGTACGGCCTCGATCAGCTCGGGACCGGGAGCCGACTGGGCGTTGTCGACCAGCACCAGCGGCCGGCCCAGGCGCCGCATCCGGGGCAGCACGCCCGTGTACGCCTCCGTCAGGTCGGTCAGCAGCGCCCGCACGAGGTGCCGTTCGGCGTGCTCGCGGGAGGTGCCGTCGGCCCGGAAGTGCCCGGACAGCAGGATGAGTCCGCGCTGCGCGTTGCCGCCGGCGTTCGGATACGTCCGGTACCACACCGACGCCTTCTGGTGCCGGCGGCTGGTGAAGCCCTCGGCGACGGACTCCAGGGTCGCCTCGATGGCCCCGGACACCAGCGGTCCGGTGCCGGTCGCGGCGGCGACCACCTTCGCCGCCACCTTCCCCGCCCAGCGTCCGGCGAAGCCGCTGACCCACGAGCCGCCCTCGTTCAGCAGCAGGATCCGCTCGACCTCGCGCCGGATCCGCTCCGAATCGGCGTCGCCCCAGCCGCCGGCGGCCACCGCGACGAGCCCCGACATCAGCCGGGGAAACGTGATCCGCCCGGCCCCCGTGACCGGCTCCGCCAGCTGCTCGGCGACGACCAGAAGCCCCTGCGTCACCGGCGACCACGACTCCTCGGGCCGGTCCGCCGGCGGCGCGGCGAACTGCGGCTCCGCGCAGTCGATCAACGCTACCGGCGTATGCCCCTGGTAGGCGTCCCGCAGTTCGCCGAGCACCGCGCTCTTGCCCAGACCCCGCGCCCCCGTGAGCACGACGAGGGGCGGTTCCTTCGGATGCTCGAACGGATGCGCGCGATGCTGGTTCGGGCGCAGGCCCACCAGTCGCGGTACGAGTCCGGCCGGATCCGTGTCGAACAGGGCCCCACGCCCGTGCAGACCTCTGTGCACCGCATCCCCCCTTGAACTCCAGTGTAGGAAGGGGAAGTTGCTGCGGGCCAGATGCCGTGATGTCCGTTGGGTTACGAAAATATCTGTTATGAAGCATCGACGCGCGCCGCTTCAGCCCACGGCGATCGCCCGCGCCGCCCTCCGGCCAGGTGCTCGGGCCGGTGGTCGGGACACGCGGTTCACTCACCGATGTCCTCGCTCCACAGGGCCGGGTGGTCCCTGACGAAGTCCCGCATCAGCTCGACGCATTCGGGATCGTCGAGGAGCACGATCTCCACGCCGTGTTCCGCCAGCCAGTCGTGTCCGCCCCGGAAGGTCGTGGCCTCGCCGATCACCACCCGCGAGATCCCGAACTGCCGGACCAGACCGCTGCAGTACCAGCAGGGCGACAGCGTGGTCACCATCGTCGTACCCCGGTAGGTCCGCTGCCGGCCCGCCGCGCGGAACGCGGCCGTCTCGGCGTGTGTGGAGGGGTCGTCGTCCTGCACCCGGCGGTTGCGGCCCCGGCCGAGGAGACCGCCGTCCGGGCCGTAGAGCGCGGCCCCGACCGGGACGCCTCCCTCGGCCAGCCCCGCCCGGGCCTCGGCGAGGGCGACGCCGAGCTGGGCGCGGGCCTGTTCCCGGTCCGAGGAATCCATGGCCTCACTCGCCCCCCGGCTCGTCCCTCTTCAGGGACTTCAGGAACTCCGGGTTGTCGTCGGGGGCGACCCACCGGGGCTGTGCCGGGGTGCCGCGCAGTCTGCCGGTGAGCAGCCAGGCGACCGGGCCGACCAGCACCTCGCCGAACAGCAGGATGATGATCACCCACATCACCTTCGGCAGGTGGCGCACTTCTTCCTCGGGGGTGTTCAGACAGTCCACGAAGGCGTAGATCCACAGCGCCAGGACCAGCAGGAACGGCAGATACCTCAGCATGGTCGTGCGATCTCCCAGAGAAACGGGGCGGCCCCGGTGACGGGGCCAGGGTAGCGGGTGGCCGATACTGGGACACATGGCTTACGACGATCTTCGTTCCCTGCTCCGGGCGCTGGAACGCGAGGGAGACCTCAAGCGAATCAAGGCCGAGGTCGACCCGTATCTGGAGGTCGGGGAGATCGTCGACCGGGTGCAGAAGTTTGGCGGCCCGGCGCTGCTCTTCGAGAACGTCAAGGGTTCGGCGATGCCGCTGGCGATGAACGTCTTCGGCACCGACCGGCGGCTGCTGAAGGCGCTCGGCCTGAAGTCGTACGGCGAGATCTCCGACCGGATCGGCGGTCTGCTGAAGCCCGAGCTGCCGCACGGCTTCGTGGGCGTGCGGGAGGCGTTCGGGAAGCTCGGGGCGATGACGCACGTACCGCCGAGGAAGGTGAAGGACGCCCCGGTCCAGGAGGTCGTCCTCACCGGCGACGACGTCGACCTCGACGCCCTGCCCGCGCTGTTCACCTGGCCCCAGGACGGCGGGTCCTTCTTCAACCTGGGGCTCACCCACACGAAGGACCCCGAGTCGGGCATCCGCAACCTCGGGCTGTACCGCCTGCAGCGCCACGACAAGCGCACCATCGGCATGCACTGGCAGATCCACAAGGACAGCCGCAACCACTACCAGGTCGCGGCCCGGCGGGGCGAGCGGCTGCCGGTGGCGATCGCCTTCGGGTGTCCGCCCGCCGTCACCTACGCCTCCACCGCTCCGCTCCCCGGTGACATCGACGAGTACCTCTTCGCCGGGTTCCTCGCGGGCAAGCGGATCGAGATGGTCGACTGCAAGACGGTCCCGCTCCAGGTCCCGGCGCAGGCCGAGGTCGTCGTCGAGGGCTGGCTGGAGCCGGGCGAGATGCTCCCGGAGGGCCCGTTCGGCGACCACACCGGGTTCTACACCCCGCAGGAGCCGTTCCCGGCGCTGACGATCGACTGCGTGACCATGCGCCGCAGGCCGCTGCTCCAGTCGATCGTGGTCGGCCGGCCGCCGACGGAGGACGGTCCGCTGGGCCGCGCGACGGAGCGTTTCTTCCTCCCTCTCCTCAAGATCATCGTCCCGGACATCGTGGACTACCACCTGCCCGAGGCCGGCGGCTTCCACAACTGCGCGATCGTCTCGATCGACAAGAAGTACCCGAAGCACGCGCAGAAGGTGATGCACGCGGTCTGGGGGGCACACATGATGTCCCTGACCAAGCTGATCGTGGTCGTGGACTCCGACTGTGACGTCCACGACCTGCACGAGGTCGCCTGGCGGGCGCTCGGCAACACGGACTACGCCCGCGACCTCACGGTGGTCGAGGGCCCGGTCGACCACCTCGACCACGCGTCCTACCAGCAGTTCTGGGGCGGCAAGGCGGGCATCGACGCGACGAGGAAGTGGCCCGAGGAGGGCTACACGCGAGACGGGGGGTGGCCGGACATGGTGGTGTCGGATCCGGATACGGCGGCGACGGTCGACCGTCGCTGGAAGGAGTACGGCCTGTGAGCACCGCCTCTGCCGCGATCCCCCAGCCGGGACGCACCAAGGCGTTCCTGCGCCTGGTCATGATCGAGCACTCCGTCTTCGCGCTGCCCTTCGCCTACATCGCCTCGCTCACCGCGATGTACGAGTGGGACAAGGACATCCACTGGGTCCGGCTGCTGCTGGTCACGGTCTGCATGGTGGGCCTGCGGACGTTCGCCATGGCGGTCAACCGGATCATCGACCGCGAGATCGACGCGCGGAACCCCCGCACGGCCCACCGGGAGCTGGTGACCGGCGCCATGAGCGTCCGGCACGCCTGGACCGGCGCCCTGATCGCCCTGGTGGTCTTCCTGGGCGCGGCGGCCCTGCTGAACCCGCTGTGCCTGGCGCTGGCCCCCATCGCGGTGATCCCGATGGTGGTGTACCCGTACGGGAAGCGGTTCACGAACTTCCCGCAGGCCATCCTGGGGCTCGCCCAGGCGATGGGGCCGATCGGCGGCTGGCTGGCGATCAGCGGCGAGTGGAACTGGCACGCGGTGGTCCTCGGCCTCGCCGTGGGCGTCTGGATCGGCGGCTTCGACCTGATCTACGCCTGCCAGGACGTGGAGACGGACCGCGAGATCGGCGTGCTGTCGGTCCCGGCGCGCTTCGGCATCCCGGCGGCGATCCGGGGCGCGCGGGTGTGCCACACGGTCACGACGGCCCTGTTCGTCTGGTACGCCCTGGCCACCCACGCGGGCGCGTTCTTCTGGCTGGGCCTGGTGATCGTGGCGGGCGCGTTCGTGTACGAGCACCGGATCGTCCGCCCGCACGACCTGTCCCGCCTGAACCGGGCGTTCTTCTCGGTCAACGGGTTCATCGGCATTGCCCTGTTCGTGTGCGCGTTGCTGGACCTTCTGGTCCGGGGGCTGACGGTCTGACACTCCTGACACATCGCACCGCAATCCCCGCCGGTACGCTCAAGGTGTGAACGCAGGAGAATCGCAGCGCGTACCTTGGATCGTGGGGGTGTCCGGAGCTTCCGGGACGCCGTACGCGGCTGCTGTGCTGCGGGCGCTGCTGGGGGCGGGGGAGAGCGTCGACCTGGTGGTCAGCCGGGCCTCGCGGCTCACCCTGCTCGACGAGACCCAGATCTCCTTCCGGGACGCGCACTGGCAGGACGACCTGCGGGAATGGCTGGCGCGTGGGGCCGACGGGAAGCCGGGGACCTACGACGTGGACGTCACCGGCGTGCGGTACTGGAGCGCGGGTGACCTCGCCGCCGGACCGTCGTCGGGGTCGTACCGGACGAAGGGCATGCTCATCGTGCCCGCCTCCACCGCCTGTGTGGCCGGGGTCGCGCTCGGCCTGTCGAAGGACCTGCTCCAGCGTGCGGCGAGCGTCACACTGAAGGAGCGCCGGACGCTGGTCGTGGCCGTACGGGAGACCCCGCTGAACGGTCAGACGCTGCGTCATCTGGTCGCCCTGGACGACGCGGGTGCCACCGTGGTGCCGGCCTCCCCGGCCTTCTACGCGGGCGCGACGCACATCCAGGACCTGGTGGACTTCGTCGCCGGGCGGGTGCTGGACGCGGCGGGCGTCGGGCACGGCCTCTACCGGCGGTGGCAGGGCGAGCTGGGCGGCGGCGGGGCCGCGAGTTAGCCGGGCACGTCGCAGTGGGCACGTCGCAGTGGGCAAGCAGTACCTCTCATCACTTCGGAACTTTTCAGCGGAAGGCTTCGATCGCATGGACGCCGTGGACAGGCAGCTCATCCAGGCCCTGAGGGAGAACGGCCGGGCCTCCTACGCGGAGCTGGGGCGCCTCGTCGGCCTGTCGGGACCCAGTGTCACCGACCGCATCAACCGGCTGGAGGCGGCCGGCGTCATCACCGGCTACCGCGCCACCGTGAACGCGGCCTCCCTCGGCCTCGGCGTCATCGCCCTGATCGGCATCTCGCTCTCCGACGCCGCCGACCACGAGGACGTGGCGCAGCGGCTGAAGGAACTCCCCGAGATCGAGGACTGCTGGTTCATCGCCGGCGACGACTCGTTCATGCTCAAGGTGCGTTCGACGGACGTGGACGGGCTGGAGAAGACGATCCGGCGGCTGAGCGGGACCAAGGGGGTCTCCCGGACCCGTACCACCATCGTGCTCTCCACCAAGTGGGAGAACCGGGTCGGAGAGCTGCCCGAGGAAGCGTGAAGGTTCTCGCGTACGGTGGGGTCGTTGTCGGAGAAAGGTTGAGGCATGGACGTCGGGCTCAAGCGCGAGCTGGAGCAGAAGGTCAGGGCCGGTGAGCGGCTGACCCGCGAGGACGGCATCGCGCTGTACGAGTCGGACGACCTGGCGTGGCTCGGCGGTCTCGCGCACGAGGTGCGGACGCGCAAGAACGGCGACGTCGTCCACTTCAACGTCAACCGGCACCTCAACATGACCAACGTGTGCACGGCGTCCTGCGCCTACTGCTCCTTCCAGCGCAAGCCGGGCGAGAAGGACGCGTACACGATGCGCATCGAGGAGGCGGTGAAGCTCGCCAAGGCGATGGAGGGCGAGAACCTCACCGAGCTGCACATCGTCAACGGCCTGCACCCCAATCTGCCGTGGCGGTACTACCCCCGCTCGCTCAGGGAGCTGAAGGCGGCCCTCCCGGACGTCTCCCTGAAGGCCTTCACGGCGACGGAGATCCACCACTTCGAGACGATCTCCGGGCTGTCCGCCTCCGAGATCCTCGACGAGCTGATCGACGCGGGCCTGGAGTCGCTGACCGGCGGCGGCGCCGAGATCTTCGACTGGGAGGTCCGGCAGCACATCGTCGACCACCGGACGCACTGGGAGGACTGGTCGCGCATCCACCGGCTCGCGCACGAGAAGGGGCTCAAGACGCCCTGCACCATGCTCTACGGCCACATCGAGGAGCCCCGGCACCGCGTCGACCACGTGCTGCGGCTGCGTGAGCTGCAGGACGAGACGAACGGCTTCCAGGTCTTCATCCCGCTGCGCTACCAGCACGACTTCGTCGACATGAAGGACGGGAAGGTCCGCAACCGCCTCCAGGCCCGGACCCAGATGGCGACCGGCGCCGAGGCGCTGAAGACCTTCGCCGTCTCCCGGCTGCTGTTCGACAACGTCCCGCACGTCAAGGTGTTCTGGGTGATGCACGGCGTGCAGACCGCCCAGCTTGCCCTCCAGCACGGCGCCGACGACATGGACGGCTCGGTCGTCGAGTACAAGATCACGCATGACGCGGACAACTACGGCACGCCGAACAAGCTGACCCGCGAGGACCTGCTGGACCTGATCCGCGACGCGGGCTTCCGTCCGGTGGAGCGGAACACGCGGTACGAGATCATCCGGGAGTACGACGGCCCGGACCCGGCACGCCGTGAGTCGCCGCAGCCGATGCGGGTGTGACGTGACGCCGGGTGCCGGACGGGTACCCGGCCGGCATGGTGAGCACGAAGGCTCCCGAGGACGCCTGCACCGCCGAGCCCTTCGTCCCGGAGCGGGGCGGCCTAGCCGCGCTGCGCAGGGCCGCCGCCGACTGCCGGGGCTGCCCCCTGCACCGGGACGCCACGCAGACGGTGTTCGGCGCGGGCTCCGCGCCCGCCCGGGTGATGCTCGTCGGCGAGCAGCCCGGCGACCAGGAGGACCGTCAGGGCGAACCCTTCGTCGGCCCCGCCGGGAAACTCCTCGACCGGGCCCTCGCGGAAGCCGGTCTGGACCCGGCGGACGCGTACGTCACCAACGCCGTCAAGCACTTCAAGTTCACCCGGGCCGAGCCCCGCAAGCGCCGGATCCACAAGGCGCCCTCCCTGCGCGAGACGACCGCCTGCGGGCCCTGGCTCGCGGCCGAGCTGGCCGTGGTGGAGCCCGAGCTGATCGTGCTGCTGGGCGCCACCGCCGGGAAGGCGCTGCTGGGGTCGTCGTTCCGGGTGACCGAGACCCGCGGGACCGTGCTGGAGCGGGAGATCCACGGGCGTCAGCGGCGGCTGGTGCCCACCGTTCATCCCTCGGCGGTGCTGCGCGCGGAGGACCGGGAGGGGGCGTACCGGGGGCTGGTCGCGGACCTCGGGGTGGCGGCGCGGGTACTGGGGGAGAACGGGCCGGCACACGCGTCGGCACCCGGGACCGCGTAGGGGACGGCATCGGGCCCGTAGGGGATAGCATCCCCTCATGCCCCTTACATTCACCCTCGACCCGGCCATCACTCCCGCCCTGCGCGACGGCATCCTCGACCTGTGGACGGACGTGTCCAACGCGGGCGGAGCGGTCGGCTTCGTGGCGCCGGTGAGCCGGGACGAGATACGGCCGGAGCTGGTCAGGCACTTCGTCGCGATGGCCGAGGGACGCAACCGCCTGCTGGTCGGACGCGACGAGGCGGGGACGGTGGCCGCCACCGCCTTCTTCTCCTTCAACACGCACCGGCTGCAGACGCACTGGGTGTGGCTGTACACGGTGATGGTCCACCCCAAGTACCAGGGCCAGGGGTACGGCCGGGACCTGATGGCGGCCGTCGCGGACGCGGGCCGCACCTTCGAGGGCATCGACGCGATACGCCTCGGCTGCCGGGGCGGGCACGGCCTGGAGCGGTTCTACGGCTCCTGCGGCTACCGGGAGGTCGGCCGGGTCCCCGGCGCCATCCGCGTCGCCCCCGGCGACTACCGGGACGACATCACCATGCTGCTGCCCCTCAGGTGACCCCCCGGGGGAGCCGGGTGACGCCGCGCACCCCCCTCCAAGATCGGTGCTCCGGCGTGCTTCACTGGACGGTGCCCCCTTTACGGAATCGGAAGACTGGATTGAGATGCTCCGCTACACGCTGATGCGCCTCGGTATCTTCGCGGGCTGCCTCGTGGTCGTCTGGGGCGCTGTCTACTCCGGGATCTTCCCGCGTGGCTTCGGCGACTCCAACCTCCTGTGGGTCCTGCTGCTCTCCCTGGTGCTGTCGGCGCCGGTCAGCTGGGTGGTGCTGCGCAAGGAGCGGGACCGCGCCTCCGTGAAGATCGTGCAGAAGGTGGACCGGATGAAGGCCAACCTGGAGGCCAACCGCAGCCAGGAGGACGGGGCGGACGACACGGTCCGCGCGCGCAGTCAGGCCTCCTGACCGCTCGCCGTCCGGTTCCGGCGCCCCCGGGCCCAACTACTCTTGCTCCATGGGTGCCGTGAAGACCAAGCGGATGCCGCGGGCGGTGCGGGAACAGCAGATGCTCGACGCCGCCGTACGGACTTTCGGGCAGCGCGGGTACATGGCCGCGTCGATGGACGAGATCGCCGAACTGGCGGGCGTGTCCAAGCCGTTGGTGTACCTGTACCTGAACTCGAAGGAAGACCTCTTCACGGCCTGCATCCGCCGTGAGGCCAAGGCGCTGACGGAGGCCGTACGCACCTCGGTGCGACCGGGACTGCCCGCCGACCGCCAGCTCTGGGACGGGCTCCAGGCGTTCTTCGCGCACACCGGCGAGCACCCCGACGGCTGGTCCGTGCTGCACCTCCAGGCCCGTACCCACGGTGAGCCGTTCGCGGCCGAGGTCGCCGCGATGCGCGAGGAGATCGTCGCGTTCGTGACCGAGCTGATCGCGGTCGCGGCCCGGGAGGCCCACCGCGACCCCGACCTGGCGGAGCGCGAGGTCGCGGGGCTGGCGGAGGCCCTGTTCGGCGCCGCCGAGTCGCTGGCCGCCTGGGCCAACGCGACCCCGGGCGTCACGGCGCGTCAGGCGGCGGCGACCCTGATGAACTTCGCCTGGGCCGGCCTCGGCAACCTGATGGAGGGCCGCCCCTGGTCCCCTCCGACGAGCCAGGAGCCCGCGCCGACCGTCGTCCCCTAGTACCTGAGTACCCGGCCGGCACTAGAGGAGCGGCAGCACCTCTCCGCTCAGGTGCGTGCGCCCGCCCTCGCCGCGCAGTTCGAAGCGCCCCGAGCCGTCCGCCGCGTACGCCACCGTGGCCGGCAGCGGCACCGGGGCCCGGAACCGCGCACGGACGTGGGCCGCCCGCGGGGTGCCGTGGGCGGCCAGGCAGCGCGCGACGGTCCACATGCCGTGCGCGATAGCCCGGGGGAAGCCGAACAGGCGCGCGGTGAGCGGGTGCAGATGGATGGGGTTGCGGTCGCCGGAGGCGGCGCCGTACCGCCGCCCGACGTCCCCGGCGATCCGCCACTCGGCGACGACGGGGAGCGCGCCCGGCTCCCGCCGCCCGCCCGCCTCGTCGCCCGTACGGTCCTCACCGGGACGGCCGTCTCCGGTGCGGTGCCGCGCCAGATAGGTGCTCCTCGACTCCCATACGACGCTCCCGCCGCCGCGCACCTCGGTGACCACGGTGGCCTCGGTACCGCGCCGGTGCGGGGCCAGCCCCTCTACGTGGACGGCGATCTCGTACTCGGCGGTGGCCGGGAGCTCGATGTGCTGGACGATCTCGATCGAGGTGTGGACCAGGCCGAGCAGCGGCAGCGGGAAGTCCCGGGCGCTCATCAGCCGCATGGCCAGCGGGAAGCCCAGGACGTGCGGATAGGTGACGGGCAGCGAGTCGTCGCCGGTGGCGAAGCCGCAGACCCGTTCGTAGGCGGCCAGCCGGGCCAGGTCGACGCCCAGTCCGGGCAGCATCAGCCGGGTGCGCGGGAAGTCCGCGTCCGGGGCGGGCCGTTTGAAGGGGGAGCGCAGGGCGCCCTGGGCGAGCAGCGGGGGCAGGGCCGGGGCGGCGCTCAGGACGATGGCGGCGGTCGTCACTAGGCCCCCAGCAGGCTCTGGCCGCAGACCCGGACGATCTGGCCGTTGACCGCGCCGGAGGCGGGGTGGGCGAGCCAGGCCGTGGTCTCGGCGACGTCGGCGGGCAGACCGCCCTGGGCGAGGGAGTTCATGCGCCGTCCGGCCTCCCGGATGAGGAGGGGGATCGCGGCGGTCATCCTCGTCTCGATGAAGCCGGGCGCCACGGCGTTCACGGTGACCCCGTGCGCCGCCGCCGCACGCGGCGCCAGCGACCGCACCAGCCCGACGATCCCGGCCTTGCTCGCCCCGTAGTTGGTCTGCCCGGCGTTGCCCGCGAGCCCGGCGATGGAGGCGGTGGCGACGATCCGCCCGCCCCGCCGCAGGGTCCCGCTCTCCAGCAGGGCGTCGGTGGTGCGCAGCACGCTCCCGAGGTTGACCTCCAGCACCGGATCCCAGCGCTCCGCGGGCATGTTGACCAGCCGTCGGTCGCGGGTGACGCCGGCGTTGTGGATCAGCACGTCCAGGCCGTCGGGCAGGGCGGCGACGATGCGCTCACCGGCGCCGGCGGCGGTGATGTCGAGGGCGAGCGCGGTGCCGCCCAGCCGTTCGGCGAGGGCGCGCGCCTCGTCCTCGGCGCCCGGCACGTCCAGTACGACGACCCGGGCGCCGTCCCTGGCCAGGGTCTCGGCGACGGCGGCCCCGATCCCGCGCGCGCCGCCGGTGACCAGGGCGGTGCGCCCGGCGAGAGGTCTGTCCCAGTCCTCGGGAGCGGCGACTTCCTGATCCCCCGTCTCGATCACCTGTCCGCTCACGTAGGCGGACTTGGGGGAGAGCAGGAAGCGCAGGGTGGACTCGGCGGCGACCGCGTCGGTGAGCCGCAGGAGATTGACGGTCCTGCCCCGGCCGATCTCCTTGCCGAGGGAACGGGTGAATCCCTCCAAGGCCTGCTGGGCGGCGGCCTGGTGGTGGTCGGCGGGGTCGAGCGGGGCGCCCAGTACGAGCACCCGGCCGCTCGCGGCGACCTCCCGCACCACGGGGTGGAGGGCCGCGTGCACCTCGGAGAGCGAGTCGACGTCCCGGACCCCGGTGGCGTCGAGGACGACGGCGGCCGGCCGCCCGGTGCCGTCCTGGGGGAGGCCCGTACGGGCCAGGACCGGGGCGAGGCCGAGGTCGGTCTTGCCGGCCGTCAGATGCAGCACATGGCCGTCGAGGGCGGGGCGTCGGCTGGACCAGCGGGTCAGCTCGGCGGGCTGGGGGAGACCCAGGCGGCGGGTCAGGAAGCGGCCGGGCGCGGTGCCGGTGAAGCTCAGATAGCGGTCGGCCATGTCCGTCTCCCCACTGCGTACCTTGCTTACTCTGGAGTAAGGTTACCGCAGGTAAGCTTACGTCACGGTGAGGAGCAGGTCGAGACGGACCCCTCGGGCGCGGTGGGGACCTGAACGACCCTCACGTAATCCACGAGATTGCACAGCCCTGGCCCCGGACCCTCCCCAAAACCGCACGAGCCCGCCACAGTGGGCCCGTACGATCTGCTCCCTAACCGCCGGTAACACCTTTTGGTGCCGTCTTGGCCCACCGACGGTGAACGCCTCGGTGCGCGAGGCACGTACGTCATGCAGCAAGCAGTTGGCCGCTGCACGCCCGAGGAGTCGCCCCGTGTCCACGCCCTACCCGAACGACGCCCCATCCGTCCCCGGCGCACCCCACTCCTCCGGCACACCGGTCTTCGCCACGGACTACGACGGCAATCCCGTCCTCATCGAGCCGGAGACCAGACGGCTGGACGGAGCCGTACGGGAGGCGTACGTACCGCCGTTCGTGCCGCCGGTGACCCACGGGTCGCTGGGCGACCTGCCGTTCGAGAACGCGGAGACGGACCCGGGAGCGGTCGTCCTGAGCCGCAGGCTGGGCGAGGGCGAGGACGTCCGCTGGACGGACGTGACGGCGGCGGAGTTCGCGGCACAGGTCCTGGCGGTCGCGAAGGGGCTGATCGCCGAGGGGCTGGTGCCCGGCGACCGCATCGCCATCATGGCGAGGACCACCTACGAGTGGACCCTGCTCGACTTCGCCGCATGGGCCGCCGGGCTGGTCACGGTGCCCGTCTACCCCACCTCCTCCGTCTTCCAGACCCGCTGGATCCTGCACGACTCCGGCGCGGTGGCGCTGGCCACGGAGACGGCGGGACAGGCCGCCGCGCTGGGCCCCGAACTCGAACACCTCCCCGACCTGCGGCACATGTGGGTGATGGAGAAGGGCCATGTGGACCGGCTGGCGGAGCTGGGCGCGCAGGTCCCGGACGCCGAAGTGGCCGTACGGCGGGGCATGCTGAGCCCCGAGACCCTCGCCACCCTCATCTACACCTCGGGCACCACCGGCCGCCCCAAGGGCTGCGCGCTCTCGCACGGCAACTTCTTCGCCGAGGTGGACAACGCGATCGAACTGCTCCACCCGGTCTTCAGACAGAACCAGGGTTCCGGCGACGACGCGTCCGTCCTGCTGTTCCTGCCGATGTCCCACGTCTTCGGCCGGATGGTGGCGATCGCCTGTGTCCGGGCGCGGGTGCGGCTCGGCCACGCGCCCAGCCTGAAGGCGGAGGACCTGCTGCCGGACCTCGCCGCCTTCCGGCCGACCTGCCTGCTGACCATCCCGTACATGCTGGAGAAGGTCTTCAACAGCGCCCGCGCCAAGGCGGAGGCGGGCGGTCGGGCCTCGTCGTTCGACCGGGCGGCCGCGGTGGCGAGACGGTACGGCGAGGCGCTGGAGGCCCGCCAGACGGGAACCGGCAGCGGTCCCACCCGCGCCCTCAAGACCGCGCGCGGCTTCTACGACCCCCTGGTCTACCGGCGCATCCGCAATGCCATGGGCGGCAAGGTCCGTTACGCGATCTGCGGCGGCTCACCGCTCGGCCGGCGCCTCGCCGCGTTCTACGCGGGCGCGGGCATCGAGATCTTCGAGGGGTACGGCCTGACGGAGACGACGGGCGCCTCCACGGTGACCCCGCCGCTGAAACCCAGACTGGGCACGGTGGGCTGGCCGATGCCGGGCACACGGGTGCGGATCGCGGCCGACGGCGAGATCCTGATCGCCGGTGACCAGGTCCTGCGCGGCTACTGGGACCCGGCGGCGGGTGGTGTCGTCCCGGCGACGAAGGACGGCTGGCTGGCCACCGGCGACATCGGCGAACTGGACGACGAGGGCTACCTCACCATCACCGGCCGCAAGAAGGAACTGCTCATCACGGCCGGCGGCAAGTCGGTGGCCCCGGCTCCGCTGGAGAACTGGCTGCGCTCACACCCGCTGGTCTCCCAGTGCATGCTGGTCGGCGACGGCCGCCCGTACGTGGCCGCGCTGTTCACCCTCGACCCGGACGGCATCACCCACTGGCGTCAGATGAACGGCAAGCATCCGGTGCCGCCGGAACTCCTCGTCGGCGACCCGGAGTTGAACGCGGTCCTGCAACGCGCGGTGGACGAGGCCAACCGCCTGGTGTCCCGCCCCGAGTCGATACGCCGCTTCGCGGTCCTCCCGGTCGACTTCACCGAGGAGGCAGGCCATCTGACCCCCTCGATGAAGCTACGGCGAGAGGCGGTCGTGCGGGACTTCGCCGAGGCCGTGGAGGGGCTGTACGAAGGGTAGGGGACCGACGGGCCGACGCGGGCCGCGTTCCCGTCGCGGGGCGAGGGAGACGTCCGCCCACACCGTCTTGCCCACCTCCCGCTCCATCACCCCCCACCTCAGCGCCAGCAGCGACACCAGCACAAGACCCCGCCCGCCCTCCTCCTCCGGCCCGCCCCGGAAGCGCAGGTGACGGTCCCCGCGCGCGTCGCTCACCTCGATACGCAGCGTGCCCCGCGCCTGCCGCAGGCTGAGCCGGAGTTCGAAGTCCCGGGCCGGCAGGCGACCGTGGGTGACGGCGTTCGCCGCCAACTCCGCGACGATGTGCTCCGCGGTGTGCGTCCGTTGATCGTCGTGCGGGTATCCCCAGGTGGAGAGCTGGGTGGTGGTCAGGCGGCGGGCCAGCCGGGCCGCCCGCGGCGTGGCGCTCAGACGCTGGGTGAATTCGGTGGTGGGGGTGGAGATTTCGGCGTTCACGTGACCGAGCGTGGCGGGTTCTCTCTAGGCTTTCCAGTGACGAACCCGCGACGTTGGGTAGCCGTACGGGTCGGGTGCGTCCGCTGTACGGCTTGTCGGCCGTGACCAGCGAGGGCGCGTGACGGGGGTGGGGTTGTTTTGACGGAGGAGCAGGAGCGGCGACCGGAGGCTCCGGCGGAGGCCGACGGGACGACGGGGCTGTTCGTGGCCCTGGGCAAGCAGCTGCGGCTGCTGCGGGAGCGGGCCGGGTTGACGCAGAAGGAATTCGGCCAGCTGGTGTCGTACGGCCCCGATCAGATCTCGGCCATGGAGAGGGGGGTACGGACTCCTCAGCCGGAGTTCTTGGACAAGGCGGACGAGGTCCTGGATGCGGGGGGCTTGTTGAAGGAGGTCATCCCTGAGATCAAGGAGGCGATGGCCAAGGCGCGGACTCGTCATCCTGAGTGGTATCGGGGGTATGCGGCACTTGAGGAGCAGGCGTCTGCTCTGCACGTGTACACCAATCAGTTGGTGCCGGGGTTGCTTCAGACCGACGGTTACGCCGGGGCCGTGTTCGCGCAGTGGCGCCCGCTCCTCAGCGAGGAGGCCGACGAGAGCGTGCTTCTGCGGCCGGTGGGCGGGCGAGAGGTGCATGCGGCGCAGCTCCAGAACCTGCTGCGCATCGGCAGCCTGCGGACTGTGGAACTCCAGGTGATGCCCATGGAACGCGCGGAACAGCCCAGCATGGACGGCCCGTTCAATCTGCTGACGGTGAGGAAAGGCGAGCAGGTAGCGTACGTCGAGATCCACACTTATCCACGGCTCGTCACTGATCCCGAAGAAGTGGGCGTCCTGGGCGAGCGCTACGGGCTCCTCAGGGCGCAGGCGCTGCGGCCCAGCGAGTCGCTGGACCTGATTGAGAGACTGCGGGGACGGCTATGAGCACTGGCGAACTCAGCTGGTTCAAGAGCAGCTACAGCAGTGGCGGAGGCGGCGAATGCCTGGAAGCCGCCTACTCGTGGCACAAGTCGAGCTACAGCGATGGCGAGGGCGGCCAATGCTTCGAAATATCCCCCACCCCCACCCACATCCACATCCGCGACTCCAAATCCCCCACCACCTCCCACCTGAGCCTCACCCCCACCGCCTGGTGCACCTTCCTCTCCCTCGCCAAGGGAACCAGTCGGGATCGGATCGGTAACGCTCACTCGTAGCCTGCCCTTCCACCCTCGCCGACTCCACCCCCCGAGCAGAGGCATGACTGAACACAAGGACGACCGCCGGATCTTCCTGCTGAACCCGGATCACCGCCTCATACGCGAGGCCGCCCACGCGGGCGTGCACGTGCGGGCGGTCCGGGTCGACGCCAGGGACGAGTCCGCGCTGCGCGCGCCGCTCGCCGAGGCCGCCGCGGCCGGGCTGTGCGTCAACCCGGTCCGCGCGGTGCGGGTGCTGTCGGACCCGGAGGCCGTACGCCGCCTGGTCCGGGACAACCGGCTCTCCCCCGGGGAGCCGAGCCCCGCCCCCGGCGCGATGCGGCTCAGCGTGGAGACGCTCACCGTGCACGGCATGCACCAGACCGTCGGCATCACGGCGGCGACGGCCTACGGCCTCATCCACCCCGCACCGCTGACCGACGACACGGCCGCCGAGGTGCGCGCGGTGGTCACCGCGCTGCTCGACCTGGCCGGTTACCAGTTCGGGCCCGCCCACACCCGCGTCTCGCTGACCTCGCGCGGGCCCGTGATCACGGCGTGCCGGGCCGCGCTGGCGGACGACCCGGTGCCGGCCCTGGTCAAGGTGGCGGGAGGGTTCGACCTGGCGGCGGGAGCGATC
The DNA here is from genome assembly GCF_042869815.1 of Streptomyces sp. NPDC006739. Classification (NCBI taxonomy): domain Bacteria; kingdom Bacillati; phylum Actinomycetota; class Actinomycetes; order Kitasatosporales; family Streptomycetaceae; genus Streptomyces; species Streptomyces sp. NPDC006739. Next base: position 28,490 of record NZ_JBIAGM010000026.1, read on the forward strand.
GAGGTGCTGGAGGGCCGGCTGGTGGACGCCGTGCGGCCGAATCGCTTCGCCGCGGCCGCCGTACTCGACGAACCGTGGCGGCTGGAAAGCGCCGAGATCGGCGCGCTGCCGCATGTCCGGTCCGTGCTGCCGCCGAGGAACGGCTCTCCCGGGCACCTCGTCATCCACGCCGATTCGCCCGAGGCGGCGGCCGAGCGGGTCGCCGTACTGCGTTCGCTTGTCGTGGGTGACGGACGCTGACCGAAATGCGGAACACGCGGGACCCGCTCCGGGACCCGAACGGGAACGGTTCGGTACGGAACAACCCCACTCTTGGTACGTCGCCGGAAAGGACGACGACGCCCGAGATCTAACGGGGAGGCGGATTCGGCATGCTCAAGTTCTCGATTCTCGGGGCGCTGCAGATCCGTACCGTGTCCGGTCCGGCGGAGATCTCCGGCGACCTGCAGCGCACTCTCGTGCAGACGCTGCTGGTCACCGAGGGACAGTCGGTGTCGGGCGAGAGCCTGGTCGAGGAGATGTGGGGGGATGCCGTACCCGACAATCAGGCCAACGCGCTGCAGGCGCACATCAGCCGGCTGCGGCGGAAACTGAAGAGCCTGGAGCCCGACCGCGCCACCTCCCGGGTGACCATCCACCCCTCCGGCTACCGGCTCACCGTCGGCGAGGGCGAGCTGGACGCCGCCGAGTTCATCAGGACCGTGCGGCAGGCCGAGGCGGCCGGCCCGCACGACGCGGGCAGAGTGGCCGGGTTGCTCGGCTCGGCCCTGGCGCTGTGGCGAGGGCCGGTGTTCGGGGGATTCCCAGGTGGGACGCTGTGCCAGCTGGCCGGCGCGCGGTACGACGAGTACCGGATGCGGGCGATGGAGCTGCGCTTCGACGCCGAGCTGCGGCTCGGGCACCACGCGGCACTGCTGGCCGAGCTGGCCGAGGCACACACCAACCACCCGCTGCGGGAGCGGTTCTGCGAGCAGCTGATGATCGCCCTGTACTGTTCGGGGCGGCAGGCCGACGCCCTCGACGTGTTCCGCCGGATGCGCCGGCACCTGGGCGACGAGCTAGGAATTGAGCCATCTCCGGCGCTACGACAGGTGGAAAGCGCCATTCTCTGCCATGATCCGGCGCTCGCGGGCGAAGCGCGATCTACTTTTCTCCTCCAGCTTGCTTGAGGCTTGTTAGTTTTCTGCTCGCACCGAGAGGTACCGCCGCTAACGTGAAGTCGTCTTATCCTGCTGCCCGTTCGGTGGGCAACCTAGGATTGACCCGAACAACTCGGACGGGGCAGCGCGATGGGGCGGGGGGGACGGGTACGTGGAGTCGGCGGCATCCGCTCGGCCGATCGTGAGGTTCAACATCCTCGGGTCTCTGGAAGGCTGGCACGGCGAGCAGCGGTTGCGGCTGGGCAGTCCGACCCAGGAACGGGTGCTGGTGACCCTGCTGCTGGAGCCGGGTCGCATGGTGCCCGTGCCCAGGCTGGTGGCGGCGGCCTGGGAGGAGGACCCGCCGCAGACCGCCGGCCACCAGATCCGCAAGGCCGTGGCCGCGCTGCGCAACCGGATCCCGGACGGCGCCTCGCTGATCGTCACCGACGGCGTGGGCTACCGGGCGGTGCTCGACGAGGACCAGCTCGATCTGCACGAATTCAACCGCCGGGCCCGGCTGGCCCGCGAGGCCGTGGCCGAGGGGCGGGCCACCGACGCGGTCAAGCACCTGCGGACCTGTCTGGACCTGTGGCGGGGGCCGGTGATGGCGGGCGGGGGCGGCGCGGTGATCTCCGCGGCCTCGGCGGCGCTGGAGGAGCGCCACATGGCCGTCGCCGAGCAGTACTTCGAACTCCAGCTGGAACTGGGCCAGTCCGGCGAACTGGTCGGCCCGCTGCGGGAACTGGTGACGGCGCATCCGCTGCGGGAGACCCTGCGCGGGCGGCTGATGCTGGCGCTGTACCGGGCGGGACGGCAGGCGGAGGCACTGGAGGAGTTCGGCCGGGTGCGCGAGCTGCTCGTGGAGGAGCTCGGCATCGACCCGGGCGCCGAGCTGACCCGGCTGTACGAGGCGATCCTGCGGGACAGCCCCGAGGTGGCGCCCCGGCTGCCGCAGTCCCTGGCGGACCGGGCCGCGCTGCTCGTACCGGCGCCGTTCCCGCAACCCTCGCGGGAGGAGCCGGCGCCCTGCACGCTCCCGTACGACCTGCCGGACTTCACCGGCCGGGACGACGAGCTGGCGCGGCTGCTGGAGGCGGGCCGGGCGCCGGCCGCGGGCAGCGCCCGGATCGTGGGCGTGGACGGCATGGGGGGCAGCGGGAAGACCGCGCTCGGCGTGCACGCCGCCCATCTGCTCGCCGCCGACTACCCGGACGGCCAGCTCTTCGTCGACCTGCGCGGCTTCAGCCCCGGCGAGAAGGCACAGGAGCCGGGCGCGGTGCTGCACTCGCTGCTGCGCACGCTGGGCGTTCCGGACGACCGGATCCCCGACGACCTGGAGCGGCGCACCACCCTGTGGCGAACCGTTTCGGCCCAGAGGCGGCTCCTGCTGCTCCTCGACAACGCCGCCGACGCCGCTCAGGTACGGCCCCTGCTGCCCGCCTCCGAGGACTGCCTGGCCATCCTCACCGGCCGGGTACGGATGCTCGACCTGGACGGCGCCGAGTGGCTCTCCCTCGGCCTGCTCTCGGCCGACGACAGCGCCACCCTGCTGGACCGGGTGCTCGGCCCCGACCGCACCGCCGCCGAACCGCAGGCCGCCGCCCGGCTGGCCAGCCTGTGCGGCGGACTGCCGCTCGCCCTGCGCATCACCACCGCCCGGCTGCGCAACCGGCCGCGCTGGACCGTGCAGTACCTGGTGGACCGGCTGGCCGACGAGACCCGGCGGCTGCGCGAGCTGAGCGCCGGGGAACGCAGCGTCGAGGCCACGCTGCGGCTGTCGTACCAGGCGATGGAGGAGGACCAGCGGGCCGCCTTCCGGCTGCTCGGCCTGCACCCCGGCAGCGCGATCGACGTCCACTCGGCGGCGGCGCTGCTCGGCACCGACGTGCACGACGCCGAGGACGTCCTGGAGAGCCTGCTGGACGCGCACCTGCTGGAGCAGCAGGAGGCGGGGCTGTACGGCTTCCACGACCTGGTGCGGACGTACGCCATGAGCGTGCGGGAGGCCGAGGACGACGAGGACGAGGCCATGCGGCAGCTGGTGTCGTACTACGCGGTGGCCACCGACGCGGCCTGTGACGTCCTCTTCCCCGGCCGCAGCCATTACGGCGACCCGGCCGGGGGGCGGAGTACTCCGGAGCTGCCCCGGCTGGAGTGCGGTGACCGGGCGCTGAGATGGTTCGACCGGGAGCACGAGGCGCTGCTGGCGGTGGTCGGGCAGGCGGACGCGCAGGGGCTGCACCAGACCGCAGCGCTGCTCGCCCGCAACGTGCTCTTCTACCTCGACCTGCGCGGCCACTACGAGGAGTTCCGGGTCATCGGGCGGATCGCGGTCGACTCCTGCCGGCGGCTGGGCGATCCCGTGCTGCTGAGCATCAGCCTGTCGAACCTTGCGGTGGGTCACTGGTGGCTCGGCGACTTCCAGGACGGCATCAGCACCGCCCGCGAGGCCCTGGAGCTGGCCTCGGCCGACGACCGCCGCACGGAGGCCCTCTGCCTGGACGTCCTGGGGCTGCTGCACGGGGCGCTGGGCAACTTCGACGAGGCCCGCAGCCATCTGGCCCAGGGCATAGCCCTGCACCGGGAGCTGGGCGCGTCCCGCATGGAGGCGGAGGCGCTGATCAACCTCAGCTCGGTGCAGACGTGGGCGGGACACTACGAGGAGGCCGTACGGCACGCCGCCCGCGCCACCGAGCTGAACCGGCGGCTCGGTGAGCGCAGCAACGAGATCTCCTCGCTGACCTGGCTGGCGCTGGCCCATCTCGGCACCGGCGAGGACGAGCGGGCGCGGGCCTGTCTGGCCCAGGCGCTCGAACTGTGCGACGAGTCCCGCCAGCCCGGCAACGTCGCCTTCGTGCTCGCGCACTGGGCCCGGGTGTGCCAGCGGCTCGGGGAGGTGCGAACGGCCGCCGAACACGCCGAGCGCGCACTCGACCTGGTGTCGGCCGAGGGCACCGCCCTGCGGCAGGCGGCCGTCGTGAACGTGGTGGGACTCGTGCATCTTCGGCGTGGCGTTCCCACCCGCGCCCTGGAGCTCCACCGGCACGCCCACCAGCTGGCGTCCCGCCTGGGCTACCGCATCGAGACCGCGCGGGCCCTGCACGGTATGGCGGAGGCGGCCCAGGCGCTGGGCGAGGCGGAGACGGCCCGCCGCCATCAGCTGGCGGCCGAGGCACTGTACGACGCGATGGGAGTCACGGAGGCGGGCCGCCGGCTCTGAGGCCGGGTGTGGGGCCGGCTCTGCGGCCGGCTGCGGGGCTGCCTGCGTGGACGGCCTGTGCGGCCGGTGATCCTGCAAGGCGGTGCGCTGTGAGGTCTGCCGGGCTGGTCTGCCGGCCGGTACCGGTTGGTGCCGGGCTGGGCCCGGCTGGTCAGCCCTGGACGAAGCCGGGGCCGCGGCCGTCGGCCAGGACGACCGAGGAGGAGACGACGCCGGGGCCGCGGCCGTCGCCGGCCAGGGAGTGGTGCGCGACCGCCGGCGTCGCCGCGACGGCTCCGAGCGCCAGGATGCCGGCGCCGGTGAGCGTGGCCAGAACCGTCTTGGTGCGCAGTGTGATCGCGTGCATGTCCAACCCCCAGGAGAGACGCAGCTTCTCGTCAAGGCCCCGGCGTTTCACCGGGACGACAACGACTCTCTTGGGGGGCGGTACCGCTGCCGTACCCGCTGGTTCCCGACGACCGGGAGGCCGTCGGTAGTCCGCCTTTCAAGTGGGCCTCGACAGGGCCTCGAGGAGGCTTTGACCAGGGGTTACGCCGTTACCGGGAGCGCTGCCGGTTATGGCCCCCGGGGCCCCTGGCGGAGAAAAGGCAGGAGCCCCGTCGCCTCGCGGCGTGGGGCTCCTTGGGTACTGCTCTCAGGATCTGGTTACTGGGCGATCAGGTCGCTCAGACCGGAGTGACGTTCTCCGCCTGCGGACCCTTCGGGCCCTGGGTCACGTCGAAGGAGACCTGCTGGTTCTCCTCCAGCGAACGGAAACCCGAGGCGTTGATCGCGGAGTAGTGGACGAAGACGTCGGGGCCGCCGCCCTCCTGGGCGATGAAGCCAAAGCCCTTTTCGGCGTTGAACCACTTGACGGTTCCGGTAGCCATAAGCCCTCCTTGGGCTCAAAAGGGTTGCCCTGCTCCAGATCCTGCAAGTGCGAAACGGTGCTGCACAACTGCATACGTCTGAAAATGACGAGAGCCCGCGGTTACATGCTCCGCAGGCTCTGTACTGCAAGGGAAACCAAACTGCAACTTGCGGCGAGCCTAGCACGCGGGCAGCCGAAAGCAATAGAGGTCAAGATCACGTCACCCGGATGTTTGAACGCTCCGGTAGGTGGGTTGACGGTGGGCCGGTCCCAGCACCGTACCCCACGGGGTCTAGTCTCGCGATGTGGACAATTCCCGCACCCGGCCGCGCGTCGGCCACATCCAGTTCCTGAACTGCCTGCCCCTCTACTGGGGGCTCGCGAGAACCGGCACCCTCCTCGACTTCGAGCTGACCAAGGACACGCCCGAGAAGCTCAGCGAGCAGCTGGTGCGCGGTGACCTGGACATCGGGCCGATCACCCTCGTGGAGTTCCTGCGCAACGCGGACGACCTGGTCGCCTTCCCGGACATCGCCGTCGGCTGCGACGGCGACGTGATGTCGTGCGTGATCGTCTCGCAGGCCCCCCTCGACCGGCTGGACGGCGCCCGGGTCGCCCTCGGCTCGACCTCGCGCACCTCCGTCCGCCTCGCCCAGCTGCTCCTGGCCGAGCGCTACGGCGTCACGCCCGACTACTACACCTGCCCGCCCGACCTCAGCCTGATGATGCAGGAGGCCGAGGCCGCCGTACTGATCGGTGACGCGGCGCTGCGGGCGAACCTGCTCGACGGGCCGCGCTACGGCCTTCAGGTGCACGACCTAGGCCGGCTGTGGAAGGAGTGGACGGGGCTGCCGTTCGTCTTCGCGGTGTGGGCCGCCCGGCGGGATTACGCCGAACGCGAGCCCGACATCACCCGCCAGGTGCACGAGGCCTTCCTCGCCTCCCGCAACCTCTCCCTGGAGGAGGTCGGCAAGGTCGCCGAGCAGGCGGCACGCTGGGAGGCCTTCGACGAGGAGGTCCTCGCCCGCTACTTCACCACCCTCGACTTCAGCTTCGGCGGGACGCAACTGGCGGCGGTCGCGGAGTTCGCGCGCCGGGTGGGCCCGACGACCGGGTTCCCGGCGGACGTGAAGGTGGATCTGCTGCAGCCCTGAGGGGGCTCCCACTAACCTGCTGGTGAGTCCTGAGGGGGCCTCCACGGGGGATGGGGTGGACACCATGCAGCCGCTCACGGCCGACGAACCTGCCGTCATCGGGCCCTACCGGCTGCTCGGGCGGCTCGGCTCGGGCGGAATGGGCCGGGTCTACCTGGGACGCAGCGCGGGCGGCCGTACCGTCGCGGTGAAGATCGTGCACCCGCACTTCGCGCTGGACGAGGAGTTCCGCGCACGTTTCCGGCGGGAGGTGGAGGCGGCCCGCAAGGTGGGCGGCGCCTGGACCGCGCCGGTCCTGGACGCGGACCCGGACGCGGCCGTGCCCTGGGTCGCCACCGCCTACGTGGCGGGCCCGTCCCTCGCGGCGGCCGTCGAGGCCCACGGACCGCTGCCCACGCCGTCGGTGCGCGCGCTGGTCGCGGGCCTCGCCGAGGCGCTCGCGGCCGTGCACGACCTGGGCCTGGTGCACCGGGACGTCAAGCCGTCCAACGTCCTGCTGACCCTCGACGGCCCGCTGCTGATCGACTTCGGCATCGCCCGCGCCACCGGGGGCACCGCCTCCCTGACCTCCTCCGGGGTCTCCGTCGGCTCGCCCGGCTACATGTCCCCCGAACAGATCCTCGGCAGGGACGCCACCGGGGCGGCGGACGTCTTCTCCCTGGGCGCGGTGCTGGCGTACGCGGCGACCGGGTCCCCGCCCTTCCCCGGCGATTCCTCGGCCGCCCTGCTCTACAAGGTCGTCCACGAGGAGCCGGAACTCGGCACGCTGGGGGGCGACTTGCGCGAGGTGGCCGCGGCCTGCCTGGCCAAGGAGCCGGGGCTGCGGCCGACCCCCGGCGAACTGTCCCGACGGCTTGCCCCCGAGGGCGCGGCACGGCTGGTCACGGACGGCTGGCTCCCGGGCTCCCTGGTGGAACAGGTCAGCCGCAGCGCCGTACAGCTGCTGAACCTGGAGACGACGGAGGGACCACGGTCGGGCCCGGTGACCTTCAGCAGCCCTTCGGTGGGCGGGACGGACGCTCGGGCGGGGGGCTCGGCGGGGGGCTCGGCGGGCTCGGCGGGGGGCTCGGCGGGCTCGGCGGGGGAGTTCGGCTCGGCGCCCGCGATGCCGTCGCAGCGGCCGGGCAAGGTGTCGGTCACCGTCGCCGCCGGCTCCACCCCCGGTGAGGGGGGACGCGGACGCCGGGTCAGCTGCACGCTCGCGCTGGCCGTGACGGGGGCGCTGGCGGTGGTGACGGTAGGCATGGGCTTCCTGCTACGACCGTGGTTCGACGCCGGCGACACCAGCGGCGGCAGCGCGGCCGGGGCCTCCCCGTCCTCAACGCTCTCTTCCCCCACCCAGATCCCCACCCGCTACCTCGGCACCTGGCAGGGCCGGGCCACCGCCCTCGACGGCAACCTCCCCATCGGCACCTTCCGACTCACGGTCCACCAGGCGGCGACGGGCCAGGAACTGGGCCGCCTGCGCCAGACGGACCAACTGGGCGGAACCTGCACGGACGTCCTCACCTTGAAGCAGGTGACACCGACGAACCTGATCGCGACCTCGCTCGGCGCCGCAGCCAACCACCCCGGCTGCGACCGGTCCCCCACCACGGTGGAACTGACCCCGGTGGCCGACAACCTGAAGTACACGTCGGACAGCACGGCGGAGGGGAATCCGGTGGCGGTGCTGTCGAGGGTGGGGTAGCCACCCTGGGTGCTATCCGCAGTGCGCTATAGATGACCCATGTGGATCCTGGCACTGGCAGTTGTGACGCTCGCGCTGTCACTCGGTTCAATTGTGCACAGACTGGTACAAGTCCCGACGCTACGAAAGATTCGCCCGACGGCCATGGAAATCTCGGGGGAGGTCATAGACAACACGTCCACCTCAAGTGGCAACGCCGGTGCGTACTATTCCACTCCGGTGGTCCGCTACTACGTCGACGGTAAACGATACGAGGCCGAGATCGCCAATCCGGTTTTCAGGCGCCCCGCTGCCGTCGGCACCTCAATGACCATTCTGGTATCCCCGCACCACCCCTTCAGCCCCATGGACCCATACGGCGGGATGGGCTCCGGCATGCGTGGCAAATTCCTTGTGGCTGCGCTCGGCGTTGCTCTGCTGGTGCTGGGAATCGTACGGCTGTAAACCTTTTTGCTGTTCTGGAGGAGAGACATCATGCAGTCGACGAGTGAGCGGCGTTCCAAACGAATGGTGCTGGGTTTGGTTGCCATCGGGGCATCGGTGGCCATTACCGCGTGTACTTCGTCCTCTGAGGGACCCACCAGCAAGGATGCGGGGGCGCGACTGTCGAAGGATGCGACGTGGCTCCTGACCACCATGCAAACGTCGTTGAAGGCACCGGAGCGGTACACCGTAACGGATGATGGCTCAACCGACAGTCAATGCGGAAGCGGTAAGCACAAACGGACATTCGCTGCGAATATGAAGGTCCCGGCGTCACCGAATGCCCATACGGCTCTGACGCTTGACGCCGGCGATGTGAGCGGTCTCCTCGCATCGCGCGGATATGAACCGGACACGGGCAAAGGTGAGGTTCGGAAAAGTGACAACAGGTATGTCGAGGTGCTGTTCAACAAGAAGGAGCGCACTCGCATCACTGTCACATTGACGGCGCATGGCGTGCCAACCCTCGACTATGCGCTGACGGGAACGACGGACTGCCTATGAGTACAGCAAGCCCGTGGGGTGGCCAGGTAATTACATGCTGGTCACCCGACTGCTTGAGTTCTATTCGCCGTCCACTTCCTTGACATAGACATCCGCATCTTGATTGCTCAGCTCGCCCGCCGCAAGGACCTGCTTCGTGTGGAAGGAGACCTCGCCTTCACGCTGTTCGTTCGCCCAATCGTTGAAGGCTTCGAGTTGATGATCCTTCGAGAGGTCTTCGAAGGACTTGATCTTGCCGTCCTGGCCCTTGAGGTCGTCGGGCAGTGGCGTGGTCTTCCAGCCGCCGTCCATGAGCGTCGTGGCCATGGTGTACCGCGCCTGAGAGACCATCTCGAAGTTTTTCTCTTTGACTACCTCGGTCCGCTCAGGTCCGGATTCAACATACGCGCCCCCGCCGTACTCCTTGAGAGCGAACATGCCACCACGCCAGGCCATTTTCCAGGCTGCGGGAAGTTCGGGCTCGCCCGCAATTTCCGATCCAAGGATCGCGGCCTGCTTGAGGTGCTCCTTGAAGGCTTTTTCCGACTCGTCCATTTCGCCGCGAATCTTCATTTCGGCGTCGTACTCAAGACGTTGTGTGTTACCGAAGGCCTTGGCCGCAAGGTCGTATGACCGTGCGTCCTTCCCAGCCGTGTTCGCGTCGTGGTCGAATTTTGCCGCTTTGACGAGCACGTCGTGTTGGAGTCTGCCCATTGCCTCGTCGAAGGGGGCAGACATTCCGTCGTCATCGGCGAACGTCTTCATGAACCGGTATGTGTCCTGCGGGCTCAGGTAGAAGGCCGGGTCGATGCCGGGTATTTTGTCGTACTGGGTTGGTGAGTCGAAGGATGATTCGCCGATGTTCTCGTCGACGTTGTGTCCGCCGATGAGCATCTCGGGCGCATACGAGGCCGCGAGTCTGCCCATGTCCTGCTTGAAGAGGCCGTCGAACTTGTGGACATCCTCGTCGTGCCCTGCGGCAAGAATCGAAGCGAACGCGAACTTGCTCTCGTCAGCCGTGTGTGCCCCCGGCGTGACATGCCAGAGACCGTCCTTGTCGGTCGTGCCCTGTACGCCGGCCCCCGCGTCGATCGTCTTGCCGAGGGCCGTCTGGACGTCGGAGTTCGTCCGGCCGTACTCCATGAGCGACTTGATGTTCTCCTGCAAGTCGGACTTGCTGGCCGGCTGTCCCATCTGGGTGAGGGCAAGGCGCGCCGCCCCGCCGTTGTCGCCCAGGTCGTTCAGGTACAGGGCGACGGTGTCGTCCGGCAGGCCCAGTGCCTGGACCTCGAAGGGGGACGCGCCCCGGAAGTCCTGGTCCTTGTCGTGGGCGAAGTCGTCCAGGACGTTGGCCCGGGCGGCCTTCGCCAGGAAGTCGGCGGGGAACTGGCCGTACGCGAGCATGGCGCCGCGGTCCCAGGCGAGGGCGCGGCCGCCCTTGGGAGGCGGGGTCGTGAAGAGGTTCCTGACCTTGTCGAAACCCGGCGGCGGGTAGGCGTCGCTGACGGCCACGCCCAGCGCCTGGCTGAACGCCTTCAGATCCTGGCCGGCCGTGGAACTGCCCGTGGATGCGAGGAAATTGGGGAGATTCTGAGTGAGGTTCGGGCTGAGCGCGGCGTAGAACGCCGAGCAGTAGTCGGGGTCGTCCCGGTGCGCAGCCAGCTGCTGCGCGATCTCGTGGTACTGCTTTCCGCCCTCGCCGTCGAGTTCGGTCACCTTGTTCATCCGGTCCGCGAGGTCCTTGCCGTCCTTGCGGGCCTGCGCGGCGCTGACGACCGGCTCGGGCACCTGGACCATGGCGAGGCCGGGGTGCTCGCGTTCGAGCGCGGCGCCCAGGGCCTGGTGGCGGGTGAGGGAGGCGAGCTGGTCGTCGAGCCAGTTGCAGATGCCCAGGATCTCCGTCAGATCACCGGAGTCGACACCGAACCGGTCGAAGCGCGACTTGAGGTTGGTGACGCTGTTGCGCAGGTCACCCTTGTCCTTGCTGTAGGACGTGATCATGCTTTGCATGGCCGCCGGGTCTATTGCCGAAAACTCGCCCACTCTTTACTTCCCCGTTGGAGTTGTTTTATCGGTAATCTGTCGACGGCGGGACTCAGTAGCCCTGCATCTCCATGTGGTACATCTTTGCCTCGCCCGGCGAGACCTTCTCGGGACACTTGGCTATTTCGGCTTCCACCAGCGGAATCAACTTGCCCGCCAATGTCCCGATCCGCTGCTTTTTGCCGTGCAGGTCGTCCCGGAACTTCGCGGCGACTCCGCCGGCCTCACTGGTCCACACCTTTTTGCCCTGCATGTCGGCGTCGGCCTTTGCCAACATGGCCTTCAGTCGCTCGGTTTCCGATCTGAGATCGTTCCTCAGCGTCACGAGCGCCGCTCGCCAGGGATTGTCGACCTTCTGCTGGGCTGCCGGATCCCCCATGAGTTCTCCCCGCTTCCGTCACATCCACATGGGCCGAGTCGAAGCAACATGATGGCATGGGGAACCAACGCACCTGCGGCTGGCGTGTGTTGTAAAGGAACGCAAAGCAACGGACGTTTCCCGAGTGGCGTAGAGTACGGTGCCACCGCGGACGACGGGTCCGTGGCAATGTTGTTGATACGGGGAGGAGCGGCGACTCATGGCAATCAGTGGTGCCGATCTCGATGCGCTGAACAAGCTGGTCACTCACTTCAAGACGCAGAAGATCAACCTGGAGTCGGTCTTCAGCGGCCTGAACTCGGCTGCTGACGAGAGCCACGGTTACTGGACGGGCCCCCTGGCGGACAAGTTCCGCCACGAGTGGACCTCGATGAAGCCGCACCTCCAGAAGATCGTGGACCTGCTGCACGAGGCCCACCAGGCCTCGCAGACCCACCACGACAACATCCGTCGGGCGACCGCCGGTCACTGAGTGGACGCGGCCCCACGAGGGCCTTCTGGTCTCGGCCCGGGGTGTGCCATCCGACTGTCGGACGGCACACCCCGGGCCGTTTCCATGCCGACGACCAGCGGCGGCCCCAGGGGCGCTCTCAGCCGTCGATGACGGCCTGCACCTGCGTGACCGCGCCGCCCTGGATCAGTACGCCTCGCCCGGCGGGGCCGGCGGAGGACGTCCGGGGCAGCCGCACCCCGAAGAGCTGCTCGCCGGCGTCCGCGGTGGGCGCCAGGAGCAGACCGTGCCGATTGCGCCGCGCCTCGACGACGAAGCCGCGGTACTGCGACCCGAGCGACTCGGCCGAACCCGCCGCGACGACCGCGTGGTCGCCGTCCAGGCCGCTGCGGACGACCTCTTCCAGCGCCGAGTCCAGCGCGGAGTCGTACAGCAGTTCAGCGTCGTCCACGAGGACCGCGTACCGGCCCCCCTCCGCCTGCGCCAGCAGGTCCGTCAGGTCCTGCCCCGCCGCGTCACCGGCGAGCACGCCGAGGACACCGGGCTCCCCCTCCAGCTCCTTCAGCGGGGAGCGCTTCGGGGTGATCAGCACCACCGGAAGACCGCCACGGGTCAGCGTCCGCGCCATCGTGATCAGCGTGCTCGACCGGCCCGACTTCGGCGGACCCGCGACCACGAAACCCGGTCCGGCCTCCGACAGATCCGCGCCGAGGGGCGCGAGTTCGTCGCCGCCGACACCGACCAGCGCCCACAGGTCCGAGGCTGGCGCGAAGTCCGGGTCGAGGGTGAGCGCCTCGCGGACCGTGCACCGTACCGGCAGGGCGTCCACCCGCATCGGCCGCAGCGCCCGCGGCGGCCGCGGGTGCAGCCGTGCCGCCTCGGTCGCGATCTGCTGCAACGCCTCGACCTGCGCCTTGCCCGCCGGGTCCGCCGCCAGCAGGGCCAGCTGGCACTCCTGCACGCCCTCGTCGGTCACCCGAAGCGCGCGCCCGGGCGGCATGTCCTTCGGCACGGAACGCGGGTTGATGCCGACCATGCCGTAGTCGTTGGGGTCGGTCAGCCTCAGGATCAGCCGCTCACCGAAGGAGGTGGTCATGGCGCCGCTCATCCCGGTGCGGTCCGTGGTCATCACCACCCGCAGACCCACCGCCGGGCCCTCGCGGAACAGCCGGGTGATGGCCTCGATCAGCTTGCCGTAGTCGTAGCCCTCGAAGGTGGAGACATAGCCCTCCCAGCCGTCGAGCAGCAGCACCATCCATGGCAGCCGGTCCTCGCCCTCGGCCGACGCCCGCTGCTCGGCCACGCTGGAGACGCCGAGGTGGGCCAGCAGCTGCTGACGCCGGGTCACCTCGTTCTGCAGACGGCCGAGGAGCCGTACCAGACGCTCGGTCTCGTCGCGGGTGACGATGCCGCCGCAGTGCGGCAGCCGGGTCAGCGGCAGCAGGATGTTGGCCCCGCAGTCGATGCCGTACACATGGACGTCGGACGGGGCCGAGGTCGTGGCGAGCGAGGCGGCGACCGTCCGCAGGGCGGTGGAGCGCCCCGAGCGGGGGCCGCCGATGATCAGGAGGTGCTCGCCGTTCACCAGGTCCAGTTCCAGGGGGGTACGGGCCTGGCGGGACGGTACGTCGATCACGCCGAAGACCGCCGGTGCCACGTCGCCGTGCGCCGGGCGCACCTCCTGGCGCAGCTCGGCCACCGCGACGTGGTCCGGCAGCGGGGGCAGCCACGGGCTGTGCGGCCGGCCGAAGCCCATCTGCCGCGAGCCGTCCGCGATGGCGTCCACCAGGACCGCGAGGTCGGTCTGCAGGGTGCCGTCGTCGCCGTCCTCGGCCTGCTTGGGCAGCGGACGGCCCACGGAGGTCCAGGGCAGCGGGAGCAGACCGACGGCCGCCCGGGACGACTGCCCGGGCCGCCGGCCTCCGATCCGTGCGGACTGCACCGCCATCAGGGCGTTCGCCCCCGACCGCACGTACATCCGGCCCGGCGTCGACTTCGCGATGCTCCCGGCGTCCGGGGCGTCGATGACGTCCGCGGACTCGTCCCGGTTCGTCACGCGCAGCGCGATCCGCAGGTTGGTGTTGGCGCGGATGTCCTGGCTGACGACACCGGCGGGCCGCTGCGTGGCGAGGATGAGGTGGACACCGAGGGAACGGCCACGGCGGGCGATGTCGACCAGACCGGCGACGAAGTCGGGCAGCTCGGCCACCAGCGAGGCGAACTCGTCGATGATGATGACCAGCCGGGGCATCGGCTCCAGCTCGGGACGCAGCCGGCGGGCGTCGGTGTAGTCCTCGATGTCCTTGGCCGGCGCGGCGCGCAGCAGCAGCTCCTCGCGCCGCCGCAGTTCGGCGGCGAGCGAGGCCAGGGCACGCTCCGTCAGATGCGCGTCCAGGTCGCTGACCATGCCGACGGTGTGCGGAAGCCGGGAACAGTCCTGGAAGGCGGCGCCGCCCTTGTAGTCGATCAGGACGAAGTTGAGGGCGTCGGGCCGGTTGTGGACGGCCAGCGAGGTGACGAGCGTCTGCAGCAGCTCGGACTTGCCGGCACCGGTGGTACCGGCGACCAGACCGTGCGGCCCGTCCTGGCGGAGATCGAGATAGAACGTTCCCTCGGCGCCGACGCCGACCGGGAAGCGGGTGGTGGCGCCCCCGGCCCGCCAGATCCGCTCGATGGCGGCGCCCGTCGGGTCCGGCATCTGCAGCAGGTTCAGCAGCCGGGCCGCCGACGGCAGCGCACTGTCCGCGTCGTCGCGGCTGACGTCGCGAACCGGCGCCAGCGACCGGGCCACCAGCTCGCACCAGGCATGGGAGACCTGGTCGGCCAGCACCTCGCCCAGGGCGTCGAGCCCCGCGCCGCGCAGCACCACCCGGTCCGTCGAGCGCAGCGGCCAGCAGATCGCGGCCCGGCACTCCTCGGGCAGCAGCCGTTCGTCCTCGTCCACGCACAGCGCGAACATCCCGTACAGCGGCCCTTCCTGCAGCAGCTGCGGAACACCCGGGACCCGGCGCAGCAGCCGCGCCCCGTCCAGGACGATCAGGACGTACGGGTCGGGCCGCAGCCGGCCCGAGCCGCCGGCGGAGGCGTCCTCCTTGCGACGGTTCAACTCGATCAGCAGTTCGTTGACGCGCCGCCCGATGGTCTCGGCGTCCGAGCCGACGAGGGCGACGCAGTCCTGGCCGTTCTGCGGCGCGGCGTGCGGCAGCCAGTGCACCCAGTTCCAGGCGGTGCCGGCGTCCGGCGCGGAGGAGAGCAGCACCAGGGACAGATCGCGCGGGCTGTGCAGGACCGCGGCCTGGGCGGCGAACCAGCGGGCCCCGGCCAGCGCCTGCGGGCGCGCCCCGGCCAGGCCCACCACGCCCAGCTCGGTGAACGGCAGCGGAACCGGGACGTCGTGGACGAGCGGCGGCGCGGGCGGCCCGTCCTCCGCCGCCCTGCCCGGAGGGGCGACGAGTTCGATGTTCGCCGGGAGGTTCGTCACGCCGACCCGCAGGACGAGGGCGTCGGGGTCGGTCAGTCGGCGCTCCCACAGACGGCGCCGGGGACCGGTGGCGAACAGCAGGAGGGAGGCGGCGTCCGGGTAGGCGCTGCGCCGCGCCCGCTGGTCGGCGGCCGTCAGCCCGGCCAGCTCCTCGTCGTACTTGGCCTTCTGCGCCTTGTACTCCTTGACCGACGTACGGTTCTTCTTCTTGCCCTCGCGGTTCTGGCTGACCCATTCGCCCGCCATCATCACGGGACTCATCAGGCAGAACAGCAGGGTGTAGACCTGCTTGGTCATGAGGTACATGACCACGCCGAAGATCAACGGCGTGAGGGAGGCGATCAGCTGGAAGCGGGCGCGCTCGGCCTTGCCGGGCTCCTGCGGGACCGCCAGCCGGGCCCGGGGCGGCAGCGAACTCAGCCGGGGCGGCCGGTTGTAGGCCAGGCCGCCCTCGCCCATCGGCGCCAGGTGGGCGTCGGGTTCCACCGGGTCGTCGAGGACCAGCAGGGAGCCGCCGCATCTGACGAGCGCCCCCAGCGGCCACTCGCGTTCCCCGTTCACGCTCTCCCCGTCGAGGAGCACCTGCGCCCCGGCCGAGCCCGGCGCCAGGGTGACGCGGCCGTCGACGCCCACGCTCACCCGCAGCGCCTCGGCGGGCAGATTCGGGTCGGCGACGGCGATGGTGCAGCTCTGCCCCGAGCCGATGGTCGTCACCCCGGCGGCCAGCCGGGCGACGCGGCCGGCGCCGGGTCCGGCGGTGACGCGCAGCTCGTAACGGCCGGACGGTTCACCGGCCCGCAGGAACGGCCCGAGGGCGTCGTCGACGGAGAGCCGCATACCGTCCCGGAGTACGTCGCTCGCGCGAACACCGGGTTCGCAGTACAGCCCGTCGGCCCACAGTCCGGCTGAGGCGGCGACCGCCGCGGCCTTCATCCGCGCGCTGTCGAAGCGGGGATCGTACGACCCCTGCGCGATCGCGACGACCGGCGAGGCGGGGGCGGCCGAACCGGCCAACGACCTGGCCACCTCGGCGACGCTCGCGTCCTCACCGAAGTCCAGGATGACGTCCTGTGGATCCGCACCCTGCCGGATCACTGTCACGGACATCCGCATCGACCGCGTTCCTCCCTCACGACCCGTGGCCCTTCACCCGACCGGACAAGCCAGTTGAGCCAGAGGGTGACGCTACCCGGGTGATTCCCGGTTCCGCCAGCGCGAATTTGCATGGGGCAAGGGGAACTGCGGACGCGCTCACGGTACTTCAAGGGTCCTCGGGCTGTGGCTTCGGGGGTGGGGGTGGGGTGGGGGTCGGGGCCGATGGGGGGTTGCCGACGCCTGTGGCTGACGCGGGCGGCTGGCGGGCAAGTTCCTCCGCCCCCGTCAGTCATCTGTTCACGCCGGCAAATCAGAAGCTTGTCCAGGCCGTGCGGGCACGCCAAGCCACGGCACCAGAACCGCTCCGAGCCCTGCCGGTAAACCCTCTTCACCCTGCTTTACGCCCTCTGTGCCCGTGCGGCGGGGCACTTCGCTCTTTTGCCTCAGGGACCGGCTCGATACGGTAATCGCTGCTTCTCGACCCCAACCGCCCCACAGGAGCCCACCGTGACCCGCCGTTCCCGCCTGCTCACGACAACCGCCGCCGGTGTGGCGGCCGTAGTCCTCCTTGCCGGGTGCGGAGGAGGGGGTGACTCGAAGTCGAAGCCGGACGACAAGATCGCGGGGGCGGACACGGGGGGCTCGGCGTCGGCGACACCGAGTGCTTCGGCGCCGACGTCAACCGAGCGCCCCAGGATCACACTGCCGTCGGACGTCACGGACAAGTACGAGAACTGGAAAAGCGGCGACGCGACCGAGAACGCGGTCCTGGCCGATACCGCCGCGCGCATCGACGCGACGAACGACGCGATTCTGCGCGGCGACACGAAGGCGCCGGGACTCTCCTTTTACTATCGGGACAAGGCCCTGAGTGACGCTGTGGCCTGGGTGCAGGCGTATGTGAAGGCGAACCTCTCCTTCACGGGCACCACTCGCTACTACGATCCCAAGGTCACGCTTTCCGGTGGCACGACGGCATCCGTCGTTTACTGCTCTGACGAGAGCAAGGGATTCAACAAGAACCGGAAGACCAAGAAGGTCGACAAAACGCCTTCGCAGGGGAGTCCGTACGTGCTGTACAACACGCGCCTTGAGAAGAACAAGAACGGCGTGTGGCAGACCACCAACCTGATCTCCAAGCGGGGGGACAAGTCGTGCGCCGCGTGAGTGCACGGGGACGGGTCCTGGCGCTGAGCGCTCTTGTGGCCGCATTCGCCTCCGCGCTGCCAGGCACCGCTGTGGCGTACGGGCCCGGTGAGGGGCAGGGTTCCCAGCCCACGGGACCTTCCGGTAGCTCGGACGGCAAAGGCGCGATCTCCGCGACGGCGGGAGCCGTGGTCTTCGATGTCTCCAAGAACGGCTCCGGACACTCAGCCGGTCCCGTGGCCTCCACGACGGCATGGACCCCGCCGGCCTGCTATTACGCCCCGAAGTATTCGCCCGACCAGCTCAAGGCGACTCTGGAGCCGATCTGGGAGGCGGAGTCGACCGGCTACGAGTGGGATGCCAAGCAGCGCGACCGTTATGTCAACGGGCACCCGTACAAGGACTTCAACAAGGACAAGGCCGGCAAGGGCTACTGGTGGGACTCTTACGTCACCCCGGGCCGTGAGGGAGACCCCGGCGCCCTTGACTGCACCGAGCCCCCCTTCTGGGTGGACACGAACAATGCCCCGCCCGCTGACATCCCTCAGGCGATCACCCCGAAGGTCCTGGCCGAACTGGCCTACAACCAGATCAGTGTCCCTGGCACGAAGGTGACCCTGGCCCCGACCGGTGCGACGAAGGTCAACCTGCCGACCTGGGCCTGGCTGGACGGCGCAGAGTTCAAGCCGGTTTCCGTCACCGCCTCCGTCCCGCTGCTGGGCGTCTCCGCGACGACCACCGCCGAACCGTACTCGCTGAGGATCGCCCCCGGCACGTCCGACGCGGAGACGTACCCGGCGTCAGGGGTCTGCGAGTTCAAGAACGGCGGCATCGGCGAGGCCTACGCGAAGGGCAAGGCCGACGAGACACCACCCTGTGGAGTGAAGTACCTGCGCTCCTCGGGCACGGGCTCGTACCCCCTCAAGGCCACCATCACCTGGAAGATCCACTGGACGGGCAGCGGCGGCACGGGCGACACGTTGCCGGACGGCACGTTCGGGGCGACCCAGGATGTCGTCGTACAGGAGATTCAAGCCGTCAACCGCTGACCGCCCCGGTCTCCGACAGACAATCTCCGACGTCCACGTCGTGCCCCCACACCTACAGGAACACTCGTGACTGACTCCTCGTTCAGCGACGACACGAAGGCGCCGTCCCCGCTAGACCGGCCGGCACCGGAGGCTGGGCACCGACGTCGTCGAAGGCGGCTCATCGGTGCGGGGGTGGTGATCGTCTCGGGTCTGCTCGTGGGCGGTGGGGCCTGGTTGGCAACGAGGGGCGGGAGCGGCGAGGCCGCGCAGCGCACTCCGGTGCTGCCGAATGCTTTTGGCGCGTACAAGGAGGCCAAGGCTGGCGATACCGAGTGGAAACAGGATGCTGTGGTCAATACTGATATCGCAAAAGGTGAGGTTAATCTGACTTATCGAGCTTCGGGTGGAAGGGCGTTGATTATCCGCGCCAGATTCGAGCCGCAGCCCACGCCTGGGTCGGAGGAATCTGGTGACACGCTCTACTCGGTCCTCGATTCGACGATCGACCAGAGGCGGGTGAAGACGTATCCAGCGGGTGCCGTGGGCGGAAAGATCCAGTGTGCGGTTATCACCGTAGGCGGGAGCGCGTTCACCACGTGTGGTTGGCGTAATGGCACGACCTATGTCACCTTGGCTCCTGTGCTAAACCACGACCTCATCGTATCCGGTGAAGCGCCCAGAGATCTCCGTAACTTCGTCAACGCACTGAAAATCACACCGCCGAAGTGAGTGCGGAGCATCTGTGTAGCGGAATAAATGTGCCGAGGGTCAGTCGGGAAGATTCTGAAATTGCTGGGTCGTTTTGAAACCATCATGCTGGACTTTGGTGACCACAGCAAAGTCCTCAAGCCACTGTGAGTAGGCATTCAGTTGCTTGGGGCTCATCTTGTTCAGGTCCACCACTTGACCCGAAGGAGTCAGGAAGTTATCAGCCGGGCTGTGGATGTACGGGCGATGTTTGTCTAGCGGATTTCCTGTGTATGTCTCTCCCTTCTCGTGAGCGGGCCCAACCGTGACAGGTCTGGTGATGGCAGAGTCGAAACCGGGCTTCTGGCCCGTGGCCGCGTTTCCGTCGAGCTGCCTGTCGGCGAGCCTCCGGTAAGCATCACGCCACGAAGTGTCCAACTCGGCCTCCGACAGCTTCCTGTACTTTTCGGCGAGGCCGCCCGGCGCCTCCTCGGGCTTGACGCTCCCCTGTTCCGCCAGCCAGTCCGTGAGCATGCCCTTCGCAGAGTCACCGAGCCCGGTGAGCTGCTCCCGGCCCATGTCGGCGACGGCGGTGGTGCCGCCCGTCGCGGCCGCTTGCGCTCCGTCAGCCGCCGTCTCGATCAGCGTCTTGCGGAATTCGTTCACACTCTCCGCCCATGCGTCGGCGTCCCCTTCGATGGACCCCTTCGCGTAGGTGAAAGCCGTCCCGTACGCCTTCATCATCAGGCCCTGCTTCATGCTCAGGTATTCAAGTGCAGCATCGTCTGTGCGATATGTGGGAACGATCTGCCCGTCGATCTGATTGCGATACGCGTCGAAGAGCGCACTCAACTCCCCGGCCGCCCTCGGATCCCGGGCCGACTCGTTCATCAGTGCCTGCCACATCGGCCCTCCCGCCTCCAGGCCGAAGCGGGACGGGTCCTGGCTGTTCGCGAACGCCTTCTCGTCCCACGTGGACGCCTTCTCCGCGAAACCGCCCATGGTCGCGTCGCCCATCCAGAATTTGTCGGCGACCGGTGACGTGATCCCGTACTCGAAGTCCTTCCAGTACGCAGTGATCAGCTGGGAGTAGAAGTAGTCCACTCCCTCGATCGGGTGGATGCCCTTCTCGTCACCGTTCATGTGTCGGTAGTTGTCGAACATGAGCCGCGCGGTCAGCTTCTCGGCCAGGGGCTCGTTCGTCGGGCGCAGGTCGATGGTCGCGGAGTGCAGTACGGCGACCAGGGCGGCCGAACGGGACTTGTCCCATGAGCCCGCGGGGTTGTAGAGCATGTTCTGGATGCTGTCGTGGTCATCGCTCATCCATTCGCCGGAAGCCTCGGGGTTCCTGGCGATGGCGTTGAACAGCTGGGTGTAGTGGTCGGCCTCCCAGGGGCCCTTGCCGCTGCCGTTCATCCACTCGTTCTCCGAGGTCTTCTGGTCCTTGGAGAAGACGCGGTCGCCGAGTGCGACGAGGAAGTCCTTGTCGTACGTTCCGCCGGCGAGCAGAGGCATCAGCCGGTCCGGGCGGAAGCCGCGCTGTGGGTCCATGGCGAACCTGTCGAACCATTTGTCCCAGTTCGCCCGCTTCTCTTTGGTGGTCTGGCCGTCGAAGGCCACCTGGGTGAAAGTGCCGAGTGTCTTGGCGAGCAGGGTCCGGTCGTGGGTCAGGGCGTCCGGGTGCTTGGCGTAGTAGTCGTCGTAGGGGTCGTCGGCCATCTCGTTGGACAGCCACACCAGCTTGTCCGGTCCGAGGGAGTCGTAGAAGGCCTTGAGGAAGTCGCCGTCGCCGGCGTTCGCCTCCAACGCGGCGAAGAGTTCAGCGGAATCGCTGCCGCTGAAGTCCTTCTTGAACCGCTCGGCGAGCACCTTGCCATCGCGTTCGGCGGCGGCCTTCCGGCCGACCTGAGCCTCGTCGATCGACACCATCACCGTGCCCTTGGGTGCGTACGGGTACGGTTTCTCGGCCGCGAGAGCGAGGTGGTAGCGGCGGGTCAGGAGCGGCACCTGGTTGTCCAGCCAGCCGCAGATGCCGAGGAGTTCGGCCAACGGCTGGGTGTCGATGCCGTGCCGCTCGAAGCTCGACTTGATCCCGGCGGCGCCTTGGCGCAACCGGTCCTTGTCCTTCTCGACCGATCCGATCATGCCCTTCAGTGCCTTGGAGTCGATCCCCGAGAACTCGCCCATGTGTGTCTCCCCCGGTGGGTGTGCGTGTGTCGGCGCGGCGTCCGGGGCGTCAGTAGCCCTGCAGGTCCATGCGCATCATCTTGGCCTCGCCCGGAGTCACCTTCTCCGGGCACTTGGCGATCTCCGCGTCCACCGCGGGAATGAGCTTGTCCAGCAGGGTCTTCATGCGGGACCGCCGGCCTTCGAGATCCCTGGCCCAGTCATCGGCCGCTTTCCCGACCCAGACCTTCTTCCCGCCCATGTCCTTCGCGGCGGTCTCCAGCTGTTTCTTCAGCTCCTCGGTCTCGGACTTGAGGCTGTTCTTGAGACTCTTCAGCGAGGCCAGGTGCGGATTGTCTACTTTCGACTGGGTGCCAGCGTCTCCCAATGTCATCCCCTCGAAACAAACGACTACGCGACGCGGTCGAATGATCCCATGCGGTACGGGACTTGGTGCGACGAGGAAGAGCGTTGGGGGCGGGCCGTCCGGCAGGTCACCCTGACGTCAGCCGATGCGGCCGAGGCCGAGGCGCTCGACGAAGCCCTCGTACCGTCCGCCCCCTTGACCCGGACGGGTGACCGCCCCGGGCGCTTGGTGCGTATCGCGTCCGGGGCCGTCCGTGCGGCGCACCTTCCTTTGCTATCGCGGTGCTCTGCACCACGGGGCAGGCGCACGGCGGATACGCCGATGTCCACGGTGGTGGCTCACTGTGTCCGCCTGCCAGGATCTCGACCCGGCCCCGGTCCTCGGTCACGGTGCCTGCCGCGTCGGTCTTGTAGACGCGCAGGGTGAGCCGGGACCGGCCGCGGGGGGGGGTCTCCAGGAGTTCCAGGGGGTCCGTCAGGGGTGGGTAGTACGGCGCGTACCCCTGGTAGGCGTAGACATCGAAGCCCGGGCCCGTCGGTGCGTGGACCTCGTGGACCAGGACCGGTTCGTCCGTCGTGGAGTACGGGGTGGCGAATCTGACCGCCCGCCGCGCCGTCCGTGAACTCGGCGAGCGCGGCCTCGTGGTCACGCTCCCCGTGAAGGGCATGTTCGTCGCGTACCCCGCCGAATCCGATGAGTCGTCGGACAGTGATCGCTCTCGGTCATAATGCCCGTGGGAGGCGAGCTTCCGTGTCCGTCATGAGTGACCTGATCGAGCGTGGCGCCATCCCTGAGGGTTACAGGGGCGAGGTTTTCGACGGCAGGGTGATCATGACGCCGCGGAGTCCTGAGCAGGACTGGACCGTCTCCGATGTCAAGGACGCGATGAAGGCCGCGGGGATCGCCCGGGAGCGTGTCTTCGGTGACGTCCTCATCACCTTCCCCGGCGAGAACGACGCGGCACCGAACCTGACGATCGCCGGCTTCGACGCCGAGCGCCGTAAGAACAGCTACTCCTGCATCGACGTCCTGGCCGTGGTCGAGGTGCCCTCCGAGCCGGAGGACGAGAAGGACTACGTCCGGAACGTCCGGAAGTACGGACGTTCCGGCATCGACTTCTACATGATCGCCGACCCGTTCAGGAAGACGGTGACGATGATGTCGAAGCCGCACGCCTCGGGGTACGGGCGGGCCGCCGAGATTCCGTACGGGCGGCCGGTCGGCTTCACCCCGGCCACCGGGGAGCGGGTACGGATCGACACGAGTACCTTCCCCGCGCGGGAGCAGGGTGAGGGTTGCGGCAGTCGCTGACGGCAGCGGCATGCCACTGGTAAAGATCTCGTCACAACCTCACCATCCTC
The DNA here is from genome assembly GCF_042869815.1 of Streptomyces sp. NPDC006739. Lineage (NCBI taxonomy): Bacteria > Bacillati > Actinomycetota > Actinomycetes > Kitasatosporales > Streptomycetaceae > Streptomyces > Streptomyces sp. NPDC006739. The sequence continues at coordinate 51,719 of NZ_JBIAGM010000026.1, forward strand.
GTGTGTGTGAAATGTGCAGGGGGCTAAGGGGGGCGTCGGCCCGGGCCGTGCCCCCCCCGTGCGGGCCCTTGCCGAACCGCCGGGAGCATAACCGCCGTTGCGTGCGGCAGCGTCGATTCGGGTGAACGCCGTGGGTGCGAACGCGCCTTGAGGGGCTTATGTGTGGCTGATACGGTGCGAGCGCTTGACACGGACCCCGAGCTGGATAAACGACACAAGACATCCCAGGGGCGAAGTGTCCGCTTTTGAAGGGCAATTGGTAGACATCTTCTTGGATGTACGGGGAGCGGTTGCGTGAAAATCCAAGAGCGTACGGGGGCGGGCGCCGGTCGTGCCGCCGTTCCGGCTCAGCCGTCGGTCGGTGACCGGCTTCCCACACCTCCCCGGGAGCGCAAGCCCGCGCTGGCCGCGCTGGCGGTGCTGCTGATCCTGCTCGGTGCGCTCGGCGCCACGACGCTGGTGCTGCGCGCCGGCGACCGTATCGAGGTCGTCAAGGTGACGCAACAGGTCGAGGCGGGGCAGTCCGTCGACACCTCCAACGCGACGTCCGTGATGGTCGCCTCCGACGACAGCATCCACTACGTGCGCTGGGACCAGCTGGACACCCTCAAGACCCTGAAGGCCAAGTCCACCATCTACCCGGGCACGATCGTCGTCGGGGAGATGTTCACCTCGGGCAGCAGCCTGCCCGCCGGCAAGGCCTCCGTGGGCGTGGCGCTCAAGGAAGGCCAGTACCCGGCCGACATCAAGCCCGGTGACAGCGTCGCCGTCTACAACGTCGACAGCTCCGGATCCGGTTCCGGCAAGAGCGGGTCCACCGGCAGCACCGGCACCGGCTCCACCTCCACTTCCACCGGCAGCGCCCTCGTCGGCAACGCCAAGGTCGCCACCGTGGCCCAAAGCAGCGACGCCACCGTGAGCACCGGCAACCTGTCGATGACGCTGCTCGTCGACCAGGCCGACGCCGCCGCCGTGGCGCGGGCCGCGTCCGCCGGTGCGGTCGCCGTCGTGCACGTCTCCGGCAGCGGCAACTAGAAGGCGGCACCCACCCCATGGCGCTCATCGCAATCGCCGCCGACAAGGGTTCCCCCGGCGTCACCACGGCGGCCGTCGCCCTCGCCGCCGTCTGGCCGCGCCGGACACTGCTCGCCGAGACCGACCCGGCCGGCGGCGACCTGGTGTACCGCAGCGCCGCCGCGCACGGCGGGCCGCTGAACCCCAACACCGGGATGCTGTCCATAGCCGCGACCGCCCGGCGCGGCCTCGTCCCCGACCAGCTGTGGGACCACGTCCAGCCGCTCAGCGGCGGCCTCGAAGTGCTGGTGGGCCTCGGCATCGCCGAGCAGGCCACCGGTCTGGCGGGGCTGTGGCCCACCCTGGGCCGCGCCTTCGCCGCCCTCGCCGACTCCCCGAACGCCCCCGCGGACGTCATCGCCGACTGCGGCCGTATCAGCGGGGACACCCCGGCCGTCGAACTGTTCCCGCACGCCGCCCTCGTCCTGCTGGTCAGCCGTACCGAGCCCGAGGCCATCGCCCGCGTCCGGGACCGCGCCGCCGCGCTCTCCGCCAAGCTGCACGGCGGCCCGCGCGGCGCCGCCGCCCTCGCCACCCCGCTCATCGGCGTCGTCCTGATCGCCGACCCGGGCAGCTCCGGCAAGCTGGTCAACCAGGTCAACGACATGCTGGTGCACGCCCAGACCGGCGCCCGCGTCGTGGGCACCCTCGCCGACGACCCCACCGGCGCCGACCAGTTGGCCGGCCGCAAGCGCGGGCGCCTCGACAAGTCCCTGCTGATCCGCTCGGCCCGCAAGATCACCGCGGACATCCACCAGCAGTACGGCGCCGCCTGGACCGTACCGACCCAGGTGCCCCACGCGGGGGCCGGGCGATGACCGCTGTCGACCACCAGCTGGTCAAGCGGTTCCGGCAGGACGCCGGTGACCGTATCGCCGAGCAGCGCCGTCTCGACCAGGTCAACGCCGTCACACCGATGTCCAGCGAGGACGAGCGGCAGTACGCCCGTGCCGTCATCGCCCAGATCCTCGAGGACTACGCCCGCACCGAGATCAACGCGGGCCGCACACCGCTGGACGCCGACACCGAGGAGCAGTACGCGGCCGCCGTGCACGCCGCGCTGTTCGGCGTCGGCCGGCTCCAGCCGCTGCTCGACGACCCCGAGGTCGAGAACATCGACATCAACGGGTGCGACCAGGTGTTCGTCGGCTACGCGGACGGGCGGGAGACGAAGGGGGAGCCGGTCGCCGAGACCGACGAGGAACTCATCGAGCTGATCCAGGTGCTCGGCGCCTACTCGGGTCTGTCGTCCCGGCCCTTCGACTCCGCCAACCCGCAGCTCGACCTGCGGCTGCCCGACGGTTCGCGGCTCTCCGCCGTCATGGACGTCGCCCGGCGGCCCGCGCTGTCCATCCGACGGGCGCGCATGGGCAAGGTGTTCATCTCCGACCTGGTCGGCAACGGCACGCTGACCCCCGAGGTCGCGCACTTCATGGCCTGCGCGGTCCGCGCCCGCAAGAACATCATGATCGCGGGCGCCACGAACGCCGGAAAGACGACGCTGCTGCGGGCCCTCGCCAACGAGATCCCGCCGCACGAGCGGCTCATCACCGTCGAGCGCGCGCTGGAGCTGGGCCTCGACACCTTCCCCGACCTGCACCCGAACGTCGTCGCCTTCGAGGAACGGCTGCCCAACTCCGAGGGCCAGGGCACCATTTCCATGGCCGAGCTGGTCCGCCGCTCGCTGCGCATGAACCCCTCCCGCGTCATCGTCGGTGAGGTCCTCGGCGACGAGATCGTGACCATGCTGAACGCGATGTCCCAGGGCAACGACGGCTCGCTGTCCACGATCCACGCCAACAGCTCCAGCGAGGTCTTCAACCGCATCTCCACCTACGCGCTGCAGGCCTCCGAGCGACTGCCCATCGAGGCCAGCCAGATGCTGATCGCGGGCGCGGTGAACTTCGTCGTCTTCATCCAGCGGCGCAACAACTACCAGACCGGCGGCCGCCTCCAGCGCATGGTCACCTCCGTGCGCGAGGTCAACGGCGTCGACGGCCGCGTGCTGTCCAGCGAGGTCTTCGCCGAGGCGCCCGACGGACGGGTCGTACCGCACGCGCCCATAGCCTGCCTGGAGGACCTGATGGCCTACGGCTACCAGCCGCACGGGGCGTGGGGGTGAGCATGAACCTGAGTTCACTCGGCTCGCTCGGCGGGCTCTTCTCCACCACCGTCCTGTACGCCATCGGCAGCGGAGTCGCCGTCGGCGGCGGGCTCGCGCTGCTCCTGGTCGCGCTCCGCGGCCTGCCCGCCAAGCCCGCGCACGAGCGGCAGAAGGCCGAGGAACGCGCCGCCGAGCTGCTCCGCTTCGCCGGCCGGCGCGGCTCGCTCGCCGCCATCGTCGGGCTCGTGGTACTGCTGCTGACCCGCTGGGCGGTGGCCGGCATCGCGGCCGGTGTCCTCGTCTTCTTCTGGGACCGGCTCTTCGGCGGCGCCGCCGAGGAACGGGCCGCCATGCGCCGCGTGGAGGCCCTCGCCTCCTGGACGGAGTCGCTGCGCGACACCATCGCGGGCGCGGTCGGCCTGGAACAGGCCATCCCCGCCTCCGCCCGGGCCGCCGCCCCCGTCCTGCGGTCCCACCTCGACGCCCTCGTGGACCGGCTGCGCGCCCGCACCCCGCTGCCCGACGCGCTCCAGCTGCTCGCCGACGAGATCGACGACGCCTCCGCGGACATCATCGTCGCCGCCCTGATCCTCAACGCCCGGCTGCGCGGCCCCGGTCTGCGCCAGGTGCTGGGCGCGCTCGCCAAGTCGGCGCGCGAGGAGGTCGACATGCGTCAGCGCGTGATGGCCCAGCGCGCCTCCACCCGGCGCTCGGTGCAGATCGTCGTCGCGGTCTCGGTCGCCTTCGTCCTCGGCCTCGCCGTCTTCAACCGCGACTTCGTCTCGCCGTACGGCACGCCTGTCGGCCAGCTCGTCCTCGCCGTCGTCTGCGGCCTGTTCGCGCTCGGCTTCTGGTGGCTGCGCAAGCTGTCGACCATCGAGACCCCCGAACGGTTCCTGGTGCGCGACGAGGCCTCCGTGCAGTTCGTACGGCCGCGCAGCACGCCCGCGCCGCAGCAGCCGCTCCCGTCCGAGGAAGGTGTACGACGGTGAACCTGACGATGCCGATCATCGTCGGCGTGATCTTCGGACTGGGCGTCTACGCCCTGATCCGCGCCCTCATGCCGTCCCGGCGCAGCGCCGTCTCGCAGGTCGCCCGGATCGACGCGATGCGGGCGCGGGGAGCGGCGTACGAGTCCACGCGCCAGCAGGCCAGGGAGAGCGGACGCTTCGGCTCGCTGCGCGCCGAAGTGGGCGCGCGCGTGGCCGAGTTCTATCTGCAGCAGGGCTGGGAACAGCGGTCGCTGCGCGCGGACCTGGCGGTGCTGGACCGCAGCTGGGAGAGGTTCCTGGCGACCAAGGTGCTGCTGGCCTGCGCCGGTCTGCTCTTCGGGCCGCTGCTGTTCGCGGTGGTGTGGACGATGGGCTTCGGCCACAGCCCGGTCATCCCGGTCTGGCTGGCCCTCGCCTGCGCGGCCCTGTTCTTCTTCCTGCCCGACCTGGAGGCGCGGCGGGACGCGACCGACAAGCGCCGCGACCTCAGGCGGGTGATCGGCGCCTATCTGGACCTGGTGTCGATGAGCCTGGCCGGCGGCCGCGGTCTGCCCGAGGCGCTGATGGCGGCGGCCGAGATCTCCGACGGCTGGGCCAACCAGCGCATCCGCAACGCCCTCGCCGACGCCCGGATCACCGGCCACAGCCAGTGGCAGGCGCTCGGCGCGCTGGGCGAGGAACTGGGCGTCGAGGAGCTGAAGGACCTGTCGGCCTCGCTGGCGCTGGTCGCCGACGACGGCGCCAAGGTGCGCGAGTCACTGGCCTCCCGCGCCGAGACCATGCGGCACCGCGAACTCTCCGAGATCGAGGGCAGCGCGGGCGAGAAGTCCCAGTCGATGCTGGTGGCCCAGCTGCTGCTGTGCGCCGGCTTCCTGGTGTTCCTGATCTTCCCGGCGGCGATGCGGGTGTTCCAGGTGTGAGCTGATTCGAGAACCTTCGCCAACTGCTGTATCGACAGGACTGAAGAGGACTGAGGGGACAACCCATCATGAACGGACGGAACGTCGGCACCGGGATCCCGGCCGTGGACTTCCTGGTGACCTACCTGCAGGGCCGGGTGCGGCGGGCCCGCTCCGGCGAACTCGACCGCGGCGCCTCCGCCGTGGAGTGGGTCATCATCTCGGCGGTCGTCGTGGCGATCGTCGGGGTGGTGGCCGCGATCATCAACACGGCGCTGAAGAGCGGCGCGACCCACGTCGGCGACTGCATCAAGGGCGCCAGCGCGGACAAGACCTGCTGACCGCCGTACCAGAGCTGGTTCAGCCACGACAACGGGGATGACGGGGATGTGTGTGGGCGTGGGCAGATGGGCGCGCCGTCGGGCGGAGGCCGCGCGCGGTGACTCCGGCATGACCGCGATCGAGTTCGTGCTGCTCACCCCCGTCCTCTTCTTCATGATCTTCGCGACGGTCCAGTTCGCGCTGTACTTCTTCGCCGACCACGTGGCCCAGGCGGCGGCCCAGGCGGGTGCCCGCAAGGCGCGCGCCACGGCCGACGCGCAGCCCGGCGCGTGGCGCGGCGAGGCACGGGACGTGGTCGACTCCTACATCCGCCAGCTCGGCCCGCAGCTGGTGCTGTCGCCGGACGTGCGGATGCTCCAGCCGGAGCGGAACACGGTGGGCGTGGAGATCTCGGCGCGGGTGCCTACGGTGTTCCCCGGGCTCGACCTGACGGTGCACGCGCAGTCGTCGGGGCCGGTGGAGCGGTTCGTGAAGGAGGGCAACTAGATGCTCTCCGTCCAGGAGCGGGTGACCGCCCGGGTCCCGGTGGCGGCCCGGGACCAGGGGCTGTCGACCATCGAGGTCGTCATCCTGGCCCCGGTGATGATCCTGTTCATCCTGGTGCTGGTCGCCTTCGGCCAACTCGTCGACGGCCGGGGCGCGCTCGACGGCGCGGCGCGGGACGCGGCCCGAGCCGGTTCGATCCAGAAGGACCACGCCACGGCCATGTCGGAGGCCCGCAGGGCCGCTCAGGCGGACCTCTCGGACGTCTGCTCCGGTCCGGTGTCCGTCGTCCAGACCAGCCAGGGCTTCGCGCCCGACACCCTCTTCACGGTCGAGGTGAGCTGCCAGGTACGCGGCCTGGCCATGCTGGGCCTCAACATCCCGACGCACCTGTCGGCGAGCTTCTCCTCGCCGCTGGACCCGTTCCGGAGGTCGGCGTGAGCGGGACGGGTGTGAAACGTGTCGTACGGGCCTGGTGGGCCGTGCGGGCCGGGCAGCTCGACGACCGGGGTTCCGGAGCCGGCGCGGTGATCATCTTCGCGCTGGTGTTCCTGACCCTCTCGGCGTTCGTGATCGACGGCGGTCTGTCCATCTCCAAGCGCGAGCGGGCCGCCGACATCGCGGAACAGGCCGCCCGTTACGCCGCCCAGGACATCGACAAGGAGGCGCTCTACGACAACCAGGGCGGCGCGGCCCCGATCAACTCCCAGGACTGCGACGCCCGGGTGAAGGCCTTCGCCACCGAGATGAAGATGAGCACCACGGACATCGCCGCGACGCACTGCGTCTCCGCCGACGCCCAACAGGTCGAGGTGGACGTGCAGTTGACGTACCAGCCGGTCCTCACGGGCATGTTCTACAGCGGCGACGTGGTCGTGCACGGGCGGGCGGTCGCCGAGAACGAGGTCGGCTGAGGCGGCCCTCCCGGAACGCGACTCGGCCCTCCCGGAACGCGACTCAATAGGATCTCTGCAGTCCGGCCCACACCGGGCCGCCCCTCCCACCTACGACCCAGGAAACCCGCCATGGCGCGACGCAGCACATCAGGCTCGACGGGAAGCCCCTCGGCGGGCCCGACGAGCCCGCGGAATCGGACACCGCAGCCGGTGCGCGTACGGCGGCGCACCTTCGGCGACCTCGTCAAGGCGTTCCTCGCGTTCGTCGCGCTGCTCGTCCTGGTCGTCGGCGTGCCCGGCGCGCTCGCCGTGGAGGTCGGCTGGCCGCTGCCGCACGGCGTGCCGAAACTGGACTGGCTGCAGTCCGAGATCACGGTGCAGACCTTCCTGCACGTGCTCACGGTGATCGTCTGGCTCGCCTGGGCCCAGTTCACCGCCTGCGTGCTGGTGGAGGTGAAGGCCGCGCTCTCCGGCGTCGGCCTGCCCGGCCGGGTGCCCGGCGCCGGCCCCAGCCAGTTGCTCGCCCGGCAGCTCGTCGCCGCGTTGCTGCTGGTCGGCGCCACGGCCGCGAGCTTCACCCCGGGCCTGTCGCAGCTCGGGCACGGCATGGAGGGCAATCAGAAGGGCACCGTCGCCGCGGCCCAGCAGACCCCCGGCATCCTGGTCCAGCAGCAGGAGAAGGCCGCCGACACCGCCGCCGCCCTCGCCCAACAGGCCTCCCACGCCGCCGCCCAGGCCGGGGCCGCTCACCATGCCGAGGAGGGCGGCACGAAGTACTACCGCATCCAGCCGCCCGAGGGCCGCCACCACGACTCCCTCTGGGAGATAGCCCAACGGCACCTCGGCGACGGCCGCCGGTACAAGGAGATCTACCAGCTCAACAAGGACCGGATCCAGCCCGACGGCTCCCGGCTCTCCGAGGCCAGCCTCATCCGGCCCGGCTGGATCATGGAAATGCCGGCCGACGCGCACGGCGGCGAGCTGGTCGAGATGCCCGACGCCCATGTCTCCCCGCACGTCCAGCACCAGATCCACGACTACGCCAAGTCCGGCCACCACGCCCAGCACCACGGCGGCGGCGCCTCCCACGTCGCCCCGCCCCAGCAGCACCCCGCCTCCGACGGCACCGGCGGACACGAGGGACAGCCGCAGCACGCCGACCCGGCCCCGGCGCACTCCGCCGGACACTCCTTCGGCCTGCCCGACGCCCTCGTCGGCGCTCCCCTCCTCGCCGCCGGCCTCCTCGGCGCCCTCGGCCGCCGCCGGCGCCAGGCGCTGTGGCAGTCCGCGCTCGGCGCGGTCGGCGGACGGCACGGCATGGAGCCGCCCACGCCGACCGGGGACGCCCAGGACGTTCAGGACGCGCTGCTCGTCGGCGCCGACCCCGAGGCCGTACGACTGCTCGACCGCTCCCTGCGGGGCCTGGCCGCCTCGCTCACCGCCGAGTCCCGTGCGCTGCCCGTCGTCTACGCGGCCTGGCTCACCCACGGCGACCTGCACCTCCAGCTCGCCCAGCCGTCCGGGAAGCCGCCGGCGCCCTGGCGGCTCGGGCAGGACCAGACGTTCTGGACCCTGGCCCGTACCGACGCCGGGAAGTACGAGGACGTCGACACCGCCGCCCCCTACCCCGGCCTCGTCAGCCTCGGCACCATGGACGACTCACGGCTCCTGCTCAACCTGGAGGCCGTCCCCGGTATCGTCTCGCTCAGCGGTCGCGAGGCCGACCGGGCCGCCGTGTTCGCCTCCGTCGCCGCCGAACTCGCCACCAACGGCTGGTCCGACCGTATGACCATCACCCTCGTCGGCTTCGGCGAGGACCTCACCGCCCTCGCCCCCAACCGGCTGCGCCACCTGGACGGCATCGAGGCGCTCATCGAGACCATGGAGGCCGAGACGCGGCAGCGCCGGGGCGCGCTGGGCGCGGCGGGCCACGACTCGGTCCTCACCGGACGCACCGGCCCGGCCCAGCACACCCGCTGGGCCCCGCACCTCGTCCTGCTCGCCGCCCAGCCCAACGCGCAGGACGCCGTCAAGCTCGCCGAACTCGCCGCCGACGCCGGCCGGCTCGGCATCGGCTACCTCGTCGGCACCGAGACCGGGGAGCTGCCCGGCGCCGCCTGGGAGATGGAGATCACCGGCCAGGGCAGGCTGCTCGCCCCGCTCCTCGGACTCGAACTCGACGCCCAGCTGCTGCCGGCCGCCCAGCAGCGCGCGGTCGTCGAACTGTTCGCGGCGGCCGACCCCGAGCACGACCCGGACGGGCCGGCCACCAGCCCGCCGTTCCTCGTCGACATCAGCGAACAGGGGCGGCCCGCCGTCTACGCGCGCCTGGTGGGGCCGTACGAGATCATCGGCCTCGACACCCCGGACGGCGAACGCAGCGCCCTGCTCCACGAGGCGCTCGCCCTGCTGCTCCTGCACCGCGAGGGTGTGCACCCGCGCGTGCTGGCCTCCGCGCTGTGGCCGCGCGGCGTCACCGAGGACGTACGGGACGCGCTGGTGGAGCGGCTGCGCGTCTGGCTCGGCACCGACCCGGACGGCGGGGCCCGGCTGGGCACCGACGAGACCGGGCGGCTCACGCTGGCCAAGTCCGTCGTCTCCGATCTGGACGTGCTGCGCTCCCTCTACCACGAGGCCACCCAGGGCAAGGGCGTCGACAGCCGCGCCGTGCGCGGACGGCTGCTCACCGACGCGCTGGTCCTGGTGCGCGGACCGTTGCTCGCCGACCGGCCCGAGGGCCGCTACCGCTGGCTCACCCACGAGATCATCGACGCGCAACTCCCGTTGCTCGTCGCCGACATCGGCCTCGCGCTGTCCGCGTTCCACCTGGAGAAGGACCGGGCGGAGCGGGCCATCGAGGCGCTGGGCGCCGCCCTGAACTCCGCACCGGACGACGAGCGTCTGTGGAACGAGCTGCTGCGCGCCACGCACGCCACCGGCGACCCGGCCCAGCTGCGCACCGTCGCCGCCGACCTCGTCGGCCGCAGCGGGGCCCGCGGCCTGCCGCCGCGCACCGAAGCGCTGCTCGACGAACTGCTGCCGACCTGGCGCGACGGCGCCGCAGCGGCCGGATGAGCGATCTGCCGCTGGTGGCCGCCGCCGCCCTCTGGGGCGCGGCGGCGGGCGCCCTCCTGCCCCGCGCCGCCTACCGCTTCTGCGCCCCGGCGGGGGAGCCCTGGCGGGAACTGTGCCCCGGCGGGCACCCGGTGCGGGGATGGCTGGGACGGGGGCGATGCGCGCGGTGCGCACAGGCCCTGTCAGCGGCGCCCGGCGGCCCGGGTGACGCGCCGGACGGTGGCTCCGGCGACTGGCCGGACGCCGGCTCCGGTGACGCGTCGCACGGCGCCTCGGGTGGTTCGTCGTACGGCGCTTCGGGTGGTTCGTCGTACGGTCCTTCCCTGCCCCTCCTCGCCGTCGCCACCGCCCTCGTCTGCGCCGCCCTCGCCGCCGCCACCGGTACCCGGCCCGAACTGGGCGTCTGGCTGCTGCTGGCACCGCTCGGCGTGCTGCTTGCGGTGGTGGACTTCCGGGTGCGGCGGCTGCCCGACCCGCTGACGCTCCCGCTCGCCGCCGCCGCCCTCGCCCTCCTCGGCCTGGCCGCGCTGCTGCCCGAGCACGCCGGCGGCTGGCCCACCGCCCTCTACGGCGCCCTCGCGCTCGGCGGCGGCTACTTCGTGCTGTTCCTCGTCAACCCGGCCGGCATGGGCTTCGGCGACGTGAAGCTGGCGCTCGGCATGGGAGCCGTACTGGGCTGGTACGGCTGGCCGACCCTGATGCTCGGCACCTTCGCCGGCTTCCTGTTCGGGGCGCTGTACGGCGGCGCGCTGGTCGTCGTGCGCCGGGCGGGGCGCAAGACGGCGATCCCGTTCGGGCCGTTCCTCCTCGCGGGCGCCTTCGCGGGACTTCTGATCGGGGCGTACGCGGCCTGAGGTCCGGACGGTGAAGGGCCTGGCGTAGGCTGGTTCGGTCCGTCCACACCCCTTGACGAAAGGGACGCACCGGTGCCCGAGAAGGCCGACCTCACGTCTTTTGATGTCACAGCCGTGCTCGACCGTGCCGCCGCCGGTGGACGGATCACCCCGGAAGAGGCGCTCGTCCTCTACCGCGACGCGCCGCTGCACGCGCTGGGCGCCGCCGCCGACGCCGTGCGCCGCCGCAAGTACGCCGGTGTCGAGCACATCGCCACGTACATCATCGAGCGCAACATCAACTACACGAACGTGTGCGTCACGGCGTGCAAGTTCTGCGCGTTCTACGCCGCCCCCAAGGACACCGCCAAGGGCTGGACCCGCGACCTCGACGACATCCTGCGGCGCTGCGCCGAGACCGTCGAACTGGGCGGCACCCAGATCATGTTCCAGGGCGGTCACCACCCGGACTACGGCGTCGAGTACTACGAGGAGCACTTCCGCGCCATCAAGGACGCCTTCCCCCAGCTGGTGATCCACTCGCTGGGCGCCTCCGAGGTCGAGCACATGGCCCGGATCAGCGGCGTCTCGGTGGAGGAGGCCATCACCCGCATCCACCGGGCGGGTCTGGACTCCTTCGCCGGCGCCGGCGCCGAACTGCTGCCGGAGCGGCCGCGCAAGGCCATCGCCCCGCTGAAGGAGAGCGGCGAGCGCTGGCTGGAGATCATGGAGACCGCGCACCGGCTGGGCGTCGAGTCCACCTCCACCATGCTGATGGGTACCGGCGAGACCAACGCCGAGCGGATCGAACACCTGCGCATGATCCGGGACGTACAGGACCGCACGGGCGGATTCCGCGCGTTCATCCCGTACACCTACCAGCCCGAGAACAACCATCTGAAGGGCCGCACCCAGGCGACCCTGTTCGAGTACCTGCGGATGATCGCGATCGCCCGCCTCTTCCTGGACAACGTCCAGCACATCCAGGGTTCCTGGCTGACCACCGGCAAGGAGGTCGGCCAGCTGTCCCTGCACTACGGCGCCGACGACCTCGGTTCGATCATGCTGGAGGAGAACGTCGTCTCCTCCGCCGGCGCCAAGCACCGCTCCAACCGCCTGGAGATCATCGACCTGATCCGCAAGGCGGGACGCGTCCCGGCGCAGCGCGCGACGACCTACGAGCACCTCGTCGTCCACGACGACCCGGCGAACGACCCCGTCGACGACCGTGTGGTCTCCCACATCTCCTCCACGGCGATCGCGGGCGGCACGGCGCATCCCGAGCTGAAGCTGCTGACGTCCAACTGAGCCGTGCCGACCGAAGCGACCCGCCGGTGCTGACGATCCACGCGGACTCCAGGGGCCACGCCCTCGCCGTCCAGGGTGCCTGGATCGCGGACGCCGGGCCCCTGGAGGGACTCCTCGCGGCGCACCCGCACGCGCGCGTGCGCACCTGGCCCGGCATCCTCACGTCCGGGCTGGTCAACCTGCACGGCACGGAACTGCTGGAGCAGGCGTACCACCCCGATCCGCGCGAGGCCGACGAACTGGGCACCGAGCCGCTGACCGGGGACGCGCTCGCGGCGCTCGCCCTCGACGACGCCCGCTGGGGCGCGAGCGCCCGGCGCGGGGTGCAGCGCATGCTGGCGCACGGCACGGTCACGGCGGCCTGCGCTCCCCTGCGCAACCGTGCGGTGCAGGACGCCGTGCGGCGCACCGGACTGGGCGTCATGGGCCGTATCGGGGAGCCCGGGGGAACACCGTCCCTCGATCCGTACGCCTGCGGGCTGCCGCTGATGTTCCCGAGCGAGCGCGCGCGCGGATCCGCCGCCAGGTTCGCCGTGTTCGACGTACGCGACGAGACGGAGCTGGCCGAACGCGGGGCCGGGACCTGTGTGGCCACGGTGGTCGCGGGCCGCCTGGTGTACCGCCGCCGCTGACGGGGCGGCGAACGGGAAGCCCCGGGTCCTTCCCCGCGCGCGGCCTGTAAGAATGGCCCGGTGACCCGCGCTTCCCTGAACAAGCAGCCGCACGAAGTCGCCTCGATGTTCGACGACGTGGCGGAACGGTACGACCTGACGAACGACGTCCTGTCGCTCGGCCAGGACCGCCGCTGGCGCAAGGAGGTCGCGAGGGCGGTCGACGCGCGCCCCGCGCAGAAGGTCCTGGATCTCGCCGCCGGCACGGGCACCTCCTCGCTGCCCTTCGCCCGCACGGGCGCGTACGTCGTCCCCTGCGACTTCTCCCTCGGGATGCTCCAGGTCGGCAAGAAGCGCACCACCTGGCTGCCGTTCACGGCCGGCGACGCGACGAGGCTGCCGTTCAAGGACGACACCTTCGACGCCGTGACGATCTCCTTCGGGCTGCGCAACGTGCAGGACACGGACGCGGCCCTGCGGGAGATGTACCGGGTGACCCGCCCCGGCGGCCGGGTGGTGATCTGCGAGTTCTCGCACCCGACCTGGGCGCCCTTCCGGACCGTCTACACCGAGTACCTGATGCGCGCCCTGCCGCCGGTCGCGCGGGCCGTCTCCTCCAGCCCGGACGCCTACGTCTACCTCGCCGAGTCCATCCGCGCCTGGCCCGACCAGCCCGCGCTGGCCGAGCGGCTGCGCAAGGCGGGCTGGTCGAAGGTGGCCTGGCGCAATCTCACCGGTGGTGTGGTCGCCCTCCACCGGGGCTTCAAGGAGAGCTGAAGCCGACGACGGCGTACGGGTCGCCCGGTTCGTCCAGCTCGCGTCGCAACCCGCCCGTGGGCGGCCTGGGGATGCGTGGCTCGCGCACGCCTCCGCCGCCCTCTCCCTCGCCGAAGTCGAACCACACGTACACCATGGAGTCCGGCGGGATCTCCGCCCCGGGCTGCGGGTACTGGCGTACGACGTAGTCGACGACCGCGCGGTGGAAGTCCGGCCGGTCCGGCGCGTTCAGGAACAGGCCCCGCGCCCGGGCCGTCTCGCGCGCGTCCACGGCCATCAGACCGACCAGCCGCGGCACGCGCACTTCGGATGTATTGGGTGTTATGCGCACAGATGTCACCCCCAGCGGTACTGGCAGGGTAACTCCGGCATGCGCCGCCCGGAAGCTCCAGGTGTCTTTCTGTGACAGTCGACTACTTTCCGTTACTTCAATGTCGGTTGCTTGTATGCCGGTTGCTTGACTACCGAGCGACGGAGTCTTCGTCGCCGGAGCGCACGGTGAGCCGGAAACACAGGGCGGGCTCGTTCAGTCTCGGGTGCGTATAGGTCTCGGCCGGTTCCATGCCGAGGCGCCGTGCCACCGCGATGGAACGCGCGTTGCCGGGCCGGATCATGGCCACCACGTCGTGCACGCCGGCCGCGCGCACCCGCTCCAGGGTCTCGCGCGCCGCGGCGGTGGCGTACCCCTGCCCCCAGTACGCCCGCCCGAGCCGCCACCCGATCTCCGTCTCACCGCTCGGCCCCCACTCCTGCGGCCACGGCTGGGCGCCCGTGAACCCGATGACCTCGCCCGCCTCGTCGAGCATCGACCAGAGGCAGAAACCCCGCTCGGCGTCGTGCCGGCGCTGGCGGGCGGTCAGCTCCTCGTAGACCGACAGCGCCGCCGGCCTGCCACCGTGGAACTCCATGACCTCGGGGTCGTCGAAGACCCGGTGCCAGGCGAACGCGTCCTCGTGGGTGGGGACGCGCAGCCGTACTGCGGGGAGGGGTCGGTTCACGGGGGCAGCCCTTCAGCCGGGTGATCAATTCTGCTGAATAGACTGCCCATGTCCAGTGCCGGTCGGCACGCAGATTTCGAACCTTGGGGGAGATCCCGCCGTGACCGAGCCCCTCTCCGACAACACCGCCGACGTGATCGTCGTGGGCGCGGGGCCAGCCGGCTCCACCACCGCCTACCACCTCGCCAGGTCCGGACTCGACGTACTCCTGCTGGAAAAGACCGAGTTCCCGCGCGAGAAGGTCTGCGGCGACGGGCTCACCCCGCGCGCCGTCAAGCAACTCGTCGCCATGGGCATCGACATCTCCGAGGAGGCGGGCTGGCTGCGCAACAAGGGCCTGCGCATCATCGGCGGCGGCTCCCGGCTGCAGCTGGACTGGCCGGATCTCGCCTCCTTCCCCGACTACGGACTCGTCCGCAAGCGCGACGACTTCGACGAGCAGCTCGCCCGCCAGGCCCAGAAGGCGGGCGCCCGCCTCTACGAGCGCTGCAACGTCTCCGGCCCCGTCGTCGACGACCGCACCGGCCGCATCACCGGGGTGACCGCCAGGCTCGGTGAGGACAAGCGCGAGGTCACCTTCCACGCGCCGCTCGTCGTCGCCGCCGACGGCAACTCCACCCGACTCTCCCTCGCGATGGGCCTGCACCGCCGCGAGGACCGCCCGATGGGCGTCGCCGTCCGTACGTACTTCACCTCCCCGCGCCATGACGACGACTACCTGGAGTCCTGGCTGGAGCTGTGGGACCGCCGCGGCCCGCAGGACCGCCTGCTGCCCGGCTACGGCTGGATCTTCGGCATGGGCGACGGCACCTCGAACGTCGGCCTGGGCGTCCTGAACACCTCCGACTCCTTCAAGGAACTGGACTGGCGCGAGGTCCTCAAGGCCTGGTGCGCCTCCATGCCGGAGGACTGGGGTTACACACCGGAGAACATGACGGGCCCGATCCGCGGCGCCGCCCTCCCCATGGCCTTCAACCGCCAGCCCCACTACACCAAGGGCCTGCTGCTCGTCGGCGACGCCGGCGGCCTGGTGAACCCCTTCAACGGCGAGGGCATCGCCTACGCCATGGAGTCCGGCCAGATCGCCGCCGACGTCATCGTCCAGGCCCACGCGCGGGCCACGCCCAGCGGCCGGGAACTCGCCCTCCAGCGCTACCCGCGCGTCCTCAAGGACACCTACGGCGGCTACTACTCGCTGGGCCGCGCCTTCGTGAAGCTCATCGGCAACCCGAAGGTCATGCAGATCGCCACCCAGCGCGGCCTGACCCACCCGGTGCTGATGAAGTTCGCCCTGAAGCTCCTCGCCAACCTCACCGACCCGACCGGCGGCGACGCGATGGACCGCATCATCAACGGCCTGAGCAAGGTGGCCCCGAAGGCGTGACTCCGAAGATTCCGCGGGCGTGACTCCGAAGAATCCGCAGGCGTGAGTCCAAAGGCGTGACCCGGGCGGCTCGGGTCAGTGCTCCTGGGCGGTGAGAGCCGCCGCCTTGGCGGCCCGGCGGGCGAAGACCTCTTCCCGCCGGTCCGCCGTCTGCCGCAGGGCCTGCCTTCGCTCCCGCTTGGAGAGCCGGTCCAGGTACACGTACCCGTGGGTGTGGTCGGTCTCGTGGGCCAGGCAGCGCGCGAAGTACCCGGTGCCCTCGACGACGAGCGGACGGCCGTCCTTGTCCTGCCCCCTCACGACGGCCCGGTCCGGGCGCGGTACGTCCATCCGGGCGCCCGGCACCGACAGGCATCCCTCACCCTCGTCGAGCAGCCGCCGGCCGCCCGCGCCGAGCGGTTCCAGCACCGGATTGACAATGTGTCCGACATGTCGGATTCCGTCGTCATCGGGGCAGTCGTACACGAACAGCCGCAGATCGACGCCGACCTGATTCGCCGCCAGTCCCGCCCCGTCGGCGACGTACATGGTGAGGAACATGTCGTCGATGAGCGCGGCCAGGTCGGGCCCGAACTCGGTGACGTCCCGGCACGGCTTGTGCAGGACCTCCTCACCGACCTCGGTGATACGGCGCACCGACCCGCGCCGGGCCTCGGGGGCGAGCCGGGGGTAGTAGTCGACGGGGTTTCCCTGGACGAACACGCGTGGCATCGCGCTGTCTCCTCGCTCGGACGCACGGACCGTCGGCCGACGGCCCGTGCCGAGCATGCCAGGACACACGCAAGGGCCGCTGCCCCCGAGCGGCTGCGGCCCCTGACGCGCGATGGGTGGGGTGCTGTCAGAGCACCCGCACGGCGCCGGTCGGCGGGTCGTAGGACAGCGGGTGCTCTCCCACGCCGCTGGAGGGGTTCTGCGCGCCCACGAACATGCCGTCGCCCACGTACACCGCGACGTGGTACGCGCTGCCCGCACTGCCCCAGTAGAGGATGTCGCCCGGCTGCAGGTTGCCGAGCGACACCTGGGTGCCGGCCGTCGACTGGTCCTGGGAGACGCGCGGCAGGCTGATGCCCACCTGCTTGAAGGCCGTCTGCACCAGACCGGAGCAGTCGTAGGCGGCCGAACCGGTGGCACCGGAGACGTACGCCTTGCCGATCTGTGCCTTCACGAAGGCCACGACGGCCGCTGCCGAACCGGTGGCCGTGGACGTGCTCGTGGAGGTGCTGGCGGCCACCGTGGCGGAGAGCGTGGTCCGCTCGGCGCTGCGGTTGGCGCGGTCGGCGGCGGCCCTGCGGGCGTCCTGGTCGGCCTTCTTCTTCGCCTCGGCCTTCTGCTGGGCGTCGGCGAGGTCCGCCTTGGCCTGCTTCGCGGCCTTTGCGGCGGCCGCGTCGCGCTCGGCCTGCAGCTGGTAGTTCGCGGCAGCCTGCTGCGTGGCGTCCGCGGACTGGGCGACCTGGGTGGCCACGTCGGCCGTCAGGGTGGGCAGTTCGAGCGTCTGCGTCACCGGCTCGGCCGCGTTGGCCGCGCCGGACGCACCGGCCACTGCCAGGCTGCCGAGAACGCCACCGGCAACTCCGGCCCGCATCGCGATTTTCGACGCGCTGCGGCGGGGCTTCCGGTGGCTGCGTATGTGAGCGGTGTGGGACATGGGAACAACCGGTATCAGGGGCTCCTTCATATCTACAAGAAACGTGTGCTGCGCCACAGTTGCTCAATCGAGACCCCGAATCCCTGCGATGTCATTCCTTATTGACGCCGTAACGGACATTGCGGACGCGAGTGATCACGGCCATGATCACGGGTTATCGCAATTAAGCCCGAATTGCCCCCCGCTTACCATCGGTTGGGGTGATTGGCCAAGCCCGGTTCCTGGGGGCCCTTTCCGGGTGTGGTGGAGGTCACGGAACGGTTACCGGAACTGATGCGTCCATCGCGCGCGGCAGCTCGTGAACGCATGCACGCGTCCACACCCGGCTCGCGCCTCCCTCTGATGTGTGAACGCGGCGCTCTACCAGGACGCGCGGTCCAGCACCAATTTGCATGCAAGGGCACTCTCTTGATATTGAGACGCGCCCTCCGGCCTGCGGTGACGAGTGAAAATGTCACTTCTGGTGATCATCTGAACGCTTGGCGTGCGAAGATCACCGATCATCCGACTTCATGATCCTTCGTCAGGTGGTGGAGATCACAAAGCTTGGGCAATACCCCGTGTCGCAGATCACAGAGCGTCGGGCATAAGATGCGAGGCAGTTGGGCTTGTGACCTGCTTCACATGTTCTCGATCTTCGCCCGGGACGAGCGGGGCTCGTGGGACCGGTGTGGCGGACGAGCCCGATGCAACCGCCAGCAGTCAGCGCCGACTGAGAGGAGCGAGGAGCGGTGAACGCTTATGCGCCCATCCTCGTACTGGGAGCCCTCGGGGCAGGCTTTGCGATCTTCTCCGTGGTCATGGCCACGCTGATCGGTCCGAAGCGGTACAACCGCGCCAAGCTCGAGGCCTATGAGTGCGGTATCGAGCCGACCCCCACGCCGGCCGGCGGCGGGCGCTTCCCCATCAAGTACTACCTGACGGCGATGCTCTTCATCGTCTTCGACATCGAGATCGTCTTCCTCTACCCGTGGGCCGTCACCTTCGACGCCCTGGGTGTTTTCGGGCTCGTGGAGATGCTGCTCTTCGTGCTCACCGTCTTCGTCGCGTACGCGTACGTATGGCGGCGCGGCGGCCTGGAATGGGACTGAGGGGCCTTAAGACATGGGACTCGAAGAAAAACTGCCGAGCGGATTCCTGCTGACCACCGTCGAGCAGGCCGCGGGCTGGGTGCGCAAGGCGTCCGTCTTCCCCGCCACCTTCGGCCTCGCGTGCTGTGCCATCGAGATGATGACCACCGGCGCCGGCCGCTACGACCTGGCGCGGTTCGGCATGGAGGTCTTCCGCGGCTCACCGCGCCAGGCGGACCTGATGATCGTGGCCGGCCGGGTCAGCCAGAAGATGGCGCCGGTGCTGCGGCAGGTCTACGACCAGATGCCCAACCCGAAATGGGTGATCTCCATGGGCGTCTGCGCCTCCTCGGGCGGCATGTTCAACAACTACGCCATCGTCCAGGGCGTCGACCACATCGTCCCGGTCGACATCTACCTCCCCGGCTGCCCGCCCCGCCCCGAGATGCTGATGGACGCGATCCTCAAGCTCCACCAGAAGATCCAGTCCTCCAAGCTCGGCGTGAACGCCGAGGAAGCGGCCCGGGAGGCGGAGAAAGCGGCGCTCAAGGCCCTGCCGACGATCGAGATGAAGGGGCTGCTGCGGTGAGCGACGCGAACGGCACCCACGGTGCGAACGGCACCCATGGCGCGGGCGGCTCCGCGAACGGGGTCAACCCCGACAAGGACCTCGCGGCCGACAACCTGCCCGGCCGGCGCGGCGGTGGCGGCGAGGAGATCCGCGTCCAGCGCGGCATGTTCGGCGCCGACAACGGCGGGGACACCTCCGGCTACGGCGGCCTGGTCCGCTCGGTCCGCCTCCCGGGACCGGCGGCCCGCCCCTACGGAGGCTGGTTCGACGAGGTCGCCGACGAACTCGAGGGCGCGCTGGAGGAGCAGGGCCTGCTCCCCGGCAACGCCATCGAGAGGACGGTCGTCGACCGCGGCGAACTCACCTTCCGCATCGAACGCGAGCACCTGGTCCGCGTCGCCCGCACCCTGCGCGACGACCCGGCCCTGCGCTTCGAGCTGTGCACCGGCGTCAGCGGGGTCCACTACCCGCACGACAAGGGCCGCGAGCTGCACGCCGTCTACCACCTGCGCTCGATCACCCACAACCGGCTGATCCGGCTGGAGGTCAGCGCCCCGGACGGCGACCCGCACATCCCGTCCCTGGTCCCGGTCTATCCGACCAACGACTGGCACGAGCGCGAGACCTACGACTTCTTCGGAATCGTCTTCGACGGTCACCCGGCCCTGACACGGATCATGATGCCCGACGACTGGCAGGGCCACCCGCAGCGCAAGGACTACCCCCTCGGCGGCATCCCCGTCGAGTACAAGGGCGCCCAGATCCCGGCTCCGGACCAGCGGAGGTCGTACTCGTGAGCACGCAGTCAGCATCCGCGGCCTCCGCCGCCTCGGCCCGCGAGACCACCGAGGGCACCGTATATACGGTCACCGGTGGCGACTGGGACGAGGTCGTCCAGTCCGCGGCCCGCGCCGACGACGAACGCATCGTCGTCAACATGGGTCCCCAGCATCCGTCCACCCATGGGGTGCTTCGCCTGATCCTGGAGATCGAGGGCGAGACGGTCACCGAGGCCCGCTGCGGCATCGGCTACCTCCACACCGGCATCGAGAAGAACCTCGAGTACCGGACCTGGACGCAGGGCACCACGTTCGTGACGCGCATGGACTACCTGACGTCCTTCTTCAACGAGACCGCCTACTGTCTCGCCGTCGAGAAGCTCCTCGGCCTGGAAGAGCAGATCACCGAGCGAGCCAAGATCATCCGGGTGCTCCTGATGGAGCTGAACCGGATGTCCTCCCATCTGGTGTGCATCGCCACCGGAGGCATGGAACTGGGCGCCACCACGATCATGATCTACGGATTCCGTGATCGTGAAATGATTCTCGACATCTACGAGCTGATCACGGGCCTCAGGATGAACCACGCGTACATCCGCCCGGGCGGACTCGCACAGGACCTGCCGCCCGGCGCGGTGGACCACATCCGCGAGTTCGTGAAGAAGATGAAGAAGAACCTCCCGGAGTACGACAAGCTCGCCACCGGGAACCCCATCTTCAAGGCCCGCATGCAGGACGTCGGCTACCTCGACCTGGCCGGCTGCATGGCCCTCGGTGCCACCGGCCCGATCCTCCGCTCCACCGGCCTGCCGCACGACCTGCGCAAGACGCAGCCGTACTGCGACTACGAGACGTACGACTTCGACGTCCCGACCGCCGACTCCTGTGACTCCTACGGCCGCTTCCTGATCCGCCTGGAGGAGATGCGCCAGTCGCTCAGGATCGTCGAGCAGTGCCTGGACCGGCTCCAGCCCGGGCCGGTCATGGTCGCCGACAAGAAGATCGCCTGGCCCGCCCAGCTCGCCCTGGGACCGGACGGCCTCGGCAACTCCCTCGACCACATCAAGAAGATCATGGGCACCTCCATGGAGGCCCTGATCCACCACTTCAAGCTGGTCACCGAGGGCTTCCGCGTCCCGCCGGGACAGGCGTACGCGGCGGTCGAGTCACCCAAGGGCGAACTCGGGGTGCACGCCGTTTCCGACGGAGGCACCCGCCCCTACCGGGTCCACTTCCGTGACCCGTCCTTCACCAACCTGCAGGCCATGGCGGCGATGTGCGAAGGCGGCCAGGTCGCCGACGTCATCGTCGCCGTCGCGTCCATCGACCCCGTGATGGGAGGCGTCGACCGGTGACCACCAGTTCCTCGGAGCGGGGCGTCAGCCTGGGCATGCCCGAACTGCCCGCGCCCGCGTACCCGGACGACGTCCGGGCCCGGCTGGAGGCGGACGCGCGCGAGGTGATCGCGCGCTACCCCGACTCCCGGTCCGCCCTGCTGCCGTTGCTGCATCTCGTGCAGTCGGAGGAGGGCCATGTCACGCGCACCGGTATGCGGTTCTGCGCCGACATGCTGGACCTGACCACGGCCGAGGTCACCGCGGTCGCCACCTTCTACACCATGTACCGGCGCAAGCCGTCCGGTGACTACCAGGTCGGCGTGTGCACCAACACGCTGTGCGCGGTGATGGGCGGCGACGCGATCTTCGAGACCCTCCAGGAACACCTGGGCGTCGGAAACGGTGGGACCACCGACGACGGCAAGGTCACCCTGGAGCACATCGAGTGCAACGCGGCCTGCGACTTCGCGCCCGTCGTGATGGTGAACTGGGAGTTCTTCGACAACCAGACACCGGGCAGCGCCAAGCGCCTGGTCGACGACCTCCGCGCGGGCCGGCCGGTCGAGCCCACGCGCGGGGCGCGCCTGTGCACCTTCAAGGAGACCGCGCGGATTCTGGCCGGCTTCCCCGACGAGCGGCCAGGGGCCGTCGAGGAGAGCGGCAGTGCGGGACCCGCGTCGCTGGTGGGCCTTCGCCTGGCAAGGGGAGAGGCCGCACCCGCGCGCGTGGTCCATCCGCGCGACGGCGGTCCGCAGGACGAACCGCAGGACCGGGTGCACGAGCCGTCGCCGGCCGAGCACCTCAGTTCTCATGACGCGCCGCAGGACACATCGGCCTCCGACCCGGCCCACCCGGCAGGGCCTACCGCCGAGGAGGGGGAGTGATGACCGTGGCACCCGAACTCAAGGACACGAGCCCCGAGAAGCTGCTCGCACCCGTGCTGTCGGCCTTCTGGGACGAGGACCGGTCCTGGACTCTGGACGTCTACCGGAGGCACGAAGGGTACGAGGGACTCCGCAGGGCGCTCGCCATGTCACCGGACGACCTGATCGCGTACGTGAAGGAGTCAGGTCTGCGCGGGCGGGGCGGCGCGGGATTCCCGACGGGGATGAAGTGGCAGTTCATTCCCCAGGGTGATGGAAAACCGCACTATCTAGTTGTCAACGCCGACGAATCGGAGCCCGGAACCTGCAAGGACATCCCGCTCCTCTTCGCGAACCCGCACAGCCTCATCGAGGGCATCGTGATCGCGTGCTATGCCATCAGGTCTTCGCATGCCTTCATCTATCTGCGTGGTGAAGTGGTCCCCGTTCTGCGGCGGTTGCACGAGGCCGTGCGCGAGGCCTACGCGGCGGGCTACCTCGGCGAGAACATCCTGGGCAGCGGACTCGACCTCGAACTCACCGTGCACGCCGGTGCGGGCGCGTACATCTGCGGTGAGGAGACCGCACTGCTCGACTCGCTCGAAGGCCGCCGTGGTCAACCGCGGCTGCGTCCCCCCTTCCCTGCGGTGGAAGGCCTCTACGCCTGTCCGACTGTGGTGAATAACGTCGAGTCGATCGCGTCAGTTCCCGCCATCCTGAAAAACGGCAAGGAATGGTTCCGGGCGATGGGGAGCGAGAAGTCTCCCGGCTTCACGCTCTACTCGCTCAGCGGACACGTCGCGAGCCCCGGCCAGTACGAGGCGCCGCTCGGTATCACCCTGCGTCAGCTCCTCGACATGAGCGGCGGGATGCGCCCCGGTCACCGGCTGAAGTTCTGGACACCGGGCGGCTCCTCGACGCCGATGTTCACCGACGAGCACCTCGACGTCCCTCTGGATTACGAAGGAGTGGGTGCCGCGGGTTCCATGCTCGGTACGAAAGCCCTGCAGTGCTTCGACGAGACGACCTGCGTGGTGCGGGCCGTCACCCGCTGGACCGAGTTCTACGCCCACGAGTCCTGCGGCAAGTGCACGCCCTGCCGCGAAGGAACGTACTGGCTGGTGCAGTTGCTGCGGGACATCGAGGCCGGCAAGGGCGTCATGTCCGACCTCGACAAGCTGAACGACATCGCCGACAACATCAACGGCAAGTCCTTCTGCGCCCTCGGTGACGGTGCCGCCTCACCGATCTTCTCCTCGCTCAAGTACTTCCGCGAGGAGTACGAGCAGCACATCACCGGCCGGGGCTGCCCCTTCGACCCGGCGAAGTCCACGGCCTGGGCCGACCGCCCGGAGGTGAACGCATGACCGTGACCACCAGCGCTCCCTCCGGAGGGGGAGAGACGGCGGTCCCGCCGGAAGACCTCGTCACGCTGACGATCGACGGCATCGAGATCAGCGTGCCCAAGGGCACCCTGGTCATCCGGGCCGCCGAGCAGCTCGGCATCGAGATCCCCCGCTTCTGCGACCACCCTCTCCTCGACCCGGCCGGCGCCTGCCGCCAGTGCATCGTCGAGGTCGAGGGCCAGCGCAAGCCCATGGCGTCCTGCACGATCACCTGCACCGACGGGATGGTGGTGAAGACCCACCTCACCTCGCCGGTCGCCGAGAAGGCCCAGCACGGTGTGATGGAGCTGCTGCTCATCAACCACCCGCTGGACTGCCCCGTCTGCGACAAGGGCGGCGAGTGCCCGCTGCAGAACCAGGCCATGTCGCACGGCAACGCCGAGTCCCGCTTCGACGGAAAGAAGCGGACCTACGAGAAGCCCGTGCCGATCTCCACGCAGGTGCTGCTCGACCGGGAGCGGTGCGTGCTGTGCGCCCGCTGCACCCGCTTCTCCAACCAGATCGCGGGCGACCCGATGATCGAGCTGGTGGAGCGGGGCGCGCTGCAACAGGTGGGCACCGGTGAGGGCGACCCGTTCGAGTCGTACTTCTCCGGCAACACCATCCAGATCTGCCCGGTCGGCGCGCTCACCTCGGCGGCGTACCGCTTCCGCTCCCGCCCCTTCGACCTCATCTCCTCGCCGTCCGTGTGCGAGCACTGCGCCGGCGGTTGCGCCACCCGCACGGACCACCGGCGCGGCAAGGTCATGCGGCGGCTCGCCGCCAACGACCCCGAGGTCAACGAGGAGTGGATCTGCGACAAGGGACGCTTCGCGTTCCGGTACGCGCAGCAGCGGGACCGCCTCGACACCCCGCTGGTACGAAACACCGACGGCGTTCTGGAGCCCGCCTCCTGGCCGGAAGCGCTGGAGGCGGCCGCGCGCGGACTCGCCGCGGCCCGTTCCCGGGCCGGCGTCCTCACCGGCGGCCGGCTGACCGTCGAGGACGCCTACGCCTACAGCAAGTTCGCGCGCGTGGCCCTCGACACCAACGACATCGACTTCCGCGCGCGTGTGCACAGCAGCGAGGAGGCCGACTTCCTGGCCGCCCGGGTGGCGGGTCACGGCCGTGACCTCGACGGCGCGGGCGTCACGTACGCCTCCCTGGAGAAGGCGCCCGCCGTCCTGCTGGTCGGGTTCGAGTCCGAGGAGGAGGCACCCGGCGTCTTCCTGCGGCTGCGCAAGGCCTGGCGACGGCACAAGCAGACGGTGTTCGCGCTGGCCACGCACGCCACGCGCGGGCTCCAGAAGGCGGGCGGCACCCTGCTGCCGGCCGCTCCCGGCACCGAGACCAAGTGGCTGGACGCGCTCGCGAGCGGCGCCGGCCTGGAGGAGCCCGGCACGCTGGCCGCCGAGGCACTGCGTACCGAGGGCGCGGTCATCGTCGTCGGCGAGCGGCTGGCCGCGGTCGCCGGTGGCCTCACCGCCGCCGTACGGGCCGCCTCGGCGACCGGCGCGCGGCTGGTGTGGATTCCGCGCAGGGCCGGGGAGCGCGGCGCGATCGAGGCGGGCGCGCTGCCGTCGCTGCTGCCGGGCGGCCGCCCGGCGACCGACCCACGCGCGCGTGACGAGGTCGCCGCCGCCTGGGGGCTCGCCGAACTCCCGTCACGGTACGGACGTGACACCGGCCAGATCATCGAGGCCGCCGCCACCGGCGAGCTGTCCGCCCTGCTGGTCGCCGGGGTGGAGGTCGCCGACCTGCCCGACCCGGCACGCGCGCGTGAGGCGCTGGCCGCGGTCGGCTTCCTGGTCTCGCTGGAGCTTCGGCCCAGCGAGGTCACCGACCACGCCGACGTCGTACTTCCGGTCGCGGCCGTGGCCGAGAAGCCGGGCACCTTCCTCAACTGGGAGGGACGGGTGCGCTTCTTCGAGGCAGCGCTCAAGCCCGACCAGATGACGCGCCGCCTGGCGCCGGCCGACACGCGCGTGCTGCAGATGCTGGCCGAGGCCATGGACGTCCACCTCGGACTGCCGGATCTGCGCACCACGCGCGCGGAGATCGACCGGCTCGGCGGCTGGGACGGTCCGCGGGCCTCCGAACCGCTGGAGACGGCGGGCTCGCTGCCGCGTCCCGCCGTCGGCGAGGCGGTGCTCGCCGGGCACCGGCTGCTGCTCGACCGGGGTGTCCTCCAGCAGGGCGACGAGGCGCTCGCCGGGACCCGGCACGCGGCACACGCGCGCGTGTCGGCCGCTACGGCCGCCGAAGCGGGCGTCGATGACGGCGATCCGCTCTCCGTGACCGGGCCCTCCGGCGCGGTGGAACTCCCGCTCCAGATCACCGAGATGCCCGACCGGGTGGTCTGGCTTCCGCTGAACTCCGTCGGTGGCGGCGTCGCCTCCGACACCGGGGCCACGCCCGGCTCCCTCGTCCGTATCGGACCGGCGACGGCCGCCGCCGACGCCCCCAAGGAGGTGGAGGCATGAGCCCGTACCTCGCCGCTGAAGACCTCTCGATGTTCGGCCGCGACCCCTGGTGGCTGGTCGTCGTCAAGGCGGTGTTCTGCTTCGCCTTCCTGATGGTGACGGTGCTGTTCTCCATCGTCTGGGAGCGCAAGGTCGTCGCCTGGATGCAGCTGCGCATCGGCCCCAACCGGCACGGCCCCTGGGGCATGCTCCAGTCGCTCGCCGACGGCATCAAGCTGATGCTGAAGGAAGACGTCATCGTCAAACGCGCGGACAAGGTGGTGTACGTCCTCGCGCCGATCGTCGCGGCCATCCCGGCCTTCATGGCGATCGCGGTGATCCCCTTCGGACCCGCCGGCAACGAGATCTCGATCTTCGGCCACCGCACCGCGATGCAGCTCACCGACCTGCCGATCGCGATGCTGTACATCCTCGCGGTCGCCTCGGTCGGCATCTACGGCATCGTGCTGGCGGGTTGGAGTTCTGGATCCACCTATCCGCTGCTGGGCGGCCTGCGCTCCTGCGCGCAGATGATCTCGTACGAGATCGCCATGGGCGCCTCCTTCGCCTCGGTGTTCCTCTACTCGGGGTCGATGTCGACGTCGACGATCGTCCAGCAGCAGCACGACCGCTGGTACATCCTGCTGCTGCCGGTCTCCTTCGTCCTCTACATCGTCACGATGGTCGGCGAGACCAACCGCGCCCCCTTCGACATGCCGGAGTCCGAGGGCGACCTGGTCGGCGGCTTCAACACCGAGTACTCGTCGATCAAGTTCGCGATGTTCATGCTCGCCGAGTACGTCAACATGGTGACCGTCTCGGCCGTGTCGACCACGCTCTTCCTCGGCGGCTGGCGGGCCCCGTGGCCGATCAGCTCCTTCTGGGAGGGCGCGAACCACGGCTGGTGGCCCCTGCTCTGGTTCGTCATCAAGGTCCAGTTGCTGCTGTTCTTCTTCATCTGGCTGCGCGGCACGCTCCCACGGGTCCGCTACGACCAGCTGATGAAGCTCGGCTGGAAGGTCCTCATCCCGGTCTCCGTGACCTGGCTGATGCTCGTCGCGACCGTACGGACCCTGCGCAACGAGCACTACGACTTCGCCGACATCGCCCTCTACGTCGGCGGCGGCGTCCTGACCCTGCTCCTGCTGTCCTTCATCGTCGACATCTTCCGCGACAAGGCGAAGACGGCCGGGGAGCCCGCGGCGCAGCAGGGCGGGTTCGACCCGCTGGCCGGCGGATTCCCCGTACCGCCACTGCCCGGACAGGAGTTGCCGCCGGTGCCCAGGCGGCGCTCGCACCGCGAGCGGGAGCTGATTGTCAGTGGTGGGCCCGACACTGTCAGTGACGGAACTTCGGATGGAAAGGAGGCGTCCGATGGCTGAGGAGCCAAAGGACGCCGGGCGGACCAAGCCCGGCTTCCAGAATCCCGTGGCCGGCTTCGGCGTGACCTTCAAGGCCATGTTCAAGAAGCGGCTGACCGAGCAGTACCCGGAGCAACAGAAGACCACGGCTCCGCGGTTCCACGGACGGCACCAGCTCAACCGCCATCCGGACGGCCTGGAGAAGTGCGTCGGCTGCGAGCTGTGCGCCTGGGCCTGCCCCGCCGACGCCATCTACGTGGAGGGCGCCGACAACACGGACGAGGAGCGCTACTCGCCGGGCGAACGGTACGGCCGCGTCTACCAGATCAACTACGCCCGCTGCATCCTGTGCGGCCTGTGCATCGAGGCCTGCCCCACGCGCGCGCTGACGATGACCAACGAGTTCGAACTGGCGGACTCCAGTCGCGCCAACCTCATCTACACCAAGGAGCAGCTGCTGGCCGGCCTGGAGGAGGGGATGGTCGACACACCGCACGCGATCTTCCCGGGCACGGACGAGCAGGACTACTACCGGGGCCTGGTGACGGAGGCCGCGCCCGGCACCGTACGGCAGGTGGCCCTCTCCAAGGGCGAGGTCCCGCAGGAGGCCACCTCGACCTTCGGCGAGGAAGAATCGGCGTCGGAGAAGGTGATCGGCCGATGAGCGCGCAACTCGCCGCCTACTCCACCTCCACCGGAGAGGCCTTCCAGTTCTGGGTCCTCGGCACCGTCGCCGTGATCGGCGCGCTGTGCACCGTCTTCATGAAGAAGGCCGTGCACAGCGCCCTCTGCCTCGCCGGAACCATGATCGTCCTGGCGGTGTTCTACCTCGCCAACGGCGCCTACTTCCTGGGCATCGTGCAGATCGTCGTCTACACGGGCGCGATCATGATGCTGTTCCTGTTCGTGGTGATGCTCGTCGGCGTGACGGCCGCGGACTCGCTGAAGGAGACCATCAAGGGCCAGCGCTGGCTGGCCCTTCTGTGCGGGGTCGGCTTCGGTGTCCTGCTGCTCGCGGGACTCGGCAACGCCTCCCTGAAGGAGTTCGACGGCATCGGCCAGGCGAACGCGAACGGCAACGTGGAGGGGTTGGCGGCTCTCATCTTCACCAAGTACGTCTTCGCCTTCGAACTCACCGGCGCCCTGTTGATCACGGCCGCCGTCGGCGCCATGGTGCTCACCCACCGCGAGCGCACCGAGCGCCCCAAGACCCAGCGCGAGCTGGCCGAGCAACGCGTCCGGGAGGGCAAGCACCTTCCGCCGCTTCCGGCGCCGGGGGTCTACGCCCGGCACAACGCCGTGGACATCGCGGGCCTGCTGCCCGACGGCACCCCGTCCGAGCTGACGGTCAACAAGACGCTGCGCGAGCGCGGCCAGATCCGTGACGTGTCGGCGGAGGCGCTCAACGACCTGCGGGCGCTGGAACAGCGCTCCCAGGAGCGGCTGGAGCGCACGGAGATCGAGCCGGCGAACTTCAAGCGGGCCGAGGAGGCGTCGAAGTGAACCCCGTCAACTACCTCTACCTCGCCGCACTGTTGTTCACCATCGGCGCGACCGGGGTGCTGATCAGGCGCAACGCGATCGTCGTGTTCATGTGCATCGAGCTGATGCTCAACGCCTGCAACCTCGCGTTCGTCGTCTTCTCCCGGATGCACGGCAACCTCGACGGCCAGATCATCGCCTTCTTCACGATGGTCGTCGCCGCCGCGGAGGTGGTGGTGGGCCTCGCGATCATCGTGTCGCTGTTCCGTACCCGCCACTCGGCCTCGGTCGACGACGCCAGCCTGATGAAGCTGTAAGGGGTCGGAAGAATCGTGGAGAACCTGATCGCGCTGCTCATCGCGGCGCCCCTGCTCGGAGCGGCCGTCCTGCTGGTCGGCGGTCGGCGCCTGGACGCCGTCGGCCACTGGATCGGCACGCTCCTGTCGACCGCCTCCTTCGTGTTCGGTCTGATCCTCTTCGCCGACCTGCTGGGCAAGAACGCCGCACACCGCACCCTGATCCAGCACTTGTTCAGCTGGGTCCCCGTGGCCGGCTTCCAGGCGGACGTCACCTTCCGCCTCGACCAGTTGTCGATGACGTTCGTGCTGCTGATCACCGGTGTCGGCTCGCTGATCCACCTGTACTCGGTCGGGTACATGGAGCACGACGAGCGGCGCCGCCGCTTCTTCGGCTACCTGAACCTGTTCCTCGCGGCGATGCTGCTGCTCGTCCTCGCCGACAACTACCTGCTGCTCTACGTCGGCTGGGAGGGTGTCGGTCTCGCCTCGTACCTGCTGATCGG
The DNA here is from genome assembly GCF_042869815.1 of Streptomyces sp. NPDC006739. NCBI lineage: Bacteria > Bacillati > Actinomycetota > Actinomycetes > Kitasatosporales > Streptomycetaceae > Streptomyces > Streptomyces sp. NPDC006739. The sequence goes on from NZ_JBIAGM010000026.1 coordinate 81,252, forward strand.
CTTCTGGCAGCACAAGCCCAGCGCCGCGACGGCCGCTAAGAAGGCCTTCCTGGTCAACCGCGTCGGCGACATGGGCCTGTCGATCGCCATCATGCTGATGTTCACCACGTTCGGGACCTTCGCCTTCGGGCCGGTCCTCAGCCACGCCGGTGACGCGAGCCAGGGCAGGCTCACCGCCATCGGCCTGATGCTGCTGCTCGCCGCGTGCGGCAAATCCGCCCAGGTGCCGCTCCAGTCCTGGCTCGGGGACGCGATGGAGGGCCCGACCCCGGTCTCGGCCCTGATCCACGCCGCGACGATGGTCACCGCCGGTGTCTATCTGATCGTCCGGTCCGGGACGATCTTCAACGCCGCGCCCGACGCGCAGCTCGCCGTCACCGTGGTCGGCGCGGTCACACTCCTGTTCGGTGCGATCGTCGGTTGCGCGAAGGACGACATCAAGAAGGCGCTGGCCGGCTCGACCATGTCGCAGATCGGCTACATGGTGCTGGCGGCGGGCCTCGGCCCGATCGGCTACGTCTTCGCGATCATGCATCTGGTGACGCACGGATTCTTCAAGGCCGGCCTGTTCCTCGGTGCCGGTTCGGTCATGCACGGCATGAACGACGAGGTGGACATGCGCCGCTACGGCGGTCTGCGCAAGTACATGCCGGTCACCTTCGTCACCTTCGGCCTCGGCTACCTCGCCATCATCGGTTTCCCGGGCCTGTCCGGCTTCTTCTCCAAGGACAAGATCATCGAGGCGGCCTTCGCCAAGGGCGGTACCGAGGGCTGGATCCTCGGCGGCGCGGCCCTGCTGGGCGCGGCCATCACGGCGTTCTACATGACGCGGGTGATGCTGATGACGTTCTTCGGAGAGGAGCGTTGGAAGAACCAACCCACTCGTTCTCCGCAGGCGCCGAGCGCGGAGCCCGCGGCCGAGCACCGCGGCGAGCACGCTGAGCCCCACCCGCACGAGTCCCCCAAGGTCATGACGATCCCGATGATCGTGCTGGCCGTCGGGTCGGTCTTCGGCGGCGGTTTCTTCAGCATCGGCGACCGCTTCCTGCACTGGCTGGAGCCGGTCACCGGACACAGCGAGGGGAACTCGCCCGTCAGTGCCTGGACGGTCACCGGCGCGACCATGGTGTGCCTGGTCATCGGCGTAGGCATCGCGTACGCGCAGTACGGCCGCAAGCCCGTCCCCGCCGTCGCCCCGCGCGGGTCGCTGCTCACCCGGGCCGCCCGGCGCGACCTGCTCCAGGACGACTTCAACCATGTCGTCCTGGTACGCGGCGGCGAGCACCTCACCCGCTCCCTGGTGTACGTCGACCACACCCTGGTCGACGGTGTCGTCAACGGCACCGCGGCCGGCTTCGGAGGCCTGTCCGGACGGCTGCGCCGGCTCCAGAACGGCTTCGCACGCTCCTACGCGGTCTCGATGTTCGGCGGTGCGGCCCTCCTGGTCGCCGCGACCCTGCTGATGAGGGCGGTCTGATACCGATGTCCTTTCCTCTGCTGACAGCGACGGCGGCCCTCCCGGCCGTCGGGGCGATCGCCACGGCCGCCGTACCGGCCGCGCGGCGCACCGCCGCCAAGTGGCTGGCTCTGCTGGTCGCGCTCGCCACGCTCGCCCTGGCGATCGTCATCCTGGTCCGCTTCGACCCGGGCGGTGCCCGCTACCAGATGACCGAGTCCCACGCCTGGATCAGGGACTTCGGGGTCAGGTACGAGCTGGGCGTGGACGGTATCGGGGTGGCCCTCGTCGCGCTGACCGCGCTGCTGATGCCGTTCGTGATCCTCGCGGGCTGGCACGATGCCGACCCGCTGGAGACCGGAAGCCGCCGCTGGCGTCCCACCCAGGGCTTCTTCGCCCTGATCCTGGCCGTCGAGGCGATGGTGATCATCTCCTTCGAGGCCACCGACGTCTTCGTCTTCTACATCTTCTTCGAAGCCATGCTGATCCCGATGTACTTCCTCATCGGCGGTTTCGGGGACCGCGCCCACGAGCACGGCGAGGCGGCGGCCTCGACGCAGCGGTCGTACGCGGCGGTGAAGTTCCTGCTCTACAACCTGGTCGGCGGTCTGATCATGCTGGCCGCGGTGATCGGTCTCTACGTGGTCGCCGGGAACTTCTCCCTCCCGGAGATCGTGCAGGCCCGGGCCAACGGCTCGCTGCACATGGCGACCAGCACCGAACGCTGGCTGTTCCTGGGCTTCTTCTTCGCCTTCGCGGTGAAGGCGCCGCTGTGGCCGCTGCACACCTGGCTGCCCAACGCCATGGGGGAGGCCACCGCCCCGGTCGCCGTCCTCATCACCGCGGTCGTCGACAAGGTCGGCACCTTCGCGATGCTCCGCTTCTGTCTCCAACTGTTCCCGGAGGCGAGCAAGTGGGCGACGCCCGTCATCCTCGTACTGGCGCTGATCAGCATCATCTACGGGGCGCTGCTCGCCGTCGGCCAGCGGGACATCAAACGGCTGGTGGCGTACGCGTCGATCTCGCACTTCGGCTTCATCATCCTGGGCATCTTCGCGATGACCAGCCAGGGACAGTCCGGCGCGACCCTCTACATGGTCAACCACGGCATCTCCACCGCCGCGTTGATGCTGGTCGCGGGCTTCCTGATCTCCCGGCGCGGCTCGCGGCTCATCGCCGACTACGGCGGGGTGCAGAAGGTCGCCCCGGTGCTCGCCGGCACGTTCCTGATCGGCGGCCTGGCGACACTGTCCCTGCCGGGGCTCGCGCCGTTCGTGAGTGAGTTCCTGGTGCTGGTCGGCACCTTCACGCGGTACCCGGTGGTCGGGATCATCGCCACCCTCGGCATCGTCCTCGCCGCGCTCTACACCCTCGTCCTCTACCAGCGGACGATGACGGGCCCGGTGAAGCCGGAGGTCTCCGCGATGCCCGACCTGCGCGTGCGCGAGCTGGTGGTCGTCGCCCCGCTGATCGTGCTGTTGATCTTCCTGGGTGTGTATCCGAAGCCGGTCACGGACATCGTCAACCCGGCGGTCAAGCAGACCATGTCTGACGTACACAAGAAGGACCCCAAGCCCGAGGTGGAGGCGGCCAAGTGAGCGCAGCAGCCGTCCACAGCCTGTGGACAACAGCGGCCGACCCGATCTCGAAGATCGACGCGCCGAAGATCGAATACGCACAGCTCTCGCCGACCCTGATCGTGGTCGGTGCGGCGCTCGTCGGGGTGCTGGTCGAGGCCTTCGTGCCGCGCAGATCCCGCTACTACGCGCAGGTGTTCGTGTCCGCCGTGGCCCTCTGTGCCGCCTTCGCCGCGGTCGTCGGGCTGGCGGCCGACGGGTACGGCACGACCAAGGCGCACATCGCGGCCATGGGCGCGATCGCGGTCGACGGACCGTCCCTGTTCCTTCAGGGCACGATCCTGCTGGCCGGTCTGGTGGGCCTGTTCACCTTCGCCGAACGGCGGCTGGATCCGGAGGCGCACGGCAACCGGGTGGACTCCTTCGCGGCGCAGGCCGCGTCCGTGCCCGGCAGCGACAGCGAAAAGGCCGCGGTGAAGGCCGGGTTCACCACCACCGAGGTCTTCCCGCTGCTGCTCTTCGCGGTCGCCGGCATGCTGGTGTTCCCCTCGGCCAACGACCTGCTGACGCTGTTCGTGGCCCTGGAGGTCTTCTCCCTGCCGCTGTACCTGCTGTGCGCGTTGGCCCGCCGCAAGCGGCTGATGTCGCAGGAGGCGGCGGTCAAGTACTTCCTGCTCGGCGCGTTCGCCTCCGCGTTCACGCTGTTCGGCATCGCTCTGCTGTACGGCTACGCGGGCTCGGTGTCGTACGCGTCGATCGCCCACGTCGTCGACGGCACGGTCACCAACGTCGACCCGGCCCTGGCCAACACCATGGGCAACGACGCGCTGCTGCTGATCGGCGGCGCGATGATCGTGATGGGCCTGCTGTTCAAGGTCGGCGCGGTCCCGTTCCACATGTGGACGCCCGATGTCTACCAGGGCGCGCCGACCCCGGTGACCGGCTTCATGGCGGCGGCCACGAAGGTGGCGGCGTTCGGCGCGCTGCTCCGGCTGCTGTACGTGGTCCTGCCGGGCCTGCGCTGGGACTGGCGGCCGGTCATGTGGGCCGTCGCGATCGTCACCATGCTGGGTGGTGCGATCGTCGCCATCACACAGACCGACATCAAGCGGCTGCTGGCCTACTCGTCGATCGCGCACGCCGGATTCATCCTCGCGGGTGTCATCGCCACCTCGAAGAACGGTGTGTCCTCGGTCCTCTTCTATCTGGCCGCGTACTCCTTCGTGACGATCGGCGCCTTCGCGGTGGTCACGCTGGTACGGGACGCGGGCGGCGAGGCCACCCATCTGTCCAAGTGGGCCGGTCTCGGCCGTCGCTCGCCGCTGGTGGCGGCCGTGTTCGCGGTATTCCTGCTGGCCTTCGCGGGCATTCCGCTGACCTCCGGGTTCGCGGGGAAGTTCGCGGTGTTCAAGGCAGCGGCGGAAGGCGGGGCGGCCCCGCTGGTCGTGATCGGTGTGATCTCCTCGGCGATCGCGGCGTTCTTCTACATCCGGGTGATCGTGCTGATGTTCTTCAGTGAGCCCAGGCCGGAGGGCCCGACCGTCGCCGTTCCGTCACCGCTGACCATGGTGGCGATCGGTGTGGGCGTCGCGGTGACGCTGGTGCTCGGTGTGGCGCCGCAGTACTTCCTGGACCTTGCGAGCCAGGCGGGAGTGTTCGTGCGCTGAGAGGTGCGGCACATGCGGGAGGCCCCGGTTCCGCGTCCGCGGGAACGGGGCCTTCGCGTACCCGGACCGTCGCACATCATGTGGTACGACAAGCGGACAGCCACCTGTGGATAACTTCAGGCTCTGTCGGCGCGGGCGCCTATCGTGGACGCAGTGGTCGAGGGACGACGGGCGGGGGACAGGACGATGGGCGGGATGGACGGGATCAGCGAGATGCCAGGGGTGACGGACAGCGAGACGCTGGCCACACTGCACCGAGTCTTCGGATACGAAGCCTTCCGCGGCGAGCAGGAAGCGATCATCGAGCATGTGGTGACCGGCGGCGACGCCGTCGTCCTCATGCCCACCGGCGGCGGAAAGTCGCTGTGCTATCAGATTCCGGCCCTGGTCAGACCCGGTACGGGCGTTGTCGTCTCCCCGCTCATCGCGCTGATGCAGGACCAGGTGGACGCCCTGCGCGCGCTCGGCGTGCGCGCCGGATTCATCAACTCCACGCTGGACTTCGACGAGCGTCGCGTGGTCGAGGCGGAGTTCCTGGCCGGCGAGCTGGACCTGCTGTACCTGGCCCCCGAGCGGCTGCGCCTGGACGGCACGCTCGATCTGCTCTCCCGCGGCAAGATCTCCGTCTTCGCCATCGACGAGGCGCACTGCGTGTCCCAGTGGGGCCACGACTTCCGCCCCGACTACCTCTCCCTCTCCCTGTTGGGCGAGCGCTGGCCGGACGTCCCGCGGATCGCGCTGACCGCGACGGCCACCCGGGCGACCCATCAGGAGATCACACAGCGACTGGGCATGCCGACGGCCCGCCACTTCGTGGCGAGCTTCGACCGGCCCAACATCCAGTACCGGATCGTGCCCAAGGCCGACCCCAGGAAGCAGCTGCTCGCCTTCCTGCGGGAGGAGCACCCGGGCGACGCGGGCATCGTGTACTGCCTGTCCCGTAACTCGGTGGAGAAGACGGCCGAGTTCCTGAGCCGCAACGACATCGAGGCGGTGCCGTACCACGCGGGCCTCGACGCGGGCACCCGCGCCGCGCACCAGTCCCGGTTCCTGCGCGAGGACGGCCTGGTCGTGGTGGCGACCATCGCCTTCGGCATGGGCATCGACAAGCCGGACGTGCGCTTCGTCGCCCACCTGGACCTGCCCAAGTCGATCGAGGGCTACTACCAGGAGACGGGCCGGGCCGGCCGCGACGGGCTCCCGTCCACGGCCTGGATGGCGTACGGCCTCAACGACGTCATACAGCAGCGCAAGATGATCCAGTCCGGCGAGGGCGACGAGGCGTTCCGGCGCCGGGCCACCGCCCACCTGGACTCCATGCTCGCGCTGTGCGAGACCGCCGAGTGCCGCCGGGGCCAGCTGCTCGCCTACTTCGGGCAGGACCCCGAGCCGGTGGGCTGCGGCAACTGTGACACCTGCCTGACACCGCCGGAGACCTGGGACGGGACGGTCGCCGCGCAGAAGGTGCTGTCGACGGTGGTGCGGCTGCAGCGGGAGCGCGGGCAGAAGTTCGGCGCGGTGCAGATCGTGGACATCCTGCTCGGCAAACGCACCGGCAAGGTGATCCAGTTCGATCACGACCAGCTGTCCGTCTTCGGTATCGGCGAGGACCTGTCCGAGGGCGAATGGCGGGGCGTCATCCGGCAGCTGCTGGCCCAGGGGCTGCTCGCGGTGGAGGGGGAGTACGGCACCCTGGTGCTCACCGAGGCCAGCGGCTCGGTGCTGCGACGGGAGCGGGAGGTGCCGCTGCGCAAGGAGCCGAAGAAGCCGGTCACCTCCCGGTCGGGTTCGGCATCCGGGACGGGCCGGGGCGAGCGCAAGGCCAAGGCTGCGGTGGCCGAGCTGCCCGACGCGCTGCTCCCCGCCTTCGAGGCCCTGCGTGCCTGGCGCGCCGAGCAGGCCCGTGAGCAGGGTGTCCCGGCCTACGTCATCTTCCACGACGCCACCCTGCGGGAGATCGTCACCACATGGCCCGGGTCGGTGCGGGAGCTGGGTGCGGTCGGCGGTGTCGGCGAGAAGAAGCTGGCGACGTACGGGGAGGGCGTGCTGGAAGTGCTGGCTTCCTTGGACGCACCGGCCGAGCCGGTACCGGCGAGCGGGGGCGGCCCCGGGGACGACTGGCCGGAACCGGGCTCGGAGCCCGAACCGGACGACTGGATATGAACGACCGGGCATGAGCGCCGGACCGCCGGACCGTCGGCGGAAGTCCTCCGCCGACGGGCACCGGTGAAGCGGGCGACCGTCACACGCCTCGCGCCGCGTACGCCCTGACGTCCGCGTCCGAGTCCGACGTGGCCGTGGCGAGGGCCGCGCGGGCCTCCGCCGTGCCGTTGTGCCGGGTCAGGGCCAGAACCGCCGCCTTGCGTACGTCGGCGTTCGCATCGGCGAGGGTCTTGGCGAGGGCGGGGACGGCCGTGTCCGCGGGTGCCACGGACAGGGCGGTGGCGGCGCCGGAGCGGACCTGCCAGGCAGGGTCGGACAGGGCGGCCACGGCACGGGCGGCGAGCGGAGCCGGGCAGCCGGCGGTGGCCAGCGCACCGAGTGCGGCGCCGCGCACCAGCGGGTCGGTGTCCTCGGTGAGCCGGTCCAGGGTCGCGGCCAGCCGCTCTGACGCCTCCGCGGCCAGAGCTGCCGCGTTGACGGCGGCCAGTGCCTTGGCCACGGTGACGCGGACCTCCCGGGACGGGTCGTCCGCCGCCACCGCCAGCGGCTCCACGGCGTCGACCGAGACGAGTGCGCGCACGGCCTCGATACGGACGGGGATGTCGGGGTCGTCCAGAGCGGCGGCGAACAACCGGGTGTCGCCCAGCCGCAGGGCGCGCAGCACGTCGAGAGCGGCGGAGCGGACCACGGGGTCGGCCTCGGTGAGCGCGCCGGCGAGGGCGGCTCCCAGGGCCGGTTCCGGCGGGAGGGTCTCGACCAGCTCGCGCAGCGAGGCCGCGGCGGTCGCGCGGACGTCGGCGTCCGGGTCGGTGAGCGCACCGGCCAGTGCCTGGCCGGTGCCGGGCGGCACCGTTTCGGTGAGAACCGAGACCGCGGTCCGGCGCACCGAGGGGTCGGGGTCGGTCAAGTAGGGCTCGATGGCCTCGAGTTCCGGCTGCTCCTCGGCCAGCTCCAGCAGTTCCAGGAGCCGTGGCGAGGCGGCACCGTGCGGGGCGCGGTCCACGGACTGGGTGACGGGTGTGGAGGTGGGGCCCGTGGCCACCGGGGCCACATCACGCGACCCGGCCGTGGCCACGTTCTCGGCGTGGACCTCGCCGAGCTGCCGGGAGGGGCCGCCCACGGGCGTGAAGCCCTCCACGGGGACCAGATAGGGAGCCACGGGACGGGCCGTGAACTCCATCGCACCAGAGGGGGACTTGTGCAGATCGAGGTGGTGGAACCAGGAGGCGTCGTCACGCCGCGGATGGTCGACGCGGTCGTGATAGAGGCCCCAGCGGGACTCCGTGCGGGCCAGGGAGGCCCGGGCGGCCATTTCCGCGCAGTCGCGGATGAAGGTGACCTCGGCGCAGCGCATCAGCTCGTGGGGGGTGCGGGCGCCCATCGCGGCGATGTCCGCGTGCATCCGTTCGAAGGCCTCCAGTGCCAGCGACAGCCGGGCACCCGACTTCGGCGGGGCCACGTAGTCGTTCACGAAGCGGCGCAGCTTGTACTCGACCTGGGTCTGCGGCGGGCCGTCGGGATGGCGCAGCGGCCGGTAGATCAGCTCGTGCGCCTCGCGCAACTGGTCGGCCGGAAGCTGTCCTTCGTACGCCGAGTACTGGGAGGCGTCCGCGCCCGCCAGGTCACCGAAGACGAACGCGCCGATCATGTAGTTGTGCGGGACGCAGGCCAGGTCCCCGGCGGCGTAGAGGCGGGGGACGGTCGTGCGGGCGTGGTCGTCGACGCGGACGCCGGAGGCCGAGTGGCCGCCGCACAGCCCGATCTCGGAGATGTGCATCTCGACGTCGTGACTGCGGTAGTCGTGGCCGCGCCCGGCGTGGAAGGTACCGCGGGTGGGGCGTTCGGTGGAGTGCAGGATCGACTCCAGCGCCGAGATCGACTCCTCCGGGAGGTGGCTCAGTTTGAGGTAGACCGGCCCCCGGTCGCTGGCGACCTCCGCCGCGAACTCGGCCATCATCTGACCGGACCAGTAGTCGGAGTCGACGAAGCGTTCGCCGTGCCGGTTCACCTGGTAGCCGCCGAAGGGGTTGGCGACGTAGGCGCAGGCAGGGCCGTTGTAGTCCTTGATCAACGGGTTGATCTGGAAGCACTCGATGCCGGTCAGCTCGGCGCCCGCGTGGTAGGCCATGGCGTAGCCGTCGCCCGCGTTGGTCGGGTTCTCGTACGTGCCGTAGAGGTAGCCGGAGGCGGGCAGGCCGAGGCGGCCGCAGGCGCCGGTGGCGAGGATGACCGCGCCGGCGCGGACGGTGACGAACTGTCCGGTGCGGGTGTTGAAGCCCGCCGCCCCCACGGCCCGTCCCTCGGCCGTCAGCACGCGCACCGGCATCACCCGGTTCTCGATGCGGATCCGCTCGCGCATCTCGCGCCGCCGAAGCTGCCGGTACAGGACCTTCTTGACGTCCTTGCCCTCCGGCATCGGCAGTACGTAGGAGCCGGAGCGGTGGACCTGGCGGACCGCGTACTCGCCGTGCTCGTCCTTCTCGAACTTCACTCCGTACGACTCCAGCCGCTGCACCATGGAGAAGCCCCGGGTGGCGGTCTGGCGGACGGTGGACTGGTCGACGATGCCGTCGTTGGCGCGGGTGATCTCGGCGACGTAGTCGTCGGGTTCGGCGCGGCCGGGGATGACGGCGTTGTTGACGCCGTCCATGCCCATGGCGAGCGCGCCGGAGTGGCGCACGTGGGCCTTCTCCAGCAGCAGCACGTTCGCGCCGTGCTCGGCGGCGGTCAGCGCGGCCAGGGTGCCGGCCGTGCCGCCGCCGATGACGAGAACGTCGCAGGTCAGCTCCTCGGCGTCGGCGAGGGTGGGGATGGCGAGCGGGGTCTGCGCGGGGGCGTTCGCGGGGGTGGTCACCGGGGTGCCTTTCAGGTGCCGAGCGAGGTGAGGACGTCGCGGCGCAGGGCCACGCGGGCCGGGTCGTCGTGGGCGGCCCGCTCGCGAGGACGGGGGACGGCGCGTACGGCGGCCGGGCGGCCGGAGCCGAGCAGGGCCACCCGGTCGCCGAGGAACAGTGCCTCGTCCACGTCGTGGGTGACGAAGACGACCGTCGCACCCGTGCCGTGGAGCACCTCCACCAGCAGGTCCTGCATGCCGGCGCGGGTCTGGGCGTCGAGTGCGCCGAACGGCTCGTCCATGAGGACGGCGCGTGGACTGCCCGCCAGGGCGCGGGCCAGCTGGGCGCGCTGGCGCTGCCCGCCGGAGACACGGTGCGGCAACTGCTTCGCCTGCGCGCCCAGCTGGACGCGCTCGAGCCAGGCCTCGGCCCGGCTGCGTCGTTCGGGCCGGGGCACGCCCTGGATGGCGAGCGGGAGTTCGACGTTGGCGCGCAGTGTGCGCCAGGGCAGGAGGGAGTCCTCCTGGAAGACGAGCGCACGGTCGGCTGAGGGGCCGGACACCGGGCTGCCGTCCTGTTCCACGGTCCCGGCCAGCGGGAGCAGCAGTCCGGCGAGGGTGCGCAGCAGCGTCGACTTGCCGCAGCCGGAGGGGCCGACCACGGTGAGGATCTCGCCGGGGGTGATGTCCAGGTCGAGGTCGTGCAGGACCGGTGCGCCGGGGCGGCCGAGAGAGGCCGCGCGCAGGGAGAGCCGGGTGCCGCGTACGGCCTCCGGCGCCTTGACCGCCGTACCGGCGACGGTCTCAGACGAGGTGCTCATCGCGTGCCTCCTCGGTCTCGGTCTTCGGGGGTACGCCACCGGGAACGGGGGACTCCGGGGTACCGGGGCGGGGTGCCCGGATGCGGCCGCCGGGCACGTAGGACGTGCGCGGCAGCCAGCGCGTCAGGCGGCGGCCGAGGAGTTCCACGGCGGTGGAGGTGAGCCAGCCGAGGACGCCTATGGTCACCATGCCGACGAAGACGCCCGGGTAGTTGACGACGGTGTAGTCCTGCCAGGTGCGGTAGCCGACGCCGTACTGGCCGGAGATCATCTCGGCGGAGATCACGCAGATCCACGAGACACCGATGCCGACCGAGAGGCCGCCGAAGATGCCCGGCAGGGCGCCGGGCAGGACCACCGAGGCGAGGATCCGCCATCGGCCGCCGCCCATGGTGCGCACCGCCTCCTCCCAGACGGGGGTCAGCGCGCGGACCGAGTGCCGGGTGGAGACCAGCACGGGGAAGAAGGCCGCGGTGCAGGTGATGAAGACGATGCCCTGTTCGTTGGAGGGGAACAGCAGGATCGCCACCGGGACCAGGGCGATCGCCGGGATCGGGCGGATCACCTCGAGGACGGGTCCGAGGAGGTCCTCGGCGAGGCGCGAGCGGGCCACGAGCACGCCCGTCGCCACGCCGAGGACGGCGGCCAGGGCGAAGCCGGTCAGGATGCGGGTGAGGCTGTCGGCGAGGTCGGTCCAGTAGTCGGCGCCGGAGACCCGGTCGGCGAACGCGCGGGCCACGTTGGTGACCGTCGGAAACTGCGAGAAGCGCAGCCACAGGTCGACCTTCAGGCTGGTCAGCAGCTGCCAGAGACCGAGGGCGGCGGCCAGGGACGCCACCCGGAGCGCATACCGGGCCACCCGGTGCCGGGTCACGAGGCCCGCCCCAGCGCGTCGGTGTACGAGAGGACGCGGGCGCCGCCGTGCGCGGTCACGTACGCCTGCGCGGTCTCGGGGGCCACGAAGGGCAGCAGCTGGTCGCCGTCGGCCACCCAGACCGCCTTGTCGGCGAACCAGAGAGTGCCGGTGGTGGCGTCCGGGACATAGGCGGCCCGGACGCCGTCCCGGTGCCGGGCGACGTAGGCCAGCAGGTCCTTCGGCGACTTGAAGGCGGTCGTCGTCTCGGCGCCCTTGGCCCACACCTCGCTCGCGGCCGGTGCGGGGGCGGAGGTCAGCCGGTGGGCGTAGGAGGCGCCGAGGGCCTTCTTCACGTAGTGGTCGTCGACGAAGGCGTTCACGTCGATGTCGCCGGTCAGCTGGGCCGCCTTCAGGATCGACACGTCCTGCTTCAGCGCGGAGACGAGCTGGGGTTTGACGGCGGGGTCGAAGGTGGCGATGCCGTGGGCGCCGTTGTAGAGGTAGACGACTTCGGCGGGCAGTCCGGTGGCCTCGGCGACCTTCTCGGCGGCGGTGACGGGGTGGGCGTTCAGGTAGTCCGTGGCCTCCGCCTGGGCCTTCAGGAAGGCCTCCAGGACGGTGGGGCGCCGCTTGGCGAAGTCCTCCCGCGCGGTGACGCCGTGGAAGGTGGGGAGGTTCAGCTGGGCACCGTCGTACAGGGCCTTGGCCTTGCCCTGGTAGGCGAGCAGGCCCGGCCAGGCGACGAACTGGGACAGCGCGTCCACACTGCCCGCCGAGAGGGCCGAAGCGCCGACCGCGGGCTGCTGGTTGAGCTTGGAGATTCCCTTGTTCGGGTCGATGCCGGCGCGCTGCAGGGCGCGTACCAGAGTGCCGTCGGCGGCGGAGCCGATGCTGGTGGAGACCTTCTTGCCCTTCAGGTCCCGCAGGGTGGTGAGTTTGGAGTCGGGGGAGGTGACGACGGTGTTGAGACCGCCGCGCAGGTTGTAGCCGGTGACCGAGACGAGGTGGGTGGGGCGGCCGAGCTGCTTGCCGCGTGCCGCGTTGAGGAGCAGCGGGAAGTCGCCCATCGAGCCGATGTCGATCTTCCCGGCGGTCATCTGGGCGGTGATCGGGGCGCCGGTGGCGTAGTCCTGCCAGTCGACCTTGTAGGTGTGCCCGTCGTGGAGGGAGTTGAGTTCCTTCTCGAAGTAACCGAGGGAGCGCAGAAGGGTCCCGGCCGTGACGGTGTTGATGGTCTTGGACTGGTAGCCGACGGTCACGGTGACCGTGGAGCCGCTGCCCGCCTCGGCGCTGCCCCCGCAGGCGGACAACGGAAGGAGGAGAGCGGCGGTGGACAGGGCGACTGCCGTGCGTTTCATGGTGGTTCGGCCTCTCACCGGAGCGGGTCGAAGGAGTCAGCGGAGCAGGTAGGGCATGTTGACCGTGACGGCTCCGGTGGGGCAGCGGGCCGCGCACGGGCCGCAGTACCAGCACTCGTCGACGTGCATGTACGCCTTGCCGTTGCTCTCGTCGATGGCGAGGGAGTCCAGCGGGCACATGTCCACACAGAGCGTGCAGCCGTCGATGCACTTCGACTCGTCGATGGTCACGGGCACGTCGGTCCGCTGGGGCGCCAGAGGCATGGCTGTCTCCAGGAAGGTCGGGCTGGGAGAGAGGGGAGAGGTGTGCGGGGCGGAGCGGGTCGGAGGGATCAGAGGGAGCGGTGCAGCAGGCCGCTCATGGTGATGCGGTCGCCGCGGAAGCGGATGAACTCCAGATCGACCGGGCGGCCGTCGGCGAGATGGGTGAGACGTTCCAGCATCAGGACGGCGGCCCCGCGGGGGGCCTGGAGCACGGCGGCGGAGTGGGCGTCCGCGTTCACCGCCTCCAGGGTGATCTCGGCGTGGCCGAGGCGCTGGCCGGTGATGCCCTCCAGGAGCCCGAAGACATCGGTGTTCTCCAGATCGGCGCCGAGCAGGGCGGTGCCGATGTCGAGCGGGATGTAGGTGAGGTCCAGGGAGAGGGGGAGGCCGTTCAGACGCCGCAGGCGTTCGATGTAGAGGACGTCGGTGCCGGCCGGCACGCCGAGGCGTTCGGAGACCGGGGCGGGTGCGGGTGCGGGGCCCATGGTGCGGACCTCGTTGGTGACGCGGCCGTGTTCGCGCAGGGTTTCCGCGAGGCCCATCAGGCGGTCGAGCCCGTGCGGGTATTTCTGGGCGACGACCACGGTGCCCACGCCGGGCAGCCGGTCCACGAGGCCCTCCGCGCGCAGCAGGTCCAGCGCCTGGCGGACGGTGTTGCGGGAGGCGCGGTAGTCGGTGGCGAGCGTGGACTCGTGCGGGAGCGTGCCGCCGGGGAAGGCGCCGGTGAGGATCTGCCGGCGCAGGAGATCGGCGAGCTGCCTGGCCTGGTCCGCACGCAGCCGACGACGCGCTCGGTGGGCGGCGACGGTGGTCGCTGCGCCCTGACCGGCGTGGTCTCGGATGCGGTCGGTGGATGGCATGTTTTGAACCATACCGATGTGGTGGGGAAAGCTGTGTTGCGGGAGTGTTGCGCCACCACCGATTCCGCCGGTTTCTCGGCTGAGCTGGGGTTTTCTGGAGGAGTGCGAAAGATCTGCCACCATCGGGGCGCTCCGGGACGGTGGCTTGATCTGGTCGGACAAGGGTGCGGGCCCGTTGCGCGGGGCCGGATCAGGCCAGGGCCGTCAGCCCCGGCGCGAACGTGATCAGCAGCGGAAGCAGCGGGATCAGCGCGGCCACCGTCGTCGTCAGGGCACGCTGTCGGCGCAGCAGTCTCGGCGGGGGTTCCAGGAGACGGTCCACGCGTTCGCCCAGGAGCCGGTGGCTGGAGGCGCAGGACAGGACGCCGCGGTGCTGGTTGAGTTCGATCAGGGCCAGGGCCGTGGTCAGGTGGCCGCAGCGGCGGGACGCGGTGTCGTCGGCGGCCAGTTCGACCAGCCGGTGGGTCTGGTCGCAGAAGTGGGCGAAGAGAGGAACCCGCGGGAAGCCGGTGGCCAGGGCGCTGGAAAGGTGCAGCAGCCAGTCGTGGTGGGCGCGGGCGTGGCCGCGCTCGTGGGTGAGGACGGCGTCCAGCTGGTGGTCGGTGAGGCGGTGCAGGGCGCCCGTGGTGACGACCAGCTGGGGCGGGTGGCCGGGCATCCACCAGGCGTCCGGGTACTCGTCCTCCAGCACCAGCATGGGCCCGCGTGTCGTCGGCAGCCCGGCCGGCAGGTCGGGGGCGCGCTCGCGCAGGTGGGCCCTGGTCCGGCCGCGGCGTCGGCGGGCCTCGGCCAGCTCGCGGGCGAGCATCGCCGTCGTCCAGGCGGCTCCGCAGGCCAGCAGCACGGTGAGCGCGGTGGCCCAGACCGGGGCGACGGAGAGGTCGTACGCGGCGGTGACGGAGGGCGGCGCCGGCGCGAACACCCGGTCGCGGACCGTGTGGAAGACGGCCGCGGCGCCAAGGACCAGCGCGGTCAGACAGCACAGCAGGACCGTGGCGACGAGGCACTGCCACGCCCAGAGGGCGACCACGGGTTCCCGTTCGGGCCAGCCGGCCCGGGTCAGCGCGCGCGGTGCCGGTACGGCGGCCGTGAGGGCGACGACGCACAGCAGGAGCAGGCAGACGGTCATGCCGGGGGCTCCGTTTCCTGGTCGGAGACGGGGTGGTGGTGACAGGTGTGGTGCGGCTTCGGCCAGTATGACGCCGACGGGCGGCGGGAGTCAGCGGTCCAACGGGAACCGGGTTCCCGCAGACGCGCCAGGCAGTGCACTCACTCCCGCGCTCACGCCTGTGCTCACCGCCCCGGCACCGCGGTGAGCACAGGAGACCGCCCGGGCGGACCTGTGTCAGGCGCTCGCCGCGACCCGCCCGGTGACCTCCCCCAGGCCCACCCGGACTCCGCCCTCCCCAGGAGCCCACGCGGAGAACGTCACGACGTCACCGTCCTCCAGGAAGGTGCGCTTGCCGTCGGGGAGATCGAGCGGGTCCCGGCCGTTCCAGGTCAGCTCGAGCAGCGAGCCGCGCTCACGCTCGGTCGGGCCGCTCACCGTTCCCGAGCCGTAGAGGTCACCGGTGCGCAGCGAGGCGCCGTTCACGGTCATCTGGGCGAGCTGCTGCGCGGCGGTCCAGTACATGGTGGAGAACGGCGGCTCCGCCACCACATGACCGTTGATGGCGACGGAGATCCGCAGGTCGTAGCCGCCCGGCTCGATGTCGGGCGCGGAGTCGTCCAGGTACGGCAGCAGCGGGTGGGTCCGCCGAGGCGGTGCCACCCGCGCCGCCTCCAGTGCCTCCAGCGGAGTGATCCAGGCCGCCACCGACGTGGCGAAGGACTTGCCGAGGAAGGGGCCGAGGGGGACGTACTCCCAGGCCTGGATGTCCCGCGCCGACCAGTCGTTGAGCAGGCACAGCCCGAAGACGTGCTCGCGGAAGTCGCGCAGCGGCACCGGCCTGCCCAGCTCGGTCGGCACGCCGACCACGAAGCCGACCTCGGCCTCGATGTCCAGCCGGGCCGACGGACCGAACACCGGTACCGGGTCGCCCGGACCCTTCCGCTGCCCGGACGGGCGCAGGACCCGCGTCCCCGAGACCACCACCGTGCCCGAGCGCCCGTGATAGCCGATCGGCAGGTGCTTCCAGTTGGGGGTCAGCGAGTCCTCCGCGTCCGGGCGGAAGATCCGGCCCACGTTCCGGGCGTGGTTCTCGGAGGCGTAGAAGTCGACGTAGTCGGCGACCTCGAAGGGCAGGTGCAGGGTCACCTCGGACAGCGGGTGGAAGAGCGGTTCGAGCGTGGCGCGGTGCGCGGGCACCGTCACCCACGCCGTCAGCGCGCGGCGCACGTCCGACCAGGCCGTGCGCCCGGCGGCCAGCAGCGCGTTGAGGGTGGGCTGCGCGAGCAGGGGGGCGTACGGCGAGCCGAGTGCGACCGCTGCCGCGCCCGCGTCGAGCACGTGGTCACCGAGCCGGACGCCGACCCTTCGCTCCTGGCTGCCGGAGGGGGAGAACACGCCATAGGGAAGGTTGTGCGCGCCGAAGGGGTCGCCCTCGGGGACGTCGAAGGGGGGCATGGGGTGCTGCCTCACTCTCATCCGTGCCGTGCCTGGCCACCTGTGCCGTGCGCGGCCGTCCGTTCCATGTGGTCGAGCCACACGTTACGGGTGTGGCGGGCCAGACGTTACGGGTGTGCTGAGTGTCCTGGTCAGTGTCTAAAGAGCTAGCAATGTCCGAATAGGCCTTGTCGGAAGGGCTAATTCCGGCTTAGCGTCCTTTGGGGGACGCGGACGGGGTGGGTCCGGTCCGTAGGGGGGACACGTGGGGGGACCCGTGGCCAGCAATGCCGTGCCTTTCCGGGCGGACCGGGACGTACCCGGTCTGATCGTCAAATTCGGTGACTACCCACTGCATCACGGCGGTGTCGGCGCGATCCGCAGCCTGGGCCGCCTGGGCGTTCCCATGTACGCCATCACCGAGGACCGCTACACACCGTCGGCCTCCTCCCGTTACCTCAAACGGGCGTTCGTCTGGCCCACGACCGGGGCGGAGGAGCCCGCCCACCTGGTCGAGGGCCTGCTGCGGATCGGCCGCCGGATCGGACGCCCGACTGTCCTGATCCCGACGGACGAAGAGGCCGCCGTCCTGATCGCCGAGCACCAGGAGGCACTCGCCGGCCGCTTCCTCTTCCCTCGTGTCGAACCAGGCCTGCCGCGCCGGCTGGCCAGCAAACAGGGGCTGCACGAACTGTGCGTGGAACACGGCATCCCCAGTCCCACGGCCGCCTTCCCGCAGTCCTACGACGACGTCGTCACGTTCGCCGAGAAGGCCCGCTTCCCGGTGGTGGCCAAGAACCGCGAGGCGTTCGTACGGCGCACCAGGCCCGCCGTGAACGGCACCACGAGGATCACCACCCCCGAACACCTGCTCGTCCTCGCCCGCGACTGGGGCGACGAACCCGGAGTGATCCTGCAGGAGTACCTGCCGAGGGAGGAGGCCGAGGACTGGATCGTGCACGCCTGCTTCGACCAGGACTCGGTCCCGCTCGCGATGTTCACGGGCGTCAAGGTCCGCTCCTGGCCTCCGCACGCGGGCATGACCGCCAACGCGTACGTGGTCGACAACCCGGAACTCGCCGACCTCGCCGCACGTTTCATCAAACAGATCGGCTTCACCGGAATCATCGACCTCGACCTGCGCTTCGACCGGCGCGACGGACAGTACAAGCTCCTCGACTTCAACCCCCGCATGGGCGCGCAGTTCCGCCTCTTCGAGAACGAGTCGGGGGTGGACGTCGTCCGCGCCATGCACCTCGAGCTGACCGGCCGCCCCGTTCCGGAGGGGGAACAGCGCGCCGGCCGACGGTACATCGTGGAGAACATCGACCTGCCCGCCCTTCTCGCCTACCGCCGCAGCGGCTACACGACGCCGCACGCCCCGGCGAAGGCGAGCGGGACGGAGCTGGCCTGGCTCGCGGGTGACGACCCGCTGCCGTTCCTCACGATGCTCGCCCGCTTCGTGCGACCGGGCGCGAAGCACCTCTATCAGCTGTGGCGGACCAACCGCCGCGGCGGCACCACCAGCACCACCACGAAGTAGGCAAGGCCACGAGATGTGGCGCACCGCGTCCTGGGGAGGGACTTCGTGATTCAACCGGTTGCAGTCATCGGGGCCGGGCCGTTCGGCCTGTCCACCGCCGCCCATCTACGGGGACGCGGCATCCCCGTCCGCGTCTTCGGTGATCCCATGGTCAGCTGGCGCGACCACATGCCCGCCGGCATGCTCCTGAAGTCGACCCCGGCCGCCTCCAGCATCGACTGCCCCCAGCACGGCCACACCCTCGCCGACTACTGCGACGCGGCCGGCATCCGCCGGCTGGTCACCGACGAGGACATCATCCCGGTGGAGACCTTCATCGGTTACGGCGAGTGGTTCCAGCAGCGGTTGCTGCCCGACCTGGAGCGGGTGCGGGTGGTCTCGGTCGACCGCCACCGGAACGGAGGCTTCGAACTCAAGCTGGACTCCGGGGAGTTGTTCACCGCCCGCGCGGTCGTGGTCGCCAGCGGCCTGTCCGGCCTGGCCCATCTGCCGGCCGAGCTGGCCGCCGCCGCGGCGGACGGCCCCACGCCCACCGGCCCGGTCTCGCACAGCTCCCAGCACCACGACCTGACCCGATTCGCCGGCCAGGAACTGATCGTCGTCGGCGCCGGACAGTCCGCACTGGAGACGGCGGCCCTGGCGGCGGAGGCCGGCGCACAGGTCCGGCTCGTCTCGCGAGGCCGCGGCCGGGTCGCCTTCGGAGCCCCGCCCTGGCGGCAGCCCAGACTGCGCCCCGAATCCCCGTTCGGCCGCGCCTGGTCCCTGTGGGCCCTGAGCTACTACCCCCATCCCTACCGCTACCTCCCGGCCGAGGCCCGCCACTACCTGGTCCGCCGGGTCCTCGGCCCACTCGGCGCCTGGTGGCTGCGCGACCGCTTCGAGGGCAAGGTCCAGGTCCAGGAGGTGGAGCGGGTGGCGGGCGCGGACGCCCCCGACGGCAGCCCCGTCCTCACCGTCCGCACCCACGGCGGCCGCAGCCAGCAGCTCGCCGCCGACCACGTCATCGCCGCCACCGGCTACCGCGTGAACATCGCGGCCATGGACTTCCTCGGCCCCGAACTGCGCACCCGGCTGGCGGTCAGCCGCGGCACCCCGAAGCTCGGTGCCGGATACGTGTCCTCCGTCCCCGGCCTGTACTTCACCGGCCTCCCGGCGGCGGCCTCCTACGGCCCCGTGATGCGCTTCGTCTGCGGCACGGAGTTCGCCTCCCCGCGCCTGGCGAAGCACCTCGCGGCGGCCCACGGCTGAGGATTCCTGAGGCAGGCCCAGGCCTCCTCGGCCGTGCGACGGGCATGCGGGCGACCGAAGAGCTTCGCGACGCGGCCGCCCGCATGCTCCGTCCCTCGGCCGGCCGAGCGGATCACGCGCTCGCCGACCGTTCCGAAGGAACCCGCGAGCACCGCCTGGGGCCGAACAGCGGGGAGGAGCACCGGAGATCGGGATGAGTCGGCGGGGCGCCGTGTCCGTATTCTCTGATCATGGCCGCTCCCCCCGCTCGTTCACTTCCGCCCGCCTATTCACTGATCGCCACCGACCTGGACGGATCGCTCCTGCGCGGCGACGACACGGTCTCCGACCGGTCGCTGGCCGCGCTCGCCCTGGTGGCGCGGGCCGGCGCCCAGCACCTGGTGGTGACCGGCCGTCCGGCGCCCCGGGTACGGCCGCTGCTCGACGACCTCGGCTGCACGGGGCTCGCGGTGTGCGGACAGGGCGCGCAGGTGTACGACGCCGGCGCGGACCGCCTGCTGTGGTCGGTCACCCTGGACCGGGAGCTGGCCGAGACCGCGATCGGCAAGATCGAGGGCGAGGTGGGGCAGGTCTACGCGGCCGTCGACCAGGACGGGGTGCACGGGCTCACGCTGATCGAACCCGGATATCTGATGCCCCACCCGACCCTGCCCGCCGTACGGGTCGACCGGCGCGACGACCTGTGGTGCGAGCCGATCAGCAAGGTGCTGCTGCGCCACCACACGCTCTCCGACGACGAGTTGGCGGCGACGGCGCGCGCGGTGGTGGGCTCGCTGGCGACGGTCACCATGTCCGGCCCGGGAACCGTGGAGCTGCAGCCGTGCGGCATCACCAAGGCGACCGGACTGGCGCTGGCCGCCCGGCACCTGGGGCTGAGCGCACGGCAGGCGCTGGCTTTCGGGGACATGCCCAACGACATCCCGATGTTCGACTGGGCCGCCCGGGGGGTGGCGATGGCCAACGCCCATCCCGAACTACGGGCGGTGGCCGACGAGATCACCTTGTCGAACGAGGACGACGGCATCGCCGTCGTCCTCGAAAGACTGTTTGCTACCGACTGACCGGTACCTCAGTAGGCGCCGTGCACGTTGTCGATCGAGCCGTACACCTTGGCCGCGTAGTTGCAGGCGGCGGTGATGTTGGCGACCGGGTCGTAGGGGTTGAACGCCGTGCCGGCCACGTGGTAGGCGGCGAAGGTCGGGTCGATGACCTGGAGCAGGCCCTTGGACGGGGTGCCCTTGGCGGCGTTGGAGTCCCAGAGGTTGATCGCGTAGGGGTTGCCCGAGGACTCCCGCATGACGTTGCGGTAGATGCCGTTGTACGTGCCCGGGATGCCCTTCTGTCGCATGATCGCGAGCGACTCGCGGATCCAGCCGTTGAGGTTGTTGGGGTAGCCGGCGAGGGTGGTGGACGCCTTCGTGGCCGTGGTGGGGGCCGCGGAGGCGGCGGTCGCGCCGATCAGGGGCAGGGCGAGTACGGCGGCGCCGGTGCCGGCGACGGCGAGGGCGCGGACGAACCGGGAGGTGCGGGTGCGGCGGGGCTGAGCGGCAGCAGACATGGCGGTTTTCCTCTCCGTCGCCTGCGAGGTGAGCTGTCGGGTTCGGGCGGGGAGGTGCCCGGCCGCGCCGCCGCTGGCAGCACGTCTTCACCCCAAGCCGTTCCGGTACGACATGTGCCGTCCGGTCCGGCGACTTACCTGGGTCCCCCGCTCCTGCCGTACGAATGAGTTCGTCGATGGGTGGTGCCGGGCGGCGGCAGGATTCGGCGATCCCGCCCGACAGGCCGGGAAGCTATGCGAGAGCACATGTCCGGAACAAGTACCGGATTCACCCAACGCCCTATTTGACCTTGGTCTGAGTCGTATGGGGTACTTGATCCTTTGCGGTTGCCAAGGGTCAACTCGCTGACGTGGCAAGGCGGGAAGGGGAGAGGGGGTGGTCAGGTGGGGTGCGGGGGTGCGTGACCCAACTCACGGAATAGCAAAGTACGCCAAAATAGACATGGGGGATTTATGGAATTCGAGGTAGAACGCTTTCCGTGACCATGGTCATGCCACTATGGGGGCGCCGTGGGGCCGCGCCGCCGGGCCGATGTCCGACACGGCTCGCTTCCCGGTTCGAGACAAGGTGCATATCATCCCGTTAAGTCGATAAATGTCCGTTCTTATCACCCGATCGAAAATATGCCGGTCGCGATCCGATACCGCCTGGGCTGGACGGGCGGGCGCTATCGGTGATCGAAACCTGACCGGATACGCTGACTTGAGTGATGGCAGCGACCTATCGACAAACCGTGTAAGCGCCAGCAGACACCAGCAGACAGGAGACCCCTCGTGACCGTCGTCGGGCCGTTCGGGCTGAGCGTGCGGGACCAGGCTCTGGAAGCCGATGTCCAGGCCGGATTGGCGGCTGTCGAGGAAGGCTTGCTCGAGGCCACCAAGAGCGAGGTCCCGTTCATCACGGAGGCCGCGCAGCACCTCGTGCGGGCCGGCGGGAAGCGGTTCCGGCCGCTGCTCGTGATGCTCGCGGCGCAGTTCGGCGACCCGTACGCGCCCGGGGTCGTCCCGTCGGCCGTCGTCGTGGAGCTGACCCACCTCGCCACGCTGTACCACGACGACGTGATGGACGAGGCGTCCGTGCGCCGGGGAGTGGACAGCGCGAACACCCGCTGGGGCAACTCGGTCGCGGTCCTCACCGGAGACTTCCTTTTCGCGCGCGCCTCGCAGATCCTCGCCGACCTCGGGCCCGAGGCCGTGCGGGTGCAGGCCCTCGCGTTCGAGAGGCTGGTCACCGGGCAGATCCTGGAGACCGCGGGCCCCTCGGACGGCCGGGATCCGGTCGATCACTACCTGGACGTGCTGGGCGGCAAGACGGGGTCGCTGGTGGCGGTGTCGTGCCGCTTCGGCGCGATGATGTCCGGGGCCGAGGAGACGGTCGTCGACGTGCTCACGCAGTACGGCGAGCGACTCGGCGTCGCCTTCCAGCTGGCGGACGACGTGCTGGACATCGCCTCCGACTCCCACGAGTCCGGCAAGACCCCCGGTACGGACCTGCGCGAGGGCGTTCCCACCCTTCCCGTGCTGCGGCTGCGCGAGCGGGCGGCGCGGCTGGGGTTGCCCGAGGACATCGCCCTGTGCGAACTGCTCGACTCGGACCTCACCGACGACGCCCGCCACGCCGAGGCCCTCACCGCCCTGCGCGCCCACCCCGCCCTGGAACAGGCCCGCCGGGACACGATCCGCTACGCCGAGGAGGCCCGCTCCGCGCTGGCCCCGCTGCGGGAGTGCGACGCGAAGACGGCGCTGGTCGAACTGTGCGACGCGGTGGTGCACCGCGCGGGCTAGGCCCGTGGTGCGAGACCTCCGCGCGCCGGACCCACCCGGTTCTGCACGGTTCTCCCCGGTTCCCCCGGCACCGGACCCCTACGGGTTGGGGGAGGCGTCGAGCAGGCGTGTCATACCCCAGGCGTACATGGAGTTGGCTCCCGGGTCTGACGCTTCCTCACGGCTGATTTGGTGAGATGGAGACCAGCGAAATCACCACTCCTCACCGATTCGGGTGAGAATGGCGGCTCAAGGGTGGGACGAGTGTGAGGACAGCCGCCGCCGACGACGGAGGTAAGGCACACATGGCACCGAACGAATCCGACGACACCACGGGCGCCGCGGAGGTCGAGGACCTGCGCGACGGGCGGCGCAAGGCCGCCCGGTACGTCGTCCCGGTCGCGGTGGTGGGGGTGGCGGCGGCCACGATCGGGCTGGTCCCGGCGCTCGCCGCCTCCGGCGACCCCGACCTGCCGAAGATCACCGCGGAGCAGCTCATACAGAAGATCGCCAAGTCGGACGTCCAGCAGTTGTCCGGCACGGTGCGGGTCAACACGGACCTCGGACTGCCCAACCTCGGCGGTCTGGAGAGCAGCCTCGCGTCCGGTATGGCCAAGGGCGGCGGCCACGGTTCGTCCGCCGACCCCACATCCAAGCTCACCGAACTGGCCGCCGGCACGCACACCCTGCGCGTCGCCGCCGACGGCCCGGACCGGCAGAAGCTCTCGCTGCTGGAGAGCGGCGCCGAGTACAGCCTCATCCACGACGGCAAGAACGTGTGGGGCTACGACAGCCAGTCCAACGCGGTCTACCACGGCACCGCCGCCGACCACGGCCAGGACCGGAAGGTGTCGGCCACGCCGAAGGACTTCGCCGACCAGGCCCTGAAGTCGGTCGACGACACCACGTCCGTGACCGTCGACGGCACCGTGCAGGTCGCCGGCCGTGACGCCTACAAGCTGCTCATCAAGCCCAGGCAGTCCGGCACGACGGTCGGCGCGATCAGCATCGCCGTGGACGCCAAGACCGGCCTGCCGCTGAAGTTCACGCTCACCCCGTCCAGCGGCGGCGCGGCGGTGGTGGACGCCGGCTTCACCCAGGTCTCCTTCGCCAAGCCGTCCGCCTCGACCTTCAACTTCACCCCGCCCAAGGGCGCGAAGGTCACCGAGGACGACAAGACTCCCTCCAAGGCGGCCGGCAAGGGCTCCCCGAGGGGCTTCGACAAGGGCTTCGGCAAGGGCGCCCCGAAGCCTGGCGACAAGGCCGGGCGTGGCTTCGAGGTCCTCGGCAAGGGGTGGAACTCGATAGCCACCTTCGACACCGGCAGCAAGGGCGGCCTGCCGTCCGCCTCCGGATCCGGCGGTGGCGACCTGGGCGGCTTCCTCGGCTCGCTCGGCGACCAGGTGAGCGGCAAGTTCGGCAAGGGCACGGTGTTCTCCACGCGCCTGGTCAACGCCCTGTTCACCGACAACGGCAAGGTCTACGTCGGCGCGGTGGACAAGAGCGCCCTGGTCAAGGCGGCGAACGCGGCCAAGTAGCCCAAGCGGTCCGGGCGGCAGGGGCGGTACAGGTACGGAAACGGGCATTGCGATCGGGGGAGCGATGGGCGAACCGTCCGCCGCGGAGCGGCAGTCGGGAGAGTCGAAGGACGCGGTCGGCGTCATCGACACCCGCGGTCTGACCAAGCGCTACCGCGGCGGACAGCTCGCCGTCGACGGTCTCGACCTGACCGTCCCGGCGGGCAGCGTCTTCGGCTTCCTCGGCCCGAACGGCTCCGGCAAGACCACCACCATCCGCATGCTGATGGGCCTGATCGAGCCGACCTCGGGCACCGCCCGCGTCCTGGGCCACCCCATGCCCCGCGCCACACGCGCCGTACTCCCTCAGGTCGGCGCGCTCATCGAGGGCCCCGCCCTGTACGGCTTCCTCTCCGGCCGGGACAACCTTCTGCGGTACGACGCCGCCGACCCGACCGCCGATCCGCGCACCCGGCGTGTACGCGTCTCTGCGGCCCTGGACCGGGTGGGCCTGACGGCCGCGGCGGCCAAGAAGGCCAAGGCCTACTCGCTGGGCATGAAGCAGCGGCTGGGCCTCGCCGCCGCGCTGCTGCAGCCGCGCCGGCTGCTCGTCCTGGACGAGCCCACCAACGGACTGGACCCCCAGGGCATGCGGGAGATCCGCGGCCTCGTCCGGGAGCTGGCCGCCGACGGCACCACCGTGTTCCTCTCCTCGCACCTTCTCGACGAGATCGAGCAGGTGTGCACCCATGCGGCGGTGATGGCGCGGGGCCGTCTGATCATCCAGGGGGCGGTGGCCGATCTGGCCGCGGAGGCGCGCGGCCGGCTGGTGGTGGTCACCCCGGACCCCGGCGAGGCGGCCCGGGTACTGAAGGAACAGGGTGTCGGGGACGTTGTCGTCGCCGGCGACCGGGTGACCGGTGAGCCGCCCGAGCGGGACCTCGCCGAGGTGAACGCGGCGCTGGTCACCGCCGGTGTCCGGGTCCGGGGCTTCGCTCTGGAACGGGCCTCGCTGGAGGACGCGTTCGTGGCGCTGACGGGGGAGGGCTTCGATGTCGCGGGCTGAGGCGGTGGCCGGGACCGGGGATGCCACAGCGGTGGCACGCCGTCCGGGCCGGCCGAGTCCCCTGTGGACCTTCGGGCTGCTGCGCAGCGAGCTGGTCACCACCTTGCGGCGCTGGCGCACCCTGGCGTTGCTGGGGGTGCTGGCCGCGGTGCCGATCCTGGTCGGGGTCGCGGTCAAGCTGGAGACGAGAGACGGTTCGTCGGGGGGCCGGGGAGGCGGCCAGGGGCCCGCGTTCATCGCGCAGATCACCAACAACGGCCTGTTCCTGGTGTTCACGGCGCTGGCGGCGACGCTGCCGTTCTTCCTGCCGATGGCGGTCGGTGTCGTCGCGGGCGACTCGATAGCGGGCGAGGCCAACGCGGGCACCCTGCGCTACCTGCTGGTCGCCCCGGCCGGGCGGACCCGTCTGCTGGTCACCAAGTACACGACCATCATGGCCTTCTGTCTGCTGGCCACCCTGGTGGTCGCGGTGTCCGCCCTGATCGTCGGCGCGCTGCTGTTCCCGCTCGGCGACCTGACCACCATCTCCGGCACACGCATAAGCTTCGCCGACGGTCTCGGCCGGGCCCTGCTGATCGCCCTGGTCGTCGCCGCGTCCCTGCTCGGAGTCGCCGCGCTCGGCCTGTTCGTGTCGACGCTGACCAACAGCGGGATCGCGGCGATGGCCACCACGGTCGGCCTGGTGATAACCGTCCAGATCCTCGACCAGATACCCCAACTGCACGCGCTGCAGCCCTACTTCTTCTCGCACTACTGGCTGTCCTTCGCCGACCTGATGCGCGACCCGGTCTACTGGGACGACCTGGTGAAGAACCTCGGTCTGCAGGCGCTGTACGCGGCCGTGTTCGGTTCGGCGGCCTGGGCCCGGTTCACGACGAAGGACATCACGGTGTAGGGCGCGGACCGTCAGGAGACTTCGTACGGCAAGCGGGCGAGCGGTGCCTCGTGCGCGAAGAACGTCTTCGCGCGGGCCAGTGCCTCCGTGTCCTTGCGTATGTCTCCGCGCGCGCTGCCGTTGCCCAGCAGTACCCCGCCGAAGCGCATCCGCAGATAGGCGGCCGAATTGTTGAGCGTGCCGACGAGCGGGTCGGCCACCGACGGCTCCCTGTCCGCGAGTGCGGCGACGCCCCAGAGGGTGCGTCCGGCCATGGTCGCCTTGAAGTCCAGTTCCGGGGTGCGCAGCCAGCCGGACCAGTAATCCAGGTAGCGCTTGGTGAGACCGGAGACCGAGTACCAGTACAGCGGGGAGGCTATGACGATGTCCGTGGCGGCGAGGGTCGCCTCCAGCAGCTCTCCGGTGTGGGAGTCGGCGGGCGGTCGAACGTGGTCGCTGTCGTGACGCATGTCGACGAAGTCGGGCAGCGGGTGCTCGGCCAGACTGATCCACTGCTGCTCGACGTCAGCGGGCAGTTGTTCGGCGGCGGTGCGCGCCAGCAGTTCGGTGTTGCCGTCGGTGCGGGCGCTGCCCAGGACGAACAGGAAGCGGCGGTTCACGGGTCCCCCAGGATGATCGGCGTGCGAGCGATAAAGACTTATGCATTATATGCAAGCGCAAGAAACTGTCCACTGGTGCGAGTCTGTGACGCGGCAGTGACGTGGGAACCGCCCCGAGCGGAGAGACTCGAAGTACGCACGGGCACGACCGGATCGCGACGCCGGGGGAAATGAGGGCCGATGTCTCGACTCAGCCGCGAGGAGAAGCGGCAACAGCAGTACACCGGGCAGTCGGCGGCGCCCGTGAGCCTCCGCATGCCGGTCGACGTGCGCGTCTCCGGCGCCACCGAGGCCTCGGTGGAGGGTGTGCCTGTGGTGCCCGGCCCCGGCCAGGAGGTCCAGCAGGCGGTTCTGAACCACCTTCACCGCCTCGCCCTGAGCGTCGGCCACCCCGTCCTCGCGAACATCCACGACGCCCGCGTCGGCTATGTCGTGCCGCTCCGGGTGAATGTGGACGGCTCCAGCCTGACCACGGGGGAGCCGCTCCGGATGACTCCCCCGGCACAGCCGGAGGAAACGGCGGCGCCGGGCACGGTGCAGGCCCCCACGGGAGTGTTCGGCCCGCCCCCGGTCATGACCGAGGCACCGTCCCTGGCCGCCACCGGATCCATTCCGGCCGCGACCGGGCCGATTCCGGCCGCGACCGGGCCGATGCCCGCTGCGGTACCTGCTCCCGTTCCGGCCCCCGTCATCGCACCGGCCCCTGTGGTCGTAGCGGCCCCTGCCGTCGCACCGGAGCGCCGCGCGCCCGCACCTGCCCCCACGCCACCGGCCCCGGCAGCCGTATCCGTCCCGGCCTCGGCCCCAGCCCCCGCCCCGACCCAGACCCCCACCCCCGCCCGAGGCTTCGACGCCGTTGCCGAAAAGGTGCTCGGGGACGGGCCCGTGACCGCGACGGTGGAGGGTGCCGCGTTGCTCACCGAGCCGATGACGCAGATCAACGAGGCCGTGCGGGCAGGGCGCATCGAGACGGCGGGGGAGCTGGCGCAGCGGACGGTCGCCGAGGCGTCGGCGGTACTGGGCACCGACCACCCGGAGGTGCTCCACCTGCGCGAACTGACCGCCTACATCGCCTACCTGGCCGGCGACCCGGTGCGCGCCTTCCGTCTCTCGATCGACCTCGCCCGGCGTCGCCGTGAGGCCCGGGACGCCGAGGCGGCCTACGGGAACGTGCAGAGCGCGGCCACCGCCTGGCGCGCGGTGCGCGACCCCGAGCAGGGCCTCAGCCTCGGCCACGACCTGATCGCGCTGTGGACGGACCTCATCGCCGAGGACGGCCCTGCGGCCGAGGACATCGAGCAACTGGACTCGGCCCACGCCCGCATGGGCAGGCTGACGGAACGCGCCCGCGCCCTGCGCGGCGCGTAGGTCAGCCGTGGCCCCCGGCTACTGCACGCAGAACTCGTTCCCCTCGGGATCCGCCATCAGCACCCACTCCCCGGCGGGCTCCCGCACCCGTCGCACCACCAGCGCGCCCAGTGCCTCCAGCCGGGCCACCTCCGCCTCGCGCCGCCCCTCACCGGGGTGCAGGTCGAGATGGAGCCGGTTCTTGACGGTCTTCGTCTCCGGCACGCGCTGGAACAGCAGCCGCCGCCCGAGTCCGGTGCCGCGCTCCTTGTCGTACGGGTCGTCCGGGTGCCGTACGGCGATCAGGTCACGGAAGGCGGCGCGGCCGTGGTACTCGACGGTGGCCTCGCCCGGCAGCGCCCCCAGCTCCAGCAGCCGTTCGACGAAGGCGCTGTTGTCCTCGGGCTCGTAGTGCAGGGCCGCGGCCCAGAAGTCGGCCTGGGCGTGCGGGTCGGCGGCGTCGATGACGAGCTTCCAGTGCAGCGGGGCGGGTGCCGATGCGGGCGTCTCGGTCATGCCGACCAGTTGTAGCCGAACGCGGGCCGTCAGGAGGCGGGTTCGGGCTCCGTGCCCGATGCCACGTCCTCGGGCCGCCGTACCGGGTCGGGGACGGCGGTGGTCCTGGCCGCCGCCAGTTCCCGCGCCGCCCGGCGCGCGGTGCGCAGCGCGTCCCAGGTGAGCAGGGTCAGCGCCAGCCAGACCAGCGCGAACCCGGCCCAGCGCTCGGGCGGCATGGCCTCGTGGAAGTAGAGGATGCCGAGCAGGAACTGGAAGACCGGCGCCAGGTACTGGAGCAGACCCAGCGTGGACAGCGGCACGCGTATCGCCGCCGCGCCGAAGCAGACCAGCGGGAGCGCGGTGACGATACCGGTGGAGGCGAGCAGGGCGGCGTGCCCGGTGCCGCCGCTCGTGAAGGTCGACTCGCCGTGCGCGCCCAGCCACAGCAGATACCCGAGCGCGGGCAGGAACTGGATCGCGGTCTCGGCGGCCAGCGACTCGATGCCACCGAGGTTGACCTTCTTCTTCACCAGCCCGTAGGTGGCGAAGGAGAACGCGAGGCACAGGGAGATCCACGGCGGACGGCCGTAGCCGACGGTGAGGACGACCACGGCCGCGAAGCCGACGCCGACCGCCAGCCACTGCGCGGGACGCAGCCGTTCCTTCAGGAGCAGGACGCCCATCGCGATGGTGACCAGCGGGTTGATGAAGTAGCCGAGCGAGGCCTCGACGACGTGACCGGAGTTCACGGCCCAGATGTAGACGCCCCAGTTCACGGTGATGACGGCGGCGGCCACCGTCACGAGCGCCAGCCGCCGGGGCTGCCGCAGCAGTTCGCCGGCCCAGGCCCAGCGCCGCACGACGAGCAGCGCGGTCGCGACGAAGGCGAGGGACCACACCATGCGGTGGGCGAGGATCTCCATGGCGCCGGCGGGCTTCAGCAGGGGCCAGAACAGCGGCACCAGACCCCACATGCCGTAGGCCGCGAAGCCGTTCACCAGACCTGTCCGCCGCTCACCCTTCGAGTCGTTGGCCACGGGCCCCTCCTGCTCGTTCTCGGCGTCCTGCGCGCCTGCACGAAGGTAACGCCGAGCACCGCCGTGTGTCATACCCGTATTGGCATACGGTCATGACACACGGGGGTGGGGTGCCCCGGAAGCCCGGAAGGGGGTGATTCAGCTCTTGAGCGCGGCGGTGATGGCCTCGGCGAGCGGGGTGGTCGGGCGGCCGGCCAGCCGGGAGAGGTCACCGGTGGAGACGACCAGCTCGCCCTTGGCGATGGAGGAGTCCACCTCCGCGAAGATGGCGGCCAGCGGCTCGGGCAGCCCGGCGCCGGTCAGGATGCCGGTGTAAGCCTCGGCGGAGACGGGGTTGTAGGCGATCTCCTTGCCGGTCTGCTTGCTCAGCTCGGCCGCGTACTCGGCGAAGCTCCAGGCCTCGTCGCCGCCCAGCTCGTACGTCTTGTTCTCGTGGCCCTCGCCGGTCAGGACCGCGACTGCGGCGGCCGCGTAGTCGGCACGGGAGGCGGAGGAGACCCGGCCCTCACCGGCCGCCCCGACGACGGCGTCGTGCTCCAGGACCGGGGCGAGGTTCTCCGTGTAGTTCTCGTGGTACCAGCCGTTGCGCAGCAGAGCGTAGGGCAGACCGGAGGCCAGCAGCGCCTGCTCGGTGGTGCGGTGGTCGTCGGCGAGGGCAGCCTTCAGGGTGCCGGGGGCGCTGGTGTACGCGAGCAGCGCCACACCCGCCGCCTTGGCCGCGTCGATGACGACCTGGTGCTGCTGGGGGCGCCCCTTGTCGAACTCGTTGCCCGAGATGAGCAGCACCTTGTCCCCGGCGGCGAACAGGCCGTCGAAGGTCTCGGGCGCGTTGTAGTCCGCGACGGCGAGCTTGACGCCGCGGGCCGCGAAGTCGGCCGCCTTGGCCTCGTCGCGGACTATGGCGGTGATCTGCTCGGCGGGGACCTTCTCCAGCAGCTGCTCCACGACGTGGCGGCCGAGGTGTCCAGTGGCTCCGGTGACGACGATGCTCATGGTGTGGGATCTCCTTGTGGGGTGCGTCTGCCACTAACCATAGGAGCAGCGCTAACCAAACGAAAGTACCCACTTCTAAGTAAGTTACTGAGGTAGGAGTAAGTAGGGGGCACGTGGGCACGTGGGCACGTCCCGGCCGGACATATGACGAGGCCCGGGACGACGTTCCGTCCCGGGCCTCGTCATCATCGAGCCGGTCTCAGCCGACGACCGTCCAGGTGTCCCCGCCGGCGAGGAGGGCGGCGAGGTCGCCCTTGCCGCGCTGTTCGACGGCGGTGTCGAGCTGGTCGGCCATCAGGGTGTCGTAGACGGGCCGGTCGACGGAGCGCAGGACACC
>NZ_JBIAGM010000027.1:0-102632 GCF_042869815.1 Streptomyces sp. NPDC006739
TCCGCCGCTACATCATCTGGCGGAACAAGCATGCCGCCGACGAACGCCTCCGTGAGGTCGTGAACAGGGCGAACGTTGCCTGATGCGGCACTAGACTGGACGGCATGGACGAGACGCTGGACCGGCTCGGGGCCGGCAAGTACCTGCTGGTGACCAGCTTCCGCAAGAACGGCACGCCGGTCGCGACGCCGGTGTGGGTGGTGCGCGACGGTGCGACGCTCGGCGTCTGGACGGCCGCCGACTCCTGGAAGGTCAAGCGGATCCGGCGCCGCGCCGACGTCCTGGTCGGGCCCTGCGACCTGCGCGGGAATCCGACCGGTGACCAGCGCCCGGCCACCGCCGAGATCGCCGACGCGGCCACCACCGCGCGTTACCGCGCCCTCGTCGCCCGCAAGTACGGCCTCGTCGGCCGGCTCACCCTCCTCGGCAGCCGGCTGCGCCGGGGCCTGGACGGGACGGTCGGCATCCGGGTGACCCTCGGCTCGTGAGGTGACCCCGCCGGGCCGGGCAGCGCGCGCCCCGGGGAGGTCGTGGCTTCCTCGGGGCCGACGAGGTGGCGAGGGGTCAGGTCCAGGCCCGGAACGGCTCGTCGACCAGCTGGAAGACCGGCTCGCCGCGTACCGGGTCCTGGGCCGTGGACAGCCGGACCCGGTCCCCGCTGTGGATGCCTATGGGCGGACCCATGACCCGTCCGCGTACGACGAATCCCTCGGTCATCTCGATCAGCGACACGTTGCGCGCGGCGGGCGTGTTGCGGTGCACGATCGTGGAGTGGCGGACCGTTCCGGTGCCCTGGCTGCGTTCCGTCCGCAACTCGCTGCCCTGGCACACCGGACACAGCAGCCGGTGGTACGTCGCGGTGCCGCACCAGGTGCAGCGCTGGAAATGGATGGCGTCCCTGGAGTCCGCGGGCGTGGGGTCGAGGACACCCGCCGCGGAACCGGCCGCCGGATGCATCGTGCTTGCTGAGTGGTGGTACACGCTGGTCAACTCCCTGCGCTGGGCCGGAATCCCGCGTGTCCGGCGCGGGCCGGACACACACGTGCCCGGTTCACCGTGCCACCGTGCACGCCGACAGAGTATGGCACTCAGTGCCACTCGTAAAGGCACTGCGTACCCCGAATCTGTCGTCAGTCGCGACCGAGCACCGACTCGATCTCCTGCACCACCCGCCACAGCGGGGCGTCCCGCCGGGAGACGAGGACGACGACGTCCTCGGCCTGCCGGGACAAGGCCGGTTGTGACAAGGCCGGTTGTGGCAGGGCCGGTTGCGACGGGGCCGGTTGTGCGGGACCCGGTTCCGGCCGGGCCGGCTCGGACCGGGCCTGCCCGGGCCGGCCGAAGGCGGACTGTACGCAGCCCAGCGCGTGGTCCACCGCGGCGCCCGCGTCACCCTGGCCGTCCGAGCGCAGCCAGGAGCGCAGGGCGTTGTTGTGCGCCGCGACCACGGCGGCCGCGATCACGTCCGCCCTCAGGGAGCCGTCGGGCCGCCCGGCGAAACGCCCGCGCAGGTACTCGGCGAGCGCCCGCTCGTAGCGCCACACCACCGACAGTTCGTAGGCGCGCAGCCCCGGAACCCTCTTGGTGAGCCGGTAGCGCTGCACCGAGAAGGCGGGGTTCTCGGCGTACATCCCGAGCACCAGCCGGGCCGCGTCGCACACCCGGCGCACCGGCTCGTGCTCCGTGCCGCCGGCCGCGAGGAAAGCGGTCATGTCGGCCAGGCAGCGCTCGTGGTCCGGGAAGACCACGTCCTCCTTGGAGGGGAAGTAGCGGAAGAACGAGCGCCGCCCCACCCCGGCCAGCGCCACGATGTCGTCCACCGTGGTCTGCTCGTAACCGCGTTCCAGGAAGAGCCGGAAGGCCGCCGCGACCAGGGCGTCCCGCATCGGCGGCTTCGCGGCCGGCGCCGCGCTGCTGGAGCTCATGGACGGGAACGTAGCACCTGATCCGATCACCTGGCACTCAGTGCAGCCGGGGGGTCCCCGATGGGGAACTGAGTTCCTTCTGAACCGGCGGGCCGGTGCGCCCGTATCTCTTCCCGGGGATCGCGGAAGGAGAGCAGCGTGTCGATACCGCCCGACCCGGAG
Source organism: Streptomyces sp. NPDC006739 (assembly GCF_042869815.1). Taxonomy (NCBI): domain Bacteria; kingdom Bacillati; phylum Actinomycetota; class Actinomycetes; order Kitasatosporales; family Streptomycetaceae; genus Streptomyces; species Streptomyces sp. NPDC006739. The sequence continues at coordinate 2,088 of NZ_JBIAGM010000027.1, forward strand.
CGGCCGCAGCGCGGACCGGTCCTCGAACCCATCCGCGTCCTGCGGCCCCGCCGCTTCGACGCCCTCGCGGAACTGATGGAGGAGATGCGGCAGGACGCGGAACGCCAAGCAGCCGCCGGCACGGCACGGCCGCCCGGCGGGACGGACGGTGCGACCGGGGACCAGGCGGACGGCGAAGCCGAGGACAGGACCGAAGAACTCCCGCCGGTGGCCGCCGACGCCTCAGCGCCGTTTCCGCGCAGCGCCCCCACCGGCCCACGCCCCGCCGCTCGTGGCCCCGGCCGGCGCTCCCCGACCCCCCACCCCACCCCGCGCCCGCGTTCCGCCGCCCCGCGCCCCGGCGCGCGCACCCGTTCCCCCGGCGCATACCCCCACCCCCACTCCGACCCACGTCCCGGCCCCCGCCCCCGTTCCCTCGGTTTCGGTCCCGGGCTGCGTCGGGCCGCCGTGGCCGTGGCCGTCGGCGCCGCCGCGCTCGTCGGATTCGGCTGCGCCCTGCTGCTGCCCGGCCGCCAGGACGCCGCCGCGAGCGTGCGGCCGGCCCCGTCCGCCACGGCCCCGTCAGCCCCGTCCGCCACGACCGCCCCGGCCACCACCGGCCCCACCGGAGCCGCCGACCCCGACGGCGCCGGCACCCTCCGCCAGGGCGACAGCGGCCCCGACGTCACCGAACTGCAGCAACGTCTGCTGCGCATCCCGGACGTCTACCGGAACGGCTCCACCGACGGCACCTACGACGCCACCCTCACCGCGGCCGTGGCCCGCTTCCAGCTCTGGTACGGCATCCGGGGCGACGAGAACGGCGTCTACGGCGACGACACCCGCCGCGCCCTGGAGTCCCGTACCGGCCAGGGCCATGGCTGACCTCCGGCCCGCGGGGAACCCGAGGGGGCGAGGGCGAGCGTGATGTGGTGAGCTGGCCCCGGGCGCGCGGCACACGGCCGGCGGAAGGGACGGAAGGGAGCGGAGCGCCATGGCGGGCGTGGACGACTTCTTCGACCGGCTCGATCCCGACATGTGCGTGGTGACCGCGGCGGCGGCCGGTGAACGGGCGGGCTGTCTGGTCGGCTTCGCCTCACAGTGCTCCCTCCGGCCGCCGAGGTTCGCGGTGTGGCTGTCCAAGGTGAACCACACCTACCGGGTGGCCCGGGCCGCGGACTGCCTCGCCGTCCACCTGCTCACCCGCGACCAGGGCGATCTGGCGCGGCTGTTCGGCGGGGAGAGCGGCGACCGGGTCGACAAGTTCGCGCGGCTGGAGTGGACCGAGGCCCACGGCGGCGCCGCCGTCCTTACCGACGCCTCGGCCTGGTTCGTCGGCACCATCCTGCACCGCACCGACGGGGGCGACCACGTCGGCTTCGTCCTCGACCCGGTGCAGTACGGCGAGGGCGCCGGGGACTCGGGCGGGCCGCTGCTGCGGCTGGCCGACGCCCTCGGGATCAGCCCGGGACACCCGGTGGACTGACCCGCGCCCGAACGCCGGGCAACGCCTCGGAAAAGTCCCGGGGCGGGGCGGTGGCAGGGCGTCACCATGGGCAGCCACCCCGCGGCCGGCCCGCGGACCACCGAACGACGACCGAGGTCATGCCGATGAACGGCTCCCGCATCCCGGGCCTGGTGCTGCCCGCCGTGTTTCTGCTGGCCCTGATCGTCGGCCTGTGCTGGTACTGGCTGCACCGCGACGACTGAACCGGCCGGCGCCGGCCCGGCCGTGTGGCTACTCGTCCTCCAGCGGCACCCTGATGTCCACCACGCACACGTCGTCCCGCCGCTCGTCCGCCACCATGGCGGCCAGCAGCGCGTCCAGGGAACCGGTCGGCTCGGCGCCGTGCGCGAGGACGGCCTCGGCCAGCCGGGCGAAGCCCGCGTCGATGCCCTCGCCGGGGCGCTCGACCAGGCCGTCGGTGTACAGCAGCAGCCGGTCGCCGGGCTCCAGCCGGCACTCCGCCGCCTCGAAGGCCGGGGTCGCGCTCGCCCCCAGCAGCATGCCGCCGGGGCGGTCGAGATAGCGCACCTCGCCATCGCGCAGCAGCAGTGGCGGCGGATGGCCGGCCTGGGCCCAGGCGAACCGGTGCTCCTGCGGGTCGTAGCGGGCCAGGACCATCGTGGCCGTGGCCCGGCTGTCCCGGGAGTGCAGCAGCAGCGCGTTCAGCCGGGCGAGGGCGCCGGTCAGCGAGGATCCCGTGCTGACCATGCCCTTGGCGGTGAAGCGGAGCTGCGCCATGGTGGCGACGGCGCCGATGCCGTGCCCCGCCACGTCCCCCACGACGAACAGCGCGGCCTCGTCGGGCAGTTCGATGGCGCTGAACCAGTCGCCGCCGACGTGGATCTCCGACTGGGCGGGCAGATAGGCGACGTCGACGCGCAGCCCGGCCAGCCGCACGGGTCCCCGGGGCAGCGGCAGCAGCGCGTGCTGCAGCCGGGCGGCCACGGCCCGCTCGGCCTGGAGCACACCGCGTTGCAGCAGCATCGCCCGCTCGCTCTCCACCAGCGCCAGCTCCGCGCTGCGCCGGGCCGTGAGGTCCTGGACGAAGCCGTGCACCTCGACGGGCGTGCCGTCCGGCGCGGTCACCGCCTCCGCGACCATCCTCAGGTGCCGTACGCCCTCGGGGGCCCCGATCCGGAAGGGGACGTCGAACGGACGGGCGTTCCGGACGAGTTCGGAGACCGCCTGGCCCAGGAGGCTCCTGTCCTCGGGCAGGGCGAGTTGCGGCAGCCGCTCCATACCGACCGGGGGGCCCGCCGGGTTCAGTCCCAGCACCGTGTACGCCTGCGACGACCAGCTGACCTCCCGGGTGACCAGGTTCCAGTTGGCCCAGCCCAGGTTGCCGAGCCGCTGCACGTCGGCCAGGCGCTGTTCCTGCCGGTCGCTGGGCTCGTAGCGCAGCCAGGTCACCAGCAGGCCGTCGCCGAGGCGGGACGCGCGCACCGCGAAGGTGGTGGTACCGGGGGTGTCGGAGGCGATGTCCTGGTAGACGAACGGGTCGCCCTCGAACGGCTCACCGGTGGTGAGCGTGCGCAGGTAGCCCTCCCAGAGGGGTTCGCCGGCGACCGAGGGATAGCTTTCGAGGAGGTGACTGCCGACTATCTCGCGTCCGGTCCGGCCGAAGACGTCGACCGCGTCCGGGGTCGCGGCGTCGATGCGGTAGTCCTCCACCTCACCGGCGTCCGAACGCAGCGGGGTCAGCAGGATCGTCGCGCCCGGAAGTCCGTCCAGCACCGCCTGCACCGTCCGGGAGGCGTCCCGGTCGGCGCGTTCCGGCGGGGCGTCGAACGCACGCAGGCGGCCGGCGCACAACCGGGCCGCCGCCCGCAGGAGTTCGCGTTCGCGCGGCTCGAACGGCCTGCCGGGGCCGCGCAGTACGCCGAGCGCGACGCGGGTGGTCTCCCCGGCCGGCACCGGCAGCCAGGCGCGTGAGCGCCACCGCTCCGGATCCCCGATCTGCAGGTACCGCTTGCGGTCCGTGTCGAGGTCCTCGAGCCAGCGCGGCTCACGGGCCTTGAGGGCGTCCAGTGCGGCGACCCCGCTCAGCGGCGGCACACGGCTCCACTGGGCGGCCAGGGTGCCGTCGACGCCGGCGTGCCCGATCAGTCCGAGGCCGCCCTCGGGCAGGAGTTCGTAGAGCATCACCGCGTCCGCGCCCACCTCCGGCGCCAGATGCTCCAGCAGACAGCCGGCCAGTTCCCGCGCCGAGCAGACCCGGACCAGGGCCCTGCCGAGGCGGCCGAGCACCTCGACGACGTCGTCGGTGCCGGCCGGCGCCGCGTCCCAGGAGGCGGCAGGGGCCGGCCGTTCCCGTCCGGACGGCCCGACCAGGCCGCTGCCCTGCGCGCCCGTGCGGCTCAGCGGCGGCATCAGCGCGCCCAGGGTGAGCCAGCACTCCTCCAGCAGGGTGCGGTTGCCGTTCCTGGCGCGCTCCAGCAGCTCGTCGTGCGCGCTGTCGGGGGAGCAGCCCGTCATCGCCATCAGCGCGCCCTTGGCCCGCTCCAGCACGGCGGAGGTGGCCGCCAGATCCCGCAGCCGGTCCATCTCCGCGCGCTGTCGCGCCACGACCTTGGCCAGCGCCGAAAGCTCGGCGCCGGTGCCGGGATCCATGGGGGAGGCGGGCTCGCTCGTCACGCGACGAGCATCGCACACCACGGGGGGTTGGATCACTCGTCTGCCGGGCCCGGCTTCGAGGCCGGGAACCGGTCAGCGGCCGGTGCTGTGGCCGACCAGAGCCTCGGTGACGGCGCGGACACTGCGCGCGATGTGCTGGAGCTGGCGGACCTCGGCGGCGTACAGCTTGATCGTGTGTTCGATGACCGATTCGGGCAGGCCGAGGACGGGCAGTTCGGCGCGTGCGGTCTGCAGGGCGGTCCGGGCCACCCGGATCTCGTGCTGGACCTGGATCTGCGCGTGCCGGGCGAGGAGCACGGGGTGCCGGATCAGTGCCGGGTAGCTGGCGTAGCGCGCCGGGACCAGCTCGCGCAGCCACTTGACCGCCGAGCGCTCCCAGTCGTAGCTGCCCGGGGTCTTCACCTGGCAGGGCCAGTCGGAGCTGATGCGCGTGGTCGTGGTCGTCAGGGTCATGATCATCGCTTCCGGGTGTGCGGCGTCGTGAGGGTGGTCGACGGGTGGGGCGGCCCCGGTCTAGGGGATGACCGGGGCCGCCTCGGGGGCATCCCACAGGTGATGCCCCGGCGGACGTCCCGGACGCCGGCGTGGGTAGGGCACGACGGCGGAGGGGGTCCGTACGGGGGCCCCGGGCGTCGGACGCCGGCGCGGCGAGTGGTGCGGGGTGCGCATGGGCGGTCCGTCGGCTTTCTCGGGGCGGCGCGGGTGGTGAGCCCACGGATGCGGAACGTGCCCGGAGTGAGCCGGGTGCGGTCCGTGAGCAGTATTTATATATGCCGACCGGTTTGCAAGACGTATGAAAACATTCATGCTAGGTATGCGCTGAAGATCGCTGTACGGCGTCCGGCGACCGGAAGGTCCCCCCGCTCGGACCCTGCTCCGGGCCCCGCTCAGTCCTTCAGGAAGAACTGGTGCTGGTCGGCGACCTGTTCGTACTTCTCCAGGCGGGCCTGGGTGCGCTCGGGGTCGTCGTCGGTCATCGCCTGGAGCAGCGCGGCGGACAGCACCCCGGGCGCCGCGTAGGAGTCGAAGACCAGCCGGGAGCCGGTCCCGGTGGCGAAGGTCAGGTCGGCCTCGTCGGCCAGCGGCCCGAGCGCCAGGTCGGTGATCAGGGCGACCCGCAGACCGGCCCCGCGCGCGACCCGGATCGCCGTGAGCGTCTCCTGCGCGTGCCGGGGCATCCCGAACGCCAGCACCCACGTCCCGCCGGCCTCGCGGGACTGCAGCAGCGCGTCGTAGGCGACGCTGCCGCCCCGGGTGACCAGCCGGACGTCGGGGTGGATGCGGCGCGCCGCGTAGGCGAAGTACTCGGCCAGCGACACGGAGATGCGCAGGCCGAGGACGGTCAGCGGGGCGGAGCGGGACAGCTCGCGGCCCAGCTCGATCACCCGGTCCGGGTCGGCGAAGTCGCGCCGGAGGTTCTCCAGGTTCTGGATCTCGGCGTCCACCGCCGCCTGCAACTCGTTGCTGCGGTTCACCTCGGCGGGGCCGCCGGCCAGGGTGCTGAGCGCGATCGCCTGGAGCCGCTCCCGCAGCGCCGGGTAACCGCTGAAGCCGACCGCGGCGGCGAACCGGGTCACCGAGGGCTGGCTCACGCCGACCCGCTCGGCGAGATCGGTGATCGACAGGAACGCGGCCTCGGTGATGTGCTCGATCAGGTACTGGGCGATGCGGCGCTGGCCGGGGGAGAGCCGGGGGCCGTCGAAGAGTTCGCGGAGCCGGGAGGTAGGGGCGGGTTCGGCCTCCGGCACGGTCTTTCCCGAGGTGATCGCGGATGCCTGGGCGCGTGCCTGCTGCGGCGATGGCACCGGTCCGCCTCCTTTGTCTCCCACGAAGCTCAACATAGCTCACCGGCCGTGGTCGTCAGCGGTGTCGCACCGACGCCGCACGGCCCGTGAGGCACCGGTCAGCGCCGGTACACGGTGATCGAGTGCCCGACCTCGTCGATCGGACGGCTGCTGCGGATCAACTCGGCCAGCTTCCCTCGCGCCTTGGCCACCGACGAGTCCGAGACGACCAGCAGACCGTGCACCCGGCCGAGGGGCGCCTTGCGGGGATCCGGGGCGTGGATGCCGTAGTACGCGGGCACCCCGCTGCCCTTGTAGACCAGCCAGATCCGCTCGCCCCGGTACCGCCCGTCCAGCCGGTCGGCGAGCCGGCCCAGGTCCTGGCCCCAGTCCACGTTGGAGTCGTGCAGCCGCAGATGGGTCCGGGACGGCCCGCCGAAGGCCTCGTTGGAGTACGGCAGGTAGTACGGGAACGTCCGCAGCGAACTGACCGCCACGAACAGCACCAGGGCCGCCGCCAGCGGCCTGGCCCAGCGTCGGCGCAGCGCCGGCACGCAGGCCGAGCCGACCGCGAGGAACATCGGCACGAACAGCGCGTACCGGGTCCCGAAGTCCCGCGACCCGGTCATCGCCGCCGCCAGCAGCACGGCGGGCGGCAGCAGCAGGTACGGCGCCGCCGGCCGCAGCCGCCTCGCCGCCACCACCGCCACGGCACCCGCCAGGCCCAGGAGCAGCAGGCCGAGCGGTGTCTTCACCAGCAGGGCGGCCGGCAGGTAGTACCAGCGCGAGCCCGAGTACAGGTGGCCGAACAGAAAGCCCTGCCACGGCTGAGCCTCCAGCCCGAACTGCACCAGCATCCCGTCCCGGTACGCCCTCGGCAGCGGCAGCAGACCGGTCAGCCACCCGCGCAGCCCGTGCACGGCGGGCACCGGACCGGCGTACGCGAGGCGCAGCCGTGGGTCGACCGCCAGATAGGCCGCCCATACGACGGCGACCGAGGCCACCGCCACGACCGCCGCGCCCGCCACCGCGTGCCGCGCCGCCCGCCGACGGTCGGTGCGGCCGGACCCGCTCGCGTGCCACGCGCTCAGCCCCGCCAGCAGCACCAGCACCGGGATCGCGGGCAGCGCGCTCATCTTGGTCGCCACGGCCGCTCCGAGGGCCGCCCCGGCCAGGGGCAGACACAGCCGGGGCCGGTGCCGCGCCCGCCACAGCAGCCAGGCCGACGTCGGCACGAACCCGGCCGCCGGGACGTCGAGCGTGGCCAGCGAGCCGTGCGCGATCAGGTCGGGGGAGAAGGTGTACAGCGCGAGCGCCACGAGGCCGCCCACCGTGCCGGTCAGGTCACGGGCGAACGCGAAGGCCACCAGAGCGAAGAGCAGCGTCAGCACGATCACCGGGAGCCGCGCCCAGAACATCAGCCGCCAGGGGTCGTTGCCCGACTCGTACAGCAGATGCCGGCCCACCTGGCCCTGGTCGCCCCGGTAGGAGGCGTCGTAATGGGGGTCGGCGACCGCCACCCCGGCCATGATCACGAGCTTGCCCAGGGGCGGATGCTCGGGGTTGTAGCGCACCCGGTGCTCGCGCAGGTAGTCGGTGGCGGTGGCCACGTACACCGGTTCGTCAATGGTGGGCGTCTGCCGGACGGCCGTCGTCACCATCACCGCGGCCATCTGGGCGAGCAGCAGCGCCACCAGGAGCGGCACCAGGACGCGCCGGCGGCGCCGCGCGGGTCTCTCCGAGGCCGCGGGACGCCGGAGGTCCACGTTGTCCCCGGTGTCCCCGGCGTCCAGGACCGAGTGCTGTTCGCGCGCCATCATCCGCCCCGCGGTGCCGTCGGCCCCCCGGTGGCGGGAGCGATCGGGAGCCGCCTCATGGGCCCCACTGTCGCACCGCTCCCGCCACCGGGCACGTCACCGCTTCACGAGTCGTACCGACAGACCCTCTGCCGTATCCACCGGTACGGCCCGCAGCGCGTCGGAGTTCACCTCGATACGGGAGAACCGGCCGCGCAGCCCCGGCACGTCGACGACCGGCACCGCGCGGCCCACCGCCGGCGGGTGCTCGGCGTCCAGCCGCAGGGACAGCACCGCGTCCCGGCCGAGGACCGCCCGGTGCCTCACCACGAGCGGCGCCTCGCGGCCCGCCCGCAGGGGGACCTCCAGCGTGCCCGCGTCCTGGGCGTACACGCCCCGCACCCGCAGCCGCTCGGCCACCCGCAGCGTGCCGTCCGCGATCCGTATGTCGCCGTGGCCCAGGGCGTCCCGCGAGCCCGCCACCAGCGTGCCCGCGTCCAGCACGGTCCGGCCGGTGTACCGGTTGCGGCCGGTCAGCGCCAGCGTGCCGGTGCCCCGCTTGGTCAGCGAGCCGCACCCGTGGATGTCGTTGCGCCAGCTGTCGGCCGCCGAGAAGCCCTGGGCGGCCGCGTCCAGGGTGACCGTGACGTCCGAGTCGAAGGCGCCGTACCCGTCGGCGGCGGCGAACAGGTTCAGCCGGCCCCACTGCTCGAAGCCGTCGAGCAGCACGTACCCGGCGGGCAGAGCGGTGGTGCGCAGCACCTCGCGCCGCTGTGCCGCGTCGAGGTAGGGCAGCCGGGTCTCCAGCAGCACCTCGGCGCCCTTGGGGACGGTCAGCGGCGCGTCGCGACCGTGCCGGGTGAGCACGTACGTCAGCCGGGGCGTGGCCGCGCGGGCGTTGGCGTCCCGGTCGGCGTAGGGGTCGGTGTCGGTGCCGGCCGCGTGCGCGTAGGCGTACAGCGTGTCGGCGGTGGTGCCGGTCCGCGCGGTGAAGTAGTCGAGGGCCTGGGCGCGGGCGGCGGCCTTCAGGGCGGCGTTGGCCGGGTCGGCGAGGGTGGCGGCGGCCAGGGCGGTGGCCATGACGCGTCCGCCGATCACGTCGACGGTGGAGTGCATGCCCGCCATGATCCGGGTGTGGCCCAGCTCCAGGGCACGGGCGACCAGTTCCTGGAAGCGCTCCGGCACCGCGTAGGCGTAGGCCAGCGCGGCCAGGTGGAAGGCGTTGGTGTGGCCGCTGGGGAAGCCGCCGTCGTCGGTGGGGGAGGTGCCGCGCTGGCGCAGCAGCTGCGGGGCGACGACCACCGCGGAGTCGTAGACGGGATAGCCGAAGGCGTCGGTCCTCCCGGTGTCGACGACCTCGCTGTCCTCGTTCATCCGCCAGGGACGCGGGTACTGGTAGGCGTACTTGGACGGGTTGCCGGAGGCGTAGGGGCCGCGCACGGTGTCGACCAGTTCGGCGACCTTGCCCAGCGCGGAGTCGTGGGAGCCGGCGCCGAGCGCGGAGCCCGCCGGGGCGTCCGCGGGCACGGCGTCGTCGATCTTGGTGGGCGGTGTGCCGTCGGGTGCGCCGGTGATCGAGGTGACCGCCAGGGCGCCCGACCTGTACAGGCCCGCCAGCGGCCCCAGGCCGGCGATCATCGCGTAGCTCTGGTGCTGGCGGTCGTAGACGAACGCCTCCTTGGCCTGGGCGTCCGTGCGCGCGCCGGTGACGCGGGCGCAGTAGCGCATGTTGGCGCGCAGCACCTCGGGGCGGAGCGGGGCACCGGTGTTCCAGGCCGAGCCGGTCTTCCACACCTCGGCGAAGCCGCCGAGGACCCGGACCACCGCGTTGGTCTCGGGTGTGAGGTTGCCGGGGACGTTCGTCCGGTAGTCGTCGACGAACGCGGCGGGCCCGGCCGCGGCCTTCGCGTCCGTGGCGGCGAGCCAGGCCGCCAGGGTCGGGGCGGCGAGCACGCCCGCCGAGGCGCCCAGCGAGGTCTTGAGGAATCCCCGCCGGTTCAGGGCGGCTCCACGGGCCGGCGACGAGGTGCGGTGCCCGGCTGGTGACGGCATGCGTGTGCCTCTCTTGAGTTCTGGCTGAGTTCTTCTGGCTTCTTCCGGGTTCTTCGCGGTGTGCGGAGTCCGTCCGTGCGAACCCATGGAAGACGCGGAAAAGAAGTTGAACTGGTGAATATCTAGGGGGAGGGCGTGTCGTACCGGAGAGAGCCGGGCGGCCTCGGCGTGTTCCGTGGGTGAACGCGGGGTGCGCGGCTCACCGCAGGGAACGCGCCAGGGCGACCGCGCCCGTCACCGGCGGCACCCGCAGCGGCTGCGGCCGGGCCCCGGGCAGGGACTCGGCGAGGGCGGCGGCGAAGGCGTCGTACAGGCGCGGCTGGGCGAGGACGGTGCCGCCCGCGACCACCACGTCGTCCACGGAGATTCCCCGGGCGGCCAGCCGGACCACGAGCGCGGCCAGGGAGCGGCCCGCTGCGGTGATCACCTCATGGGCGAGGAGCGAACCGGCCCCGGCGGCGTCGAAGACCACCGGAGCGTGCCTGCCCCACTCGGCGGAGACGTCGGCGGCGCTTTCCAGCGCCGCGCCCAGGGCCGGAACCTCGGCCACGCCGAAGGCGGCGATCAGGCCCGCCGCCAGTTCGTCGGGTGCCTCGCCCCGGTCGTGGGCGGCCCACACGGCCCGCGCCGCCTCCCGGACCAGCCCGGCCGAGCCGCCCTCGTCGCCGAGGACCGCGCCCCAGCCGCCGACCTGCACCGGGCTGCCGTCGGCCGCGCGGCCCACGGCCACCGAACCGGTGCCGGCGACCAGGCCCACGCCCTTGTCCAGACCGGCGGCGGGTACGAGGAGTTCGGCGTCGCCGACGATCAGTGCCGGGGCGTCGAAGTGGCGGCGCAGCGCTGTGCCGATCAGGGCGCACTGGCGGGGAGTCTCGCAGGCGTGGCCGCCCACGGCCAGGGCCGAGGGGCGTGCGCCGGCGGGGAGGGCGTCGGTGACCAGGCGGGCGAGCCAGTCGGCGGCGGCCGCGGGGTCGTGCGGCCGCCAGCCGGCGCTCGTCCGGATCCGGTCGGTGACCGTGGCGTCCCCCGCGAGGGCGCGGAGGTGCGTCTTGGTGCCGCCCACGTCGATGCCGACCAAGAGGGGCGTGAAGTCCTGCACGGAACCTCTTTCGTCGTTGCGCTGATGCTGCGACGGCGGGCGAACCGTGTCTGAGGGCAAGGCGGTTTACGCAGTCGGGAAGCCCCGGGACGGGCCTCGAACGGACCACGGCAGGCGAGTACCGTGAAGTTCGTTAGGAAGTTAACTAACGAAGTACAGTGCGTCAAGAGGCATCGCCGCGGCCCGCGCACGAACCACCCGGGAGCGGCCCGCGACCTGTGGGAGAAGCGTGGAACACGACGTGGCGGCGGCGCCCCGCCTGACCGAGAGCGCGAGCGCTGTGTTCGCCGTGCTGGCCCAGGCGGGCAGCGCGACCCGGCCGCAGCTCGCGAGCCTGGCGGGCCTGTCCAAACCGACGGTGTCCTCCGCCGTCGCCGAACTGGAGAGCGCCCGGCTCGCCGCCCACTCCGGCACCGCCTCCAGCGGCACGGGCCGCAGCGCCGCCGTCTACCGTCTCGGCCCGGCAGCAGGGGCCGTGCTCGCCGTCGACCTCGGCCCCGCCCTCACCCGGGTGCGCGGCTGCGCCCTGGACGGCACCCCGCTCGCCGAGGCCACCGCCTCCCGGGCGGACGCCGCCGACGCCGTGCGCGAGGCCCTCGACGCGCTGCCCGCCGGCGCCCCGCTGCGCGCCATCGTGGTGGCCGTCGGCGACGTCACCCGCGAGGGCACCGGGGTGCGCCCCGCGACCGCCAAGGCCGGGCCGGTGTTCGACGCGGTCGCCGTCGCGCTGCCCCCCGGCGTGCCCGTCCACCTCGAGAACAACGTCAACTGCGCCGCGCTCGCCGAGCTGCACGAGGGCGCCGCCCGGGGCCGCCGTACCTTCGGCTACCTGCGCATCGGCGTCGGCATCGGTCTCGGTGTCGTCATCGGCGGCCAGGTGCTGCGCGGGGCCAACGGCGCCGCCGGTGAGGTGGCCCGGCTGCCCTACCCCTGGGACGACGGCCTGGAGCCGCGCCACGAGGCCCTGGAGGAGCATGTCGGGGCCCGCTCCTTGCTGCGGCGGGCCGCGACGGCCTGGCCGGACGCCGACGGCCCGTGCCCCACGAGCACCGAGCACCTCTTCGCCCTCGCGCAGGAGGGCCGCGTCACGGCCCGTACGATCCTCGCCCGGCACGCCGCCGACGTCGGCCGGCTCGCCGCCGCCGTCACCGCCGTACTGGACCCCGGGCTGATCGTGCTGGGCGGCAGCACCGGCTCGTATCCGCAGCTCCTGCCGGGTGTGCGGGCCGAACTGGAACGGCTGAGCTGGCCCACCGAGGTGGTCAGCAGCACGCTCGGTGATCTCGGCACCGTCGTGGGTGCCGCCCGGCTCGCGGTCGCCCGAGGAGTCCAAACCGTGACCGAGGCCGCGCATGCGAAGGATTGACGGCCTCCGACTCGTTCTGCCAATGTCCGGACAAGCGCTTTCTAAGTCGGTCGGGACACCGGCTTGGGTCGGCGTCCCGCCCGTACCTCACGTACGGCAGCCGCACGAGGGTGTGCTTGTGCGACCACGGCCCTCATGGCCGGGGATCCCGCCCCTCAAGGAGCGACGCGGCCGGGCGAGGCCGCGCCCCCGGAAGGCGAAACCTCCTGCAAAATGCACCCGTGCCGCTCGATCGGCGCCGTGCTCCGTCCCCTACGACGAAAAGGGATCGAAGATGACCAGTGTGGGTGTGCGGCGCTCCCGCCGACTCGGCCGCGGCGGCATACGCCGTGTGGTTCCCCTCGCTGCCGCGGCCGCGGCAGGTGCCCTTCTGCTCTCCGCCTGCGGGTCGGGGTCCGGCTCGGGCGGCAACTCCAAGTCGCTGACCTTCTGGATCTCCACGGTCCCGGGGCAGGACGCGGGCTGGAAGAAGCTGGTGGCGCAGTACAAGAAGGAAGCCGGCGTCGACGTCAAGCTCGTCAACATCCCCTACGACGGCTACACGACGAAGCTGCACAACGCCGCGCAGGCGAACTCCCTGCCCGACGTGGCGGCCGTGCCGGCGCTGGACCCGATCTGGTCGAAGAACCTGATCGACCTCAGCTCCATCGCCGGCAACAAGAGCTACAACATCAACGCCAACTTCCTCGCCAAGGACTCGTCCGGGAAGGTGCTGGCCATCCCCTCGGACGTCACCGCGTCCGGCCTGTTCATCAACAAGTCGCTGTTCGACAAGGCCAAGGTCTCCTTCCCGGCCTCGCCCGACAAGACCTGGACCTGGACCGACTTCATCGCGGCGGCGAACAAGGTCCGGGAGAAGACCGGCGCCAAGTACTCCCTGGCGTTCGACCAGTCGCCGTCGCGGCTGCGCGCCATGGTGTACGAGATGGGCGGCCAGTACGTCCACGCGGACTCCACGGGCAAGTTCTCGGTGGACGCGGCGACCAAGAAGGCCATCAACACCTTCGTCGGCTGGAACGACGACAAGACCATGCCGAAGTCGGTGTGGACCAGCGGCGCCGACCCGTCGGCCATGTTCCAGAGCGGTGACGTGGTCGCCTACTGGTCCGGCGTGTGGCAGGTCGCCGCCTTCGCAGACAGCATCAAGAAGTTCGACTGGGCGAGCGTGCCGACCCCCGCCGAGCCGGTGCAGGCCAGTGACGTCAACAGCGGCGGCCTGATGGTGGGCTTCAACAACAACGGCGCCGCCGCCACCGCCGCGAAGAAGTTCATGACGTGGGTGTACGACCCGAAGCAGTACACCGAGCTGGTCGAGAGCTCCGGGTTCCTCCCCGTCGAGAGCGGGCTGACCCCGAAGTACCCCTTCACCTCCCCGGCGGCGCAGGCGGCGTTCAAGCTGTACAACCAGGAGATCCCGCTCTACGCCCCGATCTCCGGCTACTTCAACGGCGCGCAGACGGACTGGGTGCTGAAGGGCAAGAGCCTGACGACCGACCCGACCAAGACGGAGATCGGCAAGGCGGTCAACGGCCAGCAGTCGGCCGACAAGGCCCTGGAGAACATCGTGACCGGCTACAACCAGCAGGTCGGCGGCGGATCGTAGGCCGACGGGCCCGGGCGGCGGCGCAGCGACACCGCCGCCCGGCCCGGCCCCCGCGATGCCGGGCTCACGGCGTGGGCCCCCAGCAATCCATTCCACCAGCACGGAGTCAGGAAGATGACAAAACGCGCCCCGGCCGTGTCCGCGAGCCCGCCCAGGAGACGCAGTAGGTACACCCTCGCGCCGCTCGTCCTCATCGCGGCCAACGTCGTGCTCTTCGCGCTGTTCTTCGTGTGGCCGGCGGTGATCGGGCTCGTCTACTCCTTCACGGACTACACGGGCGTCGGGGCGTTCCAGTTCATCGGACTGGAGAACTACCACAACCTGTTCGGGGACTCCTCCTTCTACGACGCGCTGACGCGGTCGCTGCTGTACACCGTGCTCTTCGTCCCGCTGAACTTCGCGCTCTCGCTGCTCATCGCCAACGTACTGGTGAGCAGGCACGCCAAGGGCACCTCGGTCGCCCGTGTCGTCTTCTTCATCCCGTGGCTGCTGTCGCCCATCGTCGTGGGTGTCCTGTGGCGGTGGCTGTTCGGCGAGAACTTCGGGCTGGTCAACTACATCATCGAGAAGCTCGGCGGCGCCGCCGTTCCGTGGCAGTCGAACGCGGACCTGTCGCTGCTGGTGGTGGTGATGGCGGCGTCCTGGATGTGGACGGGTTTCTCGATGCTGCTGTTCATCGCGGCGATCAAGAACGTGCCGGTGTCGTACTACGAGGCGGCCTCGCTCGACGGCGCCGGTCCGTGGCGCCAGTTCGTCAGCATCACGTTGCCGAGCATCGCTCCCACCTCGTTCATCGTGATCCTGCTCAACACGATCAACGCGATGAAGGAGTACCCGGTGTTCGTCTCCCTCAACAACGGCGGACCCGGAACGTCGAACAACCTGCTGGTCCAGTACATCTACCAGACCGGCTTCCAACGGGGCCAGATCGGCTACGCGAGCGCCGCGTCGTTCGTGCTCATGCTCATCCTGATGGCCGTCGCGATCATCCAGCTGATCGTCAACCGACGGGTGGAGAACCGATGACAACCACAGACATGCCTCGCAAGGTCGACGCCGGCCGCGGGCGGGCTCCCAAGAAGCGGTCCGGCGGCGCGGCGAGCGGTGGGATCCGGCAGGCGGTGTCCGCGACGACACTGCTGTGGATACTGGCGTGCCTGTACGGACTGCCGGTGCTGTGGTTCGTCCTCAGCTCCTTCAAGCCGGCCAGTGACCTCTTCTCCTATCCGCTGACGCTGGTCCCGCACCACCCCACCCTGTCCGGCTACCTGACGGCGTGGCGCAGCGCCAACTTCTCCCAGTACTTCATCAACACGGCCCTCGTGTGCGTGATCACCACGATCCTCACGGTCGGGGTCAGCTGCTGCACCGGGTACGCGCTGGCCAAGTACGACAACAAGTGGCTCAAGGTGTTCTTCGTCTGCATCCTGGCCACCACGATGCTGCCCGGCGAGGTCATGCTCGCCCCCGAGTTCCTGGTGGTCCGCAACCTCGGCCTCTACAACTCGTTCGCCGGCATCATCCTCCCGGCCGTGCTCACCGCGACCGGATGCTTCATGTTCCGCCAGTTCTTCCTGACGGTCCCCGACGAACTCGTGGAAGCCGCGCGCATCGACGGCGCCCGCGAACTGTCGATCTTCCTGCGGATCATGGTGCCGCTCTCCCGGCCCATCATGCTGACCCTCGCCATCCTGTCCTTCCAGTGGCGGTGGAACGACTACATCTGGCCGCTGCTCATGCTCAACGACCCGAACAAGTTCACCGTGCAGATCGGCATCCAGAGCATCGTCGGCGCGCAGAACATCAACTGGTCGGTCCTGCTGGGCGCGTCCGTCATCTCCATGATCCCCCTGATCGTCATCTTCCTGGTCTTCCAGCGCTACGTGATGGGCGCCGACATCAACGCAGGACTTAAGGACTGACCGTGCCCACCCCGCTCGACCACGAGTTCGTCCGCGCGGCGGCCCGTGCCGCCGACCGTTCGGCGGCCCCGCTGGCGGCCGGCCCCCACGAGGAACCCGCCGGGGTGACCCACCGCGTGCTGGCGCGCCGGGTGAGGACCCTGGTCGCGGCCTACCGTTCACCGGACTCGGCGCTGCACGCCAGCGGGCGGGCCGTCGCCGCCGCGACGACCCACCTCCGCGCCCTGCGGGCCGCGCAGACCACCACCGGCCTCTTCGCCGGCGGCGACAACGTGCAGTCACCGCCCGACTCCGCGTTCACCGTCAACGACGTGTGCGACGCGCACGTCCTCGCCGCCGGCGCCGGGCCGGAACTGCGCGACGTCACGGCCTTGCTCGCCGAGATCGCCCGTGCCGCCTCCGGCAGCCTCCTGACCGGCGGCGTGCACACCCCGAACCACCGCTGGGAGCTGTGCGCGGCGCTGGCCCGGCTGCACCGCTCGTTCCCCGACCGCCGACTGCTCGACCGGGTCGAGGAGTGGCTCGCCGAGGGCGTCGACATCGACGCGGAGGGTCTGTACTCGGAACGCAGCGCCAACTACGCGGCCCATGTGTCCAACCCGTCGCTGATCCTGCTGGCCGGCGTTCTCGGCCGCGCCGACCTGCTGGCCGCCGTCGAACGCAACCTCACCACGACGCTGGACCTCATCAGGCCGGACGGTACGGTGGAGACCGTCCACTCGCGACGGCAGGACCAGAACCACCCGTTCCCGCTGGCGCCCTACCTGCCCCACTACCGGCTGCTCGCCATCCGCACCGGCCGGGGCGACTTCGGCCGGGCGGCCCGGCTGGCGGCCGCCTCCGGAATCGACGACCCCGGCCTGCTCGCCGAGACCCTCCTCACTCCCGAGCTGGCCCTCGCGCTGCCTGCCCCGGCCGCCGAGACACTGCCCCGCGACCGTTACCTCCCCACCGCGCGCCTCGCCGTACGCGCCTCCGCCACCGCGCACACGGTGGTCCACGGCGGCTCCGACGTGCCCGCGCACCGGCGCGTCCGCTCGGGCCTCGCCTGCAATCCGACGTTCCTGCGCCTGTTCGCCGGCGGCGCCGTCCTCGACGCGGTCCGGCTCTCGCGGGGATTCTTCGACCTGGGCCCGTTCCGCGCCGCCACCGTGGAACGGCTCACCGACAGCCGATACCGGCTCACCGAAACCCTGTCGGCCGCCTACTACCAGCCGCTCCCGCCGCACGCGCGCCGGGACGACGGCGACTACCGGATGGCGGACGAGGGACGCTTCTCGGCCGCGATGGCCTTCCCGGACCGGCCCCGGGACGAGGTCTCACAGACGACCCGCGTCGAGGTCGGCCTCCGCGACGACGGTGCCGACCTGCACATCGACATCAGCGGACCGCCGGTGCCCTGGGCCCTCGAACTGACTTTCCGGCCCGGCGGCGTCCCGGACGGCGCCGTACCGATCGGCGACGGCCGCTGGTGCCTGACGGACGGGCCGATGACCTACCGGGTCGGCGACGACGAGATCCGCGTCGAGGTCGGCGTCCGGGCCGGCGAACCCCTCGCCGGGCCGGACCGCACCGACGTCCTGCGCTACGACCCCGGCCAGGACCACACCCTGGTGGGCGGCACCGACGCGACCACCGGGAACCGCGTCTACGTCGGCGGGCAGGGACCGCAGACACTGACCGTCGCGCTGCGCGCCCACGCCGCCTCGGGCCTGAAGGGCTGATCCCCGTGCACCTCCTCCACCAGCGCGGCCCGCTGCACGACCTGCCCGACACCCCCGAGGCGTACGACGCCGTCCTCGCCGACGTCGTCGAGCAGGCCCTCGCACGGATCACCCCCGAGGGCAACCTCGAACACCCGGACGCCGACGACGACATCGGCGACACCTCGCTCGGCATCACCTCCCTGCTGGCCCTGGCCTGGCAGCGCTCCAAGGAGCCGCGCCTGCCGGAGGCGGTGCGCCGCGGCGTCGCCTTCCACCTGCGGGAGCGCGTCCACCGCGAGGACAACCCGGGCTACCCGAACCTGAGGGTCCGCGACTCCGGACTGCCGTACGCCCGTTACGTCCTCCAGGCCGGCGCCCACCCCATCGGCGACTGGCCGAGCACGGTGTGGGCGCTGCTCCAGGCGGTCGACGTCCTCGACGCGGCCGACGGGCTCCTCGACGACGGACAGCGCGCCGCACTGCTGGAGGTGGCGCACGGCTACTGGCGCTGGCTGACCGAGGCGACCTTCTTCAACCCGCAGGAGGCCGGCAACCAGGCCATCGGCTGCGTGGTCGGCGGGCTGATGCTGGCCCGTCATCTGCCCGCCGGACAGGGCGAGCCGGTCCGCTCCCGGGCGCTCGCGATGTACACGGACGAGATCCGCGCCCGCCGGGTCCGCGACCGGGGCGCCCTGCTGCCGCCCGAGCACGGCGGGGCGTACGACAACAACTACGGCCCGATCTCCCTGTCCTTCCTCGCCCAGGCCCACCGGGTCAGCGGCGAGGACATGTTCGCCGAGGACGGCGACGCGCTCGCCCGCTACCTCGACGCCCGCCTGACCACCGGCGGCTACGACAACGGCGGTCCCCGCTACAGCGAACAGCACTCCGCCTTCGAGTCGGTCCTCGGACTGCGGTACTTCGGCGAGCGCGTCGGCTCGGACCTCGGGCGCTACCGGGGCGACTCCCGCTGGGCGCGGTACGCGGTCGGGGCGGACGGCGGGATCGACGGGCACTTCGCCTTCATGCTGGTCTGGCAGATCCAGGACACCAGCCGCTGGCACCGCACCCCGTCGGCCGCGACCGTCCGCCACCAACTGCGCTCCGGCACCGTCTCGGTGGCCTTCGACGACCGTATGACCCCCTCGCTCGTCGAGGCCGCCGGCACCTACTACCTGCCGGCGGCCGTGCGGCGCCGGCACGGGTTCGGCCCGGTCACCGACGGGTTCCTGCTGTGCCGGCCGATGGGGCGGGTGCGGGTGCGCGACGCGCGCGCCGAGGGGCTCGCGGCCAAGCTGGTCACCAAGCCGGTGGTGGGCCCGGACCACGTCCTGCGCCATGTGCGGTCCCTGTACGTCACCGACGGCACCCGTCTGTGGGTCACCGTCGCCGTGGAGCGGCTCGACGGGGCGCCGTACCTGCTGTCCGGCATGCCGTACGCCGCCGACGACGGCGACCGGGTCCGTCGTACCGGCGAGGGCGGCGATGTCGTGGCGGCGGGCGCCCTGCGGCTGACGCACCCGGCGGCCCAGGGGCCCGACCACTTCGACGCCCGCGCCGAACTCACCCAGGAACAGGCGGCGTTCGCGCTCGCCGCCGACCCGCGCGGCTACGGCGACCCGGACGAGGGCTGGCGCCACCTGGTCAGCTCCACCGCCCTGGAGGCCGACCCGGCGCCGGGCGCCCCCGAGAACCTGCACGTCTTCGCCGTACGGTACGGCCCCGGCGGCCCCTTCGCCCCCGCCTTCGACCAGGGCGAGGAGGGCCTCACGGTCCGCACCGAGGCCTTCACGGCGGTCGTCGGCGAGGTGGCGGGCGACGCCCACGGCGATCCCGTACTCGCCTTGCGCGTCTGAGGGCCCTCAGGCGGTCGGCGCGCCGAACGGCGCGGGCAGGGCGGCGGGCGGCACCACCAGGTCCGCCCGCTCCCTGGTCGCCGCCACCAGGTCGGCGTTGCGCTGGTCGCTGCCCAGCACCCAGGCGACGGCCGCCTCATGGGCCTTGCCGAACTCCTCGTGCCGGGCGACCAGCCGCCCGATCCGGTCCCGCTCGTCGACCTCGCAGAACCACACCTCGTCCAGACAGGGCCGCACCCGGGACCACGGACCCTCGTCCAGCAGCAGGTAGTTGCCCTCCGTCACCACCAGCCGGGCGGCCGGACCCACCGGGATCGCGCCCGCGACCGGCTGCTCCAGCACCCGCTCGAAGCCCGGCGCGTACACCACGTCCTCGGTGTCCTCGCGCAGCCGCCGCAGCAGCGCCGCGTACCCGGCCGCGTCGAAGGTGTCCGGGGCGCCCTTGCGGTCCCGGCGGCCCAGCCGGTCGAGTTCCACGTCGGCCAGATGGAAGCCGTCCATGGGCACGTGCGCCACCCACGGGGCCCCGGCGCCGTTCAGCTCGCGCACCAGGCGCCCGGCGAGGGTGGTCTTGCCCGCGCCCGGGCTGCCGGTGATCCCCAGCAGTGCGCGCCGCCCGCCTGGGGCGAGGCGGCGGGCGCGGGCGAGCAGGTCGTCGAAGGTCAGCGGCACGCGGCAGAGTCTGCCACGAGGGTTCCCGGAATCCTGTGGCGTTCGCCACCCGGGGAAGCCCACTGGAATCCGTCCGGCGGGGAACGGTGCTGGGTATGAGTGAGCTCGGTCTGCCCGACACCATCCTGGCCTGTCTCTTCGACCTCGACGGGGTCGTCTCCAAGACGGCCGTCGTCCACGCGGCCGCCTGGAAGGAGACGTTCGACGAGTTCCTGCGCGGCTACGAGGGGGAGCGCGCCCGGCCGTTCGACGCCGTCGCCGACTACGACGAGTACGTCGACGGACGCCCGCGCGCCGACGGGGTGCGGGCCTTCCTCGACTCGCGCGGCATCCAGCTGCCCGAGGGCGCCCCCGACGACCCGCCGGACGCCCGTACCGTCCACGGCCTCGGCAACCGCAAGAACGACCTGCTCCTGGCGAAGATCCGCACCGACGGCGTCGAGGCCTACGACGGCACCGTGCGCTATCTGGAGGCCGTCCGCGCGGCCGGACTGCGCACCGCGATCGTCTCCTCCAGCGCCAACTGCCGCGACGTGCTGCGCTCCATCGGCGCCGAGCACCTCTTCGACGTACGGATCGACGGGGTGGTGGCCGCCGAGCGGAAGCTGCCCGGCAAGCCGCACCCCGACACCTTCCTGGCGGCCGCCCGGGACCTGGGCGTTCCCGCCGAGCGGTGCGCCGTCTTCGAGGACGCGCTGGCCGGCATGGACGCCGGCCGCTCGGGCGGGTTCGGGTACGTCGTCGGGGTCGACCGGGTCGGACAGACCGACGCCCTGTACGCGCACGGCGCCTCCACGGTCGTCAAGGACCTCGCCGAACTGGGAGGCAAGCGGTGATCACCCACCGGTCGTACGCCGTCGAACCCTGGGCCGTGCGCGAGACCTCCCTCAGCCTGGACGTCCTCGCGCAGAGCGAGTCGGTGTTCGCGCTGTCCAACGGACACGTCGGCTGGCGCGGCAACCTCGACGAGGGCGAACCCCACGGCCTGCCCGGCAGCTACCTCAACGGCGTGCATGAGGTCCACCCTCTGCCTTACGCGGAGGCGGGCTACGGCTATCCGGAGTCCGGCCAGACCGTCATCAACGTCACCAACGGCAAGATCCTGCGGCTGCTCGTCGACGACGAGCCCTTCGACCTGCGCTACGGCCGTGTCGTCGGCCACGAACGCGTCCTCGACCTGCGCCGGGGGGTGCTGGAGCGGACCTGCGAGTGGACCTCGCCGGCCGGGTCCACGGTCCGGGTGCGCTCGACCCGGCTGGTGTCGCTGACCCAGCGGGCGGTGGCCGCCGTCGCCTACGAGGTGGAGGCCGTCGACAGCCGCTCGCGGGTGGTGATCCAGTCCGAACTGGTCGCCAACGAGCAACTTCCGGACTCCGACGGCGATCCGCGCGCGGCGATGGCACTGCAGTCGCCGCTGGAGCACGAGGACGACTTCGCCTCCGGCGGCCGGCTGCGGCTGGTGCACCGCACCCGGCGCAGCGGCCTGAGGGTGGCCGTCGCCGCCGACCACGTGGTCGGCGGACCCGAGCGCACCACGACGCGGAGCGAGAGCGACACGGACGTGGCCCGGCTGACCGTCACCTCCGTCCTGGAGCCGGGGCAGACCCTGCGGGTGGAGAAGCTGGTTGCGCACGGCTGGTCCGGCACCCGCTCGCTGCCCGCGATGGCCGACCAGGTCGACGCGGCCCTCGCGGCCGCCGCGCACGACGGCTGGCAGGGTCTCCTCGACGACCAGCGCTCCTACCTGGACGACTTCTGGGCGCGCGCGGACGTGGAGGTCGACGGTGACGAGGAGATCCAGCAGGCCGTCCGCTTCGCCCTCTTCCACGTGCTGCAGGCCGGCGCCCGCGCCGAGCAGCGCGCGATACCGGCCAAGGGGCTGACCGGCTCCGGCTACGACGGGCACGCCTTCTGGGACACCGAGATGTTCGTGCTGCCCGTCCTCACCCACACCGCCCCGCACGCCGTCGCGGAGGCGCTGCGCTGGCGGTACGACACCCTGGACACGGCCCGCGAGCGGGCGGCCCAACTCGGCCTGGGCGGGGCGGCGTTCCCCTGGCGGACCATCGAGGGCTCGGAGGGCTCCGCGTACTGGCCGGCCGGCACCGCCGCCTTCCACGTCAACGCCGACATCGCCGACGCCGTCGTCCGTTACGTCGCCGCCACCGGGGACAGCCGGTTCGAGCGGGACACGGGTGTGGAGCTGCTGGTGGAGACGGCCCGGCTGTGGCGCTCGCTGGGCCACCACGACCAGCACGGCGCCTTCCACATCGACGGCGTCACCGGCCCCGACGAGTACAGCGCGGTCGCCGACGACAACACGTACACCAACCTGATGGCCCGGGCGAACCTGCTCGCGGCGGCGGACGCCGTCCGGCGCCACCCCCGGCAGGCGGAGCGGCTCGGCGTCGACGAGGAGGAGAGCGCGGCCTGGCGGGACGCGGCCTCGGCCATGCACGTCCCCTACAACGCCGACCTCGGTGTGCACGAACAGCACACCGGGTTCACCCGCTACCAGCGCTGGGACTTCGCCGGCACCCGCCCCGACCAGTACCCGCTGCTGCTGCACTTCCCCTACTTCGACCTGTACCGCAAGCAGGTCGTCAAGCAGGCCGACCTGGTGCTGGCGATGTACACCTGCGGGTCGTTCTTCGACGAGGAGCACATCGCCCGCAACTTCGCCTACTACGAGCCGCTGACCGT
Source organism: Streptomyces sp. NPDC006739 (assembly GCF_042869815.1). Taxonomy (NCBI): domain Bacteria; kingdom Bacillati; phylum Actinomycetota; class Actinomycetes; order Kitasatosporales; family Streptomycetaceae; genus Streptomyces; species Streptomyces sp. NPDC006739. The sequence continues at coordinate 24,767 of NZ_JBIAGM010000027.1, forward strand.
ACGCGACTCCTCCCTGTCGGCCTGCTGCCAGGCCGTCGTCGCCGCCCAGGCGGGCCATCTCGGCCTCGCCTACGACTACGCGGCCGAGGCGGCGCTGATGGACCTCGCGGACCTGGAGCACAACACCCGCGACGGGCTGCACATCGCCTCGCTGGCCGGCACCTGGATGGCGCTGGTGGCGGGCTTCGGCGGGATGCGCCGGCAGGGCGACGGCCTGCGCTTCGCGCCCCGACTGCCGGAACGCTTCGGCCGCCTCGCCTTCCACCTCCAGCACCTCGGCCGCAGGCTCCGGGTGGAGATCAAAGCGGACAAAACGGTCTACACCCTCCTGGACGGAGCGCCGCTGACCATCCACCACCACGGCGAGCCCCTGACGGTCGGCACCGACGATCCCGTCGTACGCGCCGTGCCGCCGGCCCCGCCGCGCCCCACTCCCGAACAGCCCCCGCACCGCGCCCCGAACGCTGGCTGACGGCCCGGCGCGGCCTCCCGCCGGGCCCGGACGCTCAGGTCAGCGCACTGCCCAGCAACGCCAGCAGGTCGCCCGTCGCGTCGACGGCGAGGAGGGCGGGGAGGGCGCCGAGGGCGAGGACGGCCAGGGCGGCGGACCACAGGTGCGGCGGCGGGGTCGTCTGCAGGGCCGCGATGCGGCGGGTGACGGCGCGGTCGGTGAAGCTCAGGGCGCACGCGCGGCGGGCCCGGCCCGCCGTGAGCGCGGCGCGGGCCAGGGCGCGGGCGGTCGTACCGCGGTCTCCGACGGCGGCCGCGGCCTGCTCGTCCGCCCACCGCTCCACCAGGAAGGTGACGGCCGAACGGACCGGCGCGAGCAGCGGGTTGGCGGCCGCCGCGAGCGTGACCGCGCTCACCAGCGGCCCGTGCCGGTGGGTCAGATGGGCGCGCTCGTGCGCGAGCAGGACCCGCCGCTCCGCCGGTGTCAGCGCGCCCAGCATCGCCGAGGTGACCAGGATCCGGCCCGGCCGGCCGGGGATCGCGAACGCCTGCGGCACCTCGGAGGCGGCGACGATCAGCTCGGTGTCCGCCGGATGCCCGGCGCACACCCTGTGCAGCGCCCGCCGGGTGCGGCGCTCCGCGCGCAGGGCGCGCTGCACACGCCACACGGCGACCGCCAGCGCCAGACAGGCGACCACCCCGATCACCCCGGGCACCGGGTCGGCCAGCCGGTGCCCTTCCTCGCGGGCCTCGCGCACCACCGGAGGCGCGTCGCCGAGCAGCGCCGCGCCGAGCAGCGCCAGGGACCAGGTGGTGGCCGCCGCCGTCAGGACGGCCGCCGAGGCCAGCACGCGCGCGGCCAGCGCCGGCGCGACCCGTCTGCCGATCACCGGGCTGACCAGGGGCAGCAACAGCGACAGCAGCAGCGGGGTGTAGACGTCGAACCTCATGCGCGGCCTCCCGCGAGCAGCTCGCGCAGCGCCCGCTCCTCCTCGGCGCTCAGTCCGGACACGAACTGCTGGAGGGCCGCGATGGGGTCGGGGCCCCGGTCGAGCGCCTCGTGCATCGCCGCCGCGGTCAGCTCCGCCGCGTTCTTCGCCGGCCGGTACGCGCCGCGCCGCCCGTCGGCGTCCCGCAGCACCAGGCCCTTGTCGTACAGCCGCTTGAGGATGGTGTGCACGGTGTTGTAGGCGAGCCCGCCGCCGATCTCCGACTGGATCTCGGCGGGCGTCAGCGGCCGCTCGGTGGACCAGAGCGCGGCCAGCACCTCGCTCTCCAGTTCCCCGGCGCTGCGTCTCTCCACCCTGCCGCGGGACCCTGTGCCAGCCATGGCGCCAACCTTACAGCGCGTAGGGCCGACAGGCGCATGGCCGAATCGGTCCTGCGCCGCCCCGCGGTGCCGGTTAGTTTGGGCGTACTTTCCACGACTCCTGCCGTCGGCCGAGCACGTTCGCACAGGCTGTAAGGTGTCAGAGACCCTACAGTCTGTAGGGGTAGAGGGGTGGATGATGACCGGCAGCGCGCACGCCACCATCGCCGGGCCGCGACGCGACACAGCCCGGCACGGGCACCAGGGCCTGGCACGCCACCGCGCCGATGCCCTCCTCGTGACCGTGGCCGCCCTGTTCACCCTGGCCCAGCTCCTCCTCGTCCGCCCGGGGATGGGCCTCGGCTGGGACGAGACGGTGTACGTCAGCCAGAACAGCGCACACGCCCCGGCGGCCTTCTTCAGCGCACCCCGGGCCCGCGGCGTCTCCCTGCTGGTGGCTCCCGTCACTTCCTGGTCCTCGTCCACACCGCTGCTGCGCGTCTACCTGGCCGTCCTGTCCGGTCTCGCCCTCTTCCTGGCCCTGCGCGCCTGGCGGGGCCTCTTCCCGGTCCGCGTCCTGGCCCTGGCCGGTGGCCTCTTCGCCTCCCTGTGGGTGACGCTCTTCTACGGCCCGCAGGCCATGCCCAACTACTGGGTGGCCGTCGGCGCCCTGGCCGCCGCCGGTCACCTCCTGCGCGCCCGCGCCGACCGCTCGGACCGGGCCGCCCTGTGGGGACTGGTCGCGAGCGGCGCCCTGATGGCCTGGATGCGCCCCATGGACGCCGTCTGGGCGACTCTGCCGCTCCTGGCCCTCGCCCTGCTCCGCCGCCTCCGGCGCCCCCTTGCCGCCCTCCTCACCGGGCTCGCGGCCGGTGCCGCCGAGTGGGTGATCGAGGCGTACGTCAGCTACGGCGGCCTGGCGCGGCGACTGTCGGACGGCTCCGCGATCCAGGGGGGCCTGGGCTGGCACCTCGCCCTCACCGACCAGGTGCGCAGCCTCGGCGGCCGGACCCTGTGCCGGCCCTGCACGGGCGCGCTGCCCAACCCGGTGGTCACGGTGTGGTGGTTCGTCCTGCCCCTGCTCGCCCTGCTCGGCCTGGTCCTCGCCGTCCGCGCCCGGCGCCGGGCGGCGACCGTGGTGCCCCTCGCCTGCGCGGCCACGGCCGCCTTCCCCTACCTGTTCATGATCGGCTACGCGGCACCCCGCTTCCTGCTGCCGGCCTACGCCCTGCTCGCGATCCCCGCCGCCGACGCGCTCCTCCACCTGGCCACCGCGCCACCGCGCGCCTGGCGGCCGGTCGCCGTGACCCTGGTGACGCTCGGTCTCGCCGCCCACGTCACGGTGCAACTGGCCGTCGTTCGTCACCTCGTCCGGCGCACCACCGCCGACCACGCCGCATGGGCCCGCACCGCCGCCGAACTCCACCACCTCGGCGTCACCCCGCCCTGTCTGCTGACCGGCGACGAGGCCCTCCCCATCGCCTTCTACACGGGCTGCGCCTCCGCCGACACCGCCGGTCCCAACGCCAACAGCACGGACACGGCGATCGCCGCCACGGCCCGCAGCGGTCCGGTCGCCGTACTCGTCCCGCAGGGGTCCCGGCCACCGGCGTACGCCCGCGACTGGCCGTCCGCGCCCTTCCAGGGGAAACGCCTGTACTACGCCGTCCCCGGCGGCGGCTCATGAGACTCCCCGCGTCCCGGGCACCCGAGGTGCCCCAGGCACCCCCCGCGTCCGCGGAGTCTTCGGCGCCCCCGGCGGGGAGCGGGACCCTGCTCGGGCGCCGACGTGCCCGCTGGCAGACCGGGGTCTGTCTCGCCCTCGTGGTGTGTGCCGTGTACATGGCCCGGCGGCACTGGACGACCGTCGAGTCGGGGGCCGGGCGGCTGGCCGTCGCCGATCAGGGGTGGCTGCTGGTGGGGGCGACGGCGGCGATCGGCACCTGGGTGTCCGCCGCGCTCGCCCAGCAGGGGGCGGTGCTCCAGCGGCTGCCCGGCCGCCGCCTGGTCGCCGCGCAGTTCGCCGCCTCCGCCGCCAACCACGTCCTGCCCGCCGGGCTCGGCGCGGGCGCGGTGAACCTGCGGTTCCTGATCCGCTGCGGGCTCCCGGCGCCGCGTTCGGCGAGCGCCCTCGCCGTCAAGGCGACCGCCGGGGCCCTGGTCCGCCTGGTGCTGATCGCGGCGCTCGCCCCGGCCTGCCCGGGCCTGCTCCGAGTCCCGCACCTGCCGCCGGGCGCGTCGGCCGCCGTACTCGCCGCCGCCGCGCTGGTCGCCGTGCTCCTCAACAGCCGGCTGTGGCCCCGCTGCCGGGGCGCCCTGGCCACCGTCCTGGGCGACATCCGCGCGGTGCACGCCTGCCCGGCGCGCGCGGCCGCCCTGTGGGGCGGCTCGCTGGCCTTCGCCGCGCTGCACTCGCTGGCGCTCATCGCCGTCACCCAGGCCGTCGAACTGCCGCTGCCACCGGCCCAGGTGGCCCTGATCTACCTCGCCGCCAGCGGTGCCGCCGCACTGCTGCCCACCCCCGGCGGCCTCGGCTCCCTCGACGCCGCTCTCGCCCTCGGGCTCACCGCCTCCGGCGCCCCCACGGCCGCGGCCGCCTCCGTCGTGCTGGGCTACCGGCTGCTGACGGTGTGGCTGCCGCTGGTGCCCGGACTGGTGGTCCTCGGGTTGCTGGTGCGCCGCAAGGCGCTGTGAACAGCCGGGCGCCCCGCGGCCTGGGTCTTTCGCCCGCGGTGGCGCCTCATGCGAGCCGGTGGCCGATGCCCCGCGCGGTGGCGATGGTCAGCTCGCTGTCCGCCTCGCGCAGCTTGCGCCGCAGCCGGGTCAGGTACTGGTCCAGGGTGTTGTCGCTGACCTGGGCACCCTCCGGCCAGCCGGCCCGCACGAGTTCGCGCCGCCGCACGATGCTCCCGCCCGCCGCGGTGAGCACCGCCAGCAGACGGAACTCCGTCGGGGTCAGGTCGATGCGGGTACCGCCCGCGCCGGCGCTGTGCCGGACCGCGTCCAGCACCAGTTCGCCCGACGAGGCCGTGGGCGCGGGCGCGGCCCGTCTGAGGGCGGCCCGCAGCCGGGCGGCCAGCTCGGCCAGATGGAAGGGCTTGGTCAGGTAGTCGTCGCCGCCCGCCGAGAAACCCGACAGCCGGTCGGTCAGCCCGTGCCGGGCCGTCAGGAAGAGGACCGGGGCGAGGAAGCCGTTGGCGCGCATCGCCTGGCACACGTCCCGGCCGTCCGCGTCGGGCAGCCCCACGTCCACCACGGCGGCGGCCACGTCGGGCGTCGCCAGCCGCAGCGCGGTGGCGCCGTCGGCGGCGGACGCCGTGTCGAACTCCTCCTCGTGCAGGCCGCGCCGCAGCACATCACGCAGGACGTGATCGTCCTCGACGACCAGGATCTTGGGTCGCATGGTCCTCCGGGGCCGCCTGCGACCGGGTCCCGGTGGGCGGCGAGTCGGGCGTGGGGGCGGTTGGCGGGTCGACGGGCGGGTGTTGCGGCGGGGGTGCCGGGGCGGGTCCCGGCGGGGCGGCGGTGAGGCGGTCGGGCAGGTGCCAGGACGTCGCCCACACGCACAGGCCGAGCCAGCCCAGGGCGAACAGCCAGCCGCCGAGAACGTCGGTGGACCAGTGCACCCCGAGGTAGACGCGGGTCAGCCCGACGCACGCCCCCCAGCAGGCGACGGCCACCGCCAGCGGGGTCCGGCCGCGTGGGGCGCGGATGCGCAGGGCGATGAGCAGCAGGCCGGCCGTCAGGGCCGCGGTGGTGGTGTGCCCTGAGGGGTAGGACCAGCCGGACGCGTGCGTCTGCCATTCGTACTGCGGCGGACGCGGACGGGCGACCAGTTCCATCACGCCGTACCGCACGGCCTGGCCCAGGCCGAGGCAGGCGGCCCAGAGGACGGCGGCGGTCAGCCGCTGCCGACCCGTGCGCCCCACCAGAAGCCCGGCCAGGACCACCAGGAGGTACGGGACGACCCCGGTGCCGGTGGCCGTCAGGCCGCGGGCCACGGCCACCGCCATCTCCGGCCGGTGGCCGACGGACCAGGACAACAGGCGGTGGTCCAGGAGCAGCGGCGCCCCGTGTCCTCCGGCCGCGACCATCGCCAGGACGCCGAACGCCGCCCAGGCCCCGAGCGCGACGCTTCCCGAGAGTTCCGCGACGTGCCTGCGGGTCATGACACCAGCAGCAGGGGACGCAGCCATGTCGCCGACAGCCGCCGCGGCACCTCCGCGGGCAACCGCCGCAGCGCGGACATCGCGGCGAACGCGACCAGACCGCCGACCAGGGCGCCCGCGACGACGTCATGCGGATAGTGGACGCCGACCCACACCCGGGAGGCGCCCATGGCGAGGGCGGCCACCGAGGCGATGACGCCCAGCCGGCGGGAGACGAAGAACAGGGCCACCGCGGACGCCGTGGCTATCGCCGTGTGATTGCTGGGGAAGGCCCAGTCACCCGGCCCCGGACACGCCTCCAGCGTGCGAAAGGCGAGCCCCCGGCAGGGCCGGTTCTCGTGCACCAGCAGCTTCACAACGGCGTCCACGCCGAAGGCCAGCAGCACGGCCACCGGAACGGCCAGCGCGGTCAGGGCCGCTGTCGCACCCGCCCGGCGCGCCCGCCACCAGCCCACGGCCATCAGCAGCCCGAACACGGCCAGCCCGTAGGCCGACCAGACCGCCACGGTGTCGTCCAGCCAGCCGGGGGAGCGGTGGGCGAGATCCACCACGTCCCGGTAGAGGGGCCCGTCCACCGACGCGCCCCCGAACGCCACGATCATCCGCGCGCCTCCTTGGCGGCCCTGCGCGAGCGCAGCACCTCGGCGGCCAGCGGGATCAGCGACACGACGACGATCAGCGCCACCAGCGGCAGCAGGTACTTGTCGACATTCGGGATCGACGAACCCAGCGCGTACCCGGCGAGGGTGAGCCCGAGGCTCCACACCAGCCCGCCCACCACCTGCCAGACGGTGAACGTGCGCACGGGCACGCCGAGCGCCCCGGCCATCGGGTTCAGCACCGTCCGCACCACCGGCACGAATCGGGCCAGCACGATCGCCTTGGCGAACCCGTACCGCTCCAGCAGTTCCTCGGCGCGCTTGGCGCCCTCGTGCAGTCTGGTCGACGAACTCCTGGCCAGCAGCGCCCCGCCCGCCTTCCGGCCGAGCAGGAACCCGCACTGCGAGCCCGCCAGCGCGCCCACCGCGGCCGCCGTCAGCAGCGGCGCCAGCGACAGGTGCAGCCCGCTGCCGGACGCGCTGGTGCACAGCAGGCCCGCGGTGAACAGCAGTGAGTCACCGGGCAGGAAGAATCCGATCAGCAGCCCCGTCTCGGCGAACAGCACCACGCCGACGCCCAGCACGCCGAAGGCGGCCAGCAGCGAGTGGGCGTCCAGCACGTTGACAGCGAGCTGCGACGACAGGGGGGAGGCAGCGGTCATCGTCGCACGCCCTTTCTTTTGACTACACATTTGTAGACGGTCTGCTGGACTGTAGACGACCGGAGAGGGCCGTTCGTTCCCGGCCTTTACCTCTCCATTGCTCATTCATGACTGACCGATTACGTACGTGTAGCCATGATGGTCCGCGGAGGTAAGGTTTGCCTTCACTAAGTGGGAGGGCCGCAGGGCATGTGGGACGACGCGTTTCCGAGTTTCCTGATCGGGCTGAGGGAGGGACTCGAAGCCGGACTCATCGTCTCCATACTCGTCGCAACCCTAGTACGGGCCGACGCCCGGTCCCGGCTCCCGCAGGTGTGGACCGGCGTCCTGGCCGCGATCGCCATGGCCCTGAGCTTCGGCGCGGTCCTCACCTTCACCGCCGCCTCCCTGTCCGCCACCGCGCAGGAGGCCTTCGGCGGCACCCTCAGTGTCGTCGCCGTGGCCTTCGTCACGGCGATGGTCTTCTGGATGCGCCGCTCCGCCCGCAGCCTCTCGGGCGAGATCAAGGAGAAGGTGACCGGCGCCCTCGCCATGGGCTCCGGCATGCTGATCGTCACCTCCTTCCTCGCCGTGGGCCGCGAGGGCCTGGAGACCGCCCTGTTCCTGTGGACCACCGCCCAGGCCGCCGGTGAGTCCGCGGGCCCCATGGCCGGCGCCGCGATCGGCCTGGTGCTGGCCGCCGGCCTGTGCTGGGGCCTGTACCGACGGGTCCTGAAGATCAACCTGACCAAGTTCTTCACCGCCACCGGCGCCGTCCTCATCGTCATCGCGGCCGGCGTCCTCGGCTACGGCCTGCGGGACCTCCAGGAGGGCGGTGTCCTGCCCGGCAAGACCGCCTACGCCGTCGACCTCAGCGGCAGCGTGGACGCCGGCTCCTGGTACAGCACCCTGGTCCAGGGCGTCTTCAACCTGACGCCGACCATGACCGGGCTCCAGGTCACCGCGTACGTCGGCTACCTCGTCGTGGTGATGACCCTGTTCGTGCGCGGAGTGCGCGCGACGACGCCGAAGCCCGCCCCCGAGCGGCCGGCGGCCGGGGCCGACGAGGCCGAGGGAGCGCGCCGCCGCCCCGCCTGGGTGATCCCGGTCGCCGTGGTCGCCGTACCCGCCGTGCTCGCCGGTCTGGTCGTCGCCCTCGCCCGGCCCAAGCCGGCCGGTGACCAGACGGTCGCCGTCTCGGAGACCGAGTGCGGCAAGGGCTTCAGCGCGCCCAGGCCCGGACGGCAGACCTTCCAGATGCACAACACCGGCAGCAAGACGTCCGAGGTGTACCTCGTCGACCCGGCCAGCAACGCGGTATACGGCGAGATCGAGGGCCTGGCCCCCGGCACCACCCGCGACCTGGTCGCCACCGTCGCGGGCGGCACCTACGCCTGGCGCTGCGTGCCCACCGGCGGCAAGGCCGTCACCTCCAAGTCGGTCAGCGTCAGCGGCGGCGGGGCCGCCCAGGCGGTCGTGCCGGTCTCCGAACAGGACCTCGCCGCACCCCTGAAGGCGTACAAGGCCTACGTCGACCAGGGTCTGGCCACCCTCGTCGGCCAGACCCGGACCCTCAGCGACGACATCGCCGGCGGCCACCTCGACAAGGCGCGCACCGACTGGCTGACCGCCCACCGCACCTACTCCTCCCTCGGCGCCGCCTACGGCACCTTCGAGGACTTCGACAAGAAGATCAACGGGCGCGCCGACGGCCTGCCGGACGGCGTCCACGACACGGACTTCGCCGGCTTCCACCGGCTGGAGTACGGCCTGTGGCACGGGGAGCCGGCCGACTCGCTCAAGGCCCCGGCCCAACAGCTCACCTCCGACGTCTCCGGACTGCGCGCTGCCTTCCCGCGCCAGGACTTCGACCCCGGCGACCTGCCGCTGCGCGCCCACGAGATCCTCGAGAACACGCTCCAGTTCGAACTGACCGGCGACACCGACGAGGGCAGCGGCACCAACCTGGCGACCGCCGACGCCAACCTGGCCGGCACCCGCGAGTTGCTGACCGTACTGAAGCCGCTGCTCACCACCCGTGCACCCAAGCTGCTGCCGACCGTGGACGCGGACATCGCCCGGGTGCAGAAGCTGCTGGACGCCGCCCACCAGGGCGACCGGTGGACGCCGGTCGACCGGCTCGACGCGGCCTCGCGGCAGCGGCTCAACGGCGCGACCGGCCAGCTCCTGGAGGACCTCGCGCCGATTCCGGACCTGCTGGAGATCCGGAAGTCCGCCTGATGACCGCCCCGCAGCCCGCACCCCGTACCGACACCGCACGCACCGAAGGGAACGTCCCCATGCCGTCCGCCGAATCGCCCGCCCCGCAGGGCGGCTGCCCCGCCGGTCACGGCCGCCGCTCCTTCGTGAAGTCCGCGCTCGGCGCCGGCGCCGCCGGAGCGGTCCTGGCCGGCGGGGGATTCGCCCTCAGCCAGAGCGGTACGACCCGGGCCGAGGCGGCGGACAACGGCAACGCCACCAAGGTGCCCTTCCACGGCATCCACCAGGCGGGCATCGTCACCCCGGCGCCGGCCGCGGCCACCTTCGTCTCCCTCGACGTGATCGCCGGCTCCCGCGCCGAACTCGCCGATCTGCTGCGGACGATCACCGAGCGCGCCCGCTTCCTCACCTCCGGCGGCACCCCCACCGACCTCGGGGTCGGCGCCCCGCCCTCCGACAACGGCATCCTCGGCCCGGAGGTCCCCGCCGACGCGCTGACCGTCACCGTCGGCGTCGGCGCCTCCCTCTTCGACGACCGCTACGGCCTCGCGAAGGCCAGGCCCGCCCGGCTGACGCCCATGCGGACGTTCCCGAACGACAACCTGAACGCCGCCGAGTGCCACGGCGACCTCTCCCTCCAGCTCTGCGCGGGCAGTCAGGACACCGTGCTGCACGCACTGCGCGACATCGCCCGGCACACCCGGGGCGCGATGCAGATCAAGTGGCGTATCGACGGCTTCCAGAGCGCCCCGCGTCCCACCGGCGCCCAGCGCAACCTGCTCGGCTTCAAGGACGGCATCGCCAACCCGGACGTCACCTCCGCCCGCGAGACCGGCCGGCTCGTCTGGGTCGGCGACGGGCAGGGCGAACCGGCCTGGACGAAGAACGGCAGCTACCAGGTGATCCGGATCATCCGGATGCTGGTGGAGTTCTGGGACCGGGTCTCGCTGACCGAGCAGGAGAAGATGTTCGGTCGCCGCAAGGACACCGGTGCCCCGCTGGACGGCGCCCAGGAGACCGACATCCCCAACTACGCCAAGGACCCGCACGGCACCGCCATCCCCCTCGACGCGCACATCCGCCTCGCCAACCCGCGCACCGACGCCACCGACAGCTCCCGCATCCTGCGGCGCGGCTACAACTACGACCGGGGCGTGGACAACGTCGGCAACCTCGACATGGGCCTCGCCTTCTGCTGCTACCAGCAGGACGTCAAGCGCCAGTTCGAGGCCACCCAGACACGGCTGATCGACGAACCCCTGGTCGACTACATCTCGCCGACCGGCGGCGGCTACTTCTTCGCGCTGCCCGGGGTCGAGGACGCCAAGGACTGGCTGGGCCGGGGGATGCTCTCGGCCTGACCGGCCGCGAAGGCCGGGCACCGCACGTCCGTCACCCCCGCGGCGCCAGCTCCCGGTGCCATTTCGCCAGCTGTTTCTCCGGGTCCCCGGTGTACGACCACGGCGTGCGGGTCGCGCGCCGGTCCAGCAGGCGCAGCAGGGCCGACGCGATGTCCGCGGTGCCCGCCTGACAGGCCGCGTGCGCCAGGTAGTTGACGTCACGGAGTTCACCGGGCGCCGGCGGGCCGTCGCCGCGGGCCGCGATCCACCGCTGCCAGGTGCGGCGTACGTCGCTGACGGCACCGTCGTGGTCCCAGTGCCGGGCCAGCGACATCGAGGTGTGGCGGCCCTTCGCGCCGTCCAGCAGGGAACGGAACTCCTCGACCCGGGCGTACTGCACCAGCACCGGCAGCGCACAGCCGGGCGGGGCCACTCCGGCCGCGTCGCGGGCGAAGTCGTACATCAGGCCGTGCGTGCCGTGCCAGCGGGCCGAGTAGTAGTGCAGCACCTGGAGGTGGCCCTCCACGCTGTAGGGGTCGCGCTGGTGCAACTCGTCCCACCAGCGGCCCATTTCCTGGCGGCGCACACCGGTCGGATACAGCCGGGCCACCGACAGCAGCGAGGTCCACGGCGTCGGGTCCTCCGGGTACGCCTCGGTGGCGTGCAGACAGGAAAGGACGGCGGCGTCGACGCGGTCGGCGCCGATCGGCACCCCCCGGCCCGCCGCGATGGCCAGGGTGAAGGCCCGGGCCGCCTCGGTGGCCGCCCGCAGCACCAGCGCGTCGGCGTTGTGCGGCTCGGCGGCCAGCCAGGACTCCACCGTCGAACTGCCCGCGCAGGCCTGCGCCAGCAGCCGTACCCGGTGGCCGCGGGCCGGCCAGTCGACGCCGGTGGCCCGCAGCAGCTCCCGCAGGCCCTGCCAGCGGCCGATCACGATGTCCTGGCGGGCCGAGGTGAGTGGTGCGTCCCCGCAGTCGGGGTCGAAGTCGGGGACGTACTTGGGGACGGAACGGTCTCGCGCCATCGGGCTTCCCCTCAGAAGTCGGTGGGGAGGCCCTCGTGGGCGTCGGGCCGCGCGGCCGCGTGGTCACCGGGGACGTACTCCGCCTCGATGGTGCGGGTGGCGTCCAGCCTGGCGGGCCGGTAGTAGTCGCTGCCCCGCTTCCAGTACCAGAGCATCGGCACCAGGCCGACGGCCAGACCGCCGATGCCGATCGCGACGGCCGCGGAACTCAGCTGTCCCAGCGACTCGACGAGGATCCAGAACATGAACACCGCGCCGAACAGCGGCCACAGCCCGCCCAGCAGGAAGTCGGCCGGCGACTTCAGCAGCATCTTGCGGTAGGCGACGACCACCGCCAGCCCCGCCAGGCCGTAGTACACGGCGATCTGCAGACCGATCGCCGAGATGGCGTCGGACAGGATCTGGCCCACGCTGCCCAGGGCGTTGGAGGCGACGAACATCACCAGCGCCACCCCGCCGACCACGGCGACGGCCACCCAGGGCGTGTTCCAGGTGCGGTGCACCCGGCCCAGCGCGGACGGCATCGTACGGTCGCGGCCCATCGCGAACAGCGAGCGGGAGACCTGGATCAGCGTCGTCTCCAGGGTGGCCACGGTGGACAGCATCACGGCCACGATCAGCAGTCTGCCGCCCCAGCCCGGCCACACCTCCTCACCCAGCACGGTCAGCACGTTGGCGTCGTTCTCGGCGATCTGCCGGGAGGAGAGGATGACGTTCACCGCGATGGTGAACACCTCGAACAGCACGAAGACGATGCCGACACCGATCAGACCGGCCAGGCCCGTCGTGCGACGGCTGTTGCGGGTCTCCTCGCTGAGGTTGCTGGTGACGTCCCAGCCCCAGTAGTAGAACGCGGCGATCAGCGCCCCGGAGGCGAACCCGGACACACCGTCGAAGTGGGAGAAGCCGAGCCACGACCAGTCGAAGGCACGGGCGTTGCCGGAGTGGAAGAGCGCCAGCACCGCGAACAGCGTCAGGATCGCCAGCTCGACGCCGGACATCACCAGCTGGGCGCGGACGGTGAGACGGGCACCGCCGAGGACGACACCGAGCATGATCACGAACCAGACGGCGCCGACCACCGTCGACAGCGCCGTGTTCTCGGCGAGTCTGTCGTCGAAGAGCGCGAGCGTCATCGACCCGGCGGGCAGTGAGCCGGCGACCATGAAGATGGTCGCGGACACCACCAGCGCCCAGCCGCTGACGAAGCCCAGGAAGGGGTGCAGGGTGCGCCCCACCCACGAGTAACTGGCGCCCGCGTTCACGTCGATGCGGCTGAGGTAGCTGAAGGCGAGCGCGATGCCCAGCATCGGTATCGCGCACCACAGCAGCGCCGCCGGACTGGCCAGGCCCACCGCGCCGACCAGCACCGCGGTGGTGGCGGCGATGGAGTACGCCGGTGCGCTGCCCGCGACGGCCATGACCACCGTGTCGAACGTACCGAGGGCGTTGGCCTGCAGCCCTCTGCCCCTGCTGTTGCTCATGGTTGTACTGCTTTCCGGTCGTGCACGGGCACGGGGACCAGGCCCGGCGCGTACGGGAGTGGGGGGTGGGGGGAACCGCCTTCGACCCGGAGAGGGATGGCCTCGGGTCGGGGCCGGCCAGAAGAAGGGAAAGGGGTGGTGCGCACGTACGCCCAGTCGGCATCCGGTTACACCGCGTGTGGGTGTGATGATAGCGGCGCTCGTTGATGTTTCAAGATTGACCAGCCGGTAATCTCCCCGGCCGGTGGCCGCACCCAACCGCGCCGCTGGTCAAGCGGGTTGCCGGGGCCCGCGCACCGCGGAACGTGACCGTCCGGAGATCTGTGCGGCGCCTCCCGGGGTTAGGCCCGCGGCTGCGGGAAACGCGGATCGGGAGCCCCACACGCCCCGAGCGAGGAGAAGGAGGCGGCCATGAGCGCCCCGCAGCCCGAGCCCAGTCCGATGGCGGACGACGCGTACCAGCCCACCGGAACCAACGAGGAACAGGAGGACGCCGGGCCGCTGGACCTTCAGGACGCGCTGGACGAGCGGACCTACGACGACGTCCTCGACGAGGGCTACTCCCCGCCCGAACGGCCCCTGGGCGTCACCAGGCACGGCACGACCGCGGCCGAACAGCACGCGGGTGAGACCCTCGACGAGCGGCTGCGGCAGGAGGTGCCGGAGGTCGCGGACCCGGCCGGGGACGACATCGGCGACCTGCCCGGCGGCGCCGGTGAGCCGGTCGACGCGGAGGCGGGTGAGGCCCGGGCCGGCCGCCTGGTGGCCCCGGACGAGGGTGCCCACGCCGACACCACCAAGGAGGAGATCGCCTCGGACGTCGGCATCGACGGCGGCGCCGCGGGCGCCGAGGAGGCCGCGGTGCACGTCGTCCAGGACGACACGATCCTGCCCGAGCCCCCCGGCCCGGCCGGCTGAAGCCGGCCGGGCCTCCCCGGCGAAGGGGACCTACGGCAGCAGCTTCTCCACGGCCGCGTGGCCCTCGGTCTCCAGCTTGCGCCGGGCCCAGGCGAGGGTCGCCGGGGTGATGTCCCTGCCCGCCGCCATCACCAGGTCCTCCGGGGTGACGCCCTGGGCGGGAGCCGAGTGGAGCAGGGCGTCCGGGGTGGCGTGGTCGTCGATCGACCTGGACTCTTCGGGTTGTGACGTCGGCATGATGCCTCCTCCTCGGAACGGATGACCGCATCCGTGCCCGTGCGCGAGACCGGGGCACATTCCACGATTCCCCGCCCGGCCGCGCCCTGCATCCCGAACGCGCGCCGGACCGGCTGCCCGGCGCCTGCCCGCGCAGGGCCGGAACACTCGCCCCCGAGGGGTCCTAAGCTGGAAGCAGCCCGCACACCCCTCCCGGGGAGGCCGCCACATGGCCGAGACGTCGTTCCGGCAGTACGCGCCCGGAAGCTCCCGCTACCTGCCGATCGCCGAGCACGGACTCATCGGCGACCTGCGCAGCGTGGCCCTGGTCGGCAGCGACGGCACCATCGACTGGTACTGCTGCCCGGCCTTCGACTCGCCCAGCGTCTTCGCGGCCGTCCTGGACGCCGAGCGCGGCGGAGCCTTCGAGCTGGCCGCCGCCGTCCCGGCGCGCACCAAGCAGTTCTACTTCCCCGACACCAACGTGCTGATCACCCGGTTCTTCACCGAGGAGGGCGTCGGTGAGGTGCAGGACTTCATGCCGGTGGCCGGAGCGGACGAGCGCGGAGCGGGCGAGCACTGCGGCGAGGCGGGCCGGCACCGGCTGATCCGGCGCGTGGTGTGCGTGCGCGGCACCGTCCCCTTCCTGGCCCGCATCGCCCCGCGCTTCGACTACGGCGCTGCCCCGCACACCCTGCGCATCCTCGGCGACACCGCCCTGTTCGAGTCGCCGGTCCAGTCCCTCGCCCTCACCTCCACCGTGACCCTGGAGGGCGACGGTGCCGACGCCCGCGCCGACTTCAAGCTCGGCGAGGGCGAGTCCGCGGTGTTCGCCCTCGACCAGGTCGGCGGCGAGGTGGCCCCCCGGGGCTGTGCCCGCACCGAGGCCGAGCGGCAGTTCGCCGCGACCGTCGCCTACTGGCGGCGCTGGCTGTCGCAGTCCCGCTACCGCGGCCGCTGGCGCGAGATGGTGCACCGCTCCGCCCTCACCCTGAAGCTGCTCACCTACGCCCCCACGGGTGCCATCGTGGCCGCCCCCACCACCAGCCTCCCCGAGCAGCTCGGCGGCGAGCGCAACTGGGACTACCGCTATGTGTGGGTCCGCGACGCCGCCTTCGCCGTCTACGCGCTGCTGCGGCTCGGTTTCACCGGCGAGGCGGAGGCGTTCATGCGGTTCCTGAGCACGCACATCAGCCCCGGCTCCGGCGACGGCTCGGGGCCGCTGCAGATCATGTACGGCATCGACGGCCGCACCGAACTGCCCGAACGCGAACTGCCGCATCTGGAGGGACACCAGGGCTCCGCCCCGGTCCGGGTCGGCAACGCCGCCGCCGGGCAGCTCCAACTGGACATCTACGGCGCCCTGATCGACTCCATCTACCTCTACGACAAGTGGGCGCAGCCCATCTCCAGCGCCCACTGGGACGACGTGTGCCACCTGGTCGGCTGGGTGTGCGACCACTGGGACCAGCCCGACGAGGGCGTGTGGGAGACCCGCGGCGGACGCAAGGACTTCCTGTACTCGCGGCTGATGTGCTGGGTGGCGATCGAGCGGGCCATCCGCCTCGCCAACCGGCGCGGTCTGCCCGCCGACCTGCCCCGCTGGCGGCAGGCCCGCGACACCATCTACCGGCGGATCATGGACCGTGGCTGGTCGCGGCGGCGCGGCGCCTTCGTCCAGTACGAGGGCGGCGACGTCCTCGACGCCTCCCTGCTGATGATGCCGCTGGCCAAGTTCGTCGCCCCCACCGATCCCAAGTGGCTGTCCACCCTGGACGCCCTCACCGAGGACCTGGTCTCCGACTCCCTGGTCTACCGCTACGACCCGCAGGCCAGCCCCGACGGACTGCGCGGCGACGAAGGGACGTTCTCCATCTGCTCGTTCTGGTACGTGGAGGCCCTGGTGCGCGCCGGACGGACCGACGAGGCCCGGCTGGCCTTCGAGAAGATGCTCACCTACGCCAACCACCTCGGCCTGTACGCCGAGGAGATCGGCCGCACCGGCGAACAGCAGGGCAACTTCCCCCAGGCCTTCACGCACCTCGCCCTGATCAGCGCCGCCTTCAACCTGGACCTCGCCCTCGGCTGACCGGGCACCTCCGGTGTGCCGGCCGGGCGCATGGGTACCCGGGGGCTCCGGAAAGCAGGGAACGCGGGGTCGGACAGGGAGGAGACCCGCATGAGCAGCACCACCGAGACCGGCGACGTCACCGGCACCCGGGACAAGGACTACAACCTCATCTGGTACGTCGAGGCGTGTCTGAGCAACGCCCTGCGCCTGGAGTCCTACATCCAGGACGCGGAACGCGACAAGGACAACGAGGCCGCCGACCTCTTCCGCAAGGCTCAGGCCGACAGCCGCAAGGGCGCCGAGCTGGGAAAGCAGCTGCTGCGCTCGCGGCTGAACGGCGGCTGACCGGCCGCTCCGCTCGTACCCGGTCCCCGCGCGGGCGCCGCACGCGGCGGCGCCCGCGCGCTGTTGTCACGCTGTCGCCGGGGGCTCAGGGCAGCGTCTGCTCCGCCCAGATGATCTTCCCGGCCGGTGTGTAGCGGGTGCCCCAGCGTTCGGCGAGCTGTGCGACCAGGAACAGGCCTCGGCCCCCCTCGTCGGTGCTCGCCGCGTACCGCAGATGCGGCGAGGTGGTGCTGCTGTCGGAGACCTCGCAGATCAGCGTCCGCTCGTACAGCAGCCGTACCCCGATGGGGTCGCGGCCGTAGCGGATGGCGTTGGTGACCAGCTCGCTCAGGATCAGCTCCGTCGTGAACGACAGCTCGTCCAGGCCCCATTCGGTCAGTTGCCGGGACACCGCCGACCGGACCTCCGAGACGGCCGCCGGATCGGCGGGCACCTGCCACTCGGCGACCCGGTCGGGGCCGAGGACCCGGGTGCGGGCGACGATCAGCGCGATGTCGTCACTGGGCCGGGCCGGGAGGTGTTCCAGCACGGTCCGGCAGGTGTCCTCGGGGGATGCGCCGTCCGTGCGCCGCAGGGCGTCGCCCAGCAGGTCGAGGCCGACGTCGATGTCCCGTTCCCGGTCCTCCACCAGCCCGTCCGTGTACAGCACCAGCCGGCTGCCCTCGTCCAGCTCCAGATCGACGGTCTCGAACGGCAGTCCGCCCAGCCCCAGCGGCGGTCCGGCGGGCACGTCGGGGAACTCGACCCGGCCGTCGGGACGCACCAGCGCGGGCGGTGGATGGCCGGCCCGAGCGACGGTGCAGCGCCGGGCCACCGGATCGTAGACCGCGTACAGACAGGTCGCGCCGGTGACCGCGGCGGCCCCGTCGGCCGGGGTCTCGTCCTGGTCGATCCGGCCCACCAACTCGTCCAGCAGGGACAGGAGTTCGTCGGGTAGCAGGTCGAGCGCGGAGAAGTTGTGCACCGCCGTGCGCAGCCGCCCCATCGTGGCCGCCGCGTGCAGCCCGTGCCCCACGACGTCCCCCACCACCAGCGCCACCCGGGCGCCCGACAGCGGCAGCACGTCGAACCAGTCGCCGCCCACGCCCGCCTGCGCCGGCAGATAGCGGTAGGCGATCTCCAGGGCGTCCTGCTCGGGCAGGGTGCGCGGCAGCAGGCTGCGCTGCAGCGCCACCGCCATACCGTGCTCGCGCGTGTAGCGGCGGGCGTTGTCGATGGACACCGCGGCCCGGGCCACCAGCTCCTCGGCCAGCGCCAGCTCCTCGCTGTCGAACGGCTGGGGCTTCTCGGCCCGCCAGAAGTTGGCCACGCCGAGGACCAGACTGCCCGCCCGCAACGGCACCGTGATCAGCGAGTGGATGCCGAACGCGACGACCTGTCCGGTGCGCTCCAGGTCCTGCGCCAGCCAGCCCGGCGCCTGCCGCAGCCGGGGCTCCACGACGGCCTGCCCGGACAGCAGACTGCGGGCCTGCGGGGAGGTCTCCACGAACCGGATGCGTTCACCCACCGGATACAGCGGGGCGTCCTTGCGGATGCCGCTGACCGCGGTGCGCCGCAGCGCGGCACCGGGCTGCGGCTCCTCCCCTTTCAGCACCGCTTCGAACAGGTCCACGGTGGCGAAGTCCGCGAACCGGGGCACGGCCAGCTCCGCCAGCTCCTCGGCCGTGCGGGTCACGTCCAGACTGGTGCCGATGCCGACACCCGCGTCGTACAGCATGTTGAGCCGCTCGCGCGCCACCTCGGCGCGGCCGGACAGGGCGCGCAGCTCCGTGGAGTCGCGCAGCGTGGTGACGCTGCCGGCCGGGCCGCCGCGCAGGTCGGTGGGTCGCTGGTTGATCGCCAGCAGCCGGTCCTTGACCAGGTGCACCTCGTCCGTGGCGACCCGCCCGGAGGCGAGCAGCGCGGCCGTGTCGCCGTCCAGCCCCAGGTCCAGCACATGCCGGCGCTCGGCGTCGGCGGGCAGGTCCAGCAGCCGGTGCGCCTCGTCGTTGGCGAGCAGCAGCCGGCCCTCGCCGCCGACGATCAGGACACCCTCGCGCACCGCGTGCAGCACCGCGTCGTGGTGCTCGTACATCCGGGTCATCTCGTACGGTCCGAGCCCGTGCGTCTGGCGCAGCAGGCGCCGGCTCACCAGGGCCGTGCCCGCGGTGGCCAGGGCGAGGGCGGCGGCGGCCGCCGCGAGCAGCAGGGGCAGCTGCTGGTCGGCGGCACCGCCCACGTGCGCGGTGGTGATGCCGGACGACACCAGCCCGACGACCCGGCCGCTCGGATCCCGGACGGGCACCACCACCTGCACCAGTGGCCCTATGGTCCCGTTGATCTCCTCGACGACGGTGCCCCCGGCCACGGCCGGCGCGATGGTGCCGACGAACTTCTTGCCGATCCGGTCCGGTTTGGGATGCGTGTAGCGGATGCCGTCGGTGTTCATCACCACGATGAAGTCCACGCCGGTCGCCATCCGGGCGGCCTCCGCCCTCGGCTGGAGGACCGCCGTCGGATCCGGGGAGCGCAGCGCCGCCACCATGCCGGGGGAGTCGGCGAACGACTCGGCGACCGCGAGCGAGCGGTTGCGGGCCTCCAGGCTGGTGTCGTGCCGCACCTGCAGCACCTGCGCCACCACGGCCGACACCACCAGCAGCAGGACGATCACCACTTGGAGGACGAACACCTGACCGGCCACACTGCGTCGGCTCACCGCGGACCGCAGCACCCCGGGGCTGTCCGGGGACGGTCCGGTTCCGTCCTGTGGCCGAGGGCCGAGCGGTGCGTGCGGGTACCCGGGAGGACGGGGCGGCCGAGTCGCGGGCCGGCCGGGCAGTCGGACCATGTGCCATGTCTACACTGCCCGGCCCCCGTAGGCGAGGCCCGTCACACCAGGTGACAGCCCGTGATGCCCTCCGGTGGACGTACGGGGCCGTCGGTCACCCGCGGTGTGCGGACACCGGGCGCCGGGTGGCGAGCAGCAGTGCGACGTCGTCGGGGCGGTCCGTGGCGTGCCGCGCCGTCGCGGTGAGCCGGTCGGCGACCCCGGCCAGGGAGCGGCCGCCGCGCCGCCCGGCGGCCCCGCCGGCCTTGGCCAGCGCCCTGCGCAGCGCCGCGATCCCGTCGTCGATGTCGGCACCGGGCCGTTCCACCAGCCCGTCGGTGTACAGCGCGAGGATGGCGTCCGGTTCCAGGCTCAGCTCGGCCACCGGGTAGCGGGCCAGCGGATCCACGCCGAGGACGACCCCGCCGGGCAGGTCCAGGACCCGGGTACGGCCGTCAGGGGAGCGCAGCAGCGGCGGCGGATGTCCGGCGCGGGCCACCCGGGCGAGTCCGGTGGCGGGGTCCAGACGCAGATAGCAACAGCTCGCGAACTGGCCCGGATCGAGATCGATGAGCAGATGGTTCGTGCCGCTCATCACCTCGTCGGGCGGCCGGTCGCCGAGCGCGAACGCCCTCACCGCGCTGCGCAGTTGGCCCATGGTGGCCGCCGCCTGCACACCGTGCCCCTGGACGTCCCCGATGACCAGGGCGAGCCCGTCCCCGGCCTCGACCACGTCGTACCAGTCCCCGCCGACGTCCAGGCCCTGCGTGCCGGGCAGATAGCGCCCCGCGGTCTCCACCCCGGGGTGGGCCGACAGCCGCCTGGGCAGCAGGGCCTGCTGCAGCCCCCGGGCGAGGGCGGCCTCGCTGTCGTAGCGCTGGGCCCGCTCCATGGCGTGGGCGATCAGCCCGGCGAGGGCGGTGAGAACCGTGCGTTCCTCGGTACTGAAGCTGCGCGAGCGGTCGAAGCCGAGGATGCAGGAGCCGACCGGCCGCCCCGAGGCGATCAGCGGCAGAAAGGCACGGGCGCCCTCGTCGGCGTCCAGCAGGATGCCCGGGTAGGCGGCCGCCAGTTGCTGCATCGACTCGAAGAACAGCGGTCGTCCGGTGGTCAGCGTCTCCACGCCGGGCAGATGGGCGTCGAGACCGACGCCCTCGAAGGGGACGAGGAAGCCCTGCGGGAAGCCGGTCTCCCAGGCCAGGAACATGTGCCGGTCCTGGAGCAGGTAGATGGCGAGGTGGCGGCCGCCGAACGCGGGCAGCAGCTCCTGCATGACCACCTCCGACACCTGCCGGGCGGTCACCGCGTCGGTCAGCGCGATGGCGAGGACGATGGGCCGGTACGCCGGGGTCGTCGACGGCCCGCCCGCCACCGTGCGGCCGTCGGCGTGCACGGTGGTCGTCACGGGGTCGTCGGGAGCCAGGTCCTCGGGGGCGTCCATCCGGTTCACCGGGACGAGTGTGCAGGTGAGCAGGTCGGGGCCGGGGTGCACGGACAGGGCCAGCCACTCGCCGCGGTCGGACTCGCCGGTGCCGTCCGCGGGCCGGCGGGCCTCGAAGCGCACCGGACCCGGCGCCAGCAGCGCGCCGCGCAGGTGGTCGTCGTACGGCGGCCCGTTCAGCCAGGGCAGGGCCTCCCACAGGGGGTGGCCGAGGAGCTGGCTCCGCCGGCGTCCGGTGAGCCGTGCCGCGGCCTGGTTGGCGTAGACGATCAGCCCCATCCGGTCCAGGCAGAACACGCCCTGCGGGAGCAGGTCGGCCGCACCGTGGGCCGAGGCGGCGGCGCCCGGCTCGACCACGGTCCCGACGACCGGCGGCGGGTTCCCGGCGTCCGGGGACCACAGGTCCAGCACGCGCGGGGCGCCGTCCCCGGACCGCACCGCCAGCGGCGCGGGCGGCGGTCTCCCGGCGGCGGTCTCGCGCAACGCGGCCAGGATCCGGTGGGCGTCGGCCGGCGCCAGGACCCGCGCGAGCGCCGCGCCCGAGTCCGGGAACTCCGCGGGCGGCACCCCCAGCAGAGCGGGCAGCCGGTCGTCCGTGCGCACCGCCGAGGTCTCGGGGTCCCAGGTGAAATGTCCCACCCGGGCCTCGGCGGGCCGGGTCTGCGGCGGCCGGACGCACAGCGGCTCCGCGTCCCAGACGACGGCCGAATTGTCCCCGCCGGCCAGGCCGCCCAGCTCGGCGCCCAGCCGCCCGGCCAGCCGGGCCAGGCGGTCCCGGTCCAGCAGCTCGTCCACCGTGTCGGACGAGGACGGACGCAGCACGGTGAGCACCCCGAAGGCCCCGGCCGCCGCTCCCGGCACGGGCACGTGCACGGACCCGAACTGGAAGGGCAGGCCCGCCGCGAACTGGGGATAGCGGCGCATCGTCTCCGCCGCGTCGGACAGCACCACCGGCGCCCCGAGCCGGTAGGCGTCGGCGACCGGGAAGGGGCGGTCCACGTGCAGCCGCCACCAGGGCCGGAACAGCGGGCCGGGCAGCCCCACCAGCACGGCGAGCCGCAGCAGACCGGGCGTACCGGAGCGCAGGTACACCCCCGCCGCGCTCCCGCCCGCCGCGCCGAGCGCGCCGGTCGAGGCGTCGACCAGCAGCGCGGTCAGCCGGGCCCGCGTGCGGAGGCTGCGCTCCCCGCTCCCAGTCATCGCTCCTACCTCGTCGTCATCGTCCCTGCCGCGTCCCTGCGCCGCCAGGTGGGTGACACAGCAAGAATGCGCCCCGGGGACGCGGGAGCGCACCTGGGGGGACGGTGATCGTCCGGTGAAGGGGAGGGCCGGCCTGGACGGTCGAGCCCGGTGCCGACGCGCCGACAGGTCATCTGGAGAGGCACCGGCCCCGGCCCTCAGTTCTCGGTCATGTCCGGCGGCGGCAGGGGTTCCCGTGCGGCGCGCATGCTGCGCAGCGCCAGGAGCAGGACACCGATGTCGTCCAGATAGATGGGGTCGGGCAGCAGGTCGGTCGGCAGCACCAGGTACAGCACCGCGCCCCAGAACACCCAGCGCGGGCCGGTCGGCAGCCCGGCCCGCCGCAGTGCGCGCCGGGTGCGGACCAGCCGTATCAGCAGGCCGACAGCGAGGGCGAGCAGCGCCGCCGCGACGACGGCGGCGATCAGCAGCAGGGTCGCGGTGGTGTCCATCGGGGCGGGTCTCCTGTCCTGCGGTGCATCAGGGCGGCCCGGGCCTTGCGGGCCTTCCCATGTCACCTTCCCGGTCCCGGCGTTCGTACCGCCCTCGCGGGCGGCGCGCTACCCCTTCTTCGCGCCGCCCTTCAGCCGTTCGAAGGTCCGGGTCAGCTGCTGCAAGGGGGAGACGGCAGCGGCACCCGGTTGCTGCTGCGGCGGATCGGCGGGGGCGGGGGTGTCCCGGTAGGCGGTCAGCGCCTCGTGGGCCCTCTCGGCGGCCTCCCGGTACAGGTCCCGGGACTTGGTCATGGCCTCCAGCGCCTCGGCGTACATGGCGACGAGCCGGCGCGCCCGGTCCAGCTCCTCCTGGAGGGTCAGCAGGCTCCAGTTCCCGCGCAGATCGGTCAGCGCCTCCTCCGCACCCGGCGGCAGGGGCCTGGGCAGGGCGGTGAACCGCCGGAGCACCTCCAGGAGTTCGGTGGGCTCCGAGCCGTCCAGGAAGACGCTGCGCACGCAGTGGTCCTGCCCGACGTAACCGGCCGGTGCGGGATCCGGCGGCAGCAGCACCGCCCCGCCGCGCGGCACCTCGACGCCGAGGTCCTTCAGGGCCCAGTTGACGGCACGCAGTTGGTGCGGCGCCGCCCGGTGCTCGACCACGCGGTGGCGCAGGCCGGGCGGCAGCAGCCGGGTCAGCGGCAGCCGTCCCTTCGCGTCCGGGGTCATCGCCTCGTGCACGACGAGGTTCACGCACCAGGCGTCGCGGGCGGCGGAGCGCAGCAGACGCCGTATCTCCTTGTCGTCCGTCGGCAACGGATTGACCCGCCCGAAGCGCAGGCCGGGGACGGCAGGGTGACGGTCCCAGATGCCGTCGCCGCCGTCGTGGTCGTCATCGGACCCCTGCCCCTCGGGCCCCTCGGGCCCCTCGGACCTCTCCGGTGCCTCGGGCCAGAACATCGTCGCGGGCGACGGCCACCTGTCGTCCCAGGGGCGCTCCGCCTCCGCGACGAGCACCCACTCCTGCCCCTCCTCCCGCTCCGGCGCGGACACGAGCGTCAGGCGGGCCCGCACGGTCACCTCACCGCCGGCCCGCCAGCGTGCCTCGAAGACCCGCCGGTCGGAGACCTCGGGCGAGGCGGCCGAGGCTTGGGCGTCGGGGGTGTCGGGGGCGTCGAGCGACTCGGGCAACTCGGATGAATCGGGCTTTTCGTCGGGGTGGGCGGGTTCGGTGAAGTCGTCGATGGCCCCGCTCTCCTTGCGGAGGCCCAGACGGCGGCGCACGACGTCCTCGGCGGCGGGACCGGTATGACGGCCGCGGGCCGCCCAGAGGGTCAGCGGGGTCTGCGGGGTGGTGGCGCGGTCGGTGGCGGAGTTCGACATGAGCCAATCTGCGGATGGGGGCGGGGGTCCGCCTCCCAGTATCACTGTCTGCGCTCGCGACACGCAGGGCGGGGGCCCGCGAGTCGAGCCGCCGCCGGGTGCGTCCGCAGAAATAAGCGCCGGACAGCGGGATCGGATTCGCCCCGGACGGAGAGCCCGCTCCCGCCGTGCCCCAACGCGACTGGAGTCCGTGTCCACTCCCGCCCATGGCGGGAGCTGGATCCGGTCAACGACTCTTTTCCGGGGAGGAATCTGTCGACTCTGCTGCGTGGCGACCCAGTCGCGACTTGAGCTCAGTTCGCCGCGCTGGCGGCGTAGGTCGGGTGAGTGGACCCTCAGGCGCCGGACTCCAACGCGTGGGACGGCCCCTTGCCGACGGGCGTTTCGTCGGCTGGAGGGCGCCGGCGGCGCAGTCTTCGCGGAACGGGGTCTTGGTCGAGCGGCCCTACGACGATGCTCGCCGTCATGATCTGGCCGACGATCAGCACCGCGAGGGTCACCTTCAGGCCCAGTCTCCCGGGTACGGCCGGCCGTGGGCCGAGCTGCGGTTCAGCCGTTCCCAGGGGATCGGAGGTGACCTGCACAGTGCTGCCCACCCGCGGATAGCCCCCGACGGCGAACGTCGTGCCGTCGCCCAGACGGACATGGACCCCGACCACCATGGGACCGTGGTCGCCTTGCGTGGACCAGGGCCCGGTGACCACGCCCGTAGCCGTCACCCCGCGATCGTGCAGGATCTGCTGTTCGACATCGTCCCTGCCGAAGACGATGGCCGTGAACCAACTGGCGAGGACGACAACAACGCCGGCACAGCAGACCACTACCCTCCATCTACCGGCCCGGCCACTCCAGCGCTGCCCGTCGTACAGGTACACCGCCGCGACCCACAGATGGAACAGCAGGCCCGCGATCGCGAGCACGAGGACCAGACCCTTGTCGTCCTCGCGCCACAAGTCCGGCACGAACCGTAGCGCAAGCAGCGAAATCCCCGACGGAACGGCTGCCGCCAGCGCCCACCACACCGACCACAGCAGCGCCCGCGGCGCCCTCCGCACCAAGATGCCCCCCATCCCGCCAGAGTGACCGGCCGCTGGGACATCCGCAAGATCCCGGCCCGTGCAAGCGAGCACGGGCGACCCGTGATCACGGAGTGGAACAAGGCGCCGTGGTCACCGGTGATACGGCACCCTCACGTGGTGCGGCCCGTTCGCCTCGTGACCCGGGCCGCACTCGTACAGCGTTTCCGTCCGGTCACCGGAGCCGTAGGCCGCCGGTGGCACTGCCGTGCAGTGGCCGACGGTCCAGCGCATGATCACGTCAGTGGGAGTGACCGCGTGGCGCAGGCTCCGGTGCGCCTCGGCGCGCTTCAGGACGACGTAGCGCAGCCGGCCGGTGTCGATCAGCTCGCGGAAGCCACCGGACGTCGGATGGGGGACCCGGCCGGTGAAGCCGCCCACGGGCAGCACGTGCGCGTCGGCGGAGATGATGTAGGGCGCGGCCTCCCACCAGCCGGGCACCGCGGCCAGGTACTCGGCGCCGCCCCGGTGCGCGGTCAGGTAGGCCAGCAGCCGTTCCCGGGTCGGGCCGAGCGTCGCGAGCGGGTTGCCCACCCGGTGGTTGGTGGGGCCCACGCGGCCCAGCGAGCCGGGCTGGTTGTAGCGCAGGGACAGCGCCGACGCGGACCAGACGGCCGGGACGAGCAGCACCGCGGCGAGCCCGGCGGCCAGGCCGGCCGTGACGAGGCGCGGCTGTCGACGGACGCAGGCAAGCACCAGGGCGACCAGGGCTACAAGGCCGAGGGCCGCGGCGGTGGGGACGGACCAGGGGAAGAAGCGCGGGTACCACAGCGTCAGGGTCACGCACCAGGCGAGGTTCACGGCGATCACGCCGGGCAGCGCCCAGGCCCGCCGGCCGCCCTTGCGGCACGCCCGCCAGGCCCCTACGGTCCCGGCGCCGCCCAGCGCGGCCAGCGCCACGGCGACGACACCCATGTAGTAGGTGTGTCCGGTCACGCTGCCGAAGCTGAACACCAGGAAGAACGTGACCAGCCATGACCCCCACAGCACATGGCCCGCCAGCACTCGGTCCGTGCGGCCCGCACGCCTCCGCCACAGCGCCCACGCACCGCCCGCGAGCCCGAGCGCGGCCAGCGGGTACAGCCATCCGGTCTGGGTGGCGATCCCGGGGCTGAACATCTTCCAGACGCTGTCGCCCATGCCGGGTCCGGTGCCGGCGGTCCGCAGGCTCTCGTTGGGGGCGACGCTGCCGGCGGCGGCCGCGTCGAGGCCGTGGAAGCGGGTCAGGAAGTTGTAGCCGACGACCAGACCGTAGGCCGAGTTGTCCGTGGTGCCGTCGAGGTAGGGGCGGTCGGACGCCGGGGTCAGCGTGGCCACCGCCATCCACGACAGCGACACGCCGAACGCCACCGCGCCGGCCAGCGCCACGTCCAGGAGCCGACGGCGCAGGGTCGTGGGCGCGGCGACGAGGTAGGTGACGGCGAGCGCGGGCAGCACCGCCCAGGCCTCCAGCATTTTGCACTGGAAGGCCAGACCCACCCACACTCCCGCCAGGCACAGCCGGCGGCCCCGGCCCCGCTCGGTCGCCCGCTGGGTGGCCGCGGCGGCCAGGAGCAGCAGCAGGGTGAACGGCGAGTCCTCCGTGACGGACCGCCCAAGGCCGACGAACACGGGAGTGAGAGTCAGGAAGCCGGCCGCCAGCAGACCGGCCGGCACGCCCGCCCAGCGGCGCACCAGGCCATGGAGCACGACCACGCAGGCCATGGCCTCGATCGCCTGCGGCAGCACCAGCGCCCATGGACGGAAGCCGAAGACCAGCGCCGACAGGGCCTGCGGCCACAAGTAGCCGGGCAGCTTGTCGATCGTGATCGTGTTGCCCGGGTCGAAGGACCCGTAGAAGAAGGCGACCGGACTGTCGGTCATGCTGCGCACGCCGGCCGCGTAGAACCCGTGGAACGAGCTGTCGTCCAGGCCCCACAGGGTGAGCACGGCGGCGACCGCCACGATGCCCAGCAGCACCGGGAGTTCGTACGCCGGCCTGGGCGAACCCGTGCGGGGCACGGGCGGCGCCCACCCCCCGGCGCGGGGACGGGGCAGCATGGCGGAGATGGCGCGCGCCGGCGCGGGCTCGGTGGCGCGCTCGCGGGTCGGCTCGCTGTGGGGGGTGAGCATGAACGGCCTTTCAGGACTCCCGAAGACTCGATCCGGACGCGGTGGGCGATCCGGATCTTGGGGAGTATCCGTCGGTCGACATGCACGGAATCTGAACGGAGATTTAACCGTGTGCAGGTCTCACCGCCCTCTCACCGGAATGGGAGGTAGCGGGAACTGCAGGTAAGAGGGGGATCCGAACACCGGCGTCCGGGCCGCTCCCGCGCACGGGAGGCGCGCCCCACACGCGGGGCGCGCGCGGCGCGCGTCGGAGGAGGGCCGTTCACACGTGTCCGTGCCGGTGCGCGGCCCCGACAATGGTGCGTCGAACGGGCCCGCCCACCCATCCGCTCGGGGCGGGCCCTGTTCACAGCCCTTCACAGCCCTTCGCGGGCCTCCGGACCGGGAGCTACGCCCCGCTCTCCCGGAGCATGTCCGCACGCTCGACGAGCTTCACGCGCTCACGGCCCTGCGGCTCGCCCAGGGCCTTCTCGGCGGCGTCCAGCTTGTACCAGCCCTCCCAGGTGGTGAAGCGGACGTTCCGCTCGGCGAGGAAGGCGTCGACGGCCTCCGGCTCCGGCGAGGCCGGGGTGTGCAGACGGCCGTTCGCGTGGTCGTCGAGAAGGGCGGACACCGTCTCGTTGGCGTCACCCTTGGTGTGGCCGATCAGACCGACGGGTCCGCGCCGGATCCAGCCGGTGACGTAGGTGGACTGCAGATGGCCGCCGCTCTCCTCGATCACCCGGCCGCCGTCGTCCGGGACGGTGCCCGAGTCGATGTCCCAGGGCAGCTTGGGCAGCTTGTCGGAGAGGTAGCCGACGGCGCGGTAGACGGCGCTGACGTCCCAGTCCTTGAAGGTGCCGGTTCCCTTGACGTTGCCGGTGCCGTCCAGGGTGGTGCGCTCGGTGCGCAGGCCGACGACCTTGCCGTCCTCGCCGAGGACCTCGGTGGGCGACTCGAAGAAGTGCAGGAACAACTTGTGCGGCCGGTCGCCGATGTCCCGGATCGCCCAGTTCTCCAGGGTCTTGGCGACCATGTCGGCCTGCTTGTTGCCGCGCCGGGTCTCGATCGAGCCCGCGTCGTAGTCGATGTCCTCGGGATCGACGATGACCTCGATGTTGGGGGAGTGGTCCAGCTCCCGCAGCTCCATCGGGCTGAACTTCGCCTGCGCCGGGCCGCGCCGGCCGAAGACGTGGACCTCCAGGGCCTTGTTCGCCTTCAGACCGTCGTAGACGTTCGGCGGGATCTCGGTGGGCAGCAGCTCGTCGGCCGTCTTGGCGAGGATGCGGGCCACGTCGAGAGCGACGTTGCCGACGCCCAGCACGGCCACCTTCTCCGCCTCCAGCGGCCAGGTGCGCGGTACGTCAGGGTGGCCGTCGTACCAGGAGACGAAGTCGGCGGCGCCGTACGAGCCGTCCAGGTCGATGCCGGGTATGCGCAGCTCGCGGTCGGCCGTGGCGCCCGTGGAGAAGATCACCGCGTCGTAGAAGGCGCGCAGGTCGTCGAGGCTGATGTCGGCCGGGTAGTCGACGTTGCCGAAGAGCCGGATCTGCGGCTTGTCGAGCACCTGGTGCAGGGCGGTGATGATGCCCTTGATGCGCGGGTGGTCGGGGGCGACGCCGTAGCGGATCAGGCCGAACGGGGCGGGCATGCGCTCGAAGAGGTCGATGGACACGCCGGGCTCGGCGGCCACCTCGGACTTGAGCAGGGCATCGGCGGCGTAGATCCCGGCGGGGCCGGCTCCGACGATGGCTACCCGCAGGGGGCGCGGCATGATCTGGTTCCCTTCGAGCGAAAACAGGCTACTCGAACGGGAAGCCTAAGCTAAGGCAGCCCTAAGTTGGTACGCGGGTCCGTTCTATGACGTCATAAGCTGAGTTTATGCCTGGCGCGTACTCTGTTCCCGGCGCACCGAGGGGCGGTGTCGGGGAGCGAGGGGTGAGGGCGTGGGCGCAGGCTCGGACGCGGGGACGACCGTCGCGGTGACCGGCGGCAGCGGTTTCGTCGGCAGCCATCTGGTACGGCGGCTGCTGGAGCGGGGATACCGGGTCCGCGCCACCGTGCGCGACACCTCCCGGGCCCGCAAGGTACGGCCGCTGTGGGAGATGCAGGAGGCCTTTCCCGGCCGACTCGACCTGTTCGCGGCGGACTTGCTGAAGGAGGGGTCCTTCGACGAGGCGCTGCGCGGCTGTGCCGTCGTCTTCCACGTGGCTTCGCCTTTCCTGATGCCGGAGAGGATCAGGGACGGGCGACGGGACGTGGTGGACCCGGCGCTGCTCGGCACCCGCAATGTGCTGGCGAGCATCGAACGGACCCGGGAGGTCCGCACCCTGGTGTTCACCTCCACCGTCGGTGCCGTCTTCGGTGACTACGCCGACGTCCTGGAGATGGACGGCCAGGTGCTGTCGGAGAAGTACTTCAACACCACCAGTACGGTGGCGAACAATCCCTACCACTACGCCAAGACCGTCGCCGAACGCGCCGCCCGGGAGGCCGAGGCGGCCCAGGACCGCTGGCGCATGGTGTCGCTCAACCCCGGCCTGATCCTGGGCCCTTCGCTCACTCCCGCGTCCGAGTCCGGCAGCCTCTTCCTGCTGGACGAGCTGTTCAAGGGCTACTTCTGCTACGGCGCCCCCGACTTCAGCTTCACCACGGCGGACGTGCGTGACGTGGCCGACGCGCACATCGCGGCGGCGGAGAACCCAGCCGCCGAGGGCCGTTACATCGTCGCGGCCGAGACGATGACGTCCTTCCACGAGATGTCGCGGATCATCCGGACCCGCCACCCGCGTGACCTCCGCCTGCCGCGCACCGCGCTGCCGCACTGGCCGGTCAGGGTCCTGGGCCCGGCGTTCGGCCTCACCCAGGACTACATCCGCAAACACCTCGGCATCCGCTTCCGCGTCGACAACGCCAGGAGCGTCCGGGACCTCGGCCTCACCTACCGGCCGGTCGAGGAGACCCTCCTCGACCACTACGACAGCTGGCGCGCCCGGCGGAGAACGGGCTGACCGGCGCCGGTCCCGGCGGGGGTCAGGCGGGCCGGATCACCCGGTGGATGGCCGACTCCCCGGCGCCGTAGACCGACTCCTCCCGGATGAACGCCCCCGGGCCCGGCGCGTGGATCATCAGACCGTTGCCGGTGTAGAGGCCGACGTGGCTGTCGTTGTCGAAGAACAGGACGATGTCCCCGGCCTCGATCCCGGCGAGCGTGACCGGCGTGCCGGCGAGCGCCTGCTGGGCGGCGGCCCGCGGCAGCGTGACCCCGGCGGCCTTCCACGCCGCCTGGGTGAGACTGGAGCAGTCGTACGAGTCCGGCCCGGTCGCCCCCCAGACGCACGGCCTGCCGACCTGCGCCCGCGCGAACTCCACGGCCTTCGCGGCCCTCGCGGCGTAGGCCGCCTCCGGGGCGACGGCCGTGACGGACGCGACGGCGGGCGCCACGAAGGAGCCGGTATCGGTGATGGCTCCCGGCCCGAAGGGATCGGCGATGCCGGCGGGTGCGGGTGCGGCGCCCAGGGACGGATGGGTCGTGGTGGGCGGGGCGGGGATCGCGCCGAGGTACGGGTCGACGGTGGCCGGGGCCGCCTCGGCGGGAACGGTGGGTGCGGCGCCCAGGGACGGTTGGGTCGTGGTGGGCGGGGTGGGGATCGCGCCGAGGTACGGGTCGGCGGTGGCCGGGAAGGCGAGGGACTGAGCGGCGGTGTCGAAGGATGGGGCGGCGGTGGGCTGGGCGGTGACGGGCGGGAGGGGGTCCGCCCCGCCGGCCGGTGCGGTCATGGCGCCGGGCCAGGGCGCGATGGTGCCGGGAGCCGCCGTGGCCGTACCGGACGGCGGGGCGGGGACCGCGCCCAGGGAGGTGTCCGCGACCGCGGGGGGCAGGGCGGCTCCCGCCGTCGTGCCCCCGCCGGGCAGCGCCCACTGCAACTGCCGTCGCCACTCGTCGTCCGACTGCTGCTGTCCCGGTACCTCCGTCGCCGGCCAGGCGTCCTGCGTGGGCGCCGCCGGGACCGCCGCCAGGGGCACGCTCTGCTGCGTCGCACGGCGGGACAACAGGTCCCGGGCGGCGGTGAGTTTGCGCTGGTTGCGGCTCTTGGAGGTGGCGGGGGAGCGCCGGTCGGGCTCCGCGCCGGACGCGGCGGGCAGGGCCCTCGGCGGCTCCGGCGCGGCGGGCAGCGCGGCGACGGTCCGGCCGGCCGGCAACTCCGGTGTGGCGCCGGTCAGTTCTGCGACCGGCCCGCTCGTCAACTCCGCCACCGGCCCCCGGGTCAGCTCCGGTACGGGGCGCGCGGCCGGCTCCGCCGTGGGCAGGCCGAGCAGTTCCGCCACCGCACGTTCCGACCCGGCGGTCAGCTCGGGCAGGGCACGCGCGCCGGACGCCCACTCACCCCGCGAGGAACCGCCCCTGGCCAGGCCACGGGCCCCGTCCGGCATCCGGTCGGCGGGCAGCGCCGCCGCAACGGTCGGTCCCGTCCTGGCGCGTGCCGCGTCGAACCACTGCCGGGTCATCTCCTCCAGCCCGGGGTCCGGCCGCGAGCCCCGCCGCTTGGCCAGCGGGACACCGCGCGAGCGCGTCCCCGCCGACATGGCACGGGTGGCGTTGAAGTTCCCGGTGGCGTTCTCGGCCTGGGTGTAGAGGGTGTCGATTCGCTGCCGAACCTCGCGGCTCTCCGACGCCATAGGAGGCGTACTCCTTCCGTGCACCGCTTACCCGGGTGAGCGCTGGGGGAGGGTTCGGGCGGTCGAATGCGGAAGGCGTGCCCTACGACCCCTGCCCGCGGGGCAGTCGAGTCGATTCACCCCTGTGTCGGTCGGGGCCCCGGCTCCGGACGCCACGGCGGGCCCCGGATTCAGCGGAGGCCACGCGGCCCGGCGGGGTTCGCCGGGGGGAGCCGTGCGGCCTGACGTCAACCTAACGAACATGTGTGACTCGTGTGAAGGTTGAAGTGCGGAATGTCCGATACGAATTTGTGATGTTCGCCGCGCCGTTCGAGGCTGGACATCGCAACTCGGCCATCGTGGCCGGTTTTCCGCGCGCTGACGCTCCGTCGGCCGTGGGTCAGGTGACGCGCAGGGTCCGCTTGGCGAGTTCGTACGCCGGGAGCATCTCCTGGTGCTCCTGGGTGTCCAGCCCGCCGAGGTGGACGACGACCGGACCGTGCGGGGTGGGGACCGCGAGGGCGCTCTCCCGCTTCGTCTCGTCCAGGAGCTTGCTGGTGTAGAGGTAGTCGACCTCCACGCCGGCCAGGCCACCGGTGCTGAAGGCGCGGTACGTCGCCTTGCTTGTGTGGCCCTCGGCGGACACGAAGGCCTTCAGTACGGTGCGCGGGTCGCCGGCGTCCGGCTTGCCGGTCCACACGCGGATGAAGCCGATGTTCCCGGCGGGCTTGGCGTCGATCTCGCAGGCGGCGGTGACCGGTCCCTGGTGTGCCGGCGCGTCGACGGGGTCACCTGCCAGTTCGTTGCCGGAGCCGCCGGTGGAAGGCTTGGCGTCGATGGACTTCGGCTTCCAGTTCCGGGCGAAGTCGAAGCTGACCGGAAGGGCGCAGGCGGACCCGGCCGCCCCGAGCCTGCCGCCGCTCTGCGCGACCCCGGCGGCCGCCCCCGTAGAGGCGGACGCTCCTGCGGAGGCGGCTGCTCCCGCGGTCGCAGCCGGCTTCGCCGCACTGGCGTGCGACCCCGCGCAGCCGGTCAGCGAGCCCGCCACCACTGCGGCCGGCAACGCCACCCGCGCCGCTCCGCCCATAACCGTCCCCACCGCGAGCCGCACGGCTGTCCCCCCCTCGTTCCGCAGGCGGCTCACTGTAACCAAGGGGGCCGACGCGCCGTACCACGTGCCGCCGTTGTCGACAGCGAGATCACCATTGTTGACAGCAAGTCACATTACTGAACCGTAACATCATGGCTGCTACCCACGGTAACACCCTGGCCGGTACCGTCCTGGCAGCCGCTTCGGAGACCCCCTCCACCTCCCCTGCCCAGGAGGTTCCCCATGCCCGTACGCATCCCTCTGCTGGCGATCGCCGTCGCCGCCGCCGCCTGTCTCGGCGCCCAGTCCCTCCCGGCCGCCGCCTCGGACACGGTCGTCTCGCGCGGGGTGACGATCCCCGCCTTCTACGACCCGCCCGCCGCCCTGCCAGCCGCCGACGGCACCGTGATCCGCAGTGAGCCCCTCCCGCTCGCGCTGAGCCTGCCCGGGATCGACGGACCGCTGCCGGGCCGCGCGACCCGGCTGATGTACAAGTCGACCGACTCCAACGGCGACCCGGTCGCGGTCACCGGCGCCTACATCGAGCCCACCGCGGTGTGGCGGCACGGGGGACCGCGCCCGCTGGTCGCCGTCGCCCCCGGCACCATGGGACAGGGCGACCAGTGCGCGGCCTCGCTCGGGCTGGAACATCCGCTGACGCTCAACGGCCGGACCCTGTCCGTCGGTTACGAGGATCTGGCGATCTACCGGCTGCTCGCCGAGGGTGTCGCCGTCGTCGTCACCGACTACGTCGGCCTCGGCGCCACGGACCGGCTGCACACCTACGTCAACCGTCTCGACGGCGCCCACGCGGTGCTGGACGCCGTACGCGCCGCCCGGACCGTCGACGGCGCCTCGGTCACGGCCGCCTCGCCGGTCGGCCTGTACGGCTACAGCCAGGGCGGCGGCGCGACCGCGGCGGCCGCCGAACTCCAGCCCTCCTACGCCCCGGACGTCACCCTGGCCGGCACCTACTCGGGGGCGCCGCCCGCCGACCTGGCCGCCGTCACCGCGGCCATCGACGGCAGCGACCTGGCCGGTGCCCTCGGCTGGGCGGTCAACGGCTTCGTGCAGTCGGACCCCGCCCTGAGGCCCGTCGCCGAGGCGCACCTCAACGCGGCCGGCAAGGCGGCCCTGGCCGACCTGTCCACCATGTGCGTCGGCGACGCGATCCTCGCCTACGGCTCCGCGCACAGCACCGCCTGGACCACCGACGGCAGGACGATCAGCGACATCGTCGCCGCCGAGCCGGCACTGAAGGCCTTCCTCGACCGGCAGCGCATCGGCACCCTGAGACCGGCGAGCCCGGTCCGGGTGGCGACCGGCGTCAGCGACGACCTGGTCCCGCACGCGCAGGCGCGACGGCTCGCCGTCG
Source organism: Streptomyces sp. NPDC006739 (assembly GCF_042869815.1). Lineage (NCBI taxonomy): Bacteria > Bacillati > Actinomycetota > Actinomycetes > Kitasatosporales > Streptomycetaceae > Streptomyces > Streptomyces sp. NPDC006739. The sequence goes on from NZ_JBIAGM010000027.1 coordinate 59,144, forward strand.
ACTGGTGCAGGGCGGGCGCCGACGTCACCTATGTGCCGGTCCTGCTGCCCGGCGTCGGCCGGGCCCTGCTCAACCACTTCGCCCCGCTGCTCAGCGACCAGGGCGCCGCGATCGCCTGGCTCACCGACCGGCTGTCCGGCAGGCCGGCCGCCTCCACCTGCTGGTCCCTGCCGGCCCAGCCCTGACTCCGGGCGACGTGCCCGGTTTGCGGGTGGCCGGGTCCGCACGGCAGGGTCTGACCGTGCCTACCTTGCTGATCGTGCACCACACCCCCTCGCCCCACTGCCAGGCGCTGTTCGAGGCCGTGGTCTCCGGGGCGACCACGCCGGAGATCGAGGGCGTGCGCGTCGTGCGGCGGGCGGCCCTGTCCGCCACCGCCTCCGACGTGCTCGCCGCCGACGGATACCTGCTCGGCACGCCCGCCAACCTCGGCTACATGTCGGGGGCCCTCAAGCATTTCTTCGACCAGATCTACTACCCGTGCCTCGACGAGACCCGGGGCCGCCCCTTCGGCACCTACGTCCACGGCGGCAACGACGTCACCGGTGCCGTGCGCGGCATCGACTCCGTCACCACCGGCCTCGGCTGGCGCCGCGCGGCCGAGACGGTGACCGTGACCGGCGAACCCGGCAAGGACGACATCGAGGCCTGCTGGAACCTGGGTGCCACGGTCGCGGCCGGCCTCGCGTCCGGCACCTGAGCGCTACGTCCACCTCATCCCGAGGTCGGACAGCTGCCGCACCCGCTCGGGGGCCAGCGCGGCGGCGCGGCTGCGCTGGTTGCCGATCCACACGCCCAGCCTGACCGGCCGCCGCTGCGCGCCCTCGGTGAGGATCTCCACATGACCGCGCGGCACCCTCAGGTGACCCTCGCGCCGGTGGAACTGGGCGGCCGCGGCCAGGTTGAGCGCCCAGGCGGCGGCGTGCGGGACCCGGGGCGAGGGCCGCTCCTCCTCGCTCGCGGGCTCGATGCCCAGTACATGGGCGCACAGCCACCGCCGGCCGACGCTCAGCTCGTCCCAGCCCAGCCGCTGGGCGCGCACCCAGCGGCCGAGGTCCTCACCCTGCCGTACGGCCTCGCCCGGCGCCGTGGGCAGCCGGCCGCCCTCCGCCAGGTGGAGCCGGGTGAGGTGGAAGCGGCGCTGCCACTCCACCGGCCAGGCCGGGCACCAGGCCGGGTCGATCTCGTCGAGTTGCTCGCGCCGCTCCTCCGCCAGCTCCCCGGCGCGGGCCGCGGCCCGCTGGTTCTTCAGCCAGATGCCCACCTTGAACCCCTGGTGCGCGGCGTCCTGCGGGGCCAGCAGATGGCCGTGCTCGGCCGCCCAGGCACGGGCGGCGGCCAGCCCCTCGTCCCAGGCGACGTCGAAGTGGGACCAGACCATCCCGAGCCGGTCCAGCCGGCTCGCGCGGTCCGGTGCGAGGGTGCCGCGCGCGTGGAAGCGGCGGGCGTCGGCGATCCACTGCCCGAGCGGGAAACCGGCGAGGGCCGGCGGCCAGCCCGCGGCCTCGGCCTCCTCGCCCGCCGGCACCCGGAAGGTGAACGGCACCCGCAGGTCGCCGTGCGCGCGGACGTACAGCACCGAGGCCTCCACCCCGCGCAGCCAGTGGGCGCGCTCCGGGTTGACGACGCGCAGTTCGATGAACGCGGCCAGTCGCGCCGGGTCCCTCGGCGTGGAGAACTTCAGCAGGGCCCGGGCCCCGGCACTCACTCCCGGCGGTCCCTCGCCTGCCTCCTCGTCCCCGCCGCCCAGGTCCCGCCCCTTGGGCGAGCGGCTCGGCGCCTGCGGCTCGGCCAGCCGCTCCACGATCCGCGTGTCGTGCGCGCGCAGCGCCTCCAGCAGCCGGGCGAGCCCCGCGTAGGCCCGGCTGGTGAGCATCGTGTCGGGCGTCTCGCCCGGCCCCAGCAGCACCGGCACGACCAGCGAGGCGGTCTTGCCCTGTCCGGGCCGCACCCGCAGCGCCCGCCCCACGGCCTGCACCAGGTCGGGCATGGAACCCCGGACGTCGGCGAAGTACACCGAGTCGCAGTGCTTGGTGTCCACGCCCTCGCCGAGCACCCGAACCGAGCTGAGGAAGGCCCGCCGCCGGGTGCGGGCGAACCCGTCGAGCACACGGCGCCGGTGCGGCGGCGCGTGGTCCCCGCACAGCCATTCGGTCCACACGGCGCGCGGGTACGTCCGGGGAGCCTCGGCGTGCAGCCGCGCCGCGACGTCCGGCAGCCCGGCCGCGAACGCCTCCGCCTCCTTGACCAGGTGATGGAAGACCAGCGTCCGCCGCAGCCTCTCCTCGGCCGCCGCCTTGACCAGCGCCGTCTGCAGCGCGGCCAGCCGGGCCCCGCGCACCTCGTCGCTACCGCGTTCGCCGCCCAGCAGCTGGGCGGCCTGCAGCCGGGTGTCGGTGACGTCCACGCACACCACCTGGTAGGGCGCGCAGATCCCCCGGTCGATGGCCTCCGACAGGGTCAGTGTGTGGCAGCGGGCGCCGAAGGGACCGTCCGGGTCGTCGTCCATGGAGGCGACCAGCTCACCCGGCACGCCCTCCCCGCCGTCCTCCTCCGGCTGCCACAGCCTGGGCGTCGCCGTCATGTACAGCCGCCGCAGCGACGGGACGCGGGCGTTGTCGTGGACCACCGCCCACGGCTTGCCGATCCGCCCGGAGGTGCGGTGCGCCTCGTCCACGACGACCAGGTCCCAGCCGGGCAGCCCGGCGGTGTGCGCCCGCTCCAGCGTGCCCAGGCCCAGGGAGGCGTACGTCGCGAAGACGGTGACCTTGTCGAACGGCCGTACCCGCGCGACCAGTTCGGCCACGTCCGTGGTGTTCGGGAAGCCCGCCTGGTCGCCGCGGAGCGAGGACACGCCGATCACCGGGCCGGTACGGCCGCCCGCCCGCCATGCCGCCTCGGTCTGCGCCAGCAGGTCGAGGGAGGGCACCAGCACCAGCACCCGGCCGGCCCGCAGCTCCTCCGCGGCGCGCACCGCCACCAGGGTCTTCCCGGACCCGGTCGCCATGACCACCTGGGTGCGCAGACCCTGTGGGGGCAGCGCCCCGCCGGCCGGCAGCCCGAGCGCCCGGACCACCTTGTCCACGGCTTCCCGCTGGTGGGGACGTAGTCTCACGCCACCGACGATAGCGCCCGGGGCGGCGGGGACGACGCGGACCGTCGGACCCTCGCGAAGACACGCCGGACGGGTGCCAGGCCGTGCAGAGGAAACGTGCCGCCGCTCTCAGGTGCAGCGCGAGGCAGGTCCGTCGTCGTGCCGGACCCAGACGGAGTCGATCTCGCGGCCGTCGGGCAGGGTGTGCCGGGGCGGCCCCTCGTCCGGTACGAAGCCGGCGCGGGCCAGTGCCCGCCGGCTCGCGGTGTTCCCGGTCTCCGCGCCCGCCCGGACCGTCTCCATCCCGCAGTGGGTGTGGCCGAGCACCGCGCCGGCCCGGAACAGTTCGGCGCCCAGCCCCTGCCCACGGCAGCGCGGGGCCAGCCAGCCGCCCATCTGGCCCCGGCGGGGCTCCAGTTGCAGTGCCCCGGCATAGGCGCCGTCCGTCCGGCGCACACAGACCAGGAACAGCGGGTCATCGGGGCCGGGCTCGAACCGTCCGGCCAGATGCCGGGGGATACGGCGGCCGTCGTCACCGGCGGGCCGCATCTCCAGCAAGGCGCGGCGCCGGCCCGGGTCGGGCACCGCCCGGTCGGCCCGGGTGCCGAGCCAGCGTTGCGCCTCCGCGTCCGCGCTGGCCGCGAGCGCCGCCGCCACGTCCAGCAGGGTCCGGGGAGTGAAGAGCAGCAGCCGCTCGGTGGCCAGGACGTGCCGGCCGGGCCCGCACCGGCCGGGCACCGGCAGCCCGGGCGCGCCCCGGCCACGACGGATGAACGACCAGACCATGTGCCCCCCTGGCGACGGTGTTGGGCCCTGAATGTATCCGGGGCGGGCCGCTTGCCGTAGGTCCGGTGCGGGGCGGATGGCGGTCAGGGAGGTGGGGGCCGGGTGGGGGGAACCCGGCCCCCACGGTCAACTCGGCCCGCCCGTGCCCGGCTTGGGTCGGGTACGGGTCCAGGAGGGGTCGGCCGAGAAGTCAGGGATCGGTGGGGGTCGGTCCATGGGGTAAGGATCCTTCGGAGGTGTGGGGGAGTTCGGCCCAGACGACACGCGCCGGCCGGCCGGGTACGACCGTGACGCCCCAGTCACTGCTGAGCGCGTCGACCAGGAAGAGGCCGCGGCCGTTCTGGTCGTCGGGCCCGGACCGGCGGGGCACCGGGAGCGTGGGGCCCCGGTTCTGGTCCTCGACCTCGATGCGGACCCGGTCCGTGCCGCCGTGCAGCCGACAGGTGATCCGCTCGCCGGGCGAGTGCACCAGCGCGTTGGTGACCAGCTCGGAGGTGACCAGCACGGCGTTGTCCAGCACGTCCTCGCCGACCCCCCAGGAGGACAGCAGGGCCCGCACGACGCGGCGGGCCGCGGCGACCGCCGCCGCGGTCGCGGGCAGGTCGAACGCACCGGCGGGGCGGGGCGGTTCGGCCCCGGAGGCGAGCGGGCGGTCGGGGCCGTGGGGCCCAGGGAGTCGACCGGGCAGCTCGCCTCCGGGTGGCACAGGGGTGATCGCCGCCGGCGACGGCCGCTGCGCACGCTCGGCGGCGGGCAGCGGCAGGGGAAGGGGTATCGGCAGGGGGTGCTCACCGGGGAGCCGGTCCGCGGTGAGCCGGTCCAGCGGCTGGGGGAGGGAGGGCGGAGCCATCGCCGTACGCCTTTCGTCCGGCCTCGCAGCGTGGGGGGCAGGTCGGTCTCTCGTCCACCGGCCGCGTGGGAAGCAGACGGCGACCCGCCCCTGACAGGGGCGGATGGCAGCCCCGTCTCCCCCGACCGGACCGCACCGCCTGCTCCTTCGGTCGACCGGAGCAGTGAGTCCACTGTGACATCAGCCAACAACGGCCCGCAACCGGCAAGTTGAAAATTGCAAGAAGCCAAGTGCATGCTGCTCCCGTCGACAAGTGATCGAACGTCGTCGGGAAACGATCGCGTGAGACGGTGACCCTGGAACCTGTGCGAGGGGGTAGGGCGTGACCGCGGAGACCGACTGGGGCGGCGCGCCCTCCGTGCTGCGCATGATCCTCGGCCGGCAGCTGGAGGAGCTGCGGTGCCGGGCCGGTCTGACCTACGAGCAGGCGGGCGCCGCCATCGGCGTCAGCCACTCCACGATCCGCCGGATGGAGGCCGCCAAGGTCGCCCGGCTGCGGCTGGCGGACGCCGAGAAGCTGCTCCAGGTCTACGGCGTCACCGACCGGCAGGAGATCGACACCTTCCTGCAGTCGGTGCGCGAGGCCAACAAACGCGGCTGGTGGCACACCTACCGTGACGTCATGCCGGACTGGTTCGCGGCCTACCTCAGCCTGGAGCAGGCAGCCCTGCAGATCCGCGCCTACGAGAACCAGTTCGTGCACGGCCTGCTGCAGACCGAGGCGTACGCCCGCGCCCTGCTCGGCGCGGGCAACCCGCACGCTCCGGCCGAGGCGACGGAACGCCGGGTGGCCCTTCGCATGCGCCGCCAGGAACTGCTGGGCCGGCCGGGGCCGCCGCGGCTGTGGGTGGTGATGGACGAGACGGTGCTGCGCTGGCCGGTCGGCGGCGCCGAGGTGATGCGCGCCCAGGTCGACCATCTCATCGAGGTCAACCGGCTGCCCCAGGTGACCCTGCAGATCATGCCGTTCGCCAACGGCCCGCACCCGGCCATGCGGGCGGGCGCGTTCCACCTCTTCCGGTTCCGGGCGCGTGAACTGCCCGACATCGTCTACCTCAACGGGCTGGTCGGCGCCGTCTACCTCGACAAGGGGGACGACGTCGTGGTGTACCGCGAGGCTCTGGACCGGTTGGGCGCCCAGGCGGCGCCCGCCCGTAAGACCGAGGCCCTCCTCGGCGCGATTCGCAAGGAGCTATGACGTGCACCACCTCATACGCAACGGCATGCCGTCCCGGGAACTGGGCGTACGCGGCTGGACCAAGCCGTGGAGCGACGACGCCGGAGGGGCCTGCGTGGAGGTCAAGAGGCTCGCGGACGGGCGGGTGGCCGTGCGCCAGTCGACCGACCCCGACGGGCCGGCGCTGGTTTTCACCCCCCGCGAGATGACAAGTTTCCTGGCGGGTGTGAAGGCGGGTGACGCCGACTTCCTCCTGTGAACCGCCTTGTTTTTACCGCCCGTTCGCCAGGGACGTCCGCACCTGAGCACCTTCCCGCCTCCGCACCTCCACGACCGCACGCCCCCACACCTCCACGACTCGAAGGGGAGACACCACGTTGCCCGACAACGGATGGCCGGCCGACCGCATCGACACCGAGAACGCGCACTCCGCGCGGATCTACGACTACATCCTGGGCGGAAAGGACTACTACCCCGCCGACCAGGAGGCGGGCGACGCGATGGCCCGGGAGTGGCCCGCCCTCCCGATCCATATGCGCGCCAACCGCGACTGGATGAACCGCGCCGTGCGCTGGCTCGCCGAGGAGGCCGGGATGCGCCAGTTCCTGGACATCGGCACCGGCATCCCGACCTCCCCGAACCTGCACGAGATAGCCCAGTCGGTGGCCCCCGAGTCCCGGGTGGTCTACGTCGACAACGACCCCATCGTCCTCACCCTCTCCCAGGGCCTGCTGGCCAGCGCGCCCGAGGGAAGGACGTCGTACATCGAGGCCGACTTCCGTGACCCGGCGGCCATCCTGGACGCCCCCGAGCTGCGCGAGACCCTCGACCTGACGCGGCCGGTGGCGCTCACGGTGATCGCGATCGTCCACTTCATGCTCGACGAGGACGACGCGGTGGGTGTCGTACGCCGTCTGCTGGAGCCCCTGCCCGCCGGCAGCTACCTGGCGATGTCCATCGGCACCGCCGAGTTCGCGCCCGACGAGGTGGGCCGGGTCGCCCGCGAGTACGCGGCCCGCAACATGCCGATGCGGCTGCGCACCATCACCGAGGCCCACGAGTTCTTCGAGGGCCTGGAGCTGGTCGAGCCCGGTATCGTCCAGGTCCACCGTTGGCACCCGGACGGTACCGGCGAGCAGGGCATCAGGGACGAGGACATCGCGATGTACGGGGCGGTGGCCCGCAAGCCGTGACGACCCCGCGGCCGGGGCGCACAGCCCCGGCCGGCGGTGGCGGGCAGCCCGGCTGACCGAAAGAGACCCCCGCACGTCCGGAATGCAACGCAACCTCTCGCGTCCTTCGGCCGATGGGGAATTTCCCGGAACGGGCCGGAACCAGCCCGGGGGGAATGCGGTCTTAAGCTCCGTCGACGCCCGGGAACAGCCCGTTCGCGTAGAAAACGGGGATAAGACACACATGTCCATGCATGTCCGCAGCCGCAAGACCCTGCTCACCGCCGCCGCCCTCGCCGCCGGCCTGTCCCTCGCCGCCGTCACCCCGGCCCTGGCCGGCACCGGCGCGAGCCACGCCGCCCGCCCGGCCGCCGTTTCGGGCGCGCAGGGCGACCCGCGCAACGTCACCCAGCGCGTCGCCGACTTCTACGGCGCCTACATCGACTCCGTCTGGTCCGACCAGGACCCCGCCGCGGCTGCCGACGCCAAGGCCCTGCGCGCCTTCTACCTGACCTCGGCCGCCCAGAAGAAGGTCGCCGCCTACGAGGCGAAGGAGCACGCCGACGGCATCCTCTTCGCCCAGAACGTGCCCGTGAAGTGGAAGGTCGTCTACACCGGCTCCGGCGCCGGCCACGCCACCAGCAGGGTCACCCTCACCTGGAGCGACGGCACCGGCGCCGAGGTCACCAGCATCGACGTCCAGTCCGACCTCAGGACGCTGAAGATCAGCGACCTGAAGCCCGTCGGCTGACCTCCACGGGACCGCGGGCACCGGCCTGGGAACGGTGCCCGCGCTGGCGGCGCTGCGACGGCGCGGGAGTGCGGTGCAGGGCGATGAGCGCCGCGTCGTCGTCCAAGCGCCCCCCGGCGTGGGCGAGGAGGTCGCGCCGGATGTGGTGCATCAGCGCCTCCGGGCTGTCGTCGGTCCACCGCGCCACCCGCTCCGTCAGCGGGTAGAAACGGCCCCGGGCGTCCCGCGCCTCCACGACACCGTCGGTGTACAGCAGCAGGGTGTCCCCGGGTTCGAAGGAGAACACGTCCAGCGTGTACTCCGCGCGCTCGTACACCCCGAGGGGCGGCGAGGGGTGCAGGCTGGGGACGCTGACCGCGTGCCCGGGGCTCAGCAGCAGCGGCGGCGGATGCCCGCAACTGGTCATGCGGGTGACCGGGTCCCGGTCGGGGATCTCCACCAGCAGGGCGGTGGCGAACCGTTCGCCCACCTCCTCCGGCGGTTCGAAGTCGGCCGTGTACCGGTTCACGCTCTGCTCCAGGGTGCCGGCCAGCCCCGGCAGGGTGGTGTGCCGGTGCGCGCTCTCCCGGAAGGCGCCGAGCAGCAGCGCGGCCTCGCCGATGGCGGACAGGCCCTTGCCGCGGACGTCGCCGATCAGGACCCGGACGGCGTCGTCCGTCCTGGTCGTGGCGTACAGGTCGCCGCCGATCTGCGCCTCGTCCTCGGCGGCCAGGTAGAGGGAGGCGATCCGCAGCGGGCCGATCTGCTCCGGCAGCGGCCACATCAGCACGTGCTGGGCGGCCTCCGCCACCGTGCGGACCTGGGCCAGCTGGGCCCGGCGCCGCTCGCGGACCGTGCCGTAGACCACCAACAGCACCGAGAGGACGGTCAGGGCGACGATCTGCACGAGGTGGTTGGTGCTGCCCAACCCGCCGTGGAAGACGGCGATGACCACCTGGGCGGCCACCGCCAGCGCCCCGACGAAGGCCGTCGTCCGCGGTCCCGCGAAGGACAGCGTGAGCGCCGGGGCGATGACCAGCGCGGGCCCGAGATGGACGTTCTCAGGGGTGCGCAGGTCCACCACCGTGATCACCACGATGAAGGCGACCGGAAGCAGCAGCAGCGCATGGGCCGACTGCCACGACTGCCGCAGTTCCCCGATGCTCCGCCCGGGCCCCATGGCTACCAGCGTGCGCCACCGCCGGTCGGGCGGCCACTCACCGCCCGCGCCCGGTGTCGGCGCACGCCCATCGGGTACCCGCACTGTCCCAGGGCCTGTCGGCCGTCGGGGCGCCACCACTGGTGAGGGGAGTGGTCATGACGCAGAACGGCGAGGAGACGACGCCGGCCCGGCGACGGGAGGCCACCGAGCTGCGCCTGGCGCCGGAGGGACCGGAGCGGCCGGCCACGGTGGCACGGCACTCGCCGGACCCGCCGGACGCCGAGGACCTGCCGCGCGACCGCAGCCAGGCGATCCTGGAGACCGCCAAGCAGATGGGCGCTCTGCTGAAGAAGGCGGGACACACCTTCGCGCTGGCCGGCAGCGTCGCCGTGTACGCCCACGGCGGCAGCCGCCACCTCCAGCACGACGCCGACTTCTGCATCCTGCCCGACGACGCCGACGCCGTGGCCGCCACCCTGCGCGAGGCCGGTCTGCAGGTGCGCATCCCGCCGGAGGACTGGCTGCTCAAGACCACCTGCCTGGGACAGCCCGTCGACATCATCTTCGAACTGGGGCACCGCCCCGTCACCCCGGACATGCTCGACCGGGCGCAGGACATCCCGGTCGACTCCGTGCACATGCCCGTTCTCGCGCCCACCGACCTGATGCGCGGCCTGGTCACCGCCTTCTCCGAGCACCACTGCGACTTCGGCTCGGTGCTGCCGGTGGCCCGGGCGCTGCGCGAGAAGGTCGACTGGGAGCACGTACGGGGCTCCTGCGGCGAGGAGCCGATGCCCGCCGCGTTCCTCTTCCTCCTCGAACGGCTGAACGTGATCGTCCCTCGGGAGGGACAGCCATGACCCACCACCACGCCGCCCACGCGGAGAGTCTCGACTACCAGGTGGCCCACCTCGCCGACCACCTCGCCGCCGGCCCCCTCGGCGAACTGGGCATCCGGCTCGTGCCGAGAGGCGACGCCGTGCTGCTGACCGGCACCGTGCCGTCCGCGCAGTGCCGTGACGAGATCCTGCGCATGGCCGGGGAGGAGCTGGCGGGGCACCCGGTGCACAGCGACATCCTGATCGCTGGGACCTCCTCGCCCGACCACGCGGAGGAGCTGCCATGATCCGGATCGCCGCCGTGGGAGACATCCACATGGGACCCGAGAGCCAGGGCACGCTCCGCCCGTCCTTCGAGACCCTGCCCGAGTGCGCCGACGCCCTGCTGCTGGCCGGGGACCTCACCCGGCACGGCACCCCCGAGGAGGCCAAGATCGTGGCCCGGGAGATCCAGGACCTGCCGGTGCCGGTCGTCGCCGTCCTCGGCAACCACGACCACCACGCCGACCGGGCCGAGGAGGTCGGCGAGATCATCCGGGGGGCGGGCGCGCATGTCCTGGAAGGGCAGGCCGTCGTGGTGGCGAGCGGCGCCGCGCGCATCGGCGTGGCCGGCACCAAGGGCTTCGGCGGCGGCTTCGTCGGCCGCTGCGCCGGGGAGTTCGGCGAGCCGATCATGAAGGAGTTCGTCCGGTACTCCCGCCGGCGCGCCGACGGCCTGCGCGCGGCCCTCCAGGAGCTGGACGGACGGCAGTGCGACGTACGGATCGCGCTGACCCACTTCTCGCCCGTGCCGGACACCCTGGCCGGTGAGCCGCCGGAGATCTATCCGTTCCTCGGCAGCTATCTGCTGGCCGAGGCCATCGACACCGGCGGCGCCGACCTCGCCGTCCACGGCCACGCCCACGCCGGCACCGAGCACGGCATGACCAGCGGCGGGGTCCGCGTCCGCAACGTGGCCCAGCCGGTCATCGGCCGGGCCTTCCACGTCTACCACCTGCACGCGCGCGAGCCGGCCCTGGAGAGCGCCGTCCCGTAGGGCCGGTACCGGCGACAGGGCCTCAGCGGTTGACGGTCCGCATCCCCGCCTCGTCGTACCGCTCTCCCGCCACCGGCGGCAGTTCGGCGTCGATGCGGGCCAGGTCGTCCTTGGTCAGCTCGATGTCCACCGCGCCCGCGTTCTGCTCCAGGTAGCTGCGGCGCTTGGTGCCCGGGATCGGCACCAGGTCCTCGCCCTGGGCCAGCACCCAGGCGATCGCCAGCTGCGCCGGGGTCACGTCCTTCTCCGCGGCGATCTCCTTCACCTTGTCCGCCAGGCGCACGTTCGCCTGGATGTTGGCGTCGGTGAAGCGCGGGCTGCTGCGCCGGTAGTCGTTCTCGTCCAGCTCCTCGGGGGAGGAGAAGCGGCCGGCGAGGAAGCCGCGGCCGAGCGGCGAGTAGGGCACGAACCCGATCCCGAGTTCCCGGCAGGCGGGCAGGACCTCGGCCTCCGGGTCGCGGGTCCACAGCGAGTACTCGGTCTGGACGGCGGTGACGGGGTGGACGGCGTGGGCCCGCCGGATGGTCTCCGCCGCCGCCTCGCTCAGCCCGATGTGCCGCACCTTGCCCTCGGCGACCAGCTCCGCCAGGGCGCCGACGGTCTCCTCGATGGGCACGTTCGGGTCGACCCGGTGCTGGTAGTAGAGGTCGATGTAGTCGGTGCCCAGACGCTTGAGCGAGCCGTGGACCGAGCTGCGCACATGCTCGGCCGAGCCGTCCTGGCGGCCCACCGTGCTCATGTCGCCCGGGACGGCGTCGTCCATCCGGTAGTTGAACTTGGTCGCGATCACGTACTCGTCGCGGTGCCCCCTGACGGCCTCGCCGACCAGCGACTCGTTGGTCAGCGGCCCGTACATCTGCGCCGTGTCGAGGAAGGTGATCCCCAGTTCCAGCGCACGCCGGATGGTCTTGATGCCCTCGTCCTGGTCCGCGGAGCCGTAGAAGGCGGACATTCCCATGCAGCCGAGGCCGATGGCCGACACCTGGAGATCCCGCAGACTGCGCTGTCGCATGTCAGTTCCAGCCTTTCCTTGCACGTGGTGTTCTCCTCGGACGCTACGACTTCGAGCGCACGCGAAGTCAAGCCGGCGCCCGGCGCCCGGCTAGGGGTTGAGCCGCACCGGCAGTTCGAAGAGGTCGTTCTGGGTCACCACGGGCTTGTTCCGCAGCTCGGTGGCCGGGACCGCCAGGTCCAGGCGGGGGAAGCGCTCGTAGAGGGCGGGGAGCGCCACGCCGGCCTCCAGGCGGGACAGGGCCGCGCCCGGGCAGACGTGCGGGCCGTGGCCGAAGGAGATGTGCCGGTTCGCGCTCCGCCGGGTGACGTCGAAGGCGCCCGCCGTCGGTCCGTGCGCCCGCTCGTCGCGGCCTATCGCGCCGTACGACACGATCAGCGCGTCCCCGGCGGGGATCACCTTGTCGCCGACCGGGACGTCCTCGGTGGCGAAGCGGATCAGCACGTGCGAGGTGGGGGTGGAATAACGCAGGGTCTCCTCGACCACCGCCTGCCAGTCCGCCTCGCCGGACAGCACGAGGGCGCGTTGCTCCGGATGGGTGGAGAGGTTGACGACGGCGTTGACGATCAGGGAGATCGTCGTCTCGTGGCCGGCCGCGACCATCAGCTGGAGGGTGGAGACGATCTCCTCGTCGGTGAGGCGGTCGCCGTCCTCGGAGGCCAGGATCAGCGCGCTGGTCAGGTCGTCGCCCGGCTCGGCCCGCTTGGCGGCGACCGTCCCGGCCATGATCCCCGCCAGCTCCGTGAGGGTGGCGACGACCTCCCCGGGCGGGGTCTGGGTGGAGAAGAACTTCTCGAACAGCATCTTCAGGCGGGGCAGCCGGGACTCCTCGATGCCCATGAGGTCGGCGATGACGTACATGGGCAGCGGGTAGGCGAAGGCCGCCTTCAGGTCCACGACGTCGCCCTCGAGGCCCTCGAGCAGGTTCTGCGTCAGCTTGGTGATCCGCTCCCGCAGCTGCTCGACGCGGCGCGGGGTGAGTGCCTGCGCGACGAGCGAGCGCATCCGGCGGTGCTCGGCGCCGTCCACGGTGAGCATGGAACGGCCCGGGTTGGCGAGCCCGATCAGCGGCCAGTCGGCGGGGATCTCGCCGCGCCGCCAGGCACCCCAGACGTCGATGTCCTTCACCAGGCGAGGATCGGTGAGGAGTCGCCTGGCCTCGGCGTGGTGGGTGACCGCCCACACCGGCACGCCGCCGGGGAGTTCCACGGCGGCGAGCGGCCCCGCGGCGCGGAGCCGGGCGCTCTCGCCGTCCAGGTCGCCGACGAACGGGTCGAGGGCTATGCGCGTGCTCATACTCGGGTGCCTCCAGGGGCAGGGTCAGAGCGCGGGGACGGGGGTGAACCGGACGGGAAGCCGGGTCAGTCCCCGGAGCCACGGCGAGGGCCGCCGGGCCAGGGACTCGGCGGGTACCGCCAGATCGATGTCCGGCAGCCGGTCCAGGACGACCTCGATGCCGGTCCGCGCGATCACCTCGGCGACCTCCTGCGCGGGGAAGGGGCAGCGGTGCTCGCCGTGCCCGAAGGCGAAGTGCGCGCTGTTGCCGCCGGTCAGCGCGGAGGCGTCGGTGCGGACCTGCGGATCGGAGTTGGCGCCCTGCAGTCCGAGCAGCAGCAGGTCACCGGCCCGGATGCGGCGGCCCCCGAGGTGGGTGTCGCGCGAGGCCCAGCGGCCCGCCACGTTCTGGGTGGGCGCGTCCTCCCACAGCACCTCGTTCATCGCCTCGGCGACGCTGTTGCGGCCGCCGAACAGGGAGGCGGCGAACCGGTCGTCGGTGAGCATCAGCCGCAGCGAGTTGCCGATCCAGTCGGCGGTCGGCTGATGCCCGGCCGCCATCATCACCATCAGGTCCTGGGCGATCTCCTCGTCGCTGAAGCCGCCGTCGTCGGCGAGCATCCGGGAGACCACGTCCCGGGCGGGCTCCCGCCGGCGGTCGGCGAGCAACTGGGCCATGGAGGAGGCCAGATGGGTCTGCCCGGCGATGGCCCGCTCCCGGCCGTCGATCATGTCGTTGAGGGCGGTGACCAGACCCGGCCCGTCCTCGTCCGCGAAGCCGTACAGGCGGGCCAGCACCCGCACCGGCAGCAGCATCGCGTACTGGGCGATCAGGTCGGCCTCGCCCGCCGTGCAGACGGCGTCGACGAGTTCGTCGGCGAACCGCTCGGCCTGCCCGCGCAGTTCGAAGGGGTCCACCGCCTCCAGCGCGTCGCTGATCATCACCGCGCGCCGGCGGTGCCGTTCGCCGACGGTGTACAGGATGGACGGCTGCCGGCGGCCGATCATCGGCAGCAGCGGCCAGTCGGCGGGGATGTTCTCCCACTGGCTCCACAGCTCCGAGTCCCGGCTGAACAGCACCGGATCACCGGTGACCTGGTGCAGCTCGCGATAGCCCAGCACCAGCCACGCCGGTACCTCGCCATCGAGCAGCACCGGGGCCACGGCCCCGTGGTCCCGCCGCATCTCCCGGTACAGGCGGGCGGGTTCGGTCTGGAACCGTGGTCCGCTGAGCGGGACGGCGTCGGGGGTCACACGAACTCCTGTCGGGGCGGGGCCGCCGGCACGGACGGGACGGCGTACCGGTTCTTGACGTGCCGCACCAGCGTGATCAGCACCTGCTTGGCCGACTCCCGGGAGCGGGCGTCGCAGCCGACCAGCGGCACCCGCGGGTCCAGGTCGAGGGCGGCGCGCACGTCCTCGGGCGCGTGCACCGGGCCGCCGAAGTCGTTGCAGGCCACGACGAACGGCGTGCCGTGGTGTTCGAGCCGGTCGATGGCGTACCAGGAGTCGTCGATCCGGCGGGTGTCGACGAGGACGACCGCGCCCAGCGTGCCGGAGAACAGCCGGTCCCACAGGAACCAGAACCGCTCCTGGCCCGGCGCACCGAACAGGTACAGCACATTGCGCGCGTCCAGCGTGATCCGGCCGAAGTCGAAGGCGACCGTGGTGGCCGCCTTGCCGCGGACCTGGTCGGTGTCGTCGATCGCCGCGCCGGCCTGGGTCATGGTCTCCTCGGTGCTGAGGGGACGTATCTCGCTGACCGAGCGGACCAGGGTGGTCTTGCCGACGCCGAAGCCGCCCACCACCACGATCTTCAGACCGTTGTCGGCGGTGGCACCCAGCGGGGTGCGCGCCTCAGAGGTTGCGGAGTCCAACGAGCACCTGCTCCAGGATGTCGGGGTCGGTGATGGCCGGCCGGTGCGGATGGCGGGCGCTGACGCGGCCGGCCGCCAGCAGGTCGCACAGCAGCACCTTGGTGATGCCGACGGGCAGGCGCAGCTCGGCGGCGATCTCGGCCACGGAGACCGGGAACTCGGCGATCCTGAGGATCGCCGCGTGCTCCGACTGCATGCCGGTGGCCGGCCGGGACTCGGCGACGACGAGCGTGACCAGGTCGAAGGGGTCGTCGGGGCCGGTGCGGCTGCGTCCCTGGGTGATCGTGTAGAGCCGGTCGGGCGTGTCGTCCCTGCCGGGGCGGCTCATGAGGTGCGAGGCGGAGCGGTCAGGTGCTCGCCGAGCTGCTCCACCAGTTCGCCCATGTTGTGCCCGACCAGCCCGGCGTCGGCGTCCTCGGTGGTCAGCACGGCCAGGTGGGCGCCCTCGCCCGCCTCGACGATGAACAGCACTCCGCCGTAGAACTCGGTCATCGCCGACCGCACCCCGCCGCTGCCGTCGCCGAACTCGACGGACGCCCCGTGCGACAGCGACTGGATGCCGGCGGCGATGGCGGCGAGCTGGTCGGCCTGGTCGACGGTCAGCTCCGGGGTGCGGCACAGCTTCAGCCCGTCGCGGGAGAGGACGAGTGCGTGCCGCGCGCCCGGGGTCCGCTCCAGGAGGCCCTGGAGGAGCCAGGTGAGCTTCTCGTCGGCGGTGGTCCTGACGGTCATGAAGTGGTGTCGCCTTCCGGGTGCGCCTGCGGGTGGGAGGGGCCGGGGGAGGTGTGCTCGCCGGGTTCCGGCGGCGTCCGGTCGTCGGCCAGGGGGCGGACGGCCTGCCGGAAGCTGCTGAAGCGGGCGGCCCGCAGCCGGGTGTCGTCGGCGGGGGCCGCGGGCCGCGGCTCGGCGGGGCGCGCCCCCGGCCTGGACCGCTCGGCCTCGGCGAGGGTACGGCCGCGCCGGCGCCGGGGCAGCCCGCCGGGGCCCTCGTCGGTGTCGGAGGGCTCGTGGACCGGCGCGGGATCCACCAAGGGCGGGGCCGGTGCCGGCCGCTCCGCCCGGGGGCGGGCCGGCCCGGCGGCGGCCGGCCCGGCGAGGATGTCCTGCGGGATGAGCATCAGCACACCGGTGCCGCCGCGAGCGGAGGGCCGGAACGACACCTTCAGGCCGTGTTTGCGGGCCAGCCGGCCCACCACGGCGAGGCCGAGCCGGGTGCCGGTCAGACCGCCCAGCTCCAAGGTGTCGCCCGCGACCGCCCGTTCGGCGCGGCGCAGCTGCACATCGCCCATGACCAGTCCGCTGTCCTCCACGGAGACGATGACGCCGGCCGGCACCTCCTCGACGTAGACGTGCACCTCGGCGGTCGGCGGGGAGAACGTGGCGGCGTTGTCGAGGAGTTCGGCGAGCGCGTGCATCACGCCCTCGGCGGCGTGACCGGCGACGGCGGCCTCGCTCACCGAGTGGACGCGCACCCGGCGGTAGCCGCCGATCCGGCCCATCGCGCCGCGCAGGATCGACTCCATCGCGATCGGACGCGCCCAACGGCGGCCCGAGCGGGCCCCGGTGAGCACGGCGACGGAGTCGGCGAGCCGGCCGGCCTGGGCCGTGCGGTGGTCGAGGTGGAGCAGGTCGGCGAGCACGTCCTCGTCGGTGTGCCGCTCCTCCATGGCCCTGAGGTCGGCGAGCGTGGCCGTGGCCAGGGCCTGCATACGTCCCGCTGCGCCGGAGGTCGCGGCGATCGCCGCCGCACGCTCCCGGCCGGCCCGCTCCAGCTCCGCGCCCAGCCGGGCGTTCTCCCGGGCCAGCCGCTCCAGTTCGCCGCTGCTCTCCGCCTCGACGCGGGCCCGCTCCCGTTCGTAGGACTCGCTGAACTCGGCCCGCTGCTCCGCCAGTTCGTCGATCAGCCGCTGCTGCTCCTGGCGGGCCTCCTCGGTGATCCGGGCCTGTTGCCGCAGGAGCCGGCCGATGTCCTCGCTGACCTGCTCCAGCCTGCGCCGGGTGCGGCGCCCGGTGCGCAGGGCCTGCGCGGCCGTGGTCACCGCCGCGCACAGCAGGACGGCGGCGGCGCCGGCGCCCCAGGCGAGCGGGGCGCGCACCGAGCCCGGCGCGGCCGTCACGGCCGCGACGACCGCGAGCGCCGACAACGCGGCGGTGGGCACGAGGACGGGCGCGAGGGTGCGGAAGGAGGGTTGGTCGCCGGGATGCGTGGGCACGGTCATCTGTCCGGTCTCGTAGGGAGAAATGAACCTCAAGAGTGAACTGGTCGTCACTATACGAGGGTTAGTGATCGGAACAGAAAGGTTCCGGGGGTATTGCATGAAGTGGATGGTCATCCCTGGGACGACTCGTGGGGGCGGGACAGTCGTGAACGAACCAAACATATATACGATGACGGCGAAAACAGGTGGAGAGCGGACGACCACCCCGACCGGCAGAGCCACCGGGAGCGGGGCAGAGGGGCGGTACACGTGACGGGGGATCCGGAGCCGATGGACTGCCGCTCCTCATGAGGACCGCCGGGGGAAGCGAAGCGCGGTTTCTCCTCGCGCGCGTGACGTCCTTGACCAGACGCACGCTGCGGGCCGAGTTCCGGGCCATCGTCGTCGATCCGGTACGGATGCTGATGCGGCGCGGCCTTTCGGGGCTGCTGCTGGCGTTCGTCGCCGCCTTCGGGGTCGTCTTCTTCCACGACCTCGCGCAGCACCCCACCGGCGCGGTGCTGGTGCGCCGGCTCGGCGGCGTCACGGCCGACCTGCCGCTGTGGCTGTCCCTGCTGCGCACCCCGGTGTCGCTGTACGTCCCGGCACTGGACCTGCCGGTGTGGGCCGGCATCACCCAGCTGTTCCTCGCCTTCGCCTGGGCCGAACTGACGCTCGGCCGGGCCAGGACGCTGTTCATCGCCTACGTCACCACGCTGGCCGGTACCCTCACCGCCCGGGTGATGATCGCCCTGGGCCCCGGCTGGTGGGGGTTCGGCCTGCCGCACGCCTGCGGGAAGGTGCTCGACACCGGCCCGTCGGCGGCGGTGGTGGGCCTGTTCACCTATCTGGCGGTGGTCCGGCGCGCCCCCGTGGTGTTCTTCCTGACCGGCGGGTCGATGGTGTGGGAGTCCATCGCGGTGCCCAACCTGGCCGGCCGCGAACACCTCATCGCGGTCGGCGCGGCGATCGTCCTGGGCCTCCTGCGCACCGCCCGGGGCCGCCGGCTGCGCCGCCGGGCACTGGCCCTGCTGCCCGCCCGGCGCCCCGCCACACTCCCGCCCCCGCCCCCGCCCTCGCCACCGGCCGAACCCGCGCCGCCCGCGGCCGTCCTGCCCACCCCGGCGCGCAGGACGGAGCAGCGTCTGACGGACTCCAAGCGCTGACCGCCACGTCAATGTGATGGTTTTCGCACTTCGACACGGACACCCACCCCCTACTGTGGCGGCGAGATACGGCAGGGCGTGACTGACACCATGGTGTTCGTCGCCGGCAGGCTGAAGGGATCCAGGATGTTCCGCAAGGTGCTGGTCGCCAACCGTGGAGAGATCGCGATTCGCGCGTTCCGGGCGGGTTACGAACTCGGCGCGCGCACGGTCGCCGTGTTCCCCCACGAGGACCGCAACTCGTTGCACCGGCTGAAGGCCGACGAGGCCTACGAGATCGGCGAGCCGGGACACCCGGTGCGCGCCTACCTCTCCGTGGAGGAGATCGTGGGCGCCGCGCGCCGGGCCGGGGCCGACGCCGTCTACCCGGGCTACGGCTTCCTGTCCGAGAACCCCGAACTCGCCCGGGCCTGTGAGGAGGCGGGTATCACCTTCGTCGGACCCAGCGCCCGGACGCTGGAGCTGACCGGGAACAAGGCCCGCGCGGTGGCCGCCGCCCGGGCCGCGAACGTACCGGTGCTGGGCTCGTCCGCCCCCTCCGACGACGTCGACGAACTGGTGCGCGCCGCCGGGGAGATCGGCTTCCCGGTGTTCGTCAAGGCGGTCGCCGGCGGCGGCGGGCGCGGTATGCGCCGGGTGGAGGATCCGGCGCAGCTGCGCGAGTCCATCGAGGCCGCCTCCCGCGAGGCCGCCTCCGCGTTCGGCGACCCCACCGTCTTCCTGGAGAAGGCCGTCGTCGACCCGCGCCACATCGAGGTGCAGATCCTCGCCGACGGCGAGGGCAACGTCATCCACCTCTTCGAGCGCGACTGCTCCCTGCAGCGCCGCCACCAGAAGGTCATCGAGCTGGCCCCCGCGCCGAACCTCGACCCGGACCTGCGCGACCGCATCTGCGCCGACGCCGTCCGCTTCGCCCGCGAGATCGGCTACCGCAACGCCGGCACCGTGGAGTTCCTCCTCGACCGCGACGGCAACCACGTCTTCATCGAGATGAACCCGCGCATCCAGGTCGAGCACACGGTCACCGAGGAGGTCACCGACGTCGACCTGGTCCAGTCCCAGATGCGCATCGCCTCCGGTGAGACCCTCGCCGACCTCGGACTCTCCCAGGACACGGTCACCCTGCGCGGCGCCGCCCTGCAGTGCCGCATCACCACCGAGGACCCCGCAAACGGCTTCCGCCCCGACACCGGCCGGATCAGCGCCTACCGCTCCCCGGGCGGCTCCGGCATCCGCCTGGACGGCGGCACCACCCACGCCGGTACGGAGATCAGCGCCCACTTCGACTCGATGCTGGTCAAACTCACCTGCCGGGGACGCGACTTCAAGTCCGCCATCGGCCGCGCCCGGCGCGCCGTCGCCGAGTTCCGGATCCGGGGCGTGTCCACCAACATCCCGTTCCTCCAGGCCGTCCTGGACGACCCGGACTTCCAGGCCGGCCGGATCACCACGTCCTTCATCGAGCAGCGCCCGCACCTGCTCACCGCCCGCCACTCCGCCGACCGCGGCACCAAGCTGCTCACCTACCTCGCCGACGTCACCGTGAACAAGCCGCACGGCGAGCGTCCCGAGCTGGTCGACCCGACGACCAAGCTGCCGCCGCTGCCCGCCGGCGAGCCTCCGGCCGGCTCCCGGCAGCGGCTGGTGCGGCTGGGCCCGGAGGGCTTCGCCCGCCAGCTGCGCGAGTCGCCGACCATCGGCGTCACCGACACCACCTTCCGCGACGCGCACCAGTCCCTGCTCGCCACCCGGGTGCGCACCAAGGACCTCCTCGCCGTCGCCCCGGCCGTCGCCCGCACCCTGCCCGAGCTGCTCTCCCTGGAGTGCTGGGGCGGCGCCACCTACGACGTCGCCCTGCGCTTCCTCGCCGAGGACCCCTGGGAGCGGCTGGCCGCCCTGCGCGAGGCCGTCCCCAACATCTGCCTCCAGATGCTGCTGCGCGGGCGCAACACCGTCGGCTACACGCCGTACCCGACGGAGGTGACCGACGCCTTCGTGCAGGAGGCCGCCGCCACCGGCATCGACATCTTCCGCGTCTTCGACGCCCTCAACGACGTCGGCCAGATGCGTCCCGCCATCGACGCGGTACGCGAGACCGGCACGGCGATCGCCGAGGTCGCCCTCTGCTACACCTCCGACCTCTCGGACCCGAACGAGCGCCTCTACACGCTCGACTACTACCTGCGCCTGGCCGAGCAGATCGTCGAGGCAGGCGCCCACGTCCTGGCCGTCAAGGACATGGCGGGACTGCTGCGCGCCCCGGCCGCCGCCACGCTCGTGTCGGCGCTGCGCCGCGAGTTCGACCTGCCCGTGCACCTGCACACCCACGACACGGCGGGCGGTCAGCTCGCCACCTATCTGGCGGCGATCCAGGCCGGTGCCGACGCGGTGGACGGCGCGGTCGCGTCCATGGCGGGTACGACCTCGCAGCCCTCGCTGTCGGCGCTGGTCGCCGCAACCGACCACTCGGAGCGGCCCACCGGTCTGCGGCTGCGGGCCGTCGGTGACCTGGAGCCGTACTGGGAGAGCGTCCGCCGGATCTACGCCCCCTTCGAGGCGGGTCTGGCCTCCCCGACCGGCCGGGTCTACGACCACGAGATTCCCGGCGGTCAGCTCTCCAACCTGCGCACCCAGGCCGTCGCGCTGGGACTGGGCGACCGCTTCGAGGACATCGAGGCGATGTACGCCGCCGCCGACCGCATCCTCGGCCACCTGGTCAAGGTCACCCCGTCGTCCAAGGTGGTCGGCGACCTCGCCCTGCACCTGGTCGGCGCCGGGGTGGCCCCCGAGGACTTCGAGGCGACGCCCGGGCGGTTCGACATCCCCGACTCCGTCATCGGCTTCCTGCGCGGCGAGCTGGGCACCCCGCCCGGCGGCTGGCCGGAGCCGTTCCGCACCAGGGCACTGCAGGGCCGCGCCGACGCCAAGCCCGTCCAGGAGCTGAGCACCGAGGACCGTGAGGGCCTGGAGAAGTCCCCGCGGGCGACGCTCAACCGGCTGCTGTTCCCGGCCCCCACCCGCGAGTTCGAGACCCACCGCCAGACGTTCGGCGACACCAGCGTCCTGGACAGCAAGGACTTCTTCTACGGACTGCGCCCGGCCAAGGAGTACGCGGTCGACCTGGAGCCCGGGGTCCGGCTCCTGATCGAACTCCAGGCGATCGGCGAGGCCGACGAGCGCGGCATGCGGACCGTGATGTCCGCGCTCAACGGCCAGTTGCGGCCGATCCAGGTGCGCGACCGGGCCGCGGCCTCCGACGTCCCGGTGACCGAGAAGGCCGACCGCGCCGACCCGGGCCACGTGGCGGCGCCGTTCGCCGGAGTGGTGACGCTGACGGTCGCCGAGGGTGACGAGGTGGCGGCCGGCGCCACGATCGCCACCATCGAGGCGATGAAGATGGAGGCGACGATCACCGCGCCCAAGGCGGGCAGGGTGGCCCGGCTGGCCATCAACCGGATCCAGCAGGTGGAGGGCGGCGACCTCCTCGTCGTGATCGGCTGAGCCGCCGCTCCCGCGAGCCGGGGCCTACCCCTCGGTCAGTTCCACAAGGGGTAGGTCTCGACCTGGTGGTAGCCGTCCGGCCGGGCCCCGGAGTAGGTCAGTGTCATCCGGGTGAAGTGCCGTACTCCCGGGTCCTTCTTCCACGGCTGCGGCCGGTCGAGCCGGACGGTGACCGGGTAGGGGTGGAACCTGCCGGCCGCGCAGTAGGGGTCGCAGTCGTTGACGACGTTGACACCGACCGCCTTCGCCCCGCTCGGGCCCCACTGCGACCAGTGCAGCGCGGTCAGCCGGCTGTTGCCGTCACCGCAGGCCAGGATGAAGTCGGCCGGGCGCACGTTCCGGTGCCACAGGCAGTCGACGAGCACCGGCTGCAGTGCCGCGGCCCGGGTGGGGGGCGTCGTCGGCGGGGCGGCCGAGGCCGTCGTCAGGCCCGCCGTGAGCAGCACGCCCGCGCCGAGGGTGATCGCCGTTCCGGTCAGTCGTCCGCGCATGATCGCTCCACCCGTCGTGCCGTTTCCGAGCGCTCGGTACCGACGCTACGACCGTCCGGGTGAACGCACCACTCGCGGGGCCACGCCCGCCCGGGTCAGCCGTGCGCCACGGTCAGCCCGGAGAACGCGACACGGGCACCCCTGCTTGTCCTGCTTGTACGGCTTGAAGGAGGACGGGACGGCGTAGTGGGTGGTGCTGCCGTCGACGGTCAGGTCGACGGTGTCGCCGCCCGAGACGGCGATCGTACAGCTCCGGGTCCTGCCGACCGCGGAGCCGACCGGCTCCTGGGGCTGCCAGACGGGGAGGCTTCGCGCCGGAAGTATGCGCCCGACGTTCAAGACGATGAACGCTGGGCGCGTCCTTGGTCACCGATGCCCCGTGAAGCCAAAGGTCTCAACCAAACCCGTCAAGAGTTTCAGCAGGCGCCCTCGTCCTGCCAGGGACCCCACTGCGAGGCGCCCGGCACCTCGTTCTGGGTCCACCACTTGGCCTTCCAGTCGTGCTTGCCGTACGAGACCTCGTTCCCGGCCGTGTACACCGCCGTCGGACTCCACGCGCCCGCGCAGGAGGCCGGCGGCGGCGTGGGGGTGGGTGTGGGGGTCGGCGGGGTGACACCGGCGAACTCCACCGCGTACCTGGCGAAGTCCCATGGGTTCTGGGCCACGCTGGAGCAGGTCCCGGAGGTGCGGCCGCCGTTGTCGGCCGGGGTGCACTGACGGTCGCGGTTCAGGGACCAGAAGGTGAAGCGGTCCATGTGGTGGCTGGTGGCGTAGTCGAGCACGGTCCGGAAGTCGGCCTGGGTGAAGTACTCCCCGCTGTCGCTGCGGCCGTTCATGCCGGAGAAGCCCTCGTGGGCGTAGGCGGTGGCCTCGTCCCAGCCGAAGGTGGACCGCAGGATCGAGTTGAATCCGGTGAGGGCGCTGGTCTGGCTCGCGGCCCCGTTGAAGCCGCCGTCGAACGGCATGATGGAGAAGTTGTTCGGGGTGAACCCCTGCGACTTGGCCTCCAGCAGCATCTGCTTGCCGAACCAGCCGGTGCCGTCCGCCGTGCCGGCCGTGGTGACGGAGACGTACAGGCCCGGGTTGTTCTGCTGGAGGATCTTGGCGGCGCCGATCTCGTTCCTGATCGCCGCGGTGTTCTCGTACTCCGGCTCCTCCAGGTCGAAGTCGATGGCGTGCAGACCGTACTTGGTGATGACCTGCTGGTAGGCAGCCGCAGTGGCGGCCGGGTCCGCGCACACCTGGCCCAGCTTGGTGCCTCCGTACCCGCCGGCGGAGACGGAGACGTCGCCGCCCTTGGCGCGGATGGTGCCGATGACGGACTGGACGGCGGTGTCCGAGGAGACGGCGGCGGTGCCGCCCCAGGTGGGCGAGCAGCCACCGCCGTTCGGGGCGAGGACGAAGGCCAGCTGGAAGGCCTTGAGGCCGGTGGCGTCCATGATGGCGGCCGCGTCCGGCGGGTCGTTGTCGAGCGGCATCAGATACGGGGCCGCCGCGTACCAGCTGTTGCCGAGGGCGGCCGACGCGCCCGAGGCGTTGCCCGCGACGAGCGCCGTGGTGCCCGCGGCGGCGAGTGTCACGGCGGCGGCCGCGCCCAGACATGCGCGAAGACGTCTCACTGCCGACCTCCAGGGGGTGTGGGGAAGTCGCCCCAGGGTCCGGGAGGTGATGCGAGCACGTCAATGTGTTGGTCTAGTCCAAGCATAGCTTTGGACTAGACCATACGGGTTCTTTACTCGGGTCGCTCCTCAGGCCGTCGCCGGCTGCGCCGCTCTGAGCACCAGCTGCGTCTGGGTGGTCTGCCCCACCAGGCGGTCCCGGTCGTCGCACAGGTCGGTCTGCACCACCAGCAGGGTCCTGCCGACGTGCAGCGGCCGGGCCGTGGCGTGCACGGTGCCCGAACCGACGCCCCGCAGGAAGTTGGTCTTCGACTCCACCGTGGACGTTCCGGCGGCCCCCTCGGGCAGGTTGAGGTGGGCGCACACGGCGCCGACGCTGTCGGCCAGCGCCATCAGCGCCCCGCCGTGCAGGATGCCGCCCGCCGTGCACGCGCCGGGCGACCAGGCCAGGGTGCCGACCGTGCGCTCGGCGCTCGCCTCGCGCAGCTCCACCCCCAGTTGCGCCGCGAAGGGCATGGCCGCCAGCAGCTCGGCGGGGTTCGAGTGGGACGACATGGCGTACCGCCTTTCCTGGGGGCCGCGGTGCTCCGCACGGTGATCAGGAAGTGTGCCAGCACGCCCCGGCCGACCGGCGCGAATGCGCCAGTCACTCCTCGGACGGCTGCCGCACCGCGGCGAGGGTCAGCACCCCGCCCCCGATGCCCCAGCCGCCGTCGGCGACCTCCTCGACCAGGACCATCGTGTTGGCCCGGGCACGCTCGCCGTAGATCTCGGCGTACAACTCGGTGGTGCGGGTGACGATGAGTTCCTTCTGCTTCTCGTCCAGGCTTCCGGCGGGGACCTTGAAGTTCGCGAACGGCATGGAGATCTCCTTGGTTGACGGGATGTCGGGTGTCGGGATGTCGGGATGTCGGACGGAACGGTGGGGCTACGGGCCGGACGGTCAGACGATGCCGCCGTTGGCCCGGACCACCTGGCCGTTGACCCAGTGGCCCGCCGGGGAGGCGAGGAAGGCGACCACCTCGGCGATGTCCGCGGGAGTGCCCAGACGCTCCAGCGGGGGCTGGGCGGCCAGCCGGGCGATCGTCTCCTCGTCCTTGCCGTCGAGGAACAGGTCGGTGGCCGTGGGACCGGGGGCGACGGTGTTGACGGTGACGTCCCGGCCGCGCAGCTCACGGGCGAGGACCAGGGTGAGCGCCTCGGCCGCGCCCTTGCTCGCGCTGTAGGCGCCGTAACCGGGGAAGGCCAGGCCCACCACGGAGGTGGAGAAGGTGACGAGGGCGCCGCCGGGCCGCAGGGTCCGGGCCGCCTGCTGGGCGACCACGAACGTGCCGCGGATGTTGGTGCGGTGCAGCGCGTCCAGCTCCGCCAGGTCCAGCTCCGCGACCGGGGCGAGGTACATGCGGCCGGCCGCGTGCACGACCACGTCGACTCCGCCGAACTCCGAACGGGCGGTCTCGAAGAGGTCCGCCGTCTCCCGCTCGTCGGCGACGTCGGCCCGCACCGCGACGGCCCGGCCGCCGGCCGCGGTGACGTCCCTGACGGCCGCCTCGGCCGCGTCGCGGCTGCCGGCGTACCCGACGACCACGGCGTGGCCGTCGGCGGCCAGCCGGCGCACGCTCTCGCGGCCGATGCCGCGCGAGCCGCCGGTGACGATCGCGACACGGGGGCCGCCGGTGACGGCGGCGGGTTCCTGGGTGGACATGGTGACTCCTGCGAGGGTGACGTACGGGGAAGGACGGACCGTGGCGTCGGCCGCCGCGGTACGACCGCGGTGCCCTGCCTGCCCCGTCAGCCTGCGCCGGCGTCCGGTGCGCAGCCACGGCTGAGCCCACCCTGGGGTCGGCGACCCCTGGTTCGGCGCGCCGGAACGGGCGAGGATGAGGGCGTGAACCACTCGGAGCTGGCCGCATTCCTGAAGTCCCGGCGCGACCGGGTCCGCCCGTCCGACGTCGGCCTGCCCGCCGGCCCCCGGCGCCGGGTCCCCGGTCTGCGGCGCGAGGAGGTCGCCCAGCTGGCCGGCCTGTCCGCCGACTACTACACCGAGCTGGAGCGCGGGCGCGGCGCCCAGCCCTCCGCCCAGGTCCTGGCCGCCCTCGCCCGCGCGCTGCGGCTCGGCGGCGACGAACGCGACCACCTCTTCCACCTCGCCGACCGCGCCCTCCCGCCGGCCGCGCACGCCCCGGCCGGCCAGGCCCAGCCGGCCCTGCTCGGCCTGCTCGACCGGCTCACCACCACCCCCGCGCAGATCATCACCGACCTGCACCAGACCCTCGCGCAGAACCCCCTGGCCGTCGCGCTCCTCGGACCGCCCCCGGCGGTCAAGGGGCCCGAGGCGAGCTTCGTGTACCGCTGGTTCACCGATCCCGGCGCCCGCGCGGTCTACCCCGCCGAGGACCACCCGCACCACTCCCGGGTGTTCGTCGCCGACTTCCAGGCCGTCGCCGCCCGGCGCGGTGAGGACGCCGAGGTCACCCGCATGGTGACCGGGCTGCGCCGTCGCAGCGAGGAGTTCGAGGCACTCTGGGAGACCCGCGAGGTCGCCCTGCGGCGCACCGACCACAAGCGCATCGTCCATCCCGCGCTGGGCGTCGTCGAACTGGACTGCCACAGCCTGTTCAGCGAGGACGGCCGCCAGCGCCTCCTGTGGTTCAGCGCCCCGCCCGGCACCGAGGGAGCCGCCCAGCTGGAGCTGCTGTCGGTGATCGGCACCCAGGACCTGACGGCCACCGGGCCGAACCGACCGAACTGACCGGAACGGACCGGCCGGAACACGGCGTTGACCCCGCGAACTTTCCTTGTATGCGGCACCCTTGACAGCGTGCGTACTGTTTCGCGACGTTTGAGCGGATCAGTAGACATCCAGAGAAGTGGCGGGACGCGCACCGCGCGTCATGGGGGGAGCGCTGAGGTGGACATCACGATCCACAGACCCGACGAACTGACGCCGTCGCTCCGTCGTGCCTGGCACCGGGCGATGGACGAGTCACCGGAGTACGCCAACCCTTTCCTGGCGCCGGAGTTCGCGACCGGGATCGGCAGATACCGCGGCGGCACGAAGGTGGCGGTGCTGCACGAGGACGGGGAGGCCGTCGGCTTCTTCCCCTACGAGCGCACCGCCCTGGGCGTCGGCCGGGCCGTCGGCCTCGGACTCTCCGACTGCCAGGCCCTCGTGCACCGGCCCGGGATCACCTGGAACGCCCGTGACCTGCTGGCCGCCTGCGGGTTGTCGATCTTCGAGTTCGACCATCTCGTCCAGGAGCAGCGGCCGTTCGGGCCGTATGTCACCGGGACCTTCGCCTCACCGGTGATCGACGTCAAGCCCGGGGACGGCACGTACCCGCAGTGGCTGCGCGGCACGTACCCGGGGCTGGCCAGGACGACGCTGAAGAAGGAGCGCCGGATCGGCCGGGACGTGGGCGAGGTGCGGTTCGTCTTCGACGAGCGCGACCCCGGGATGCTGCGCACCCTGATGCGCTGGAAATCCGCCCAGTACCGCCGGACCGGACGCATGGACCGGTTCTCGCGGCCCTGGATCGTCGGCCTGGTGGACCATCTCTTCCGGGTCCGCGAGGACCACTTCACCGGGGTGCTCTCGGTGCTGTACGCCGGCGACCGGCCGGTGGCCGCGCACTTCGGACCCAGGTCGAGCACGGTCCTCGCCGCCTGGTTCACCGCGTACGACCCCGAACTCCACTACTACTCGCCCGGCTTGATGATGCACCTCAGAACCGCCGAGGCGGCGAGCCGGCACGGGGTGACGCTGGTGGACCTGGGGCGCGGCGACAAGGAGTACAAGGACTGGCTCAAGACCCGCGAACTGCGCGTCGGCGAGGGCTTCGCCGCCCGTCCCCATCCCGTCGCCACGGCCCACCGGCTGTGGCGCGGGCCCGTGCGCGCACTGCGCAACACGGTCAACGCCCACCCACGGCTGCGGGAGCCGGCCGACCGGTTCCTCAAGACGGTGGGCACACTGCGCACCTCGCGCTGACAAAGCGGTCCGCGGGCGCTCCCGACACGGCGTCGGCCACCCGTAGTGGCAGGTTCTCGTCAAGAGCCGACCAGGCGTCGGGCGAACGTCCGTACGCGTGATCGGGTCTCCCGCGACGGCAGTGTCGAGTGTGAAGGTGGGACCCATGCTCTCCCGTGCCGCTCAGCCGGCCCTCCTCGAACGCGGGGCCGTCGCCCGGCCGTCCGACCACGAGCCGTACCCCGAGGACGACCGGACCCCGGCCGGCCCCTGAGCCACGCGCCGCCCTCCGGCGGGGGATCCGGGACATGAGCGAAGCCGCCGGGCCGAAGTACCAGCACGTCATGCGGGTGCTGATGGAGGAGATCGACGACGGCGTGCTCGGCCCGGGCGAGCGGCTCCCGACCCACCAGGAACTGGTCCGACGCTTCGATGTCTCCCGGGCGACGGTGCAGCGCGCACTGCGGGAACTGAGCGTGGAGTCGTACGAGGTGAGCGCCGGCTGGCGGCTGCCCGGAGCGGCACGCGACGCCCAGCGCTTCGCGGCCTGGCTCACCGGTTCCGGCCAAGTGCCGCCCGCCAACGTACGGTTGTTCCTCTCCCCGCTGCCCGGCACCCCCCGGACCGACGGTCTGCCGGAGCACGCCGAAGCGACCAGGGAGAACATCGAGCGGGCCCTCTTCCACGACCTCCCCTCCCGCGACGGCGACCTGCTGTGGATCCACTGGGCCGGACACGGCTTCCTGGACGACCGCCGGGAACTGCTGCTGCCCTACTCCGAGGCGACCGGCGCGCACACCAGCCACCTCAACCTGGAGTCCGCGCTGCGCTGGTGGGGCTCGTCCCATGTGGAGCCGGGGCGCTTTCGGCACCAGGTGGCCATCGTCGACGCCTGCCGCGTCCAGCGCCGACCGGGCGCCCGGCTGAACTTCGGCCAGGTCGACTACGGCATGGGAGCCGTGGCCCCGGACCGCCGTCAGTTCCTCCTCTACGCCGCCCGGCCGGGCGAGGCCGCGCAGAACGAGGCCGACCGACGCTCGGGCCTGTTCACCAGAATGCTGCTGCGCAGACTGGCGGACCTCAGCGTCGGGCAGAGCGTCCACGAGCTGACGGAGGTCACCCGCCGCGTCCAGGCCGACTTCGCCGAACTGCGCGCGAGCGGACAGGCCTGGCAGGAGCCCACATTCGAGATCGACCGGGGCTGGAACGGATCACCGATATTCGGCGACCACTGGGCCGCCCCCGCTTCCCCCGCGAGCGGTGCGCCGCCATGGGACCAGGAAGCCTGGAACCAGCTGGCCACGCTGGCCCGGGGCCGCGGCCTGCCGCCGCACGTCTACGACGCCTACCGCTGGGCCTTCGATGTCTGCGGCTGCGCCGCCCCCCTGGTGGACAGCCTCCCGGCGGGCGGGCTGACGGAGATCGTCCGGGACCTCGACCTGCGGCAGGGGCGGCCCGGCATGCCGCTGGCCCTGCCGTTCGTGCGTCATCTGGCCGCTCATGCGGAGGACCGGGAGTGGGGCGCCCGGCTGGGGGCAGCAGGTCCGGCGGGTGGCGGCGGGAGAGGTGAGCCCGGTGTCGGTACGGGTGCGGGTCCTGCTGATGGGCGATGACGACCGCGCGGTGGCGGCGGCGTCGGCGGACGCCGGGTGGCGCGAGCACGGCGGTTGGACCCTCCAGGTGAGAGTCTCCCCGGCCCCGCCTCTCACCGAGCTGTACGTGATCAACGGCCGGACGGTTCTGACGACCTACTTCCATGTGCCCGGCGAACAGGGCGGGACCACGCTGCACGTCTAGCCCGCGGAACGGCTGCGGGAGACCCAGGAGTGGTTCGACTCCTGGTGGGACCTGTTCGGCGAGGCGCACTAGCCGGACGGGGTGGCGATGCGCAGGCCGGTCGAGGGTGCCGGGACGGGGACCGGAGCGGGGGCCGTGGCGTTCGTGCTGATGTCCGTGGTGGTGTCCGTCCACCAGTCGGCGCCGTCCTCGATGTAGCGCAGCAGCACGCCTTCGCGGATGGCCCACGGGCAGACGACGACCCGGCGCAGTCCCATGAGCTTCAGCGCGGTGTGGCCCACCACGGCACCGGCCAGACTCTGCCGGGCGCGGGGCGCGGAGATGCCGGGCAGCTGGGCGCGTTCCGCGGCGGGCAGCGCGGCCAGGGTGCGGACCGCCTCGCGCAGGTCCTTGCGGAGCAACTCGCGTCGTACGAAGGGGCCGTGACGCCCCGGTGCGGACCCGCACAGCCGGGCCAGCTGCTGGAACGTACGGGAGGTGACGGCGGCGGTGCGCGGGCCCTCCCAGCGGATCCGCGCGGCCACGTCCCGCAGCTGGTGGCGGACCTTGCGCCGCAGTGCCCGCAACTCGGGCTGTCCGGGCGGGTCCTGGAGGTCGAGGAACTCCTGGGTCAGCCGGTTCGCGCCGAGCGGGAGCGAGGCGGCGAAGTCGGGCAGCCGGCCGCGTCCGAAGGCCACCTCCAGCGAGCCGCCCCCGATGTCCAGCAGCGCCAGCGGACCGGCGTGCCAGCCCAGCCAGCGCCGGGCCGCGAGGAAGGTCAGCTCGGCCTCCGTCTCACCGGGCAGCGTGCACATCCGGATGCCGGTCTCCGCCCCCACCCGCTGGAGCACCTCGTGCCGGTTGGGCGCGTTGCGCACCACCGCCGTGGCGAACGCCAGCGGTCCGGCCGCGTTCCACCGCTGGGCCGCGCTCCCCGCCGCCGCCACCGCCCTCACCAGGCGCTCCACCGCCTCGTCGGCGATGCTGCCGTCGGGCCGCACCTGTTCGGACAGGCGCAGCTTCCACTTGACCGTGTGCACGGGCAGCGGGACACCGCCCTCCGCGTCCGCGACCACCAACCGGACCGTGTTCGACCCCGCGTCCACCACGCTGACCCGCATGGCCTGGGAGTACCCAGGCCACGGCGGAAAACCCATCGTGCCGGACCATGTCCGCAGGGTGACGCAAAGGCGACCACACGATGGCGCAAAGGAGTCCGGAAACCATCTTCGCCGTCCGGGAGTTCATCGGATACCTGTGCGGGACCAGGGGGTTCCGTACTCGACACCCGTACCAGCCAGTGGAGTGGAACGTGACACGCATCGTGGTCATCGGCGGCGGCATCGCGGGCACGGCGACCGCCCTCGCCCTGCACAAGGCGGGCTTGGACGTCGCCGTGTACGAGGCGCATCCGGACTCGGCGGAGGACATCGGGGCCTTTCTGACCCTGGCGAGCAACGGCATGCGGGCCCTCGCCGAGCTCGACGCCTCCGACGCCGTCACGGCGGCCGGCTTTCCGCTCACGTCGCTGCGGCTGCTCGACGCCGAGGGCGCCGAGGTGGCCCACGCCCCCCTCGGCGAGGCCGGCGTCCCCGCGCTGCGCTACCGGTGTCTGCGCCGGGGAGAACTGAACGCCGCCCTGCAGGCCGAAGCCGCCCGCCGGGGCATCCCCTTGCGCCACGGAGCCCGCCTGGAGTCCGTGACGGACGGCCCGGACGCGGTCACCGCGCACTTCGCCGACGGCGGCAGCGCCACCGGCGACCTCCTCATCGGCGCGGACGGCCTGAACTCGACCGTCCGCCGGGCGGCGGGCGCCGCGGCGCAGCCGGTGTACGCGGGCCAGCGCGTCTTCTACGGCTACACGACGGATGCTCCGGTCAGCGAGGACACCGGCCACATCACCATGGTGCGCGGCAGCGCCGCCGCCTTCGGTTACGCGCTCTCGCCCACGGGGGAGACGTACTGGTTCGCCCGGGTCGCCGGAGACCCGCTGAGCGCGGACGAACTCGCGGCCGACACGCCCTGGCGCGACCGGCTCGTCCCGGTGCTGGCCAAGGACGCCACGCCCGCGGCCGGCATCGTCGCGGCCTCCTCCGGCCGCGTCATGGTCACCAACGCCACCGAGATGCCGCTCGGTGCCGTCTGGCACCGGGGGCGGACCCTGCTCGTCGGCGACGCGGCGCACGCGGCCTCCCCGGCCACCGGCCAGGGCGCGTCCATGGCGCTGGAGGACGCCGTCGTCCTCGCCAAGTCCCTGCGGGACACTCCCGACACGGCCGCCGCGCTCGCCCTCTACGAGGCCCACCGCCGCCCCCGCGTGGAGCACAACATCACCGTCAGCGGCCAGATCTCCCGCGGCACCCACGCCGCCCCCGCCCGCCCCGGTCCGGCCGCGCCCGCCCCCCGCCCCGGAGAGGAGGCACTCGCCAGGCTGCTGGCCTGGGACGCCGTCCTCGACGGCGGCGCGGCCACCCTGCCGTCCGGGGACGACTGAGCATGGTCAAGAATCAATCCCCAGTGGGCTGTTGACCAGCAGTCACACCGACCACATGGGGGAATGGTATGAGACGTCGTTGGGTGAAGGTCCTGGTGATCACGGTGGCGGTGCTCGCCGTGCTGTTCGTGGCGGCCGACCGGGTGGCCGTGCACTACGCGGACCAGGAGGCCGCGAAACTCGCGGCGGGGAAGTACGGCTACGGGAACAGCAGCGACGGCCATCTGGACGTGGACATCGACGGATTCCCGTTCCTGACCCAGGCGATGGCCGGCCGGCTGGACCACGTCACACTCACCGCCGACCGGTTCTACCTCGACAACACCACCAACCGGCAGGGCGGCTACCTGGACGTCGACCATCTACGTCTCGATCTGCGCGGCGTCGAGGTGACCTCCCTGGCCGCCCGCAGCGCCGAGGCGAACACGGCCACCGGCACCCTGACCCTGTCGTACCAGGAGTTGTCCGACGTGGTGACCCGGCTGGCGGGCGCGGGCGGCCGGCTGACGGTCTCCCGGGCCCCGGGCTCGGCGGGCCAGGCCGCCCGGATCAGGGTCACCGGCACCGCGGGCGGCCAGGCGCTGGATGCCACCGGCACCCTGCTGGCGCAGGGTACGGAACTCACCCTGACTGTGCCCGGCGCCCGGCGGGCCGCCACCTCGTGGTCCCTGCCGCTCCCGTTCGGTGTCGGCTTCACGGCGGCGCGCGCCGCCGACGACGGTGTCGAGATCAGCCTAGTCGGCCACCTGGTGACGCTCGGCTCCTCCCGCTTCACCAGGTGAGCGGGCCGGCGCCGGGCCGGCGCGGGGAGGAGGCCGGCCCGGGCCGCCCACGCGGCGGGCCCTGCCCGTAGCAGGAGCCGGGGGGCCGCCGCGTTTGGAGTACGCGGCGTGCAACTCGGATGGTGCGCACCGCGTCCGCGCCGCGTCGCAGCAGTTCGCGGTGGGCCGCGACGGCCCGCTGAGGGTCTCCCAGGCAGGAGACGAGGGCTTCGTCGTCGGTCCTCGGGAATCCGAGCATGTCCCACAGCGTCGGCCTGTACGGCGAGCGGTGCAGAGGGATTTCACCGCCGTCGTGCCACCGCCGTCATGTCCGGTACAGCTCCCGGGTGTTGGGGCGCGGTGCCGGGCGGTGCCGGCCGGCCGGCCCCTCGGCGAAGGCACGCAGCAGGTTCTCCGTCGTACGCGTGACGAACGCCCGGGTACGGCCGTCCATACCGTGCGCGCGGCCGAGTTCGCCGGTGCCCGCCACCAGGGCCTCCACCCACCGCATGGTGCCGGACGCGAACACGCCCGCCCCGCTCGCGACGGTGTAGTACGCCGAGTCGCTGTGACTGGGCCGGCCCGCGCACACCAGCGGGGAGTGCGCCGTTATCTCCAGCGGGCCGGGGGCCGGGGCGGCGGGCGTGACCCGGTCGTACTCGACGCCCACCAGATGCGCGAACGCGTCGCCGGTACGGACTCCGGTGCCCTCGTGCAGCCAGTGGCCGGCCGAGTGGACGACGTACGGCGCGTCCACCGGGTAGCCCTCGTAGAGCACGCCGGTCAGGGACGACTCCGGGTCGGGGGCCGGTTCGGCGCGGAAGTCGGTGGTGACCAGGGCGGGCCGGCCGGGGTAGCACGGGTCCTCGCGGTAGGCGGACTTGTAGCAGACCACGGTCCGCCCGGCCGCGCCCGGACCGGTCGTGAGGCGGATCCGGCGGAAACAGGTGTTCGCGCCGAGGAAGGCCAGGTTGACGCCCGCGTCGCGGGCCGCCGTGATGTGCGCCCGCTGCTGGGGGGTCCAGTACTCGTCGTGCCCGAGACAGACGACGGCCGAGGCCCCGCGCAGCACCGAGGGGTCGTCGTGGACGTCGAGACCGGTGCTGTAGGCGAGGGGTATGCCGAGGCGCTCCGCCAGCACCACCGCCGCCCACTCGTACACCCGGAACTTCTCGGCCCCGTCGCCGTCGTAGGGGCGGTCGAAACTGACCGCCAGGGACCGGGTGGCGTACGCCCCCGACGCACCGTCGTAGAGACTGGCCCCGCCCCAGCGGTTGTACGCCTGCCAGGTGGCCGGGGCGTGCAGCAGCACCGTGCGCCCCCTGCCCGTGACCGAGCGCACGATCAGTGGCACGTACCGCTGGTGGCCGCTGTCCGCGTCGAGCCGCAGCAGATAGGCGCCCTCCGGCCAGCCGGTGGTGTCCAGGGCAAGCGTCCGCTGCCAGCCCGCGTGGACCGTCCGGGTCTCCGTTACCACCCGGGGCGCCCCCTGCACGCGACCGGGCACCGGGGGAGAGGCCCACACGCGCCGGGCCAGGGCGCCGCCGTACCAGCCCACCCGGAACGCGGACACCCGGAACGAGGCCGCCGTCGTCGACACGAACAGCCCGCACTCCTGCCCGGGTGTCACGCTCACCCGGTCGGCGTACGCCGCGATGGCCTGGGGCGGCCCCTGCGACGTGATCCGCCAGTCGGGGGACCCCGGCGCGTCGCGTTCGGCGTCCGGCCGGTGACCACCGTCGGCGGTGCGCCGGACCGGCTCGACCCGCGCGTGGTCGCAGGCGGCCGTCCCTAGGCCCGCGACCGCGCAGAGACAGAGGAACCGCCTGCGCGACGGGCCGGCTCCGTCGTCGTGTCCCGGGTGCCGTGCTGGAGTCACACCGCCTCCTCACCCCCTGGATGGCCGCTCCCAGCGTCCCGGCGTGGTCGTACGGTCGCAACCCGTGCGCGCCATCAGTCGGTCAAGGGTTCGACTGGGCGCCCGTATCGGTCGAGGCCGTCCTGGAGTGCGGACCGGTCATCCGTCATGGCGGTGGGGTGAGGGCGACCGCTGGGCGGAGAGGGCAGGATTCGAACCTGCGTGGGCCGCAAGGGCCCGACCGTGAGCTGTGCTCTGGTCCCCGATCAACCACTCCGGGCACCTCTCCTCGTTCCCGGCTCCGTTTCCGGTGCCGTTCACGAGAACAACCGTGGCAGGCCCCGCTGACCTGCGGCTGACGCGTCCCTGACCCAGGGTGCGTCAGCCGTGCGTGCGGGCCGCCCACGCGGTCTCCTCACCTACGGGCGTCAGAGGGCGACTGCAGGTCGTCCGAAGCCGTGTTCGAGGCTGAGACCGAAGTCGAAGCCGAGGCGGCCGCGACGGCGGCGGCCGGTACCGGTGCCGAGGGCTCGGTGGACGGCCGCGGCAGCGTCCTGGCGCCACGGCGCCATTTGCGCAGCAGCAGCCGCCTGGCGGGGCACTCCACCGCCTCGTACAGGACCCAGGCGAGCCCCAGGGACACGGTGAACGCGGCGACGGTGACGGCCACGGCCCCCCACACCCCGAAGTGGGGGTAGGAGCCGAGCACGCTGACGCCGGCCCGCAGGACCAGGAGGTGGACCATGTAGAAGGCGAACGAGAGTTCACCCAGTCGTACCAGCCGCGGGTGCCGCCACAGGGAGGGCAGGCCGTGCAGATCGGCGACGGCCGCCGCCGGGATGAGCAGGGCGAAGCCCAGCAGGGTGCAGACGTTGGCGGGGTAGCCGTCGGTGACCTGCGGGACGAAGAAGTAGCCGATCACCGTCAGCGCGAGGGAGGCCTCGAGACCGGGGCCGCGCCACCGTTCGAGGAGCACCAGCCGGGCGACGGCGGCACCCAGGACGAACTCGGGCAGCCGGGCGCCCGGGAAGGAACTCACCGGCTGGCTCACCCAGTGGTGGGCCTCGGCCCAGGCCAGCACCAGGACCGCCAGCACCGACGCGCCGGCCAGGGCGGTCGTCCCCCGGGTGCCGAGGCGGCGCAGCAGGAGCGCGAGCAGCGGGAAGGCGGCGTAGAAGAAGGCCTCGCAGGCCAGCGACCAGCTGACCGGGTCCAGCGTCTGCCACCACGGGCGCCACCAGGAGTGCACCAGCAGGACGTTCGCCAGCGTCTGGGACGTCGACGGCCGGGGCAGGTGGCTGAGCGTGTTCGCCATGACCAGCGCCAGCAGGAGGGTGACCACGTGCACCGGGTACACACGGGCGATGCGCCGCCGCCAGAAGCGGGGCGCACGGTCGTTCGGCCGTGCGGACCACATCAGCACGAACCCGGACAGTATGAAGAAGAACGACACTCCGCTCGCGCCGGCGCCGAAGGCCCACGTCATGATGGAGCCGCCGCGACCTCCGAAATAGCCGAAGTTGCGCACGTGCAGCCCGAAGACCAGCAGCGCGGCCATCCAGCGCAGTCCGGTGAGGGACGGCAGCGGAGGCACGGAAGTGGAAGGGGGAACCTTGGCGGCGGCCGCGGGAGCGGGGGGCGTGCGGGACGCTCTGGTCGCCGTCGTCATGGTCATCGACTCACCTGCCGGGGGGTTTGCGTTGTGGGCATGAAGGGGAACGTTGCCCGTTCCACAGAGTTCATTCCGGTCAACGACAGAACATCACACGGGTGCCGACCTTTTTGACGGCACGGCGAGTCCTAGTACGGCTGTACGGTGGGAATTCGGGGCCGGCGCGCCTCACGGGTGAGGCAGGGATCACACTGAAAATCACTCGCCGGGAGCGAGCGCGCCCGCCACCACGCGTGCCGCCCCGGCGATCAGTCCGTTGTCCACCAGCGCGTCCCGCTCGGTCTTCGCCGACAGGACGGCCAGCACGATCGGGGTCTTCCTGGTCGTCCAGGCGACTCCGATGTCGTTGGCGGCCGCGTAGTCACCCGTGCCCGTCTTGTCCGCGAGGACCCAGCCGCCGGGCAGTCCGGCGCGGAACCGTTCCGCACTGGTGGTGTTGCCCTTCAGCCAGGTGACGAGCCGTCGGCGGTCGGCACCGGCCAGGACCGGCCCCAGCGTCAGTTGCTCGAAGCCGCCGCCGAGGGCTCGCGGCGTGCTGGTGTCCCGGGGATCGCCCGGGACCGCGGTGTTCAGCTCGGTCTCCCAGCGGTCGAGCCGGCTCACCGGGTCACCGAGCGAACGGAAGAACCGGGTCAGCCCGGCCGGCCCGCCGATCTGGCGCAGCAACAGGTTCCCGGCCGCGTTGTCGCTGTACTGGATGGCGGCCGCGCACAGGTCGCCGACCGTCATCCCGGTGTCCACGTGCTGGAGCGTGACCGGGCAGTTCGGCAACCGCACGTCGGCCGGCGGATAGTGGACCACCTGGTCCGGCGGCGCGCAGCGGCCGTGGTCGCGCAGCACGGCGGCCGCTGCGAACGCCTTGAACGTCGAACACATCGCGAACCGCTCGCCCGCCCGGTAGGACACGACCTGTCCCGTGCGGACGTTGCGGGCGTACACGCCCAGGCGCGCGGTGTACCGCTCCTCCAGTTCACGCAACTCCGCCTCCACCTGGTGCGGTTCGGGCACCGGCGTCGACGCGGAGGCGGCGGAGGCCGCCGTGGCGGGGACGAGTGCGGTGGTGGAGAGGGCGAGGCCGGCCCTGAACAGGCCGCGCCGCGGCAAAGAGGTGGCGTTCGACATGCGCGGAAGTCTCCCCGGATGGTTCTGAGTCGGTCCGTCGGTCACCGGCCCAGCGAAGCAGCGGAACCTCACCCATGTCCAAGAGTGAACATTGAACGCCCCATGACTTATTGATATGAACGCTGCGTGGACCTGCTCGCACACCTTGAGGCGTATGTCGCCGCCGTCGACGAGG
This sequence comes from Streptomyces sp. NPDC006739, assembly GCF_042869815.1. Taxonomy (NCBI): domain Bacteria; kingdom Bacillati; phylum Actinomycetota; class Actinomycetes; order Kitasatosporales; family Streptomycetaceae; genus Streptomyces; species Streptomyces sp. NPDC006739. The sequence continues at coordinate 96,957 of NZ_JBIAGM010000027.1, forward strand.
CGAGCTTCTCGCGCGCCGCCGACCGGCTCGGGATCGCCCAGCCCCTTCTCAGCCGGCGGATCAAGACGCTCGAGGCACACTTCGGCGGCCCGCTGTTCGACCGTTCGCGGCGACAGGTCACGACGACCGAGTTCGGCGTACTCCTGCTGCCGTACGCCCAGGACGTGCTGGACCGGGCCCGGCGGCTCGGGCAGGTCGCCCGGTCGGCGCGACAGTCGGCGGCACGGGCGGTGGGGGTGCCCTCGGACTGCGGCCCACAGGCCCTGGCCCGCGTCATCCGCACCGGCGCCGAGCGCGGCGTCACCCTCGGAGTGCGCGAACTCCCCCCGGACGAACGTGTCCTGGGCCTGGCAGACGGTTCACTGGCCTACGCCGTGCTGCGCGTCCCCCCTGAACACGCCGAGCTCCGGGTCCCGCTCGGCCTGGCCCGCGCGCCGCGGGCGCACCACGAGACGCCCGCCGCCCGGCCGCGCCCGGTCCACCTGGAGGACCTACGGCCCCGACGGGAACGCGCCCCGAGATCCGCGGCGCCGGTCTCGTCACCGGTTCCGGCCCCTGCGGCCGTAGCGACCGCGATGACCGTGATCGTCATGGCGGAAGACCAAGTGCCGTACTTCGAGGACCGGTTGAGCCGGGCGGCCGCCCGGGCCGGGCTTCCGGACGGCCTGGTGCGTCCGGCCGGACCGACGGCGACCGCGCTCGCCGAGACCCTGGCCGGCCGTGTCACCCTGCTGTGCACCGAGCCGTTCGCACGGCGTCACGGCGCCCACTGGACACCGTTGGCCGATGCCTCGCTGCACCGTGGCTACGACATGGGCGCGACCCGGCGCCGACGCGAGGTGGGGGACGTTCCGGACTGGCTGACCGCGCTGCTGGCGTCCGCCGCCGGCGCCGCGCCGACCCCGCGGTACGCGGTCCGGCCCGAGCCGCCGGCCGAGGATCCGCTCGCGCGCCTGGCGGCCCGTGGATGAGCGCCGCCCCGGCCCACCGTCCGGTCTACGTCGCCGACGACGGCGCCCTCCGTGACGTCGCCGAGACGATCGCCGCCGAGTGGGCGGCCCTCGGCGTCCGGGGCTCGTTCCTCGCCCGTGGCATCGACACCGGTGACCAACTCGGCTTCGACGTCGACGAACCGGTCGCCCTCGCGTCCGTGATCAAGGTCCCCCTCGCCCTGGTCGCGCTGGACCGGATCGCGACAGGCACGCTCGACGCGGCACGGCCCATCACGGTCGACCCGGCCACCAGCAGCGTCGGGTCCACCGGGCTGGCGGCCTTCCGGCACCCCGCCACCGTGGCCGTCGGCGACCTGCTCCACCTGATGCTCTCGGTGAGCGACAACGCCTCCGCCGACGCGCTGTTCGACCTCCTTCCGGTGCCCGACGTCGACGCCCGGCTGCGCGCCTGGGGGCTGCCGGACATCCGGGTACGGCACCGGATGAACCGCATGTACGAATGCGCCGTCGGCGCCGTCGGCGACGACTTCTCCCTCGCCCTGGAACTGGCCGTCCGCGACGACCACTTGGGGCGGCACACCATCGAGACGCTCGACCCGGCCCATGCCAACACCGGTACGGCCACGGCGCTCGTCGACCTGCTGGGGCGGGTGTGGCGGGACGAGATCGCCCACCCCGAAGCGACCGCGGAACTGCGCCGGCTGATGGGAGCGCAGGTCTTCACCCAGCGGCTGGCGAGCGAACTGCGCGCCGACACCCTCCGGATCTGCGGGAAGACCGGCACCTTCCTGCATCTGCGGCACGAGATCGGCGTGGTGGAGGCCGAGTCCGGTGACCGGGTGGCCATGGCCGCGCTCACCCGCTCGGGCCGCCGGGCCAACCTGGCCCCGGACATCGACCTCGCCATCGGGATCGCGGCACGGCGGGCGTTCGAGGCGCTGCGCCGCTGAGGCGCCCACCGCCCCCCGACATACGGTCGCGGCCACGCCGGGTGGGCGGAACGCCCGGGTGCCGCCCCGGCCGCTCACACGTCGGTCAGCCGGGCCTCCTCCAGGTCCAGCGAGCGCTGGAGACGGCGCCGGGTGGTGTCGCTGATGGCGTGGCCGTCGTAGAGGCGCCGCAGCTCCGCCGCCTCCACGGCTATCAGGTCACGCCGCACCTGGCGGTAGATCAGGTCGTCGGACTCGACGGACGCGCCGCCGCCGGTCTCCGCGAGGCGGTCGCGGGCGTCGTCGAGGCGGGCGTTCAGGCCCCTCCGGAGCCGTTCGACGACCACCCCGGGCAGGGCCTCCAGCTCCGCCAGCTCGTCGAGCCGCCGGATGCCCGCGTCGGCCAGCCGGCAGCGGGCCGACGCCTCCTCGCGCTCCGTGTGGTCGGGCTCCAGGGCGATACCGGAGCGGCGCACGACCGGGGCCAGCGTGAAGCCCTGCACGACGAGGGTGACCACCACCACCGAGGTGGTCAGGACGAGCACCAGCGGACGGTCCGCGAGGACACCGCCGTCCTTCGAAGCCTCCGGGACGGACAGGGCGGCCGCCAGCGGTACGACGCCCCGGGTACCCGCCCAGGTCAGCACCAGCGGCACCCGCCAGTTCAGGCGCTTCATACCGCCCTTGCGCTGCACGAGCGCCGACAGCGGAGCCAGCCACAACAGCCGCACCGCGACCAGGGTTCCCGCCACCGCCAGCGCGTACAGCGGCCAGCCCCGGTCGCCGTCGGACAGTGCCCGGACCTGGGCCGGCAGCGCCAGGCCGATGAGCGAGAACACCACGCTCTCCAGCAGGAACACCACCGTCCCGTACACGGCGTGCAACTGCAGACGGATGCGCGCGTTGGTCAGCCGGTCGCCGCGGCCGCCCAGCACGACGCCCGCGACCACCACCGAGGTGACCCCGGAGGTGTGAGCGGACTCCGCGAGGACGTAGGCCGCGTACGGCGTGACCAGGGCGATCACCGTCTCCAGGACCGGATCCTCGGTGCGCCGCCGGATCAGCGCGACCAGGCCCGCCACCGCGCCTCCGATGAGCGTGCCCCCGCCGGCCAGCACCACGAACTCACCGCCCGCCGCGCCCCAGTCGGCCGCCGCGGCGGCCACCGCGACGCCCACCGCGACCCGGAAGAGCACCAGCGAGGTCGCGTCGTTGAACAGGCTCTCCGCCTGCACCAGCATCTGCACCCGGGGCGGCAGCGCGAGGCGCCGGCCCAGCGCGGTCACGGCCACCGGATCGGTGCTGGCCAGCACCGCGCCCAGCACGAACGCCATCCGCCAGGACAGCGGGGTGACCAGGGAGGCGACCACGCCGACCGCCGCGGCCGAGGCCAGCACCAGGCCGATCGCGAGGACCCCGACCGGCTTCCACACCGCCCTCAGCTCGCGCCAGGACAGTTCCTCGGCACTGGCGTACAGCAGGGGGGGCAGGACGACGAGCCCGATGATCTCGGGGCTGATCCCGATGGGGGGAGTGCCCGGCAGCAGGGCCACCGCGAGACCGGCGACCACGAGCAGGGAGGGTGCGGGGATGCGCCACCGGCGGGCGAAGGTCGCGACGAGGGTGGCCAGTACGACCAGTGAAAGAACTGTCCCTACGCTGCGCATGCCGTCCCCCTGGGGCCCTCACGAGAGCCCTTGTGGGCCCCCGGCCGACCAGACTTCCCGGCACACCACCCTCACCCTAGCGGCCCGGATCACGCCAAGACAGTGTCAATCCAGGTGGCGGATCAGTCCGGCTCGGTCAGGCCGGCCGTCGGAACCGTCACAAGAGGCCGGACGCGCGCAGGACCGCCCGTGCGGTGTCGGCGTCGATCCGCCGTCCCAGACGGTCCAGCACGTCCGCACCCTGGCACAGGGTCCCGCGCTCCAGGGAGCGCCGCACTCCGGTGTCGAGTTCGTGCCACAGCAGCGGGCTGGCGGCCAGGACACGGGGGTCGACCTCCAGACGGTGGCCGTACGCGTCGCGCAGCACGAGATGGCTGCTGACGTCACCGTACTGACCCACCGCCGTCAGCGCGTCCGTGCGCACCGACCGGCGGCGCAGCGGGCCGCGCACGCTCAGCCACCCGGGGCCGGCGCTGACGCGCGGCGGCAGCAGGACGGCGAGGACGGCTGCGGACAGGGCGGTCCACAGCGCGGCGCGAGCCGGTGTCAGGGTGCCGGCGTCCCAGTCGACGAGCAGGGTCAGCGCCGCGAAGCCGACGGCGCAGCAGGCCGCCAGCGTGGCGCCGCCGCGCCAGTGACGGTCACCGGCCGGGGCCGGCGGACTGCTGGTGCGCATGGAGTCGACGGTAGGCGCGGCCGGGGGCGGCGACACCCGTCACTTACGGCCTTCTGACACCGTACGGCCCCGTCTTGACGGGATCCTGACGCCGGAGCCCGAATCAGCCCACGTGCACCCGGGGTCGCAGCTCCCGGTTCGGCTCGGCCTCGCGCAGGACCTCACGGGTGACCGGGGCGACCTCGCCCTGTCCGAACAGGAAGAAGCGCAGGAAGTTGGCGAACGGGGTGCCCTCGGTCCACTCGAAGTAGATGTGCGGGATCCGGTCGGTCGCGTCCCTGACGTACAGCAGCAGGGCCGCCAGGGCGTTCGGGATCGAGGACGACTCCAGGGTCAGCACACGGTAGCGCTCGTGCAGCACCTCGCCGCGCACGGTCAGGCCCGCCTCGAACTCGGAGGGGTCGGTGACGGTGACCTCGACGAAGACGAAGTCCTCCAGATCGGGGATCTCGTTGTCCTTGCGCATCTGTTCGATCTTGGCGCGGTACTCGGCCTTGTCGCGCCGGCCCGGCTCGTGGGCGATGAAGCGGATACGCCGGTGGGCCATGTCCCGGATGAAGCGTTCCGCCATCTCGTCCAGCGTCACGCTGGTCACGCGCAGTTCGAAGGCGCGGGCCAGCCGGGACAGCAGCGAGACCAGGATGATGCCCGCGATGAAGCAGGCACCGATCTTGACGCCGTCGGGGCGTTCGACGACGTTGGCGACGGTGACGTAGAGCAGGACCGCCGAGACCGTCGCGAAGCCGATGGTCCAGCCCCGCTGTCCGGCCTTGCGGCAGGCGATGGTCACCGCGATCGCCGCGGAGGACATCAGCACGAGTACGCCGGTGGCGTAGGCGCCGCCCTGGGCGTCGACGCCGGCGTCGAAGAGCCAGGTGACCAGGAAGGCGATCAGGGTGAAGACGATGACCATCGGGCGCACCGCGCGGGCCCAGTGCGGGGCCATGCCGTAGCGGGGCAGATAGCGGGGCATCAGGTTGAGGAGGCCGGCCATCGCGGAGGCGCCGGCGAACCACAGGATCGCGATGGTGGACAGGTCGTAGAACGTGCCGAAGGCGCCGCCGAGGTACTGGTGGGCCAGATAGGCGAGCGCGCGGCCGTTGGCCTGACCGCCCGGCTTGAACTCCTTCGCCGGGATCAGCACGGTGGTGATGAAGCTGGTGGCGATCAGGAACACGCTCATGATCAGCGCGGCGGCGGTCAGCAGCTTCTTGGTGTCGCGGATACGGCCCTCGGGGCGGTCCGCGGTGTCGTCCGGGCCGCCCTGCACGTGCGGCATGACGGCGACGCCGGTCTCGAAGCCGGACAGACCGAGGGCGAGTTTCGGGAAGACCAGGAGGGACACGCCGATCATGGCGAAGACGTTGCCGTGTTCGGCGGTCAGGGCGCTGGTCCAGTCGGTGACGACGTGGCCGGCGGTCAGGACGTGCCACAGGCCGACGATCACCACG
>NZ_JBIAGM010000028.1:0-101793 GCF_042869815.1 Streptomyces sp. NPDC006739
ATCCGCCGCTACATCATCTGGCGGAACAAGCATGCCGCCGACGAACGCCTCCGTGAGGTCGTGAACAGGGCGAACGTTGCCTGATGCGGCACTAGCAGGTCACAACCGATACGGCTCGCAAAAGCGCAGGTCAGAAAGGTGCTCAGGAATACCCGGCGTACAGCCCGACTCGTCTGCCGCCACCTGCGGCTTAGCCTGGGAAAGGACCTCTGACCTGCGTCGGAGGCCCTTTCCGGTCTTTCGGGGGCTTGCCGCGTTACGCGGCGGAAAGTCCCTCGGAAGTCCCTCGGACAGCGCTGAAAGTCCCTGAAAAGTCCCTGGAACGCAGATACGGGGAATCCCTCTGACCTGGGGCAGATCCTGTCCCGTTGGTCTCAGTGCGGGGCTCTGCGATCGTCCCGTGCGGGGGGAAGCGGCCTCCGTTGCAGCGTGGGCACGAGGCTGGCAGAGAAACGGTCCCAGTTGTTGACGAACGCCGGTAGGGATCACTCGCAGTATGGATGCTCGGATCCCCGGCTCTACCGAGGCGGAACCGCGAGGCGCCCTGGCAACCTGCAGCGGCGTTACCGCCCTCCGCATGCGCAGTGCTCGTTCGTACGACTGATCCAATTGGCCGTTGCTCGTATCCCCTCCTGCAGTGGTGTGGGTCTGATCGTCGGGAAGAGGGCAAGCAGGCGTGATTGGTCCGCCTGGGAGTGTGGGACATCCCCGACACGGCGGCCTCTGTGCTCCGTGACAGCCCGGAGCCCGGTTGCGGCTTCGATCTCCGGAATAAGGCTCAGAAGGGAGATGCGAGTGCCGAAGGCCAGGTTCACGGGCTTGGGTTCGACGACTCGGCGCAGGACAGCGTCAGCGAGAACCTCACAGACTGTGCCTACATACGTGAAGTCGCGTGTCTGGGTGCCGTCACCGTGGACGGTGACGATGTGTCCGTTGAGGGCGGCACTGATCCACTTGGGGATGACCGCGGCGTAGGGGTGGTCGGCGCGCTGGCCGGGCCCGTAGACGTTGAAGAAGCGGAAGGGGAGTACCGGCAGGCCGAAGCTGTGGTGATACGCGCCCAGGTATGCCTCTGTGGCGAGTTTGGTGACAGCGTAGGGGCTCAGCGGGGCGGTGGTGAGGCCTTCGTGCTTCGGGAGGCACGGGTTCGCGCCGTAGACAGAGGACGAGGATGCGGCGATCACGTGCAGGTTGCCGGCCCGACGGGCTGCTTCGAGGACCTGGAGGGTGCCGGTCGCGTTGGCGTGGTGGCTGGCCAGGGGGTCTTTCACGGATCGAGGCACGGATGGCAGGGCGGCCAGGTGCACGACGGCGTCCGCGCCGTGAAATGCCCGCTCCAGGAGGGCGGCGTCCTGGATGTCGCCCTCGAAGAAGTGGACGTCGAGACCCGCGATGCTCTCCTTATCACCGGTGGAGAGGTTGTCGATCACACGGATCTGGCTGACTTCGCGGAGCTCCAGCAAAGTCCGGGCCAGGTTGCTGCCGATGAACCCGGCGCCGCCGGTGATCACGATCTTCACGTGGCTTCCCTTCAGAGAGAGTCGACGTGCGCGCCGGTGAGCCGACGGCGGCAGTCGAGGATGTACGGGGCGTGTGCAGTGATCAGGGGAAAGTCGAAGGCGTCGTGGTCGGCGAGCAGGACCACTGCGTCGGCTGCCGCGAGACACTCGGGGGTTACCTCGACTCGCTGGAGCCTCTCCAGGTCGGCAGCCCGAGGGTGAGCGTCGTCGAGGACGTGAGGGTCGGCCGCCTGGACCACTGCACCCATGCCGATGAGCAGCTCGGCGATACGGGCTGCCGGAGTCTCACGGGCATCCCCGGTGTTGGCCTTGTAAGCGAGGCCGAGCAGCAGGATCCGAGAGCCGTTGACGGACTTCCTGCGCCGGTTGAGGCCGTCGATGAGGCGCCGGACCACGTAGTCGGGCATGTGGTTGTTGACGTCGTTCGCCAGCTCGACGAAGCGGAAGTTGCGCCCCAGGGTGCGCTGGACGCGCCAGGAGAGATACGAAGGGTCGATGGGCAGGCAGTGGCCTCCGACACCCGGGCCCGGCGTGAAGCGCATGAATCCGAACGGCTTGGTGGAGGCCGCGTCGATCGCCGACCACACATCGATGTCCAGTTCATGGGCGAAGATCGCCAGCTCATTCGCGAGGGCGATGTTCACGTGCCGGAAGGTGTTCTCGAGCAGCTTGGTCAGCTCGGCCTCCTTGCAGCTGGTGACCGGGACGACTGTCTCGACGAGGGACGCGTAGAACTGGTGGACGGCTTCTTTGGACGCGGGGTCGATGCCAGAGATGACCTTGGGAGTGTTCTCCAGCTTCCACGTGGCGTTTCCCGGGTCTATGCGCTCGGGGCTGTAGCCGAGGTGGAAGTCCTGGCCGGCGGTCAGGCGGGAGGCGTTTTCGAGGAGTGGGCCGAAGACTTCCTCGGTCGTGCCGGGGTACGTAGTGGACTCCAGGATCACGGTCGCTCCGCGTGTGAGGTGTTGGCCAAGCATCCGTGCGGCGTCCTCGACGTGGGAGAGGTCCGGGACCCCGTCCCGAAGGGGCGTGGGGACCGCGACGATCGCTACGTCGAAGTGCGCGCAGTCGACCGCGTCGATGGTCGGGAGATAGACGCCTGCGGCAAGGAGCGGAGCAAGGCGTGAGTCCGGGATGTCTTCGATGTACGACTCCGCGCGTACGAGCCGCTTGACGCGCTGGGCGTCCACATCAAAGCCGACGACCCGGTGCCCGATCTCGGCGGCTCTGACGGCGAGCGGGAGTCCGACGTATCCCTGCCCGACCACGACGACGCGGAGCTGCCGGAACTCGCGGTATTTGATCACGCTGTTCACCTCTTGGGCTTCGCACGGGGCATGAGTGGTGCATGCGGATCGTCTGCGCTGTGGACGCTCTAAGATGGGAGGTGCCTCGGCCGTACGAGACTCGCTTGGCCGCCTGTCTCGGACGGCCGAGCGCCTCCTTGGCTCTTGGTGAGCAGGTCGCGAAACCTGTGGGAAGGGCAAACCGCTGGTTCGATACGATGGCGGTGGCCTGCAGACCCGTATCGTCACAGTGAGTGACGACAAGCCGCGAGCTGAGCGATCGTGACGGCTGTGGCGTCCCGACTTTGGCCCGCCGTGGCACCGGCTCCGGCGCCGTACGTACGAAATGGAGCATCCGAGGATGGCTCGACACCTGGTCACCAGCGCGCTTCCCTACATCAACGGGATCAAGCACCTGGGCAACATGGTCGGGTCGATGCTTCCGGCGGATGTGTACTCCCGGTACCTCCGCCAGCGCGGCCACGACGTTCTCTACATCTGCGCCACCGACGAGCACGGCACGCCGGCCGAGCTGGCCGCCAAGGAGGCCGGGCTCTCGGTCGAGGAGTTCTGCGCTCAGGCCCATGACGCTCAGAAGGCTGTGTACGACGGGTTCGAGCTGGCTTTCGACTACTTCGGGCGCAGCTCGTCGCGGCAGAACGTCGAGATCACCCAGCACTTCGCGCGGAGGCTGAACGAGAACGGGTTCATCGAGGAGCGGGCGATCCGCCAGGTGTACTCGCCGGTCGACGGCCGCTTCCTGCCGGATCGCTACGTTGAGGGCACCTGCCCGCACTGCGGCTACGACAAAGCCCGCGGCGACCAGTGCGAGAACTGCACCCGCGTCCTCGACCCGACCGACCTGCTCAACCCCCGCTCGGCGATCAGCGGCTCCACGGACCTGGAGGTCCGCGAGACCAAGCACCTCTTCCTGTTGCAGTCCAAGCTCCAGCATGAGGTCGAGGCGTGGATCGACGCCGTCGGCGAGGAGTGGCCGCAGCTGTCCTCGTCCATCGCCCGCAAGTGGCTGACCGAGGGCCTGCACGACCGGGCGATCACCCGTGACCTGGACTGGGGTGTCCCGGTGCCGGCCGACACCTGGCCCGACCTCGCGGCCGAGGGCAAGGTCTTCTACGTCTGGTTCGACGCTCCGATCGAGTACATCGGCGCGACGAGGGAGTGGGCGGACGCCGCCCCGGACGGCGAGATCCGTGACTGGAAGTCGTGGTGGTACGAGGCCGGCGACACCGTCCGCTACACCCAGTTCATGGCGAAGGACAACGTCCCCTTCCACACGGTGATGTTCCCGGCCACCGAACTCGGCGTGCGCGAGCCGTGGAAGAAGGTCGACTTCGTCAAGGGCTTCAACTGGCTGACGTACTACGGCGGCAAGTTCTCCACGTCCCAGAAGCGAGGCGTCTTCACGGACGCGGCCCTGGAAATCCTTCCCGGCGACTACTGGCGCTACTTCCTGATCGCCAACGCCCCGGAGTCCGACGACTCGTCGTTCACCTGGGAGCACTTCACCGCCACGGTCAACAAGGACCTGGCTGACACCCTGGGGAACTTCGTCAACCGCGTGCTCTCCTTCTCGCGCAAGCGGTTCGGCGACGAGGTCCCGGCCGGCCACTCGGCCGGCGAGGCAGAGGCGAAGCTGGGTGAGGAGATCGCGCGGCTCCTCGCCGAGTACCAGGAGCACATGGAGGCGCTCCAGTTCCGCAAGGCCGCCGCTGCGCTGCGCGCGCTGTGGTCCGCGGGCAACTCCTACCTGGAGGAGAAGGCGCCCTGGCTGGAGATCAAGACCGACCCGGACGGCGCCGCGCTGACCCTGCGCACCGCAATGAACCTGATCCACCTGTACGCGGTGGTCTCGGAGCCGTTCATTCCCGCTACCGCTGCCGCCATGCGGGGAGCCTTTGCATTGGAAGGCGACACCGCGACCTGGGTGACCGCCGAGCAGGCCAAGGCTCTGGACACCGTCCCGGCCGGGACGGCGTTCACCGTTCCGCCGGTGCTCTTCGCGAAGATCACCGAGGAGGACCTGGAGTCCTATCGGGAGCGTTTCGGCGGCGCTGAGGACGCCTGACCGGATTTCTCGCACCCGTACCGCCCGCGCTCTCATCGGTCGGTACGGGTGCTGAGCCGACCGGCCAGGTCCGCACCCGGCAGGTTCATCAGCCGGATTCGAGGGGCGGTGTCGTCGACCTCAACCCATGTGAGGCCTGCGGATCCGGGCACGTGATCGAGGTAGCGATCGAAGCCCTGCCCGGTCAGCCGTAGCAGCAGGCAGGCGATTCCTCCGCCGTGCCCGACGAGGATGGTCGTGCGGTTCGGCCCCGCACAGACGTCGTCCCACAGGTGCATGTAGCGGGCTTGCACGTCCTCGGACGACTCGCCGCCCGGCGTGCGGAGCTGGTGGATGGGGACGCCTCGGCGGTTCGCTTCCGCTGCCGCGAGGTGCCTGGGCCGGCCTCCGAGGTAGCCGCTGTTCTTGGCGGCCAGGCGCGCGTCCACTAGTACGTCAGCGGGGGCGAGCGTGGCGGTCAGCAGCGCGGCGGACTGCCGACAGCGGGACATCGGGCTGAGGAGCATCTGGTCCACGGTGATGCCGGCTGCGGCGAGGCTGTCGCCGACCCTGCGGATGTCGTCGACTCCGCGCTGGCTGAGTCTGCCGCCGACCGCCTGGCCCTGGTGGATGCCCCGCAGGTTTTCCTCCGTCTCACCGTGCTTGATCAGGTAGATCTGCTTCGAGTGCATGGCGTGGTGTCCCCTCCTTCGGGTCAGTCCCATTCGCGGACTTCGACACAGGCGGATACGGCGTTTGCGACCTGGTCGTGGTCGGCTCGGCTCATGGCGGGGAAGCGGTCGTAGTGCCACTCGATGTACAGCACGGAGACGAGGTTGATCGTCCCGTCGGCGAGCAGCTTGCTGAGGACCGGATACTCGGCGCCCTCGATGTCCATCTTCACGACGACGTGGTCGTCGGCGGTGACGGTCCGGCGCAGCCACGAACTGAAGTCGGTCGCGCGGACAGGGACAGGTGAGCTGTAGTCGATCTGCTGGTCGTACACCGGCGGTACGCGCTTGCCGGGCATCACGGTGGAGCTCTCGTGGTGGCCGAGGAAGAGGTCGATCGTCCCGTCGTGGGTCCATACCGCGCTCTGGGAGATCTTGACGCGCTGTGAGTGGGAGGCCTGCGCGACCTGCTGGTGGATGGAAGGGTGCAGGTCCTTGTTCGGTTCGAACGCGTAGAAGTCGTGGTCGGGAAGTTCATGGATGAAGCGGTTCAGCACGATTCCGAGGTTCGCGCCGCAGTCGACGAAGACTTTGCGCATGAGGTACTCCCGTGGTCTGGGCCGGGTGCCAGGAGGTCGATCTCCTGCACGGTGCGGTTGGTGAGCAGGACGAAGTCGCCGGTGGAGGGGCGGTAGCAGCGCTCCTCGTAGCGGATCGTGATGCGGCGGACAGGTTCCTCACCGCGATAGGGAGGAAGGTCGCCCCACCTGTAGAGCTGGCCGCCGGGGGCCTTGAGGCGGCGCAGCGATCGGGGCAGGGGGCCTTTCTGCGCGCCGACGTTGAGCTGGGTGAACATCCTGGTCAGGTAGGCGATGTGTTCGCGCGCCTGTTGCTCGTCCGCCTGTACGCGTCCGTAGGTTTGCTTGAGCGCGTGCAGTCGGTCCCGGTCGCCTTCCGCTTGGACGAGAAGGTCACGCAGTTCCCGGTCCCAGACGATGCCGAGGTGGCCGTGGAGGACGGGCTCGTCGGTGAGGAAGTAGCCCAGGATGCGGCCGTACTCGCGCTCGTAGGGGCACATGAAGTCGTTGTAGAGACCGAACCTCGTCCCTGAGACGGTCTCGACCTGCCAGTGGACACGTGCCGTGAAGGGCGAGTCCCACCACCCGAGGTGCCAGGGCTGCCACAGCAGGTCAGCGCTGCTGAGCAGGAGCAGGACGAGTGCGATCAGTGTGTCGGCCGCGCCGAACGCCGGGCCGTACTCCGCGCCGGGCAGCAGCGTGACGGTGATCGCGAGGGCGACGTTGGCGCCGATGTTCTCCCAGAAGAGGATGCCAGAGGCGAGGGCGACGACAACGTTGAAGAGGGCGGTTGCCAGGAGGACCACGATGAGCAGACGGCGGTCGAGGAACGCGACGAGTCCAGCAGCCTCGACGGCCATCGTGAGGAAGTTGACGGGCCGATCGAGGACGCGTGCCCGGCGCAGCACTCGGGCCGTGGTCTCGGCTCGCAGGAAGCGTGCCCAACCCCAGGAGTAGGCGGAGGCCATGAGGTAGTGAGTGCGGTTGTACCAGGCCCACGACCAGAGGTGGGGACCGAGGTGGGCCTTGCTCCACACCGGTTTGACGTAGTGGGAGAACGAGACGCAGCCGAGGACCAGCAGCAGCGCCGCTATGGAACACGAGGCACCGAAGAGCATCGCCACGAAGAACCAGGCGAGGTACGCCTTGAGCAGACGCAGGGGCATCATCGCGTGGTGCTTCCAGCCGCGCAGCCTGCCGCAGTACAAGGCCATCCACGGCAGCAGGGCCGCCGGCCACAGACACGAGGCAGCCGCGAGGAGGAGCAGGAGCCGTTTGTCGAGGCGCTGGGGCGCGATGGGCTCTGTGACGTCGTAGTCGCTGGTCGCCCCCTGCCAGGTGAGCAGAACGATCACGGTGATGACGAACCAGCGCAGTGGGCCGGGCTCGGGTGACGACCGGAACGCGGCCAGTACCGTGAGAGGGAGTGCGATGATCACGGCCAGCAGGACCCGGCGGCGGCGGGCGAGGGCTCGTACCGCCGGAGAGACCACAAAGCGATAGCAGGTCACGACGGCAGCCGCTGATACTCCGATGCCGAGGGAGACGGGGAGCGGGGAAGTCGCCATGGCCGCCTACCGCGCGGACGGTGCGAGGGGCCGCTGACTGGTCGCGGGAAGTGTCTCCAGACAGGAGGCGATCCGTTCCCGCGGGTCGGCCAGGAGGTGCTGGTCCCGGTGGCGTACGACGTTGTTGTGAAGTTCCCGGCTCCGGCTGAGGAAGTCGAGTACAGCTCCGGGGGTTATGTGCGGTGATGCGGTGCCCAGTTCCGCTTCGTGGACGACCTTGGCGCACCAGTGCTGGTCATAGGTGGGGAGGGGGATCAGGTGGACCGGTTTGCCGAGGACGAAGGCTTCGCTGATGAGGTTGAAGCCGGCGTTGGAGAAGACCACCTCGGAGCGTGCCATGTCGGCGATGAACGCCTCGCGGTCGAAGGTGCAGATCTCGATCCTGTCGTCGGCGTACTGGCGCAGGCCCCTGGTCTCTGACGCCTGGGCATAGATGCGCAGGGCGCGATCCGGGACGTGCTTGCGGAAGACCTCGGCAAGGGCTCGGACGGACTCCTCCGGACCGTGGTCGAAGTAGCGTGAGAAGTAGGCCGTAGCGAGGGGCTCGGTGCTGACCCGGGCGGACCGAACCACGTCGGGGACGACAGGCGCGATGAACTCCAGCTTCTGGTCGTCGGCCTTGAGAGGGACGAAGGAGCAGATGAACGACCGATCGACGCGGGGCGCGAAGTAGCGCAGACGTTGCTCGTCAGCAGTGCGGGCGTACCGGCCGACAGGGGGCAGGTCGAGGTGCCGGTACTTGCTCTGCTGGTCGACGGAGATCAGCGGCTTCCCGAAGTGGTAGGCCAGACGTGGGGTGTTGGGCTCGTAGTCGGTGATGAACACGTCCGGGACACCGGTGTCCCGAAGTATCCGGCGCAGACGCAGGTGCTTGGCGGCACCGGCGGGTGCCTGCCAGACGTTGGCGCGCACGGCATCCCCTGCATGTAAGCGGTCGCCTCGTGCGAGAAGCGTCGGCATCCACCCGTCCCACGCGGGGAAGCCGAGATCGCGGAAGTACTCCACGCGGGCGGAGCCGTTGGTGACGATCCGCACGAGGTGTCCGCGGTCGCGGAGGTACTGCGCGATCACGCTCTGCCTGACGGAGTGCCCCATGCCGATGCCGTTGACGCCGATGACCACGCTGAGTGGACGCGGGTACTCGGACATGTTGATCCTTTCGTCAGGAGAGTCGAGTGATGACGTTGCGAGTGATGGAGGCGACCTGAGGGTCGGTGGCCAGCAGGCGCGCCCAGTCCGTGGTCGCGGCCGTGAAGACCGTGCCGGCCGCGGTGTACAGGCCGAGGGTGGCCGCGCGGGGGCTGCTCGCCGGCTCGCGGACAGGGAAGCTCCAGTCAGGGGGCAGACGAGCGATGCCGAGGATCTCGAAGTCCTCCGGCGTACCGTCCTGACCCGTCGGACGCGGCCGGCCGACCGCGTCGAGTTCGTACGCTGCCCCGTCACATTCGTAACCGACCAGGGCTGCCTCGCGTCCGAAGACATCGCCCGTCTTCAAGCCGGTACCGGAGAAGATCCAGTGGTCCCCGTCTGCCACGGTGAACCCGAGCGGTGCGCGTGGGCCGTCCCAGTGGCCGCCGCCGTTGCGGTAGCTCACGCCGAGCAGGGCGTTCTCGGGCTCGGACTCCCACCAGTGGTCCGGGCAGCCGTACGAGCTGTCCGGGTCCGTCGAGGCGGAGGCCCCAGGAGGGAACTTGTCGCAGCCCAGCCCAGCCCGGCACCACCCGGAGCGACGTCCACCCGCCACCAGCAGGTGTTGGCACCGAAATTGGCGATGTTGCCGCCGGCGTCGCGGAAGGCGGTGACGTTCCGGCGGGCTTCGGTGCTCCAGTACTCGTCGTGTCCGGCGGAGACCAGAAGGCGGTATCCGTCGTACAGAAGCCGACCCTCGTGGAGGTCCAGGTCGGTGCAGAAGTCGCTCTCCAGCCCGTTCGCCTCCATCCACGCGATGAAGGGGGCGTCCCAGTGCGCGAACGTCTGGCGGGGAGAGGCGGCGTCGTAGGGGTCGGGCATCCCCTTGACAGGGCCCCCGACTCCGCCCCCGGGGCGGCGCATGGTCACGCGAGAGGCGCTGTACAGGCTACCGCCACCGGCCGTGTTGTAGGCCTGGTAGGTGAAGGTCGGGATCTTGTAGAGGATCTTGCGGTCCGAGGGAGCGGCGGGAGTGACGACCAGCAGGATCCGCGCCTCACGAGAGTCCATGGATGGCGTGCGGTGGTCCACCTCCGTGCCCAGGACGGCCATGTAGACCCCCGACCTCCAGTCGGGGGGTACGAGAAACTCGTAAGCAGGCCACTGCCAGTCCTCGTCGAATGTTCCGGGATCGGCGGTGCGGCCCGGCCACTCGGCGTGCCCCGCGTGCTCAAGAGCCGCCCCGCACCGGTAGAAGTCGACGCGGAAACGAGAGGCCGACGTCGCGATATGCAGCTGGACCGCCTCCCCGGCACGGACGCTCGGTCGGGCGCAGTAGCCGTTGATCGTGCTCATTCGCTCCCCCGGGGACGGGCGATGCCGGCGAAGTGGTACATGTCGACCGGTTCGATGTGTGCCTCCCAGCCCAGGCCGTCCAGCTGCTTGGTGAGGCCGGCAGCGTCATGCAGCACCTTCACGGTGAGGTGCTGGGACCCGTCAGCGAGACGACGACGCACGGTGGGTACCTGCGCTTCAGACACGGCTTCTTCGATCTCCGCCTTCGCGGGTGCGTCGTCGAAGAACACAACGCAGCCACCGGGAGCCAGCGCCCATCGCAGCAAGTCCCAGAAGGCCTCCATCTCCACGGGCGGCACGTGGCTGAGCCAGAAGGCGAAGAAGACGGTGTCGAACTGGCGGTCCGGCTCCCAGGTGAAGACGTCTGCTTCGATGAAGCGAGTCGGTGTGTCCTGCATCCGGGCTCGGGCGATACGAAGCATCTCCGGGACGGCGTCCAGTGCGGTCAGGCTGCGCGCGCGGCCGGCGAGCAACTGGGTCCACTGACCCGTACCACACGCGACTTCCAGGACGTTCCCGCTGACGGGCAGCTCGTCGAGGACCTTGACGAGCCGGGGCATGTCCATGCGCTCGTCGTACGCGTTGTCGTACTCTGCGGCCCTTGCGCGGTAGTAGGCGATCTGGCGTTGTGACCAGTCGTGTTCTTCCCTGCCGTCGTGCACGATGACCTCTCATTCCAGTGGCGGTGCCATCCGCTGCTCTCGGTGCGCCGCGGCCTCCTCGGCGTGGCCATGCCGTGTGTGGCCAGCGGGACGCCGCCATGGCTTCGTCGCTGGTGCAGCGGCCGGGGGCCTGGTGTGGCCATCAACGATGTGGCAGGAAGCGGCTGATGGCACATTTCGGCGGTGATATCACTGGTGTGATCCGGCTCTGGAGGTCCGCAAGAAGCCGGCAGGGGGAGGACGGTGGTAGTGGTGGCGGGCGAGTCAAGGCGGTGCGATGGATGTGGGCTCAACCTGAGCCGGTACAACCGTGAGCCGCGTTGTGGCCCCTGCACTCGGCTGCTGGTGGCAGCCGAGCCCCATCCGGTCAGCGTGCCTGACCATGTGTGGCAGGACGCCGACGTGGTCACGGCCATGCGCGACGGCGACTTCGGGCCAGCTCTCGCCAGGGTCCGCAGGCTGGCCTCGTTACGGCAGGAGGAGATGGCTCGCGTCACCGGCCTGAGTCAGCCGTTCCTCTCTGCTCTCGAGTCCGGATCGAGACGGCTGACCCACTACGACAAGATCGTGACTGTGCTGGAGCGGCTGGGGGTGCCGGAGCATGCCCTGCCGCAGCTGTTCGCTCGAGACACCCAGGATCCGATGGAGGCACCGGGCCCGCACGTGGCGCCGGTTCACGGACCAGTTGCCATGGAACCCTGGGAGAGCCCGCTTGACGTTGCCAAGCGACTGAGCAGCACCATCTCGTCCAACACCGAGCCCGCCACTTTGAGCGTGCTGGCCCAACAGGTGAGTGCCATAGTGGACCGGTACGAGGCTGACGGGCCGCACAAGCTCGGCCCCAAGACCGCCGAGTTGCGAAACTTCATCCAGACACTGCTGGAAGGGCGCCAGCCACCTCGGCAGCGCGCCGAACTGTTCCGCCTGGCCGCCCAAGCCTCCGGACTGCTCAGCTACATGGCGGTCAACGCAGGTCATGAGGCCCACGCCGACGCGTACAGCACCGAAGCCCTTCAGCTCGCTCGAGAGATCGACGACTCGGAGCTGATGATGTGGATCTTCGGCACCAGGTCTCTGGGCGCCTACTACGCGGGGCGATACCACCAGGCACTCGAGTGGGCCGATGCCGGCCTGGCCATCGATCGGGGCAACGCGCAGGCGATCCGGCTACTGGCCAACGGCCGAGCACGCGCTCTTGGCAAGCTTGGCGACGCTTTCGGTGCACAGCGGGCCATCGCAGAAGCCGAAGACCTCAGCAATGACCACCGGCTTCCCGACGGTCTGACACCGTGCATAGCCTTCTCCCCGTACAGCATCGCCCGCACCTTGGCGAACGCCGCAACCGCGCATGTCGCCCTCGGCAACACCCGGGAAGTCATCCAGTACGCGGAGCAGGTCGACGAACTCGTCGAGCAGTCCGATTCCGCCTGGAGCCGGGCCTTGGTTCGCCTGGACGTGGCCACTGCACTCCTCGCCGGCCCTCAGCCGGACGTGGACCACGCCATGATGCTTGGCCTGGAGGTCCTCGAAGCCGGGGGCGGTCCGCCGATACGATCGGTCATCCAGCGCGCCGGTGAACTTCACGCCACTGCGGCAGCCTGGCATCAGGTGCCGGCGGTGAGGGACTACGCCGAGTCGCTACGACGCTGGCACAACGCTCCCTTGACCCAAGCGGTGACCAACTCTGCCAAGATGGCACTCTCGAGCGATAGCAGTAAGAGAAGGGCACCGGGTGCTGCTCAGTCACGACACCAGCGCGTTTCCTCCCGCCCCGCCGCCGGACGTGGCTGACCCCAAGGCCATCGCGGCACACGACTGGGCGGCCTTCGACCGAGTGGATGAGATGAGCAACCACTGGGACCGGCGTGGGTGGACTCCGTCGACGCGCGCCTATTACTGGATGCTCGTATTTCCTGCCGGTTCGGCGCTCGCCGAGCATGCTCGACACTGCCAGAACAAGATCCGGAACCTGAACTTCGACTCCATCGACGCCGATGGCCTGCATCTGACCCTTGGCCGGATCGGCACCATCGAAGAAGTCTCGCTGGAGCAACTGGACACGCTCCTCGCCACCACCGCCGCGATGCCGACGGGCCGGTTCCGGCTCCAGGCCGTTCCCATGACCGCGTCCCGCGGCGCGGTCCGCTACAGCGTTGCCCCGTGGACTCCGGTGCTTGACCTGCATTCCCAGTTGTCCGCCGCAGGCGCGCAATGCCAACTTCCTTTCAGGAAGCCGACCGCGGCACTGAGGCCGCATATCGGCATCGCGTACTGCAACCGCCCGACGGACGCCAGCATCGTCCGGGAGGCGATCCGCCCGCTCCGCGACATCGACAGTGTCAGCGTGCCGGTCGACCACCTACATCTTGTCGAGATGCGCCGTGAAGACCGGGCCTATCGCTGGCATGTCATCGATCAAGTGGACTTGGTCTGAGCGCATCCCCGGAAGCAGAGGTCAGCGCAAGAGTGCCGGCGCGGCGCGCCTGACTTGGCCGTACTGCGGAGCACCGCACGTGGGACGGGCCTTCCACTACTCGCTTACGCACGCACGTCAGGCCACTCGTCGGACTCATTACCCGCACCATTCGGCGTTCGGAGCATGGGGCCGGTGAACTCCGCCGGAGTGTTGAGTCCCGTGAGCAGTTCGACGACCTTGTCGATGTTCGTCAGTCGTCGCGCGCCTGACTCCAGCATGGACAGGAAGGCCTGGCTCAGCCCGGAGAGTTCGGCCATGTCGCTCTGCCGTAAGCCGCTGACTGTACGCACGAGCTGGCACAGCCTGCCGAAGTCGCGAGCGACCAACGAGCCGAGGAGGCCGCTTCGGCGACAACGCTCCGTGAAGGCTGACGGTTGCTCAGGAATCCCTGACGTATCGTCAAACATTCAAGATCATCTTGCACGTGCGTTGCGCAAGGTGCTGAAAAACAACAGTGATCAGTGGAGGGTCGTGAAGGTAAGTATCCGCAGGTCAGCTGGCATATTGAGGTGTAGTGCCCCTTGCCTCCAAGGGGCACGAAACCTCGCCGTTCAGATGTCCCGGAAGATCTCGATCTGTGCCCCGATGGAGTTCAGCCGTTCCGCGAGGTCCTCGTACCCCCGGTTGATGACGTACACGTTGCGCAGCACCGACGTGCCCTCGGCCGCCATCATCGCCAGCAGGACGACCACGGCGGGGCGCAGGGCGGGCGGGCACATCATCTCGGCGGCGCGCCAGCGGGTCGGGCCCTCGACCAGGACGCGGTGCGGGTCGAGGAGTTGGAGACGGCCGCCGAGGCGGTTGAGGTCCGTCAGGTAGATCGCGCGGTTGTCGTAGACCCAGTCGTGGATCAGGGTCTGGCCCTGCGCGACCGCCGCGATGGCGGCGAAGAAGGGGACGTTGTCGATGTTCAGGCCGGGGAAGGGCATCGGGTGGATCTTGTCGATCGGCGCCTCCAGCTTGGAGGGTCGGACGGTGAGGTCCACCAGGCGCGTACGGCCGTTGTCGGCGACGTACTCCGCGCCGCGGTCGTGGTCGAGGCCCATCTCCTCCAGGACCGCCAGCTCGATCTCCAGGAACTCGATCGGCACCCGGCGCACCGTCAGCTCCGACTCGGTGACCACGGCGGCGGCCAGCAGGCTCATCGCCTCGACCGGGTCCTCGGAGGGGGAGTAGTCCACGTCGACGTCGATGTCGGGGACGCCGTGCACGGTGAGGGTGGTGGTGCCGATGCCCTCCACCTCGACACCGAGCGCCTCCAGGAAGAAGCACAGGTCCTGGACCATGTAGTTGGAGGAGGCGTTGCGGATGACGGTGACGCCGTCGTGCCGGGCGGCGGCCAGCAGCGCGTTCTCGGTGACCGTGTCCCCGCGCTCGGTCAGTACGATCGGCCGGTCGGGGCGCACCGAGCGGTCCACCACCGCGTGGTACTGGCCCTCGGTCGCGGCGATGTCCAGCCCGAACCTGCGCAGCGCGATCATGTGCGGCTCGATGGTCCGGGTCCCCAGGTCGCAGCCGCCGGCGTAGGGCAGCTTGAAGTGGTCCATACGGTGCAGCAGCGGGCCCAGGAACATGATGATGGACCGCGTCCGTACGGCCGCGTCGGCGTCGATCGCCGCGATGTCCAGCGCGGCCGGCGGCACCAGCTCCAGGTCGACGCCGTCGTTGATCCAGCGGCTGCGCACCCCGATGGAGTTGAGCACCTCCAGAAGGCGGTACACCTCCTCGATCCGGGCCACCCGGCGCAGCACCGTGCGCCCCTTGTTCAGCAGGGAGCCGCAGAGCAGGGCCACGCAGGCGTTCTTGCTGGTCTTCACGTCGATGGCGCCGGACAGCCGGCGGCCGCCGACCACCCGCAGATGCATCGGGCCCGCGTAGCCGAGCGACACGATCTCGCTGTCGAGGGCTTCACCGATTCGGGCGATCATCTCAAGGCTGATGTTCTGGTTGCCGCGCTCGATGCGGTTCACCGCGCTCTGGCTGGTGCCCAGAGCCTCCGCGAGTTGCGCCTGTGTCCAGCCTCGGTGTTGCCGGGCGTCACGGATGAGCTTGCCGATGCGTACGAGGTAATCGTCTGCCATGGGGCTGAGGCTATCTCAGATATGAGATGGCGCCCGTCAAGGGGGTCCGTTCGGGTGATGGACTGTCAATCCGCCCTGGCCCGTCGCGGTCGCGCGGGCCGGTGGGCGGGAGTGTGGGCCATGCCACTGAATATCGGCGGGACGGGACCGGGCCGGGCATGACCATCGAGCCCCGGTGTATTAGAGTTATCTCGACATCGAGATATCTGCCGAGGCGCACCGTAGCCGCCACTCTAGTAAGGCTTGCCTAACTTAGCCTGACCTTACCGGATCGGCCAACCTGGCGTGGCGGCAGGATTGACGGTGGTACGCGCACATCAATGAAGGAGACTGTCGTGTCGGCGAACAGCTTCGACGCCCGCAGCACGCTGCAGGTGGGCGACGAGTCGTACGAGATCTTCCGGCTGGACAAGGTGGAGGGCTCGGCTCGCCTGCCCTACAGCCTCAAGGTCCTGCTGGAGAACCTGCTCCGCACGGAGGACGGCGCGAACATCACCGCCGACCACATCCGCGCCCTCGGCGGCTGGGACTCCCAGGCGCAGCCCAGCCAGGAGATCCAGTTCACGCCGGCCCGCGTGATCATGCAGGACTTCACGGGTGTTCCCTGCGTCGTGGACCTCGCGACCATGCGTGAGGCCGTCAAGGAGCTGGGCGGCGACCCGGCCAAGATCAATCCGCTGGCCCCGGCCGAGCTGGTCATCGACCACTCCGTCATCGCCGACAAGTTCGGCACCCACGACGCCTTCAAGCAGAACGTCGAGCTGGAGTACGGCCGCAACAAGGAGCGCTACCAGTTCCTGCGCTGGGGCCAGACCGCCTTCGACGAGTTCAAGGTCGTCCCGCCCGGCACCGGCATCGTCCACCAGGTGAACATCGAGCACCTCGCGCGTACGGTCATGGTCCGAGGCGGCCAGGCCTACCCCGACACCCTCGTCGGCACCGACTCCCACACCACCATGGTCAACGGCCTCGGCGTGCTGGGCTGGGGCGTCGGCGGCATCGAGGCCGAGGCCGCGATGCTCGGCCAGCCGGTCTCCATGCTCATCCCGCGCGTCGTCGGCTTCAAGCTGACCGGCGAGCTGCCCGCCGGCACCACCGCCACCGACCTGGTGCTGACCATCACCGAGATGCTCCGCAAGCACGGCGTGGTCGGCAAGTTCGTCGAGTTCTACGGCGAGGGCGTGGCCGCCACCAGCCTCGCCAACCGCGCCACCATCGGCAACATGTCGCCGGAGTTCGGCTCCACCGCCGCGATCTTCCCGATCGACGACGAGACCCTGAGGTACCTCAAGCTCACCGGCCGCTCCGAGCAGCAGGTCGCGCTCGTCGAGGCGTACGCCAAGGAGCAGGGCCTCTGGCTTGACCCGAAGGCCGAGCCGGACTTCTCCGAGAAGCTCGAACTGGACCTCTCGACGGTCGTCCCCTCGATCGCCGGCCCGAAGCGCCCGCAGGACCGCATCGTCCTCGCCGAGGCCGCCCAGCAGTTCGCCAAGGACGTCCTCAACTACGTCGAGGCCCCCGTCGCGCAGACGTCCGCCGCCGCGGCCTCCCCGGTCGACGAGGCGAGCGACGAGTCCTTCCCGGCCTCCGACGCCCCGGCCTACGGCAGCCAGGAGAACGGTGCGGGCGCCCCGCAGCACGGCCAGGGCACCGGCGCCGTACCGTCCAACCCGGTCCAGGTCACCGCCCCCGACGGCACGACCTACGAGCTGGACCACGGCGCGGTGACGGTGGCCGCCATCACCTCCTGCACCAACACCTCCAACCCGTACGTCATGGTCGCCGCCGCCCTGGTGGCCAAGAAGGCGGTCGAGAAGGGCCTGACCCGCAAGCCGTGGGTCAAGACCACCCTCGCCCCGGGCTCCAAGGTCGTCACCGACTACTTCGACAAGGCGGGCCTGACCCCGTACCTCGACAAGGTCGGCTTCAACCTCGTCGGCTACGGCTGCACCACCTGCATCGGCAACTCCGGCCCGCTGCCGGAGGAGGTCTCCAAGGCCGTCAACGACCACGACCTCGCGGTCACCTCGGTCCTCTCCGGCAACCGGAACTTCGAGGGCCGTATCAACCCCGACGTCAAGATGAACTACCTGGCCTCCCCGCCGCTGGTCGTCGCCTACGCCCTCGCGGGCTCCATGAAGGTGGACATCACCCGCGACGCCCTGGGCACCGACCAGGACGGCAACCCGGTCTTCCTGAAGGACATCTGGCCCTCCGAGGCCGAGGTCAACGACGTCGTCGCCAACGCCATCGGCGAGGACATGTTCTCCAAGTCCTACAGCGACGTCTTCGCGGGCGACGCCCAGTGGCAGGCGCTGCCGATCCCGACCGGCAACACCTTCGAGTGGGACCCGGAGTCGACGTACGTCCGCAAGCCCCCGTACTTCGAGGGCATGGCCCACGAGCCGGCGCCCGTCACCGACATCTCCGGCGCCCGCGTGCTGGCCAAGCTCGGCGACTCGGTGACGACGGACCACATCTCGCCCGCCGGTGCCATCAAGGCCGACACCCCGGCCGGCAAGTACCTCACCGAGCACGGTGTGGAGCGCCGCGACTTCAACAGCTACGGCTCGCGCCGAGGCAACCACGAGGTCATGATCCGCGGTACGTTCGCCAACATCCGTCTGCGCAACCAGATCGCGCCGGGCACCGAGGGCGGCTACACCCGCGACTTCACCCAGGCGGACGCGCCGGTGTCGTTCATCTACGACGCCTCGCGCAACTACATCGAGCAGGGCATCCCGCTGGTCGTCCTCGCGGGCAAGGAGTACGGCTCCGGCTCGTCCCGCGACTGGGCCGCCAAGGGCACCGCCCTCCTCGGCGTCAAGGCCGTCATCGCCGAGTCGTACGAGCGCATCCACCGCTCGAACCTCATCGGCATGGGCGTGCTCCCGCTGCAGTTCCCGGAGGGTGCGAACGCCCAGTCCCTCGGCCTGACCGGCGAGGAGACCTTCTCCTTCACCGGCGTCGAGGAGCTGAACAACGGCACCACCCCGCGCACGGTCAAGGTCACCACCGACACGGGCGTCGAGTTCGACGCGGTCGTCCGCATCGACACTCCCGGTGAGGCGGACTACTACCGCAACGGCGGCATCATGCAGTACGTGCTGCGCAGCCTGATCCGCAAGTAGGCGGCAAGCCGCGAGCAAGCCAGGCAAGCGGCAACGCACGGCAGTCGAGGGCCGCATCCCCGCAGGACGGGGGTGCGGCCCCTTCGTCGGCGCCGGACGGACCCCGGGGTCCATGGGCACGGCTCAGCCTGAGCACAGGGTTCCCCCAGGCCACCGGGACAGAATCGATACATGTCCGGCACCCCAGGGGCACAGCGTCGGGGGCGCCGCCTCGCGCGGCCCCTCCCGCCTCAGGTGTCCCTCAGCTCCGCGACGAACAGCTCGTCGACCGTGCGCGGTACCGCGGACAGGCCCTGTTCACGGTGATAGCGCAGGTAGGTCTCGAGAGCCGCGCGGTTGGAGTCGAGGCCGTAGGGCCACCAGTCGTGCGGGAACAGCTTCTCGTTCTCTTCGAACAGGTCGTTCATCCACGGCACCATCGTGGTGACCTGGTAGAGCCGTCGCATATCGCGGTAGGACTCCGCTGCGGCCCGCTTGGCCTGTGAGAAGCCCTGGTAGAGGCACTGGGCCAGCCCAGGACGGGAGGCGAGCAGGCCGCGGGGGGCGGCGACGGTGTGCATCATCGGGAAGATGCCGGTGCGGCGGTACCAGTCCCGCTCGCGCGCCCGGTGGTCCGGGAACAGGGGCGCGATGTTCGGTGATCCGGCGAGGTACGGCGTCGGCGCGTTGGCGCTGAACAGGACGTCGATCTCACCGCGGTCGAGCATGTCGGCCAGGGTGCGCCCGGCGGGAGCGAAGGTGATCTCGACGTCGTCGGGGCGGGGATGCGTGGTGAACTCGAACGGGGCGGGCAACGGCGTTTCCAGACCGCCGAGGACCCAGCGGTTCCTCTCCGGCGCGAAACCGTACTCGTCGGACAGGATGCCCTTCGCCCAGACGCCCGAGTCCTGGCCGTACATGCCGAACTCGCCGATCGTGCGGCCGACGAGATCCTCCGGTCCCCGGATGCCCTTGCGCGTGTTCACGAACACGCAGGAATGCCGGAACACCCGGTTGGGGAACACCGGCAGCGCCACGAGGTCGGCACCGGCGTCCAGTGCCCGCAGGTAGTAGGTGAGACCGAACTCGGCGACGTCGAACCGGCCGGCCGTCAGACCGGCGAAGATCTCCGGGATGGTGGACGCGGTGTGCAAGGTGGCGTCGAGGCCGTCGAAGCCGACGGTGCCGTCGAAGAGCGCACGGGTGGTGTCGTAGCGAAAACTCGCGATGTCCACGTGGAGGGGGGCCACAGGCTTGCTCCTTGTGATCGGGTCGGGCGGCACGGCCGCATTTCCGTGAATGACCTTTCACTTTTAGAGTGGACCCGCGAGACGACGAGTGTCAAGATGAATGATCATTCACTGTTTTGGAGGCGGACGTGCCACGCATCTCACCGGAGCGGCGCGAGGCCAGGCGCGCGGAGATCGTCGCGGCGGCGCGCCGCTGTTTCTCCCGCGACGGGTTCCATCAGACGTCCATGCCCGACATCGCCGCGGAAGCGGGCGTGTCGGCCGGGGCGCCCTACCGCTACTTCGCGAGCAAGGAAGAGATCATCCTCGCCATCGCCGAGGACGCGTTCGGGCTGGTCTTCAAGCCGGTCGAGCGGCTGGCCGAGGACAGTGCGGCCCCGTCCGTGGCCGAACTGGTGGCCGCCTCGCTCGAAGCGCTCAGCGTGGACACCGTCACCGACGCCACCGGCCGTTCCGTACCGGTGGACGAGCTGTTGCGCTGTGCCGTGCAGGCGTGGTCCGAACTCCTGCGCAACGACGCCGTACGCGTCCCGGCCGTCGAGGGATTCGAGGCGGTCCGCCGCAGCATCGCCGAAGCGCTCGACCGGGGCCGGCGGGCGGGCGCCGTCCCCGGCGCCGTGGCCCCCGAGAACGGCGCCCGAGTGGTGATGGGCCTGCTCCATGGCTATCTGCTCCAGCGCGTGGCGTTCGGCCTCACGGACACGGCCGGGTTCAGCGCGGACGTCGACGTGCTGCTGGCCTCGGCGCGGGGGCGGTGAACTCTCCTCCGTCCCTCACTCCTCCGCCCTCCGCCCCGCCGTCGGTGAACTCCTCGTCCGTGTCAGGCGTTTACATCTGCGGCGCTCGGCGCTAACTTCACAGGACGGTGAGGTGGGAGCGCTCCCATGGGTGGACCGGAACCCGCCCGGCGGAACCGCTCCCGCCTCACCCTCCGCGGCCTCCATGTGCGAGGCCCCGCACCCTTCCGCGCGACCGTCGACGACCGAGGTTCGCATGTCATGTCTACGACAATCGTAATTACCCCGCGATTACCGCGCCGCACCCGCAGAAGCGCCCTCTTCCTCGTGCTCGTGGCTCTGCTCTCCACCGTCCCGGCCCTGGCCCTGATCCTCGCCACGGGCCACCGCGCCGAGGCGCACGGCACCCCCATGAAGCCCGGCAGCCGCACCTTCCTGTGCTGGCAGGACGCGCTCACCAGCACCGGTGAGATCAAGCCGGTCAACCCGGCCTGCAAGGCGGCCCAGCAGGCCGGCGGCACCACGCCGTTCTACAACTGGTTCTCGGTGCTGCGCTCGGACGGCGCCGGCCGCACCCGCGGCTTCGTGCCGGACGGCCACCTGTGCAGCGGCGGCAACCCCAACTTCACGGGCTTCGACGCGGCCCGTGACGACTGGCCGGTGACCCACCTGACCTCGGGCGCCACCGTCGACTTCTCCTACAACGCCTGGGCGGCCCACCCCGGTTGGTTCTACGTCTACGTCACCAAGGACGGCTACGACCCGAAGAAGCCGCTCACCTGGGACGAGATGGAGGACCAGCCGTTCCTCACCGTCGACCACCCGCCGCTGCACGGCAGTCCCGGCACGGTCGAGGCCAACTACTCCTGGACCGGCAAGCTTCCGGCGAACAAGTCGGGGCGGCACATCATCTACATGGTGTGGCAGCGCTCCGACAGCACGGAGACCTTCTACTCCTGCTCGGACGTCGTCTTCGACGGCGGCAACGGCGAGGTGACGGGCATCCACGACCCGGGCAACCCCACCCAGCCCCCGCCGGGTACCTGCACGGCCACCCGGAAGACCACCGGCAGCTGGCCCGGCGGCTACCAGTCCGAGGTGACCGTCACCAACAGCGGTGACGTGCCGATGCTCGGCTGGATGGTCGACTGGACGCTGCCGGCCGGCCAGTCGGTGGCCAGTCTGTGGAGCGGCGACGCGACGTACGGCGGACAGGACGTGATGGTCCACAACGTCGACTGGAACGGCTCCCTCAGTCCCGGACAGAGCACGACGTTCGGGTACGTCGTCCAGGGCGACGGCGGTGACAGCGCGACGACCCTGCCCTGTCAGGTCGGCTGAACAGCCCGGGGCGGACCCGGTGGCGCTGCCGCCGGGTCCGCGAGCCGGGCGGCCGAGGGGCGTGCGCTCAGGCCAGCAGTTCCACCTCCGCCAGCGTCGCCTCGCCGTCGAACACCAGCCGGTACCTCGCGTACGAGCCCGGCGTCGCGATGCTGAACGCCCGGGTCTGCCGGTCCCAGGTGAACGACTCGCCGGTGCGGTGGTCCAGCGTCTGCCAGGTGGTGCCGTCCGCCGAGCCCTGGAGGCTCCAGCCGGCCGGTACCTTCGTGTGGTCGGTGGACGAGGTCAGCGTGTACTGGACGGCTCTGGTGGCGCCGCCCACCGGCAGGTCCACGGAGGTCACCGTCGCGTCCGTCGCCGAGGTGTTGTCGAACAGGGCGCCGTCCCCCTTCAGCACGTCCGCGCGGGGGGTGGGGATCCTGTCGTCCTGGGTGACGGAGACCGGGGCCGCGTCCCTGCCCGAGCCCCAGGCCGAGGGCCTGGAGCCCATGGAGAACTCCAGCGTTCCGCCCTGGGCGAGCAGCGAGTGGGGCAGCGAGGTCGACGTCCAGGGGCGGCCGTCGACCCTCACCCCCTGCACGTAGACGTTCGTCGCGCTGTTCCCCGGAGCGCTGATCACCAGGTCCCGGCCGTTCTCCAGGTGCACGGTCGCCTTGGTGAACAGCGGGGAGCCGATGGCGTACTCGCCGCTGCCCATGACCAGCGGGTATAAGCCGAGCGCGGAGAACAGGTACCAGGCCGACTGCTCGCCGTTGTCCTCGTCCCCGTGGTAGCCCTGCCCGATCTCGCTGCCCGTGTAGAGCCGGGAGAGGACCTCGCGGACGTACCGCTGGGCCTTCCAGGGCTCACCGGCCGCGTCGTACATGTAGATCACGTGGTGGGCGACCTGGTTGGAGTGGCCGTACATGCCCATCCGGACGTCCCGGGCCTCGGTCATCTCGTGGATGACACCGCCGTAGGAGCCGACGAGGTCGGGGGAGGCGGTCTCCGGGGTGGCGAAGAACTCGTCGAGCTTGTCGGCGAGTCCCGTGCGGCCGCCGTACAGGTTGGCCAGGCCCCGGCTGTCCTGCGGGACGGTGAAGGCGTAACCCCAGCCGTTGGTCTCCGTGTAGTCGTAGCCCCACACCCGCGGGTCGTACTTCGAGGGGTGGAGCCGGAAGTCGCCCCGCGCGTCCCGGCCCTGGAAGAAGCCCGCCCGGCGGTCGAAGAGGTCGACGTAGTCCCGGGCGCGGTTGAGGAAGTACTCCGACTCCTCCTGGTAGCGCCGCTCGCCGGTCCTCCGGTAGAGGGCCTGGCCCATCTTCGCGATGCCGTAGTCGTTGACGTAGCCCTCCATCGCCCAGGACAGGCCCTCCTCGGTGTCGGTGCTGGTGTAGCCGAGGAACGGCGAGGTGGTCATGCCCTTGCGGCCCACGCCCGGCATCGGCGGGACGACGGTGGCGTTCTTCAGCGCCGCCTCGTACGCCGCCCTGGCGTCGAAGCCGACGCCCTTGACGTAGGCGTCCGCGAACGCCACGTCCGAGGAGGTGCCGGTCATCAGGTCGGCGTAACCGGGGGAGGACCAGCGCGAGGTCCAGCCGCCGTCCTTGTACTGCTGCACGAACCCGTCCACCATCTCGCCGGCCTGAGCGGGGGTCAGGAGGGAGTAGGCGGGCCAGGTGGTCCGGTAGGTGTCCCAGAAGCCGTTGTTGACGTACACCCTGCCGTCGACGATCTTCGCTCCGGTGTGCGTCGGGGTGTCCTGCCCCGGCATGGGGGAGAAGGGCGAGGCGTACCGGTCCCGGCCGGCGACCCTCTCGAAGCCGGAATTGGGATACAGGTACAGCCGGTACATCGAGGAGTACAACGTGGTCAGCTGGTCCTCACTCGCGCCCTCCACCTCGACCTTGCCGAGCAGCTGGTCCCAGGTCCGCTGGGCGCGCGCCTCGACGGTGCCGAAGGAGGTGCCGTCCGGGATCTCCTGCGCGAGGTTGTCCCTGGCCTGGTCGACGCTGACGAGGGAGGTGGCCAGGCGCAGGGTGACGGTGTGGGCGGCGCCCGCGTCGAAGCGCAGATAGCCCTTGACCCCGCTGGAGCCGCCGCCGGTCACCGGTCTGTCGAAGACGCCGTAGACGAAGAGCCGGGTGGCGCCCGTGGACAGGCCCGACTTCACGTCCGAGAAGCCGGTGACGATCCCGTCGTCCTTGTCGAGGGTCAGGCCCGCCTGCTCGGTGACGTTGTCGAAGAGCACGCTCGCGTCCGTGCCCGGATAGGTGAAGCGCAGTACCGCCGCGTGGTCGGTCGGCGTCATCTCCGCCCGCAGCCCGTTCTCGAACCGCACCCCGTAGTAGTACGGCCGTGCCGTCTCGTTCTCGTGCCGGAAGGCCAGCGCCCGCGCCTTCCGGCCGGTGTCGGGGGTGCCGGCGGCGGCGGACGGCATCAGCTGGAAGGTCTGCCGGTCACCCATCCAGGGGCTCGGCTCGTGGCTGGCGCTGAACGCCTCGATCGTCGGCAGGTTGGCGTCGTTGTTCGCCCGCGCGTACTCGTACAGCCAGCTCAGCGAGGACGCGTTGGTCACCGGCGTCCAGAAGTTGAAGCCGTGCGGCAGCGCGGTCGCCGGGAAGTCGTTGCCGCGCGAGAAACTGCCGCTGGAGTTGGTGCCGCGGGTGGTCAGCGCGTAGTCCGACAGGTGCGCCCTCGGCCGTTCGGGTGGCGCCGGCCGGAGCGCGATGTCGTCGATCCAGCCCCGGAACTTCGCCGGGCCGCCCGGGGAGTCGTACGCCACCAGGATCCGGTCGACCGTCCTGCCGGCCGCGACCGAGCCGATCGCCGACTCCACGTCGTTCCACTGGTTGACGTACAGCGACTTCGCCGCGCCCTGTCCCCGCGGCGAGAGCGGGAAGCCGTGCTGGTCGACGGCGCCCAGGCCGCTCAGATAGGTGCCGTCGGTGAAGGCCAGGTCGACGGAGACATGGGTGGCGTCGTAGTCGCGGTCGCCGTCGGCCATCGAGGGGAAGATCCGGTACGACAACCGGGTGTCCCGGCCGACCTTCACGTTCACGTCGAAGACCTTGTTGTACGAGTACGCCCGGCCGTTCGCCGTGTGGCGCCCCGCGTACCGCAGCGCCCGCAGCCCGGTGTAGCCGGCCCGTGCCTTGGCGGTCGGCGAGCCGCTCGGGCCCCGGTCGACCAGCGAGAGCATGTCCTGCGGCACAGGCCCGCCCCCGCCGCCGGTCGAGAACTGGAGGTCGGCGAGCTGCAGGATGTCCGGGGCGCCGTTGTTCCTCGTGACCTCCAGCCGGAAGTACTGGTACTCGGCCGGCTGGGCGAGGTCGTAGGACTTGGTCTGGAACCGCGCCGAGAAGGATTCGTCCGAACGGGTGTCGACGGTCTTCCAGTCCTTGCCGTCCGTGGAGCCCCGCAGGGTCCAGTCCCTCGGGTCGCGGCCGTCGAAGTCGTTGGCCGAGGTGAGGGCGTAGGTCACCAGCCGGACCGGCCGGTCCAGGTCGAACTCCACCCATCCGGTGGGCTGGAACGTCAGCCATTTGGTGCCCGGCTCCCCGTCGGCGAGGTTCTCCTTCACCTCGCCCGCGCCGGTGTTCTCCCCGCTCGCCCGTACGTCGGTCACATGATCGGTGACATTGCCGGGGATGCCGCTGCTGTAGCCGCCGTCGACGCCCGAGGAGTGCTTGTCGCCGTCCGGTCCCGTGTCCACGGTGTTGAGCCAGTCGGGTGCCGGATCACCCGGCTCGAACGAGGATGCGAACTCCCGGTCGGCGGCCGGTGCCCTGGCGGGCAGGGCGACCGCCGCGCCCTGCGAGCCGACCGCCATGACGAAGGCGGCCGTGAGGACGACCGCCGGACCGTATCCGAGCCGAGTTCTCCGCTGCGTCAAAACGGGTACCTTCCCTGCGCGCTGGACAACGTTGTCAACTTCGCTGCGCAGGAACCAGTAGTGGTCAAGTGCCCCTTGATGTCAAGGGCGTTGGATGTGGCATTCAGGGGCCTGTGTCGCGAATTTCTCCGGTCCGGCATCTGCCGGACGGCCATATTTCCGCGAGGTCTCACTTCGGAAAAGCCCGTGGTCAACCTTGCGTTCCGCCTTGCTCCGCCGACCGGAAGTGGACTATACCTGTCGGCGTTTCCTGCACGACCCGCACTACCCGACCGCGGTGCCGGCAAGGATCCGGTTCACCGCCTGAGTCCTGGAGAAGGCGAGGACTTGAGCATGGGATCCACTTCCGCAGCGCACCACGGTGGCGAGGGCGTCGGCCGCCGTGATCTGATCAAGCGGTCCGCCGCGCTCGGCCTGATTTCGCTTCCGTCCGCCGGCTTCCTCTCCGCCTGTGCCAGCAGTGGTGGCGGCGGCCAGACCAAGGACAAGGCGGGCAAGAAGACCGCGAAGAACCCCCTCGCCGTCAACGACACCGCGCAGATGGAATTCGTCCTCTTCGACGGCGGCTTCGGCAAGGAGTACGCCCAGGACGCGGTCAAGATCTACGAAAAGGACTTCCCGAAGGCGAAGGTGAAGTTCTCCGCCACCCAGAAGATCCAGTCCACCCTCCAGCCCCGCTTCAACCAGGGCAACCCGCCGGACCTCATCGACAACTCCGGCGCCGAGCAGATGGACATGGGTGTGCTCGTCGGAAAGAAGCAGCTGGCGGACCTCACCCCGCTGCTGGACGCGCCGTCCTACGACGACCCGAAGAAGAAGGTCCGCGACACGCTGCGTCCCGGCATCGTGGAGATGGGCCAGTTCGACGGCGCCCCGGTGTGGATCCTGTACTACGCGTACACGGTGTACGGCGTCTGGTACTCCCAGAAGGCGCTGGACTCGCTGGACGAGCAGTACCCCGAGACCTGGGACCAGATGCTCGCGGTGTGCGAGAAGGCCAGGAAGAAGGGGATGGCGGGCTGGACGTACGCGGGCAAGTACCCGTACTACCTCCCCTTCTCGCTCTATCCGATGATCGGCAAGGTCGGCGGCCGGGAGGTGCTGGACGCCATCGACAACCTGGAGCCGAACGCCTGGAAGCACCCGGCGGTCAAGGCCTGCTTCGAGGCGTACTACGAGCTGTACAAGAAGGGCTACATCCTCCAGGGCACCCCGGGCCTGGACCACATCCAGTCGCAGACCGCCTGGGCCAAGGGCAAGGCGCTGTTCATCCCGAACGGCTCCTGGGTGGAGAACGAGTCGGCGAACGTCATCCCGGCCGACTTCGACCTCGCGGTCTCCGCGCCCACCGGCATCGACGGCTCGGACAAGATGCCGTTCGGCACCATCTGGGCCTCCGGCGGCGAGCCGTTCATCGTGCCGGCCAAGGCGGCGAACGCGGCGGGCGGCATGGAGCAGCTGCGCATCATGCTCTCCGAGGCGTCCTCGAAGAACTTCACCGCCAAGGTGAAGTCTCTGACCGCGTACAACGGCGGGACCACGGGCATCACGCTCACCCCGGGGCTGAAGTCGGGCGTGGCGGCGCTGCAGAAGGCCGGATCCAACGTGGTGAATCCGCGTCTGCAGGACTGGTACGTGCAGCTGCAGAAGGAGAAGATCGGGGTGGGCGGTCTCGGCGAGATGATGGCCGGCCGCCTCACTCCGGCGGAGGCCGTCAAGAAGATCCAGGGTTACGCCGACGAGACCGCCAAGGACACGACGATCAAGCACTACAAGCACCAGTAACCGGAATCCTCATCAGCACCGGAGTGGCGATGCAGCACGGCAAGTACCGGTTCATCGTGGGGTTTCTGGCGCTGCCCCTGGGACTGTACGCGCTCTTCGTGGTGTGGCCGTTCATCCAGTCCATCTACTACTCGTTCACGGACTGGACCGGCCTCAGCCCCGAATTCAAGATGGTCGGCTTCGACAACTACCGGAGGATGTTCAACGACGACATCTTCTGGAAGTCGCTGCAGCACAGCCTCCTCTTCGCCCTGGTGCTGCCCCTGGTGACACTCGGTCTGGCGCTCTTCCTCGCCTTCATGATCAATGTGGGCGGACGGCGGAGAAGGGGCGGCCCCGTGATCTCGGGTGTCCGGGGCTCCTCCTTCTACAAGATCGTGTATTTCTTTCCCCAGGTCCTGTCCATCGCGATCGTCTCGCTGTTGTTCGCCTTCGCGTACAACCCGGACAGCGGCGCGATCAACTCACTGCTCAGGGGAATCGGTCTCGGCCATGTCCAGCCGTTGTGGCTGGGCGACCCGGGTCTCGCACTGTGGTGCGTGATGGCGGTGCTGGTGTGGTCCACGGTCGGCTTCTTCGTGGTGCTGTTCTCGGCGGGCATGGCGTCGATCCCGGCGGACCTGTACGAGGCGGCGCTGCTGGACGGCGCCGGGCGCGCCGCCACCTTCTTCCGGATCACCCTGCCGCTGCTGTGGGACACGGTGCAGTCCGGCTGGGTCTACATGGGGATCCTCGCGCTCGGCGCAGAGTCGTTCGCGGTCGTACAGATCATGACGACCGGACCGGGCGGGCCCGACTACTCGACCACCGTCATGGTCCTGTACGTGTACCAGAAGGCGTTCCGGGACGGTCAGGCCGCCTACGCCACCACCATCGGCGTCGCCCTCCTCGTCGTCACGCTCGCCTTCGCCGCGGTCGTGATGCGGCTGGGCCGCCGCGAGCGGCTGGAGTTCTGACTGATGGAGACGACGCAGACCCCCGGGCCCCGGCCGGCCGAGTCCGGCGCCCCGGTCGCGAAGGCCGGCGCACCCGCGCCCGCGCCCGCCCGGCCGAAGAGGGAAGGGGGCGTCCTCAACGCCTTCTCCCACGGCATCCTGGTCATCTGGGCGATCATGGTGGTGATGCCGCTGGTGTGGGCGGTGATGACGTCCTTCAAGGACGACAACTCCATCTTCAGCTCGCCCTGGTCGCTGCCGGGAAAACTGCACTTCGGCAACTGGGCGCGGGCCTGGACCGACGCGAACATGAGCGACTACTTCCTCAACACCGTTCTGGTGGTGGGCGGTTCACTGATCGGCACGCTCGTGCTGGGCTCGATGGCGGCGTACGTCCTGGCCCGCTTCGACTTCCCGGGCAACCGGTTCATCTACTACCTGTTCGTCGGAGGCATGAGCTTCCCGATCATGCTGGCGCTGGTCCCGCTGTTCTACGTCGTGAACAACATGGGGCTGCTGAACACGATCCACGGACTGATCCTGGTCTACATCGCGTACTCGTTGCCGTTCACCGTCTTCTTCCTGACGGCGTTCTTCCGGACGCTGCCCACCTCGGTGGCGGAGGCGGCCTTCGTGGACGGCGCGTCGCACACCCGGACCTTCTTCCAGATCATGCTCCCGATGGCCAGGCCCGGCCTGATCAGCGTGGGGATCTTCAACTTCCTGGGCCAGTGGAACCAGTACATGCTCCCCACCGTGCTCAACACCGATCCCGACAAGCGCGTCCTCACCCAGGGCCTGGTCCAGCTGGCCGCCAGCCAGGGCTACAAGGGTGACTGGTCGGGTCTGTTCGCGGGCCTGGTGATGGCGATGCTGCCGGTGCTGGCGGCGTACGTCGTGTTCCAGCGGCAGGTGGTCGCGGGGCTGACGGCGGGGGCGCTGAAGTAGGGGCGGGGCGCCCCGGCGCTCCGCCGTTCCTCCCTTCGCCTTAGCAATTCGAACTCCAGTTCCCTAGCCGCCGGAGGTGGCCCCCGGGTGGCACGGAGGTGTCCATGGCGGTACTACCGAAGTGACAGCGATTTCCGTCAAGGACTTGACTGCGGTAACCCGTTCAGCAGAGCTTGGAGTTCATAACTTGTAAGTGGCCCGGTTCCGTGGATGTGACCTGGGCCACGGGCGGCGCAGGGGCCGCCCGGCCGATGGCGGGAGTGGATGGGTCGATGGAGACTCCGGGGTCGCAGTCGTCGCTGCACCGAGCCAACCTGGAACGAGTCGTACGAGCGGTGCGGCTGGCCGGGTCGCTCACGCAGGCGGAGATCGCGCGGACGACCGGGCTGTCCGCCGCGACGGTCTCCAACATCGTGCGGGAACTGAAGGACGGCGGCACCGTCGAGGTCACACCGACCTCGGCGGGCGGGCGCAGGGCCCGCAGCGTCTCGCTCAGCGGGGACGCCGGCATTGTGATCGGCGTCGATTTCGGACACACCCACCTGCGCGTGGCGATCGGGAACCTCGCCCACCAGGTGCTCGCCGAGGAGTCCGAGCCGCTGGACGTCGACGCCTCCTCCACCCAGGGCTTCGACCGGGCGGAAGAGCTGGTCAACCGCCTGATCGCGGCAACGGGCGTCGACCGGTCGAAGATCGCCGGGGTGGGCCTGGGCGTGCCCGGTCCCATCGACGTGGAGTCGGGGACCCTGGGGTCGACCGCCATCCTGCCCGGCTGGACCGGCACCAAGCCCGCCGAGGAGCTGCGCGGACGTCTCGGCGTGCCCGTGCACGTGGACAACGACGCCAACCTCGGCGCCCTGGGCGAGCTGGTCTGGGGCAGCGGGAAGGGCGTGCGTGATCTTGCTTACATCAAGGTCGCCAGCGGTGTCGGCGCCGGTCTGGTGATCAACGGCAAGATCTACCGCGGCCCGGGCGGCACGGCCGGAGAAATCGGACACATCACACTCGACGAAGCCGGCCCGGTCTGCCGTTGCGGGAACCGCGGCTGCCTGGAGACCTTCGCGGCGGCGCGCTACGTCCTGCCGCTGCTCCAGTCCAGCCACGGCACCGACCTCACGATGGAGGGCGTCGTACGGCTGGCCAGGGACGGCGACCCGGGCTGCCGCCGGGTGATCGCCGACGTCGGCCGCCACATCGGCAGCGGAGTGGCCAATCTCTGCAACCTGCTGAACCCGAGCAGGGTGGTGCTGGGCGGCGACCTCGCCGAGGCCGGGGAACTGGTGCTCGGGCCCATCAGGGAGTCCGTCGGCCGGTACGCCATCCCCAGCGCGGCGCGCCGGTTGTCGGTCCTGCCGGGGGCCCTCGGGGGCCGTGCCGAGGTGCTCGGCGCGCTCGCCCTCGCCCTCAGTGAGATGGGCGATTCGACCCTTTTGGACGGCTCCATTGCCGGGGCACTCCCGGTGGCCGCCCCTGCCTTCACTTAGAAAACGGATGGCACCGTTGCCATCTCGTTAAGGATTTACTTCTTGACGTCGCACGTGTGGCCGAGTTGACTTCCAGCCACCTCGGCCGCAACGTCGCGGCCTCGTCAGGGAGGTTTCTGAAGTGAACACGCGTATGCGTCGTGCCGCCTTTGCCGTTGCCGCGGGTGCGATGGCCGTCTCTCTCGCCGCCTGTGGCAGCGCGAAGGAGTCCGGCAACAAGAGTTCTGCCTCGTCGTCCCCGAAGAAGGGCGACAACATCAAGGTCGGTCTGCTCCTGCCGGAGAACACGACCGCGCGGTACGAGAAGTTCGACCGGCCCTTGATCGAGAAGAAGGTCAAGGACCTGACCAACGGCAAGGGCGAGGTCGTCTACGCCAACGCCAAGCAGGACGCGACGGTGCAGAACCAGCAGGTCGAGACCATGATCACGCAGAAGGTCGACGTGCTGATCGTGGACGCGGTGGACTACGTCGCCATCAAGAACTCCGTGCAGAAGGCCCACGACGCCGGCATCCCGGTCATCGCCTACGACCGCCTGGCGCAGGGCCCGATCAGCGGCTACACGTCCTTCGACAACGCCACCGTCGGCAAGACCCAGGGCCAGGCCCTGCTCACCGCCCTCGGCTCCAAGGCCAAGTCGGGCAAGATCGTGATGATGAACGGGTCGATCACCGACCCGAACGCCGCCCAGTTCAAGCAGGGCGCCCTCTCCGTCCTCAACGGCAAGGTGAACATCGGCAAGTCCTACGACACCAAGGACTGGAACCCGGTGAACGCCAACTCCAACATGGAGGCCGCGATCTCGGCCGTCGGCAAGCAGAACATCGTCGGCGTCTACTCCGCCAACGACGACATGGCCGGCGGTATCATCACCGCCCTCAAGGCTGCGGGCCTCAACGTCCCGGTCACCGGCCAGGACGCGGCGCTCACCGGTGTCCAGCGCATCGTCGCCGGTACCCAGTACATGAGCGTCTACAAGCCGTACCCGACGGAGGCCAACGCGGTCGCCGAGATGGCCGTCGACGCCGCCCAGGGCAAGCCGCTCAGCTCCGTCGCCACCGGCACGGTCGACAGCCCGACCAACAAGGGCATCCCGGCGAAGATCATCCCGGTCTACTCCCTGACCAAGGACAACATCAAGGACACCGTCATCAAGGACGGCATCTACACGGTCAGCGACATCTGCACGGCCCAGTACAAGGCGGACTGCGACAAGATCGGTCTCAAGTAGCACCGAGTCGCCCCACATCTCCTCCGGCGCCCCGCGCATCAGACAGCCCCGCAAGCTCGCCGCGGGGCGCCGGACGGACCCCCATACTCTTCTGCACAACCTCCCGCCGGGTCAGGCGGCGAAGGAGATGGTTCACGTGTCCGCTACGCCCGTGCTGGCGTTGCGCGGGGTCTCCAAGCGGTTCGGTGCCGTTCAGGCGCTCACCGACGTAGAGCTTGAGGTCCACGCCGGTGAAGTGGTCGCCCTGGTGGGCGACAACGGCGCCGGAAAGTCCACGCTGGTCAAGACGATCGCCGGCGTGCACCCCATCGATGAAGGCGTCATCGAGTGGGAAGGCAAGGCCGTCCAGATCAACAGGCCGCACGACGCCCAGCACCTGGGCATCGCGACGGTGTACCAGGATCTGGCGCTGTGCGACAACATCGATGTCGTCGGCAACCTGTACCTGGGCCGTGAGGTCCGCAAGTACGGCGTCCTCGACGAGGTCGAGATGGAGCGCCGCTCGCTCGAACTGCTGAACACGCTGTCGATCCGCATCCCCAGCGTCCGTATCCCGATCGCCTCGCTCTCCGGCGGTCAGCGTCAGACCGTGGCCATCGCCCGCTCCATGCTGGGCGAGCCCAAGCTGGTCATCCTCGACGAGCCCACCGCCGCTCTGGGCGTCGAGCAGACCGCCCAGGTCCTCGACCTCGTGGAGCGGCTGCGGGAACGTGGTCACGCCGTGGTCCTCATCAGCCACAACATGGCCGACGTGAAGGCCGTCGCCGACAAGGTGGCGGTACTGCGTCTGGGGCGCAACAACGGCGTCTTCGAGGTCAAGTCGACCTCGCAGGAAGAGATCATCTCCGCCATCACCGGCGCCACGGACAACGCCGTGACCCGTCGTGCGGCGCGCAGCAACGGGGAGATCAAGAAGTGAGCAAGATCGAGAAGACTCCCACGCCCGAGCAGGACCGCGTGGTGGAGAACCCCGAGGCGGCCGCCGGCGCGGCGACCGTGGTCGACCCCCGCCTGCTGGTGCGCGAACAGGGCTTCGCGGGCTACGTCACCGAGTTCAAGCGGAAGGTGAAGGCCGGTGACCTGGGCTCCATCCCGGTCGTCATCGGTCTGGCGATCATCTGGATCATCTTCCAGAGCCTGAACTCCAACTTCCTGACGGCGAACAACCTCTCCGACATCTCCATCGCCATGGTGGGCACGGGCATGATCGCCGTCGGCATCGTGTTCGTGCTGCTGCTCGGCGAGATCGACCTGTCGGTCGGCTCCGTCTCCGGCGTCGCCGGCGCCACCTTCGCCGTGCTGAACGTCACGCACGGCATGAGCGAGTGGGTGGCCTTCGTCCTGGCCATCCTCACCGGCACCGTCGCCGGCGCCATCCACGGCGTGGTCTTCGCGAAGATCGGCGTGCCCGCGTTCGCCGTCACCCTGGCCGGTCTGCTGTTCTGGAACGGCTTCATGCTGAAGATCCTGGGCGACAACGGCACGATCAACCTCGACAGCAACGGCATGGTCGCCTCGCTGACGACGTACTACTTCTCCGACGTGGCCGCCGCCTACGGGCTCGCCATCGCGGTGACGGTGCTGTACTTCCTCAGCGCCTACTTCGGCAACAAGCGCCGCGAGGCCGCCGGGGTGCCCTCGAAGCCGCTCAGCGAGACCATCCTGCGCACCGCGCTGCTGGCCGTCGTCGCGTTCGCCGCGGCGATCATGTTCAACCAGTACAAGGGCCTGCCGCTGGCCGTGGTCATCTTCGTCGGTGTGCTGCTCGTCACCGACTTCGTGCTGCGCCGCACGCCCTTCGGCCGGAAGATCTTCGCCCTCGGCGGCAGCGTCGAGGCCTCCCGGCGTGCCGGTATCAACGTCGACATGATCCGGATCTCGGTCTTCGCGATCTCCGGTACGTTCGCGGCCGTCGGCGGCCTGTTCATCGCCTCCAAGATCGCCTCCGCCAACCAGGGCGCGGGCGGCGGTGACCTGCTGATGAACGCCATCGCGGCGGCCGTGATCGGTGGCACGTCCCTCTTCGGCGGCCGCGGCCGCACCTGGAACGCGCTCCTCGGTGTGCTGGTGATCGTCTCGATCCAGTACGGCCTCGCCCTGGAGGGCATCGCCTCGCCGGTCCAGTACATGATCACCGGTGGCGTGCTGCTGGCGACCGTGGTCATCGACGCGGTGACCCGCAAGACGCAGAAGACCGCGGGCCGCGCGTAGCGCCGCAGCCCTCAGGTACGCCCGGTGCCCGGTGCCTTCGAGGTACCGGGCACCGGCCTGTCTTAGACTCGACTGGCCCGGCAACAGCTCGATCAGCTTTTACTGCAAGGAGGCACGGGTGCCGCTGCTGACCCGCATCACGGGACCGCGCGATCTGGACCGGCTCAGCCTGGAGGAGCTGGACCAGCTGGCAGGGGAGATCCGGAGCTTCCTCGTCGACGCCGTCTCCAAGACCGGCGGCCACCTCGGCCCCAACCTCGGTGTCGTGGAACTGACGATCGCCCTGCACCGTGTCTTCGACTCCCCGAGGGACAAGGTGCTGTGGGACACGGGCCACCAGTCCTACGTGCACAAACTGCTCACCGGCCGGCAGGACTTCTCCCGGCTGAAGATGAAGGGCGGCCTGTCCGGCTACCCCTCGCAGGCCGAGTCCGAGCACGACGTCATCGAGAACAGCCACGCCTCCACGGTGCTGGGCTGGGCCGACGGCATCGCCAAGGCCAACGAACTGCTGCGGCGGGACAGCCACGTCGTCGCCGTGATCGGTGACGGCGCCCTGACCGGCGGCATGGCCTGGGAGGCGCTGAACAACATCGCCGAGGCCAAGGACCGCCCGCTCGTCATCGTCGTCAACGACAACGAGCGCTCCTACGCCCCGACCATCGGCGGCCTCGCCAACCACCTGGCGACCCTGCGCACCACCGACGGCTACGAGCGCTTCCTCGCCCGGACCAAGGACATCCTCGACCGCACCCCGGTCGTCGGCAAGCCGCTGTACGAGACCCTGCACGGCGCCAAGAAGGGGCTGAAGGACTTCATCGCCCCGCAGGGCATGTTCGAGGACCTCGGCCTCAAGTACGTCGGCCCGATCGACGGCCACGACATCGAGGCGCTGGAGTCGGCGCTGGCCCGCGCCAAGCGGTTCGGTGGCCCGGTGATCGTGCACTGCCTGACCGAGAAGGGCCGCGGCTACCAGCCCGCCCTCCAGGACGAGGCGGACCGCTTCCACGGCATCGGCCCCATCCACCCCGACACTGGCCTGCCCGTCAAGGCCTCCGGCGCCGACTGGACCTCCGTCTTCGGCGACGAGATGGTCCGCCTCGGCCAGGAGCGCGAGGACATCGTGGCCATCACGGCGGCGATGCTGCAGCCCGTCGGCCTGAAGAAGTTCGCGGACACCTTCCCCGACCGGATCTACGACGTCGGCATCGCCGAGCAGCACGGCGCCGTCTCCGCGGCCGGCCTGGCGCACGCCGGAGTGCACCCGGTCTTCGCCGTCTACGCCACCTTCCTCAACCGTGCCTTCGACCAGGTGCTGATGGACGTGGCCCTGCACAAGTGCGGTGTCACCTTCGTGCTGGACCGGGCCGGCGTCACCGGCACCGACGGCGCCTCCCACAACGGCATGTGGGACATGTCCATCCTCCAGGTCGTACCGGGCCTCAGGCTGGCCGCCCCGCGCGACGCCGACCAGGTCCGCGCCCAGCTGCGCGAGGCCGTCGAGGTGGACGACGCGCCGACCGTGGTGCGCTTCTCCAAGGGCGCCGTCGGCCCCGCCGTACCGGCCGTCGGACGCGTCGGCGGCATGGACGTGCTGCGCGAGCCGGGCACCGACCGCCCGGACGTGCTCCTGGTCTCCGTGGGCGCCCTGGCCCCCATGTGCCTGGAGATCGCCGCCCTCCTCGACCAGCAGGGCATCTCCACCACCGTCGTCGACCCGCGCTGGGTCAAGCCGGTCGACGAGGCCATGGCACCGCTCGCCGAGCGGCACCGGGTGGTCGTCACCGTCGAGGACAACAGCCGCGTCGGCGGCGTCGGCTCGGCCGTCGCCCAGGCCCTCAGGGACGCGGGCGTCGACGTGCCGCTGCGCGACTTCGGCATCCCGCCCCGCTTCCTCGACCACGCCTCCCGCGCCGAGGTGATGACCGAGATCGGGCTGACCGCCCCCGCCATCGCCCGCCAGGTCACCGGCCTGGTCTCCCGGCTGGACGGCAGGTACACCAGCGCGGCGGCCGAGGTCGACTCGGTGGAAACCGCCCGCGACTAGTGCTGTGACCGGAAAGGTTTGGCGAGCCGGTGAACCTTTCCGGTCGCAGCACTAGCGCCGCGACCGGACCGGCCGGACCGGCCCACGAGCCGTCCGGACGGGCCGGTTTCCCCGCCGCGGGGGGTGGGGAAACCGGCCCATCTGCGTGAATCGGGCCGCGCCGGGGCATACGTACCACGCCCCCTCTCGATCATGTCGAGGACGCCGAGCGTGGGAGGTCCGCCCGTGAGCAGCACCCTCTTCCGGACGAAGAAGGTCGAGCAGTCCATCCGCGACACCGAGGAGCCCGAGCACGCGCTCAGGAAATCCCTGTCCGCGCTCGACCTGACCGTCTTCGGCGTCGGCGTCATCATCGGCACCGGCATCTTCGTCCTGACCGGCAAGGTGGCCAAGGAGAACGCGGGCCCGGCGGTCTCCCTGGCCTTCGTCGTGGCCGGCGTCGTCTGCGCCCTCGCCGCGCTGTGCTACGCGGAGTTCGCCTCCACCCTCCCGGTGGCCGGATCCGCGTACACGTTCTCGTACGCCTCCCTCGGTGAACTGCCCGCCTGGATCATCGGCTGGGACCTGGTGCTGGAGTTCGCGCTCGGCACGGCGGTGGTGGCCGTCGGCTGGGCGGGCTACATCCGCTCGCTGCTGGACAACGCGGGCTGGCACCTGCCCGCCTACCTCGGCAGCCGGGACGGAGCCCACGGCTTCGGCTTCGACATCCTCGCCGCGGCCCTGGTCCTGGTCCTCACCGGCATCCTCGTCCTCGGCATGAAGCTGTCCGCGCGGGTCACCGAGGTGGTCGTCGCCGTCAAGGTGGCCGTCGTGCTCATCGTGATCGTCGCGGGCGCCTTCTTCGTCAAGTCCGGCAACTACTCGCCGTTCATCCCCAAGTCCGAGCCGGTGCAGGCCGGCGGCAACCTCAAGGCGCCGCTGCTCCAGCTGATGGCCGGCTGGGCGCCGTCCAACTTCGGTGTGCTGGGCATCTTCACCGCCGCCTCGGTCGTCTTCTTCGCCTTCATCGGCTTCGACGTCGTGGCGACCGCGGCCGAGGAGACCAGGAACCCGCAGCGGGACATGCCGCGCGGCATCCTGGGCTCCCTCGTCATCTGCACCGCCCTGTACGTGGCGGTGTCCATCGTGGTCACCGGCATGGAGCACTACACCAAGCTGTCCCTGGACGCCCCGCTCGCCGACGCGTTCAAGGCCACCGGGCACCCCTGGTTCGCCGGTGTGATCAGCTTCGGCGCCGCCGTGGGTCTGACCACCGTCTGCATGATCCTGCTGCTCGGCCAGACGCGGGTCTTCTTCGCGATGAGCCGGGACGGACTGCTGCCCCGCTTCTTCTCCCACGTCCACCCCCGGTTCAAGACCCCGCACCGGCCGACCATCCTGCTGGGCGTGGTCATCGCGATCCTGGCCGGCTTCACCAGCCTGAGCGCGCTGGCCGACCTGGTGAACATCGGCACGCTGTTCGCCTTCGTCGTGGTCGCCCTCGGCGTGATCATCCTCCGCCGTACCCGGCCCGACCTGCCCCGCTCCTTCCGCACGCCGTTCGTGCCGGTGCTGCCGGTCGTCTCCGTGCTCGCCACCCTGTGGCTGATGGTGAACCTGCCGGCCGAGACCTGGCTCCGGTTCGCCATCTGGATGGTGATCGGCTTCGCCGTGTACTTCCTCTACGGCCACTCGCACAGCCGACTGGGCCGGCGGGAGGAGGCCG
This sequence comes from Streptomyces sp. NPDC006739, assembly GCF_042869815.1. Taxonomy (NCBI): domain Bacteria; kingdom Bacillati; phylum Actinomycetota; class Actinomycetes; order Kitasatosporales; family Streptomycetaceae; genus Streptomyces; species Streptomyces sp. NPDC006739. The sequence continues at coordinate 38,050 of NZ_JBIAGM010000028.1, forward strand.
CCGCCGACGGGTCCGCCCCCTCCCCGAAGGGCAACACGCCGTAACGTACCCGGCCTGCCGGCACCGGCCCCGAACCCTGCCCGCCGGATTCCGGACGGATCAGCCGAGGACGGCCCGGGGGCCGGTCACCTCGGCGCCCAGTCCGGTCACCCGGCGTCGCAGTTCGCGGTCGGCCGTGACCACCAGGCGCGGCCGGCCCAAGTCGTGAGCCACCAGTTCCACGATCCGGTCGTCCCCGCTGCCGGGCGCCGACTCCACCCGTACCCCCGGCACGGACTCCACCCCACGGGCGGCGCCCTCCACGACCAGCACGATCTCCATGGCCTCGGCCCGGCCCGGCAGCCCTTCGGCGGCCAGCCGGTCCCGTAGCCGCTCGGCGGCCCCCCGGCGGTCCCGCCACCAGCCGTCCGGACGCGACCCGACGACGTTCGCGCCGTCCACGACGAGCAGCGGCAGGGGAGCGGTCCGGTCCGTGCCGTCCGGGGTGTCTCGGTCGTCCGCCATGTCCTCAGGTTGTCACAGGCGCCGTCGCCCAGCGCCGGGTGACCGCGCCGACGGCGGAGGCCGCGCGCTCGGCGGCCTGCCCGCCGGCCCGCACCCCGGGGGCGAACTCGACGTGCAGGAACGGAACACGGGCGGCCTCGGCGGCCCGGCCCTCCATGTTCTCCTGACCCTCCAGCGGGCAGTCGCGGACCCAGGCCCGGCACACCCGGAAGCCGCGCGCGCCCAGGGCGTCGGCCAGCAGACCGCCGTCCGGGCGGCCCGCCGTCCCGGCGCCGGTGGAGGCGACCACGTCGTAGCCCGGGGCGGCGGAGGCGGCCATGCCGTGCAGCTGGACCCCGGGCAGGCCGCGGCGGACCAGCTCGGCGCAGATGGCGTAGAAGACGGTGTCCTGGCGGTGCGCCACGTCCGCCGAATTCCCCTGCCCCGCTTTGCGATGGGCGCCCGCGATCACCAGAACCCCGCCCGGGGAGGCGCGCAGGACACGCACGCCCAGCTGCTCGGTGTGCAGGTCGGCGACCGGGTGCGGGACCTGGACCGACCAGCGCGGACGGTGCTCCAGGTCGAGGTAGACCCGTCCCCAGCCGCGCGGTGCGTCGGAGGCGTCGGTGCGGTCGGCCACTTCGGCGTAGCGGTGCCCGGACACCCGGTCGAGGATCGTGCGTACCGTGAAGTCGCGTCCGGAGAGCAGCCGTTCGGCCTGTGCGCGGCGGCCGTCCAGGAGCAGGCCGACGCCTTCGGCGATGGCCGTGCGATCCGCGTCACCGGGCTGCCGGTAGCCGTGGTCCGGGCCGAACCGGCTGGTGTAGTCCGCCACTTCGCTCGCCAGGTCGACCTGTCCGCCACCTCGGTCCGAGGGGGGTGCCGCGGTGCTCGTGCCCCGGTCGCGGGTGGCGTGGAGCAGCAGCGCGGTCAGGCCACCGGCGAGACCGGCGGCGACCAGCAGAAGTGTCGCGATCGTCATGATGCGCGATCGGGTGGCTCTCATGGTCGTATCAAGATATCCCGGTGAACAGGCCCGAAGGCCCCACCGCGGCGCGGCCGAGGACGCCCTGAGGCCGCTGACCGAGCTGTCCTGATCGCATCAGGGCCGCTGTCGTTCAGATCACATAAGTAAGTAAGCAACCTTGTAAATCTCTTACCTGTCTCAGTGCTGCGGGTCCACCTGTGCCACAGGCGGCCCCGAGCACCCGAAGACCGTGAGAGGACCCTCCCTTGGCGTCACCGCCCCCGGCGCGGCAGCACCGAGCCCGTCGCCGAGCCGGCATGTCGCTCATCGGAGGCATCCGCCCGCCGATCGCGGTCCTGTCGGTGCTCCTGCTGTCGCTCGCCGGCCTCACCGCGCTGGTGCTGGGCCGACCCGGCGACGCCGGTGTGCCGAAGGCGGTGCTGACCTCGCAGCAGCACTTCGCGGAGGACGGCGCCACCGCCCTGCGCGCCTCCGTCGACGAGTCCGTGACCGACCTCACCCGGTCCGCCGCGCTGTGCAGCGCCGGCCGGCCGCTCTCCGGCGACGCGGTCCTCGACAAGCTGGGCAGCACCTACCAGAAGTGGACGGGCACCGCCGTCGTCGAGATCCGCGCCGGCGAACTCGTCGCGGCCCGCGGCGAGACCGCGCCGCTGACCTCGGTGAACACCTCCGCCCTCGGTGACGAGGGCGGACTCGCGCCGCGCATGGTCCGCTTGCGCAACGGCGAGACGCGCCTGCTGTCCTTCGCGCTGCTGTCCTGGCCGGGCGAACCGCAGCTGCTGCTGGTCGCCTCCAACAACCTGAAGTTCCCCGGCATCAGACCACCGCACCGGCGACCACATCGACCACGTCGCCCTCTACCTGGGGCTGGACACCGACGGCCACAAGGTGTTCGTCTCCAGCCGCAAGGAGCAGAACGGTCCCACGATCGGCGACAAGGGCGGTGTCTCCCGCATCGACGGCAACGGCTTCTACGCCGGGCTGTTCCGCAGCGCGAAGCGGCTGTGACCACGAAGCCCCGAGTGCGCCATGATGGCCACCGTGGACACCGAGAAACTCATCGACGCCTGGCGGCGTTTCCTCACCGGTTCCGGCAAGTCGTGGGTGCTGTTCGAGCACGGCACCTGCGTGGTGCTCGAACAGCCCGCGGCGGACCTCGCCGCGCAGGCCGTGGACGTCCTCAGGGAGTTCGGCCCCGTGCAGGTGGCCACCGCGGCCGGTGACTTCCGCGTGCTCGAACTCGGCAACGGCGAGGGGTGGCTGGTGACCGGGCACCACCCGGACGTCGTCACCTTCGTGCCGGGCGACGACCCCGAGGAGCCCTCGCACCTGGCCGTCGGCATGCTCGGCCGGTCCCGGCGCGACCGGGACGGCAGGGAACTGCGGGTGGTCCACGTCGAGGACGCCCGCCCGACCCTCGGCACCTGACACGCCGGCGCCCGGCACACCATGTGGTGTGCCGGGCGCCGTACGAGCCAGCGGATCGCGTTACGCCGGGACGCTCGCCACGCCCGGAGCCAGGAACTTCTTGCCGTTCACGCGCTCGGAGACGCCCTCGCGGTCCAGGTACGGCGTGATGCCGCCCAGGTGGAAGGGCCAGCCCGCACCCGTGATCAGGCACAGGTCGATGTCCTGGGCCTCGGCGACGACGCCCTCGTCGAGCATGAGCCCGATCTCCTGCGCCACCGCGTCCAGGACGCGCTCGCGGACCTGCTCCTCGGACAGGACGCTGTCGCCCTGCTTCAGGAGCGCGGCGACCTCGGGGTCCAGCTCCGGCTTGCCGCTGTCGTAGACGTAGAAGCCGCGCTTGCCCGCCTTGACGACGGCCGCGAGGTTCGGGGAGACCGTGAAGCGGTCCGGGAAGGCCCGGTTGAGGGTCTCCGAGACGTGCAGGCCGATCGCGGGTCCGACCAGCTCCAGCAGGACGAGCGGGGACATCGGCAGGCCCAGCGGCTCCACCGCCTGCTCCGCGACCGCCACCGGCGTGCCCTCGTCGATGACGTTCTGGATCTCGCCCATGAAGCGGGTCAGGATGCGGTTCACGACGAACGCCGGGGCGTCCTTGACCAGGACCGCGGTCTTCTTCAGCTTCTTGGCCACGGCGAACGCGGTGGCCAGCGACGCGTCGTCGGTCTGCTCGCCGCGCACGATCTCCAGGAGGGGGAGGATCGCGACCGGGTTGAAGAAGTGGAAGCCGACGACCCGCTCGGGGTGCTTCAGCTTCGACGCCATCTCGGAGACGGACAGCGAGGAGGTGTTCGTGGCGAGGATCGCGTGCGCCGGGGCGACCGCCTCGACCTCGGCGAACACCTGCTGCTTGACGCCGATCTCCTCGAACACGGCCTCGATGACGAAGTCGGCGTCGGAGAAGCCCTCGGCCTTGTCCAGCACACCGGTGACCAGGGCCTTGAGGCGGTTGGCCTTGTCCTGGTTGATGCGGCCCTTGCCGAGCAGCTTGTCGATCTCGGCGTGGACGTAGCCCACGCCCTTGTCGACGCGCTCCTGGTCGATGTCGGTCAGCACGACCGGCACCTCCAGGCGGCGCAGGAAGAGCAGGGCGAGCTGGGAGGCCATCAGACCGGCGCCGACGACGCCCACCTTGGTGACCGGACGCGCCAGGTTCTTGTCCGGCGCGCCCGCCGGACGCTTGCCGCGCTTCTGCACCAGGTTGAACGCGTAGATGCCGGCGCGCAGTTCGCCACCCATGATCAGGTCGGCGAGGGCCTGGTCCTCGGCGTCGTAGCCCTGCTGGAGGTCGCCGTTCTTGGCGGCCTCGATGATGTCCAGGGCGCGGTAGGCGGCCGGAGCGGCGCCGTGCACCTTGGAGTCCGCGATGAAGCGGCCCTTGGCGACGGCCTGGTCCCAGGCCTCACCGCGGTCGACGGCCGGACGCTCGACGACGATCTCGCCCTTGAGGACGGCCGCCGTCCACAGCAGCGACTGCTCCAGGAAGTCCGCGCCCTCGAACAGGGCGTCGGCGATGCCGAGTTCGTAGACCTGCGCGCCCTTGAGCTGCTTGTTCTGGTTGAGCGAGTTCTCGATGATCACCGAGACGGCCTTCTCGGCGCCGATCAGGTTCGGCAGCAGGGTGCAGCCGCCCCAGCCGGGGACCAGGCCGAGGAACACCTCGGGGAGCGAGAAGGCGGGCAGGGCCGCGGACACCGTGCGGTACTTGCAGTGCAGGCCGACCTCGACGCCACCGCCCATCGCGGCGCCGTTGTAGTAGGCGAAGGTCGGGACCGCGAGGCCGCCGAGGCGCTTGAAGACCTCGTGGCCGCCCTTGCCGATGGCGAGCGCGTGGTCGTGATCCTTGAGGATCTCCACGCCCTTGAGGTCGGCACCGACCGCGAAGATGAACGGCTTGCCCGTGATGCCGACACCGACGATCTCGCCGGCCGCGGCCTCCTTCTCGACCTGGTCGATGGCGGTGTTGAGGTTCGCCAGCGAGCCCGGGCCGAAGGTGGTCGGCTTGGTGTGGTCGAAGCCGTTGTCCAGCGTGATGAGCGCGAAGCGACCGGCGCCGAAGGGCAGGTCGAGGTGGCGTACGTGCGCCGACGTCACGACCTCGTCGGGGAACAGCTCGGCCGCGCCCTTGAGGAGTTCGGTGGTGCTCACTTGTCGCCTCCGTCGAAGTGCGGGTTCTCCCAGATGACCGTGGCGCCCATGCCGAAGCCGACGCACATGGTGGTCAGGCCGTAGCGGACCTCGGGCTTCTCCTCGAACTGGCGGGCCAGCTGCGTCATCAGCCGGACGCCGGAGGAGGCCAGCGGGTGACCGAAGGCGATGGCGCCGCCGTACTGGTTGACGCGCTCGTCGTCGTCCGCGATGCCGTAGTGCTCCAGGAAGGCCAGCACCTGGACGGCGAAGGCCTCGTTGATCTCGAAGAGGTTGATGTCCTCGATCGACAGGCCCGCCTTGGCGAGGGCCTTCTCGGTCGCCGGGATCGGGCCGTAGCCCATGACCTCCGGCTCCACGCCCGCGAAGGCGTAGGAGACCAGGCGCATCTTGACCGGCAGGCCGTGCTCGCGGGCGAAGTCCTCGCTCGCGATGATCGAGGCGGTCGCGCCGTCGTTCAGACCGGCCGCGTTGCCGGCGGTGACCCGGCCGTGCACGCGGAAGGGGGTCTTGAGGCCGGAGAGGTTCTCCAGCGTCGTGCCCGGACGCATCGGCTCGTCGGCGGTGACCAGGCCCCAGCCCGTCTCACCGGCCTCCGGGCTGGTGCGGCGCACCGAGATCGGCACCAGGTCCTGCTGGATCTTGCCGTTGGCATACGCCTTGGCGGCCTTCTCCTGCGAGCGCACCGCGTACTCGTCCGCGCGCTGCTTGGTGATCGTCGGGTAGCGGTCGTGCAGGTTCTCCGCGGTCATGCCCATGAACAGGGCGGACTCGTCGACCAGCTTCTCGCTGACGAAGCGCGGGTTCGGGTCCACGCCCTCGCCCATCGGGTGGCGGCCCATGTGCTCCACGCCACCGGCGATGACGGCGTCGTAGGCGCCGAACGCGATCGAACCGGCGGTGGTGGTCACGGCGGTCAGGGCGCCGGCGCACATGCGGTCGATGGAGTAGCCGGGCACCGACTGCGGCAGCCCCGCGAGGATGCCGGCCGTGCGGCCCAGGGTCAGGCCCTGGTCACCGATCTGCGTGGTCGCGGCGATGGCGACCTCGTCGATCTTCTTCGGGTCGAGGCCGGGGTTGCGGCGCAGCAGCTCCCGGATCGCCTTCACGACGAGGTCGTCGGCACGGGTCTCGTGGTAGATGCCCTTCGGGCCCGCCTTGCCGAACGGGGTGCGGACGCCGTCGACAAACACGACGTCCCTGACGGTACGAGGCACGATGGCTCTCCTCCAGGGTGCGGGATGGCACTGCTGCGATGCGCTGAGCGCGCGCTCAGAACCCATGCTACTTGTGGGTAATGTAGCTGCCCACCCCTGGTGCTCCAAGCGGCGAAGGTCACACCCCCGGAGGCGCCGTCGACGCCCGTGGCGTGAGCACCGGCGTCGGCACCCGATGGGAGCCCGGCCCCTCTCCCATGATCACCCCGAACAGCGTCCGGGCCGCGTCCGCGCCGAATCCGTGCACGTCGTGGCTCATCGCCGACAGGGTCGGATGGGTCAGCCGGCACAGCTGGGAGTCGTCCCAGGCCAGCAGGGACACGTCGGCGGGCACCCTGAGGCCCATCTCGGCGGCCACCGAGAGACCGGCCACCGCCATGATGTCGTTGTCGTAGACGATCGCGGTCGGCCGGTCCGCGGGCGCCGCGGTGAGCAGCGATCTCGTCGCCCGGGCGCCCGCCTCGCCGGAGTAGTCGGTCGCCACCTGGAGCGCCCCGGCCAGCCCCAGCGTCCGCGCGGCCTCGTCGAAGGCCGCCGTACGGATGTTCGTGTGCCCGAGCGCGGCGGCACCGCCGACCCGGGCGATCCGCCGGTGCCCGAGCGCCGCCAGATAACGGACGGCCTCGGTGACGGCGGTCGCGTCGTCGGTCCACACGGAGGTGAGAGCGCCGGTCAGCGAGGGGTGCCCGACCGCCACCACGGGTATCCGGAGCCGCTCGGCCGCCGCCACCCGGGGGTCGTCCGCCCGGAAGTCCACCAGGATCGCCCCACCGATGTGCCGCCCCTTCCACCAGGACTCCAGCAGCCCGGCCTCCTCCTCCGGATTGCGTACGAGCCTGAGCAGCAGCGAGCAGGAGTGCTCGGTCAGGACGCTCTCCACGCCCGAGATGAACTCCATGTAGAAGGGCTCCAGGCCCAGCATGTGGGCGGGCCGGCAGATCGCCAGGCCCACCACGTCCACCCGCGCCCCGGCCAGCGACCGGGCGGTGAGACTGGGCGCCCAGCCCAGGTCCCGGGCCGCCGCGAAGATCCGGTCCCGGGTCGCCTCGGACAGCCCCGGCTTGTGGTTGAAGGCCAGCGACACGGCCCCCTTGGAGACGCCGGCGCGCGCGGCGACGTCCTTGATGGTGACGCGGGGTGCGGTCATGGGGTGGGCTCCACGCAGTACAGGGCGGCCCGGGCGGCGGCCGGGTCAGGAGTCTTCCAGCCGCGCACGCCGATCGTGACCCGTTCGCCGGGAAGCAGCGTGACCAGCCCCCGGTCGGCCCGCGCGGCCGGGTCCAGCCGGTCGGCCTGGAGCAGCAGGTCCCTGACGAGGGTGCGGGCCGTCACCGTCACCCCGCCGGGCGCCACGCCCACCTCGAACTCGGGCCGGGGGTACGGGATGTCGCGGTCCTCGGCCGCGAAGTGCAGGGCCCGCAGCCCGTCCGCGTCCGCGACCAGGAACTCCTTCGGCCCCTGCGGCCGCAGCTCGCGCGGCACCGCGAGGTCCGCGACCGACCGGGGCCCGGCGGCCAGCGGCAGGCCCGCCTCCCCGAGCACCTCCCCGTCGACGGTCATCCGGCGCAGCCGCAGCACCCCGGTCCATGCCTCGGCGCACTGGTTGACGGCCGCCAGCACCAGTGCTCCCCCGCGCCGCTGGAAGGTCGCCAGCCGGTCCGCGTACAGCCGCCTCAGCTCGTGGTACAGCGGCTTCTCCCGCCCGTCCCCGTCGATCGCGGCCCAGGAGGTCACCGGCCAGCAGTCGTTGAGCTGCCAGACGACCGTGCCCGCGCACACCGGCCAGCGGGACCGCCAGTGCTCGATCCCGGCGGCGACGGCGCGCGCCTGGTTGACCTGGGTGAGGTAGTGCCACCGGTCGAAGTCGCCCTCGGGCACGGCGAAATGACGGGCCAGCCCGCGCTCCAGCTTCCCGTTCCCGTCGTCCGCCTTCTGGTGGTGCAGCATGCCGGGGGAGTCCGGCGCGAGGTCCTCACCGGGCAGCGCCCGCCGCAGCGTGGCGTACGCGGGCGGCGCCTGCCAGCCGAACTCGGCCACGAAACGCGGCACGTTCAGCCGGTAGTCGGCGTAGTCCTCCCGGTTCCACACCTCCCACGAGTGGTGCGTGCCGTGGGCGGGATCGTTCGGATGGTGGTCCCAGGAGCCGGACCAGGGGCTGCCCGCCGTGTACGGCCGAGTCGGGTCCTCCTCGGCCACCACACGCGGCAGTACGCCCAGGTAGTAGCCCTCGCCCCAGGAGTCCCCGGCCAGCCGCCGCTCCCAGTCCCAGTCCCGGAAACCCCACAGGTTCTCGTTGTTGCCGTTCCACAGCACCAGCGAGGGGTGCGGCATCAGCCGTACGACGTTCTCCCGCGCCTCGGCCTCCACCTCGCCCCGCAGCGGCTGTTCCTCGGGGTAGGCGGCGCAGGCGAACGGGAAGTCCTGCCAGACCAGCAGGCCCAGCTCGTCGCAGACGTCGTAGAAGTCCTCGCTCTCGTAGATCCCGCCGCCCCAGACCCGTACCAGGTCCACGCCCGCGCCGGCCGCCTGGCCGAGCCGCTCCCGGTACCGGTCGCGGGTGACGCGGGAGGGGAACACGTCGTCCGGGATCCAGTTGACCCCCCGCGCGAACAGCCGCTCCCCGTTGACGACCAGGGTGAACCCGGTGCCGTGGGCGTCCGGCCGCCGGTCCAGCTCCACGGTCCGAAAGCCCACCCGGCGCCGCCACACGTCGAGCGCCCCCTCGCCGTCGGAGAGCGTCAACTCCACGTCGTACAGCGGCCGGCGACCGTATCCGCGCGGCCACCACAGCTCGGCGTCCGGCACCTCGACGCGCACCACCGCGCCCGGCCCGTCGAGTTCGGCCCGCACCCGCCGGCCGCCCACCCGGGCCTCCAGGCCGAGCCGCGCCGCGGCCCGGCCGCGCTCGACCTCGACGTGCAGCTCGACGACCCCCAGACCGTCCTCGACGGTCACCAGCGGGCGCACCCGGCCGATCCGGGCCGTCGACCAGTGCTCAAGCCGCACCGGCCGCCAGATTCCGGCCGTCACCAGCGTGGGCCCCCAGTCCCAGCCGAAGGAGCAGGCCATCTTGCGGATGTACTGGTAGGGCTCGGCGTAGGCGGCGGGCCGCTCGCCCACCCGCTCGCGCACCGCCTCGGCCTCCGCGTAGGCGGACCGGAAACGCACCGCCAGCCGCCCCGCGAGGCCCGTGACGTCGAAGCGGTAGGAGCGGTGCATGTTCCGCACCCGGCCGAGGAGCCGGCCGTCCAGGGTGATCTCGGCGGCGGTGTCGAGACCCTCGAAGACGAGGTCGGTCCGCTCGTGCGCCGACCCCGCCCGCAGCCGCGTCTCGTACGTCCACTCGCGCCGCCCGACCCACGCCACCTCGCTCTCGGCGCGCCCCAGGAAGGGGTCCGGGATCACCCCGGCCGCGAGCAGATCGGTGTGCACGCACCCCGGCACCCGGGCGGGCAGCGCCTTCCCCTCGTGCAGCAGGGTCCAGCCCTCGGTGAGCGGTGTGACCTCCGGCATGCGCACTCCCTAAACCGGTCTACGGCAGCGGTGGGCGTACTTTCCACATCCTTGGCGGGATTGGGACTTTACCGGTTGAGGAAAGCGCTGTCAGAGTGCGGAATCAGCCATCCCGTCAGCCCCTCGTCACCCACCTCGCACGTGCACTTCCGTACCGAGAACGGAGTCGATGCACATGAACCGCCGTACGAACCTCGCCGCCGCCCTGGGAGCCACCGCCCTGCTGCTCGCGGCCTGCACCGGTACCGGAGGCTCGGCCAAGGGCGCGGAGGCCGACGCGCCCGCCGACCCCGCGAAGGTGAGCGGGACCATCACGGTCCTCACCCAGCGGACCGACCTCGTGCAGGACGGCACGATGAAGAAGTACGCGGCCGAGTTCAACAGGACGTACCCCAAGGTGAAGGTGAAGTTCCAGGCCCTCACCGACTACGAGGCCGAAGTAAAGATCCGCATGAACACCGAGAACTACGGGGACGTCCTGCTGATCCCCGCGGTCATCAAGAAGAGCGACTACCCGAGGTTCTTCGCCTCCCTCGGCACCCAGAGCGAACGGGCCAAGAAGTACCGTTTCACCGACTTCACCACGGTCGACGGCAAGGTGTACGGCCAGAGCCCGATCGGTGTGACCCCCGGCTTCGTCTACAACAAGCGGGTCTGGAAGCAGGCCGGCGTCACCCGGTGGCCCACCACCCCCGCCGAGTTCCTCACCGACCTCCGGGCGATCAAGAACAAGACCGGCGCCACGCCCTATTACACCAACTTCGCCGCCCAGTGGCCGCTGACCTCCTGGACGTTCGTCAACGGTTCCGTGCACTGCGACACCCAGGCCACCACCAGGCTCGCGGACGGCGACCCGTGGGCCCCGGGCGCGGACCTGCGGGTGGGCGACACGCTGCTGTACGACATCGTGCACCAGCACCTCGCCGAGAACGACCCGACGACCACCAACTGGGAGGCCTCCAAGGCCCAGTTGGCGAAGGGGAGGATCGCCACGCAGTGGCTCGGCACCTGGGCGGTCATCCAGTTCCAGGACGCGGCCAAGAAGGCCGGCGTGAGTCCCGACGACATCGGCTTCATGCCCTTCCCGGCGCAGGTGGGCGGCAGGTTCTGCGCCGTCGTCGGCCCCGACTACAACCAGGCCGTCAACGTCCACTCCGCGCACAAGGAGGCGGCCCGCGCCTGGATCGACTGGTTCACCGACAAGTCCGGCTACGACCGGGACAACCTGGCGGTCTCCCCGCTCAAGGACGCGCCGCTGCCGACCGTCCTCAAGCCCTACGAGGACGCGGGCGTGAAGCTGATCGAGCTGAACGACGCGGCCGGCGCCAAGGTCAAGCTGATCGACTCCCAGTCCGAGGTGGGCCTGTACGCCCCCGACTACCGGCAGAAGCTGGTCGACCTGGCGCGCGGCGCCCGCGGCGGCAGCCTCGACGGTTTCCTGAACGACCTCGGCCAGAAGTGGACCCGGGCAGCCAAGGCCGCGGGGTCCTGATGACGGACACCACCCACCGGGCGACGCCCCCGAGCAGCACGGCCACCGCCCCGGCCGCCCCCGCCCCGGCCCCGCGCCGGGCGCGGGTGCGGCGGACCCTCACGCCCTGGCTGTTCCTGCTCGTCCCGCTCGCCCTGCTGATCACCTTCACCTACGCGCCGATCGCCAACATGGTCGCCTACAGCTTCACCGACTGGGACGGCGTCAGCCCCGAACTGCACTACACGGGCGCCCACAACTACACCGAGATCTTCACCCGGCCGGACCTCTTCGAGGTCTTCTTCGTCAGCGGCTACTACCTGGCCGCCTCCGCCGTGCAGATCGTCGCCGCGCTCTACTTCGCGACGATCCTGAGCTTCAAGGTCCGCTTCCAGAACTTCTTCAAGGGTGTGCTCTTCTTCCCGTCCCTGATCAACGGGGTGGCGATCGGCTTCGTCTTCCTCTACTTCTTCCAGGACGGCGGCACCCTCGACACCGTGCTGCGGCTGTTCGGCGTGCACACGCACCACGCCTGGCTGGGCACGCCCGTCTCGGCGAACATCTCCCTCGCCGGCGTCTCCGTCTGGCGCTACCTGGGCCTGAACTTCGTGCTCTTCCTCGGCGCCATCCAGTCGATCCCGGGCGAGCTGTACGAGGCGGCCGATCTGGACGGCGCGAACCGCTGGCAGCAGTTCCGTCACATCATCGCGCCGGGCATCAAACCGGTGGTGACCCTCACCGTGATCCTCTCGGTCTCCGGCTCCCTCTCCGTCTTCGAGGTGCCGTACATCATGACCGGCGGCGCGACCGGCACCGAGACCTTCGTGACCCAGACCGTGAAGCTGGCCTTCCAGTACGACAAGACGGGGCTCGCCTCGGCGGCCGCGGTCGTCCTGCTGCTGATCGTGCTGGCGGTGACCTGGCTGCAACGGCGCCTGGTACCCGACGAGAGGGTGGACCTCGTATGACACGCCGGACCGTCGCCCGCACGCTCGTCCACCTGAGCCTGGTCGTCGCGGCCCTCGTCGTCCTGCTGCCGCTCGGCGTCGTCCTGCTCACCTCCCTGAAGTCGTCGGACGAGATGGCGAACGGCAGCGGGGCGCTCACGCTCCCGAAGGACCTGTTCGACTTCCACAACTACGTGACCGCGTTCCAGGACGGCGGGATGCTCCGGGCCTTCGGGAACACCCTGTTCATCGTGGTCTTCGCCGTCGGCGGCACCGTTCTCATCGGCTCGATGACGGCGTACGCGATCGACCGCTTCACCTTCCGCTTCAAGAAGCTGGTGGTGGCCCTGTTCCTGCTGGCCGCTCTGGTGCCCGGGGTGACCACCCAGGTGGCCACCTTCCAGATCGTCAACAGCTTCGGCCTGTTCGACACCCGCTGGGCGCCGATCGCGCTCTACATGGGCACGGACATCGTCTCGATCTACATCTTCCTGCAGTTCGTACGATCGATCCCGATCTCCCTGGACGAGGCGGCCCGCCTCGACGGCGCCAACGCCGTCACGATCTACTGGCGGGTGATCCTCCCGCTGCTGAAACCGGCGATCGCCACGGTGGTCATCGTGAAGGGGATAGCCGTCTACAACGACTTCTACATCCCCTTCCTCTACATGCCCTCCCAGGATCTTGGCGTGATCTCGACGTCCCTGTTCCGTTTCCGCGGCCCCTACGGAGCCCACTGGGAGATCATCTCCGCGGGAGCGGTCCTGGTGATCCTCCCGACCCTGATCGTCTTCCTCTGCCTGCAGCGCTTCATCTACAACGGCTTCATGAGGGGAGCCACGAAGTAGCCGAAACGCCCCGGTGGGACGCCCCGGGGGCCGGGCCTACTGGACCTGGTCCCCCTTGGCCGTCAGCGCCGCCACCAGGACCGGCGTCACCTGCTCCACCTGCCAGGCGCGCGCACCGTGCCCGACCAGGGCCGCCGCCACGGAGTCGGGGTCGACGGCCTTGGGCGGCTCCCAGCAGACCCGCCGGACCGTGTCCGGGGCGATCAGGTTCTCCTGCGGCATGTTCAGCTGCTCGGCCAGCGCGGAGACCCCGGCCCGGGCGGCGGACAGCCTGGCCGCGGCGGCGGGGTCCTTGTCGGCCCAGGCCCGGGGCGGCGGCGGTCCGGCGACCGGCTGCCCGGGCTGCGGCAGCCGCACCTCGGGCAGCGCCTTGGCGCGGTCGACCGCGGCCTGCCACTGCTCCAGCTGCCGCCGGCCGACCCGGTGCCCGAAGCCGTTCAGCCCGGTGAGCACGTGGACGTTGGCCGGCAGGGCGAGCGCGGCCTCGACGATGGCCGCGTCCGAGAGCACCTTGCCCGGCGACACGTCCCGCCGCTGGGCGATCCGGTCCCGGGTCTCCCACAGCTCCCGTACGACGGCGAGCTGACGGCGCCTGCGCACCTTGTGCATCCCGGACGTACGGCGCCAGGGGTCCTTGCGCGGCTCGGCGGGCGGCGCGGCCGCGATCGCGTCGAACTCCTGCTGGGCCCAGTCCAGCTTGCCCTGCCGGTCCAGCTCCTTCTCCAGCGCGTCGCGCAGGTCGACGAGCAGTTCGACGTCCAGCGCCGCGTACCGCAGCCAGGGCTCGGGCAGCGGACGGGTCGACCAGTCGACGGCGGAGTGGCCCTTCTCCAGGACGAACCCGAGCACGCCCTCGACCATCGCGCCGAGGCCGACCCGGGGGAAACCGGCGAGCCGCCCGGCCAGCTCGGTGTCGAACAGCCGGCTGGGCACCATGCCTATCTCGCGCAGACAGGGAAGGTCCTGGGTGGCCGCGTGCAGCACCCACTCGACGCCGGACAGCGCCTCGCCCAGGCCCGACAGGTCGGGGCAGGCGACGGGGTCGATCAACGCGCTGCCGGCGCCCTGGCGGCGCAGCTGCACCAGGTAGGCGCGCTGCCCGTAGCGGTAGCCGGAGGCGCGCTCGGCGTCGACGGCGACGGGACCGGAGCCGGCGGCGAAGGCGGCGATCACCTCGGCGAGGGCGGCCTCGTCCGCGATCACCGGCGGAATGCCCTCGCGGGGCTCCAGCAACGGAACCGGCGCCTCCGTCACAGAAGACCCGGTCTCATCCGGAGGGGTGCCTCCGGCGGTGCGCAGGGAACTGTCTGCTGCGGTCTCTTGGGCGTCGGTCACCTGTCAAGGGTATCTGTGTGTGGACAGCACCCGTCGACGGAACGTTCCGTCGACGGGCGTCAGAGGGTCGTAAACCGGTCAGGCAGGTGAAACCCCCTGTTCACATGGGTGAACCGGGGAAGTGGTGTGGGGGTGGGTCAGTGGATGATCCCCGTCCGCAGGGCCACCGCCACCATTCCGGCGCGGTCGCCGGTGCCCAGCTTGCGGGCGATGCGGGCGAGGTGGCTCTTGACGGTCAGTGCGGACAGCCCCATCGAGACGCCGATCGCCTTGTTCGACTGGCCCTCCGCGACCAGTCGCAGCACCTCGACCTCACGGCCGGACAGCTCGCGGTAACCACCCGGGTGGCTCGGGGAACCCGGGGGGCGGCGGTGCATACGGGCGGCGGCGGAACCGATGGGGGCGGCGCCCGGTCGGGTGGGGAGCCCGATGTTGGTGCGGGTGCCGGTGACGACGTAGCCCTTCACTCCGCCGGCCAGGGCGTTGCGCACGGCGCCGATGTCGTCGGCGGCGGAGAGCGCCAGCCCGTTGGGCCAGCCCGCCGCGCGGGTCTCGGAGAGCAGGGTCAGGCCCGAGCCGTCGGGCAGATGGACGTCGGCGACGCAGATGTCGCGGGGGTTGCCGATGCGGGGACGAGCCTCCGCGACGGACGAGGCCTCGATGACATCGCGCACACCCAGCGCCCACAGGTGTCGGGTGACGGTGGAACGCACGCGCGGGTCGGCCACGACCACCATGGCGGTGGGCTTGTTCGGGCGGTAGGCGACCAGGCTTGCGGGTTGCTCTAGGAGAACGGACACCAGGCCTCCTGGGTGGGGGACGGGGCCGGCTTGTGGGGAGGAAGCCGGGACGAACCGTGCTTTCAAGGTCACAGTCGTCTTCGGCAGCAAACCCGTCCGCCTTTAGAGAATGATCACGATCTAGTGAGAACATTCCGCGCAATTCGGACACTCGATCGATCATCCGAAGGTCGAGTCGGTTCGGGTCGAGGCGATTCCAGGTCAGAAAGTGGCCGTATCGACAAAGAGATGGTCAACGGCGGGTGAGTCTCCGGGACGCGGGTGGACGCGGGCGCGGGCGGGGGGCGGACGGATGGGCGAGGGGTGACTCAGCGGGACTGCGGGCCCCTGCGCTGCGGCAGGGTCACCACCGAGGCGTCGCCCGGACCGGCCGGCGGCAGGCCCGCGACCTGCGCCAGCAGATCGCACCAGGAGGCGAGGTGGGCGGCGGTGTCCGGGGCGCCGCCCAGACCCTCCCGGGGCGTCCAGGAGGCCCGGATCTCGATCTGCGAGGCGGCGGGACGCTCGGACAGCCCGCCGAAATAGTGCGAACTCGCGCGCGTGACCGTGCCGCTCGGCTCACCGTAGGCGAGTCCGCGCGCCTGGAGCGCGCCGGTCAGCCACGACCAGCACACCTCGGGCAGCAGCGGATCGGCCGCCATCTCCGGCTCCAGCTCCGCGCGCACCAGCGTCACCAGCCGGAACGTGCCGCGCCAGGCGTCGTGCCCGGCCGGGTCGTGCAGCAGCACCAGCCGGCCGTCGGCCAGGTCCTGGTCGCCGTCGACGACCGCGGCCTCCAGCGCGTACGAGAACGGGGCCAGCCGCTGCGGGGCGGGCGTCGGCTCCACCTCGACCTGCGGCCTGAGCCGCGCGGTCCTGAGCGCGTCGACCGCGGCCCGGAAGGCCGGTGGCGCCCCGGTGCCCGCATGCCCCTCCGCCTCCCCGGTCTCCTTCGCGTCGTCCATCCCGTCAGCGCCGTCCGACAGTCGTCCCTGAGCCGCAGCCATGCGGGGAAGAGTAAGGGGAACGGGGCCCCGACGCAGGGAGAGACACCCCTATGGACCGCCAAGGGCGCGGCCATGCCCGTTTCCGGGCCGTGCGAGACTTGCCGTCGTGAGTGCCAACGCAAGCCCCACGGGCCAGCAGCCGACAGCGACGTACGACAGTGCCTTCCTGAAGGCGTGCAGGCGCGAACCCGTGCCCCACACGCCCGTGTGGTTCATGCGGCAGGCCGGGCGCTCCCTGCCGGAGTACCGCAAGGTGCGCGAGGGCGTCCCGATGCTGGAGTCGTGCACGCGCCCGGACCTGATCACGGAGATCACCCTCCAGCCGGTCCGCCGGCACGGTGTCGACGCGGCGATCTACTTCAGTGACATCGTCGTCCCGCTCAAGGCCATCGGCGTCGACCTCGACATCAAGCCGGGGGTCGGCCCCGTCGTCGCCCACCCGATCCGCACCCGTGCGGACCTCGCCCAGCTCCGCGACCTGACCCCCGAGGACGTCTGGTACGTCACCGAGGCGATCGGCCTGCTCACCCGCGAGCTCGGCGCGACCCCGCTCATCGGTTTCGCCGGCGCGCCTTTCACCCTCGCGAGCTACCTCGTCGAGGGCGGCCCCTCGCGCACGTACGAGAACGCCAAGGCGATCATGTACGGCGACCCCGAGCTGTGGGCCGACCTGCTCGACCGGCTCGCCGACATCACGACCGCCTTCCTGAAGGTGCAGATCGAGGCCGGGGCCTCGGCCGTCCAGCTCTTCGACTCCTGGGCCGGCGCGCTGGCCCCGGCCGACTACCGCCGCTCGGTGCTGCCCGCCTCCGCCAAGGTCTTCGAGGCCGTCGCCGGGTACGGCGTCCCGCGCATCCACTTCGGCGTCGGCACCGGTGAGCTGCTGCGACTCATGGGCGAGGCCGGCGCGGACGTCGTCGGCGTCGACTGGCGCGTCCCGCTGGACGAGGCCGCCCGCCGCGTCGGCCCCGGCAAGGCGCTGCAGGGCAACCTCGACCCGACGGTCCTGTTCGCCGGGCAGGACGTCGTCGAGGCCAAGACCCGCGAGGTGCTGGACGCCGCCGCGGGCCTGGAGGGCCATGTCTTCAACCTCGGCCACGGCGTGATGCCGTCCACCGACCCGGACGCGCTGACCCGGCTCGCGGAGTACGTCCACACGCGAACCGCCCGCTGACCTACCAGGTGTGCCGGGGCCGGGCCTGTCTGCCGAACAGCAGGCGGCGCGGTTCCGGCGGGGGCGGGGTGCCCGGACGCAGCGGCAGCGCCAGCAGCATGCCCGCGACAAAGCCGGCCACGTGCGCCGTGTAGGCCACCGTTCCGGCGCCGGAGACCCCGTGGCCGGATGAGTACACCGCCTGGAGGCCGAACCAGAAGCCCAGCACCAGCCAGGCGGGCAGCCGCAGCGGCAGGAAGATCAGGAACGGCACCAGCACCCAGACCCTGGCCCTCGGATACAGCACCAGATAGGCGCCCAGGACGCCGGCGATCGCGCCGGACGCGCCGATCAGAGGGTCCCCGGAAGTGGCGTTGAGGAGCGCGAAGCCGTAGCCGGCCGCGTAGCCGCAGACGACGTAGAAGAGGAAGTAGCGGATGTGGCCCATCCGGTCCTCGACGTTGTTGCCGAAGATCAGCAGGAACAGCATGTTGCCCAGCAGGTGCAGCCAGCTGCCGTGCAGGAACATCGCCGTGAACACCGACAGCGGCGGCGACTTGTGATAGCCGGGCGGCGCCACCACGCACCCCGCGCCGTGCGGACCCAGGCCCACGTCACCGGTCGGGACCAGTCGCGGCATCTGATGGTGGATCAGCTCTCGGGGCACGAGCGCGTAGTGGTCCGTGAAGGCCTGGAGATGGCACAGCTGCGCCAGGTCGCTGCCACCGGCCACGGAGCCGGCCAGGCCGGGCGTGAACAGGAAGACCAGGACGTTCGCGGCGATCAGCGCGTACGTCACCCAGGGCGTGCGGCGCAGCGGGTTCACGTCATGAACGGGGATGACCACACACAAGTACTGCCCCCGATGCGGGCCGTGAATCGGTGAACACCGCCCGGCGGACGTGCGTATCTCCTGTCAACCGACGTGAGGATCAGGCGATGAACGAACGGGTTATTCCTCCGATGCACGCACTGCCCGACGGCGAGGCGGAGATCTCCCTCGTCGTACGGCTCCCCTGGGAGGACGTGGCGCGACTCGGCCAGGAGGCGGGCCGCCTCGCGGCCCAGATGCAGCGGCCGGTGACGCTGGACGAGGCGGTCAGCAACCGGTTGCGCTCGACCCGGCCGAGTGCCGCGCACGCCAAGCCGGCGGGGGAGCAGCCGGCCGCGGTGTCATCCACCGCGGGCGTGACGTCGCTGCCCCGGATCAGCGGCACGGCCTGAGGGGACTACGCGCCGGCCCGTACCTTCGCCGCCGCCTTCCGTGCCGCCACGAGTACCGGGTCCCACACCGGTGAGAACGGTGGGGCGTAGCCCAGGTCCAGGGCTGTCATCTGCTCCACCGTCAGTCCGGCCGTGAGGGCCACCGCGGCGACGTCGACACGTTTGCCCGCGCCCTCCCGGCCGACGATCTGCACGCCGAGCAGTCGTCCGGTGCGGCGCTCGGCGAGCATCTTCACGGTCATCGGGGAGGCACCGGGGTAGTAGCCCGCGCGGCTGGTCGACTCGATGACGACCGTCTCGAACTGCAGGCCGACCCGGCGGGCGTCCTTCTCGCGCAGGCCGGTGCGGGCGATCTCCAGGTCGCAGACCTTGCTGACGGCCGTACCGACCACGCCCGGGAAGGTGGCGTAGCCGCCGCCGACGTTGGTGCCGATGACCTGGCCGTGCTTGTTGGCGTGGGTGCCGAGCGGGACGTGCTGCTCCTGCCCGGAGACCAGGTTCAGCACCTCGACGCAGTCGCCGCCGGCCCAGATGTCCTCGTGGCCGAGCACCCGCATCGCCCGGTCGGTGAGCAGCCCGCCGTGGGCGCCGAGCGGGAGGCCCGCCGCCTCGGCGAGGGACGTCTCGGGGCGGACGCCGATGCCCAGGACGACGACGTCCGCCGGATACTCGGCACCCTCGGTGGCCACCGCGCGGACCCGGCCGTCCTCCCCGGTGAGCACCTTGGTGACCTCGGCGTCGTCGACCATGGTGATTCCGAGGCCCGCCATCGCCCGGTGCACCAGCCGGCCCATGTCCGGGTCGAGCGTGGACATGGGCTCCTTGGCGCGGTTGACGACCGTCACCTCGTAGCCGCGTTTGATGAGCGCCTCGGCCATCTCCACGCCGATGTAGCCGGCCCCGACCACCACGGCCCGCCGGCCGCGCGTGCGGGCCAGCGTGTCGAGCAGCGCCTGCCCGTCGTCCAGGGTCTGCACCCCGTGCACGCCGGCGGCGTCCGTGCCCGGCAGGTCCGGGCGGATCGGCCGGGCGCCGGTCGCGATCACGAGCTTGTCGTACGACGTCCAGGACTCGGCGCCGGAATCGACGGCACGCGCGCGTACCCGCCGGCCGGCCACGTCGATCTCCGTGACCTCGGTACGCAGCCGCAGATCGATCCCGCGCGCCCGGTGCTCCTCGGGCGTGCGCGCGATCAGGTCGTCCCGTTCGGGGACGTCGCCGCTCACCCAGTAGGGGATGCCGCAGGCCGAGAACGACGTGAAATGGCCCCGTTCGAACGCCACGATCTCCAGCTCCCCGGGCCCCCGCAGCCGGCGCGCCTGCGACGCCGCGGACATCCCCGCGGCGTCCGCGCCGATCACGACCAGCCGCTCGGTCCCGCCCCGCCTCTCACTCATGCTCATGCGAACACGCTACGGGGTGACGGCATTTCGGGCCCGGGCGGTGTCAGTCCGCGCCGCCGGGCCGCCGCGGGCCCTGGGACTTCGGCGCCGGGCCGGCCGCCGGGAGCGGGCCCAGGGCGGTCATCGCGGGCTCCGGGTCCGCGCGGTGCGGCAGGCGGGGGCGTACCACCCGCAGCCACAGCAGCGCGAGCACGGCCGCGAGCGCCGCGAACGGCAGGACCGCGCCGAGGGCCAGGGCGATCCAGCGCAGCATGGTGACGAAGGCGTGCCAGCCGCCGGCCAGGGCGTCGGTGATGCCGGGGGTGTGGTGCGCGGCGGCCTCGCGCACCGGCGTCTGCGTCAGCGACAGGGTGATGGTGGCCAGGCTCGTGCGGTCCTTCAGGGACGCCTGCTGGGCGAGCAGCGCCTCCAGGTCGGCCTCGCGGCTGCTCAACTCCCCCTCCAGGGTGACCACGTCGGCGAGCCGGGTCGCCCGGTCCATCAGGTCGCGCACCCGGGCGACGCTGGCCCGCTGGGACGCGACCCGGCTGTCCACGTCCACGACCTGGTCGGTGACGTCCACCGCCTGCGCGGTGCGGTCGAGGAGCTTGCCCGCGCCCTGGAGGCCGGCGAGGACCTCGTCGTACCTGTCGGTGGGCACGCGCAGGACGAGCCGGGTGCGCTCGTGGCCCTGACCGTCCCGGCCGGTGGTCTCCTGGCCGACGTAGCCGCCCGCGTCCTCGGCGGCGCCGCGGGCCTGGTCCAGGGCCTTGGGCACATCCTTGACCTGCACGGTCAGGGAGGCGGTGCGGATGATGGCGCTGGGCGCGAGCCTGGGCGTCCGGTCGGCCGTCCGGCCGCCGGCCGACTTGCCGCCGGCCGCGCTGCCGCCGGACCCGCTCGCCTGCCTGGCGGTGGCGCCGTCCGTCCTGGCGCGGGCGCCGCCGTTCGAGGAGGAGCCCGCGCCGCCGCACCCGGCGACGGCGAGGGCGGCGGTGAGAAGGATCGCGGCCAGCGCGTGGGCGGGCCGCGGGGAACGTGGTGTGCGCATCGGGCAGTTACCCCCGGGGTGCTGATGTCCGTGACGGTCGACTGACGCTCCTTCGACGCCGGGGCGGCCCGGGACGTTTGGGCCCGCCGGTCCCGAAGCGGTCACGAACCGGACTCGGCACGGACACCCGGCCGACCGGGACTGTCAGTGCGGTTTGAGAGAGTGGGGGCATGAGCGCAACGGGTGGTGCGGGTGCGGGGCACGTCGTCGTCGTCGGCGCCGGGATCGCGGGGCTGGCGGCCGCGCACCGGGCCTTGCAGCGCGGGGCGCGGGTGACCGTGCTGGAGGCGGCGGAGCGGGTCGGGGGCAAGCTGCTGCCCGGCGAGATCGCCGGGGTGCGCGTCGACCTGGGCGCCGAGTCGATGCTGGCCCGCCGCCCGGAGGCGGTCGCCCTCGCGCGCGAGGTGGGCCTCACCGACCGGCTCGCGCCGCCCGCCACCGCGACGGCCTCCATCTGGACGCGTGGCGCGCTGCGCCCCATGCCCAAGGGCCATGTCATGGGCGTCCCGGGCACCGCCGCCGCGCTGAGCGGAGTCCTGTCCGACGAGGGGCTGGCCCGCATCGAGCGCGACGCCGACCTGCCCCGCACCGAGGTCGGCGACGACGTGGCGGTGGGGGAGTACGTGGCGGCGCGGCTCGGCCGCGAGGTCGTCGACCGCATGATCGAGCCCCTCCTCGGCGGGGTGTACGCCGGCGACGCCTACCGCATCTCGATGCGCTCGGCGGTCCCGCAGCTCTTCCAGGCCGCCCGCACGCACACCTCGCTCACCCGGGCCGTCCGCGAGATCCAGGAGAAGGCCGCCGCGAGCGGTCAGACCGGGCCGGTGTTCATGGGCATCGAGGGCGGCGTCGGCCGGCTGCCCCTCGCGGTCGCCGCGTCGGTGCGGGCCCGCGGCGGCGAGATCCGCACCGGCACGCCCGTGACGGAGCTGCGCCGGGAGGCGTCCGGCACGTGGCGGGTGGCCGCCGGGGAGCACGTGGTGCGGGCGGATGCCGTGATCGTCGCCGTACCCGCCCCGGCCGCCGCCGCGCTGCTGGCCGCCGAGTCCCCGGCCGCCGCCGCCGAGCTGCGCGCCGTCGAGTACGCCTCCATGGCCCTGGTCACCCTCGCCTACCGCCGCGACGGTCTCGCCCTCCCGGACGGCAGCAGCGGCTTCCTGGTGCCGCCGGTCGACGGCCGCACCATCAAGGCGTCCACGTTCGCCTCCCAGAAGTGGGGCTGGATCGCGCGCGAGGACCCGGACGTGGTCGTCCTGCGCACCTCGGTGGGCCGGTACGGGGAGACGGAGGTGCTCCAGCGCGACGACGCCGGCCTGGTGGACGTCTCCCGGCACGACCTGCGCGAGGCCACCGGCCTGGACGCCACCCCGCTGGAGACCCGTGTCACCCGCTGGACCGACGGCCTGCCCCAGTACCCCGTCGGCCACCACGCGCGCGTGGCCCGCGTCCGCGAGCACGTCGCCGAGCTGCCGGGCCTCGCGGTGTGCGGCGCCCCCTACGACGGCGTCGGCATCCCGGCCTGCATCGCCAGCGCCTACGCGGCCGTCGACCGGATCGGGGGCGACCCGAGCGCCACCCGGGACCTCACGGCCAACCCGGTGCAAAGTCTGCACGGCGGAGCGGGAGAATAAGGACCATGAGTGACGACGCCCCCACCACCGCGGCCGGACGGATCCCGAACAAGGGCAAGCTGGCCAAGGACCTCAACGAGGTCATCCGCTACACCCTGTGGTCCGTCTTCAAGCTGAAGGACGTGCTGCCCGAGGACCGCGCGGGCTACGCCGACGAGGTCCAGGAGCTGTTCGACCAGCTCGCCGCGAAGGACGTGACGATCCGCGGCACGTACGACGTCTCCGGCCTGCGCGCCGACGCCGACCTCATGATCTGGTGGCACGCCGAGACCAGCGACCAGCTCCAGGAGGCGTACAACCTCTTCCGCCGCACCAGGCTGGGCCGCGCGCTGGATCCGGTGTGGTCGAACATGGCGCTGCACCGCCCCGCCGAGTTCAACCGCGCGCACATCCCGGCGTTCCTCGCCGACGAGACGCCCCGCAACTACGTGAGCGTCTACCCCTTCGTGCGCTCCTACGACTGGTACCTGCTGCCCGACGAGGACCGTCGCCGCATGCTCGCCGACCACGGCAAGATGGCCCGCGGCTATCCGGACGTGCGCGCCAACACGGTCGCCTCGTTCTCCCTGGGCGACTACGAGTGGATGCTGGCCTTCGAGGCCGACGAGCTGTACCGGATCGTCGACCTCATGCGCCACCTGCGCGCCTCCGAGGCGCGCCGGCACGTCCGCGAGGAGGTCCCCTTCTTCACCGGGCGCCGCAAGGACATCGGCGACCTGGTCGCCGGGCTCGCCTGATCGCAGGGCCCCTGACCGGCGCCGTCTGACCGGCGCCGGCCGGTCCGCGCGGGCCGGTCAGCGCCGGTCGGCCTTCCCCTTCAGCCGGTCCTTGAGGGCCCGGCCGCCGGCGGGGCCGGCCGGCGGGGCGGGCTTCGGCTCCGGGTGCGGTGCGCAGGCCGCGCGCCGCACCGGCAGACGGCCCTCCAGCAGATAGGCGTCCAGATAGGCGTTCACGCACTTGTTGGCGCCGCCGCCGATCCCGTGCGTGCCCGCGTCCCGCTCGGTGACCAGCACCGAGTCGGCCAGCCGCCGGTTCATCTCCAGCGCGCCCGGGTACGGCGTGGCCGCGTCCCGCTCGGCCGCCAGGATCAGCACCGGCGCCAGCTCACCGGGACTCGTGCGCACGTCGAGCGGTCGCTGCCGGGGCGCGGGCCAGTACGCGCACGGCAGGTTCATCCACACGTTGTCCCAGGTCTCGAAGGGCGCCACCCGGGCGAGCCGCGTGTTGTCGCGGTCCCACACCGCCCAGTCGGCCGGCCACGGGGCGTCGTTGCACTCCACGGCCGTGTAGACCGCGTTGCCGTTCTCCGCCTCGGCGGCCGTCCGGGCACTCGGCGCGGCCAGCCGGACCAGCGGCTTGGCATCGCCCTTCAGATACGCCGACAGTGCCTGGGCGCGGCCCGGCCAGAAGTCGTCGTAGTACCCGGCCATCAGGAACGCGTTCTGCAGCTGCCCCGGCCCGACCTTGCCGCCGGCCGGCCGGACCGCCAGCCGGGCCCGCGCCTTCTCGTAGGACTGCCGCACCTTCTCGGAGGTGTCACCGAGCCGGTACACGTCGTCGTGCCGGGCGATCCACTCGCGGAAGTCCGCCCAGCGGCTCTCGAAGGCCGCCGACTGGTCGAGGTTGTCGCGGTACCAGATCTGCGCCGGGTCCGGGTCGACCGCCGAGTCCAGCACCATCCGCCGCACATGCGAGGGGAACAGCGTCGCGTACACCGCCCCGAAGTAGGTGCCGTACGACGCGCCCATGAAGGTCAGCCGGTCCTCGCCGAGCGCGGCGCGCAGGACGTCCAGATCCCGGGCGTTGTTCAGCGAGGTGTAGTACCGCAACTTGCCGCCGGCCCGCCGGGCGCACCCGCTCGCGTACGCCTTGGCCCGGGCGATCTGCCGCCTCTTGAACGCCTCCGAGGGGTGGGCCGGCGCCTCGGTGGGCGCCTCGACGAAGCGCTTGGGCTCCTCGCAGGACAGCGGCGCCGACCGGCCGACCCCGCGCGGGGCGTACCCGACGAGGTCGTAGGCGGCCGCGATCCGCTTCCACTCCGGGAGCGCGCCGGCCGCCGGGAAGAGCATGCCCGACGCGCCGGGTCCGCCCGGGTTGTAGACCAGGACGCCCTGCCGGGGCACCTTCCGCTTGCTGTTGTACGGGTCCTTCTGGGTGGCCCGCACCCGGCTGACGGTCAGCTCGATCTGGGTGCCGTACGGGTGCGCGTAGTCCAGCGGGACCTCGACGGTGCCGCACCGCAGGGCGGCCGGCGCGTCCGGCTCGGCCGAGCACGCGCGGAAGTCGATACCGGCCGCCCGGGCGCGCGCGGCGGCCACGGCGGTGCCGCGCAGCTCGGCCGCCGCGCCGGGGGCGGCCGGAGCGCCGGGCGTGCCGCCCGCCGGAGCTGCGGCGAGGGTGGTCAGGAGCAAGGACCCGGCGGCCGTGTACAGGGCGGCAGCTCTCATCGCGTTTCCCTTCGGTGCGCGGCGGCGATGGCACGGCAGCCAAGGCCCGGCGACAACAAAAGGGATATTTCGTTCGGCCATGGGTGAACGCAAGCACCGCCCGGCCGGTGTCGGAGCCAATGCCCCCTATGCGCCCCCGATTCACTCCCGCCAGGGCTGGTCGCGATGGGCGAAGGCCGCGCGCAGCTCCGGCTCGCCGATGGCGCGGATGCCGCGCACCGCGACGGAGGTGAGGAACGAGCGGTCGTCGCCGCCGGCGGCCGGCCCGCGCCGCCACGCGCCGAGCAGCCGCTGCCCGGCCGGAGAGGCCCAGCGCGAGTACGGGTGCGTCTCGACCCGGGCGATGACCAGGCAGCTCAGACACAGGGTGAGGGGCAGGGCGAACCACAGGGCGACCAGCTGGCGGGGCATCTCCGTCGGGGCGGGCAGCAGCAGCGCGGTCCCGCCCAGCACGAGCACGGCCACGGCGGCGGCGCGCACCTGGCGCATACCGGCCGCGACGGTGGTGAGGGCGCCGTCGTACGGCACCGCGAGCCCGTCCCGCACCAGCCCGTCGGCCAGGTCCCGTACGGCGTCGGCGTCCGCGGCGGCAGACCGCACGGGCTCGATCCGGGACTGTCCCCCGGGCCCGATCGCCCCTATCACGGACCGTTCCATGGCGTCGCGCCCCCGGGGGTCCACCACGGTGGCCCAGCCGGTGTGCGCGAGCAGCAGCCGTCGCTGCCGTGCCATGGCGACCATGGTCAGATCGGCGACCCGGGCCGGGCCCCCGGACAGGAACGCGGCCTCGTACAGCGTCAGGTCGTGGTCCCGGCCCAGGGCCGCGGCCTCCGCGTCGAGGGACGCGGAGCGTACGGCGGACAGGCACAGCCGGGTGCACGCCGTACCGGTGACGGCCCAGGCCAGGAGCAACAGAAGGACCCAGAACATGACACGTTTCTATGCCAGCGGTCTTGGAATGGCCATGCCCTTTTCGCCATCCGGACGGAATGTGGCTGGTACGTGACGTTCCGCTTCCCGTGCAGGTCAGGGGCTGTTGGCCGGGAGAGGGCTGGACTCGGCGGGCGGCAGCGGATAGGCCGGGGACGGTGTGGCGGACGCCGAGGACGCCGCCGAGGTCTGGGCCGTCGTCGAGGGCACGAGCGGGACGGCGTCGCCGGGCTCGACCACCGCCGGGTTGGGTACGGGGGACGCGGTGGCCGCCAGGTCCCGGGCGAGCGTGCCGAAGTCCACGTCCCCGGTCGCCTCCAGGACCTTGATGTGGTCCAGCACCGTGGTGTTGGCGTCGTCGGCGAGCCCGCGGACCAGCGAGTTCTGGGTGCCGGCCCGGATCTGGGCGACCACGGAGAACACCCTGCCGTGGGCGAGCCGCACGAGGTTGGCGAAGTCCCGGTCGAAGTCCTGCCCCTGGGCCGAGGTCAGGGTGGCCAGCCACTGCTCCTGCTGCTGGTTGGGCACGTTGGGCAGCGGGATGCCGAGCTGGGTGGCGACGGCGCGTACGTGCGCGTCGAGCGAGGTGTGCCCGTCGACGAGGTGCTGTCCGGCGGTACGGACGGCCTGGGTGGTCCCCTTCCGCTCCGCCAGTTCCCCGGCGGGCAGCTCCCACAGCCCGGCCAGCCGGACCTTGGTGATGAAGTCGCGGTCCTGCGCCGACAGCGGGCCGTACTGCGTCGTCACGGTCTGCGCGCTCAGCACGTCGGCGCCGGTCGTCACCGACCGGTCGGCGTACGACCAGATCGGGAAGACGAGCGCCGCGAGGGTGGCGGCCAGTCCCAGGACGATGATTCCGGTCCCACTGAAGATGCCTCGTCCCCTGATCGGGGGTCGGGGTCGGGGTCGCATGGTGCCTCCTGTTACGGCACCGCACGCCAGTGTGGTTCGGGTGCGGGGGTTGGCATATTACTGCGGAGTCCGGACCAAAAGACGTCCGCTATGCACCCTTTGATGCCCTATTCCGGCCCTTCCTCCTGGGGTCGGAGAGGGGTGTAATTCCGGGCACACTCACCCCCTGCGCAGCAGCACCCTCCCGGCGGCCCGGGCCACCCGCACCACGGGCCGGCGCGAGCGTGGCGCCGGGCCCGAGCGTTCCAGCCACCACTCCCGCAGCTCCCGCCGCACCGCAGCCTCCGCCGGCCGCCCGGCGAGCAGCAGCCACCCGACGAAGTCCAGCGCGTCCCGCCGGTACCCGCCGGTCATCGGCCGCTCACGGGCGTACTCGAAGAAGGCCTCCCGGTACCCCGCCCCGAGGAGTTCCGGCACCTCGGGCGCCACCTTCCCCACCACGTCCGCGCGCTTCGCCGCGAGCGAGCGCGACTGCACCCCCATCCGCACCCGGTCGAAGCCCTCCGGTACCGGCGTCCCCGCGACGAGCGCGGACAGCACGGCGGCCTGGGCCAGCCCGACCCGCACCCGGGCCGCCTCGTGATCACGCTCGGACGTGCCGCCGCCGCTCTCGCGGTTGCCGTCGTCGTGGTCGCCGGGGTCGTCGTGGTCGCCGAGGTCGCCGAGGGCGGCACGTGGTGCCGTACGCCCCCCGGACCGCCCCGCCTCCACCGCCCCCCGGATCTCCCGCAGCTCCCGCTCCAGTTCGCCGTCGGCGGGAAAGTTCTCGTCCCGTTCCAGCAGTACCCCGGGCGGCTCGACCCGGGAGGCCAGGTCGGTCAGGATGTCGAGCACCGGTCGCGGCACCGGGTGGGCGTGGCTGTCGTGCCAGACGCGGTCCCGTTCGAAGCCGCCCGCGACATGGACGTAGGCGAGCGCCTCCAGCGGCAGCCCGGCGAGCGCCTCGGCCGGGTCCTCGCCCCGGTTGACGTGGTTGGTGTGCAGGTTCGCCACGTCGATCAGCAGCCGCACCCCGGTGCGGTCGGCGAGGTCGTACAGGAACTGCCCCTCGGTCATCTCCTCCCCCGGCCAGGAGATCAGCGCGGCGATGTTCTCGACGGCCAGCGGCACCGGCAGCGCGTCCTGAGCGATCCGGATGTTCGCGCACAGCACGTCGAGGGCCTCCCGGGTGCGCGGCACGGGCAGCAGATGGCCGGCCTCCAGCCGGGGCGAGGCGGTCAGCGCGCCCCCGGCTCGGACGAACGCGATGTGCTCGGTGACCAGCGGCGAACCGAGTGCCTCCGCCCGCTCGGCGAGCGCCGTCAGCCGGGCCGGGTCGGGCCGCTCGGCACCGCCGAGACCGAGCGAGACACCGTGCGGGACGACGGTCACCCCGCGCTCGCGCAGCCGCAGCAGCGACTCGGGCAGATGTCCCGGGCAGAT
Organism: Streptomyces sp. NPDC006739; assembly: GCF_042869815.1. Classification (NCBI taxonomy): domain Bacteria; kingdom Bacillati; phylum Actinomycetota; class Actinomycetes; order Kitasatosporales; family Streptomycetaceae; genus Streptomyces; species Streptomyces sp. NPDC006739. The sequence continues at coordinate 66,405 of NZ_JBIAGM010000028.1, forward strand.
GTTCTCGGCCACGGCCTCCACCCAGTCGATGCCCGGCATCCCCTCCACGGCGTCCGCGATCTCCGGCCGCCAGCCGATCCCCGTGCCCAGTCGCCGCATGGCTCTTCCCCCTCCTTCGAACGAGGGGGGTATGGCCACGGCGCACGCCCCCGAACCGCGGGGGCCGCCCTTTCAGAGCAACATTTGAGGTTGGGGAGCACCGCCGCCGGGGCCACGGTGTGGGGGGCGGTGGCGCTCCTGGGCCCGCGGCCCGCCGTCAGCGCAGGGCCGGGTGGTCCGCCACCACCGTGCAGGAGCCCGGCGCGATCTCCGTGAAGCCCGCGTCCCGTACCAACGGCAGCCCGGAGCCGGTCAGTTCGCGCCAGGACGACGGGTCGGCCGTGCGTACGGCGAGCGGGAAGCCCGCCTCGCGCCAGGCCGTCCGCTCCTCCTGCGGCAGTGCCCACCAGGCCAGTTGGGCGCCGTGGCCCGCCTGCGCCATCGCCTTCCCGGCCGACATCTCCAGGTCCGGGTTCAGCCACAGCACCGGCTGCGCGCGGTCGGCGGCCACCGGCGGCTCCGGATCGTCCAGTTCCGTGCCGGACACCTGCAGCTTCGCCAGGTCCTTCGGCCAGCCGTCCAGCGGGACCGGCGGGAACACCCGTACCTCCGCCGCCTTTCCGGTGACCGTGATACCGGGCAGCGCCTCCGCACGCCGCCACTCGGCGCCCCGTGCCCGGCGGACCACCTTCCGGATCCGGGCGTCCTCCCAGTCCCGCACCGCCCGTGCCCACTCCCCGTCTCCCGCGGCCCGCTCGTCGCAGAGCATCGTCAGGACGGCGCGGGCGGCGGTCTCCAGGGCGTCGGTGCGGGCCGGCGGTGCCGCCTTCTCCATCCGTACGACGAGCGGAAGGACGAACTGCGGAGCCTCGTCGCGCACGGTGCGCTCGGAACGGAAGGGGCTGTCGCCGGGAACGGTGGGGTCAGTGGTCACGTCCTCCAGTCTGCCAGGCGGAAGATCAGGTCTTCCGTGCGCGCGAGGAGAGGAAGGAGCGAGTATCTCCGCCATGACGACCGAGTTACGGCTGGAGGGCGTGGGGCGGCGCTACGGCCTGCGCGGGCCCTGGGTCCTGCGAGGCGTCGACCTCACGCTCGCCCCCGGCACCCTCACCCGCCTCGAAGGCGCCAACGGCACCGGCAAGTCCACCCTCCTCAGGCTGGCCGCCGGACTCGACGCCCCGAGCGAGGGCCGAGTCACCGGCCGGCCCCGCACGGCGTACGTCCCCGAACGGTTCCCGTCCGCCCTTCCCTTCACCGCCTCCGGATACCTGGTCCACCTCGGCACCGTCCACGGCCTCTCCCGCCGTACCGCGACCCGCGCCGCCGCCGAGTGGCTCGAACGCCTCGGCGCCACCGCCCACGCCGGCACCCCGCTGTCCCGGCTGTCCAAGGGCAGCAGCCAGAAGGTCGCGGTCGCCCAGGCACTGCTCGCCGCGCCCGACCTGCTCGTCCTCGACGAGGCCTGGACCGGTCTGGACGCGGCGGCCCGCGCCGAACTGGAGCGCGCCGTGGCCGAGCGGACCGCCGCCGGCGCCGCCGTCGTCTTCGTCGACCACGACCCGCGCCGCCTGGCCGGCGCGCAGCACGCCGCCTACACCCTTGCCGATGGCTCCCTCAACCGCCTTACGGAGAAAGCGAGTTCAGTCGACGTCCGGTATGTCGTCGTCACCGTTCAGGGCCCCGTTGGGGCATCCCTGCCGTCCGGCCCCGCCCAGGCGGTCGCCTCGGCCGACGAGCCCGTGCCCGGCACCCACCGCCTCACCGTCTCCGCCTCCCGCTCCGACGTCGTCCTGCGCGCCCTGCTGACGGCCCGCCCGCCCTGGCACGTGGTGAGCGTGACCGGCGCCGACAGCCGCCCCGACCCCGAAGGCCGCCCATGACCGCCCTTCTGCGCTACCAGGCCGCCCTGCTCCTGCGCTCCCAGCGCTGGCTGCCGCCGGTCATCCTGTACGCCGTCTTCCTGGGCGTCGGCGTGCAGGCCGGCCAGCCGGTGCTCGACTCCCTCGGCTACGGCGCCGCCGCCCTGCTGCCGGTGGCCGCGTGGCTGGTGCGGATCTGCGCCACCGGCGAGCCCCCGGCGGCCCGGGCCTGCGTCGCCGCGGCGAGCGGGCCCGCCAGGGCCCATCTCGCCTGTCTGCTGACCGCACTCGCCGCCTCCGCGTTCCTCGGTACCGCGGCGACCGTGGTGGTGACACTGATCAGCGACCCTGCCGGCAACGGCCACCGCGGCCACGTTCCCCCGCTCCAGGCCGGTGCGGCCGGTCTGCTCGCCGCCCTCGCGTGCGCGCTGCTGGGCACGGCCGTCGGCGCCCTCACCAACCCTCCGCTGCTGCGCTCGCCGGGCCGGGCGGTGCCCGCGATGCTGCTGGCCGCGCTGCCGGCGACGGTGGCGTCGGGCTCCCCCGCCCAGGCGGCGGTCGGGCAACTGGTCACCGGATCGCGGTCGGGCCGGGTCCCGGTGCCGTTGCCGCCCCTCGCGGCGGCCGCCCTGCTCGCGGCCGTCGCCTGCGCCGTCGCCTGCGCGCTGGCCGGCCGCCGCTCACCCTGAGCGGGCCGCGCACGCCCTCGGGGCGGGGGCCTCAGCGGTGGCCGCCGGTCTCGCCGATCAGTTCGGAGACCTTCACGAAGCGGAAGCCGCGCTTACGCAGTTCCGGCACGATCGTGCGTACCGCCGCCTCGGTGACCGGGGCGGCGCTGCGGGTGCAGTGCATGACCACGACCGACCCGGGCTTGACCCCGTCCAGCACCTGCCGGGCGACGGCGTCGGCGTCGGTGGCGAACGCGTCGCCGCTCACCACGTCCCACTGCACCGCCGTGACGGCGAGGCCGCTGAGCGCGCGCAGCGCCCGCTGGTCGTAACAGCCGCCAGGGAAGCGGAAGTACGGCAGCGCGTTCGGCACGCCCGCCGTGCGCAGGGCGGTGTACGCCCGCTCCACGTCCGTCTTCATCCGGTCGCCGGAGACCGTCGGCAGTCCGTAGCAGTCGCCGGTGAACGCGTAGTGGCTGTACGAGTGGTTGGCCACCTCGAACTGCGGGTCGTGGGCGAGGGAGCGGGCCTGGGTCGGGTACTGCTCGGCCCACCGGCCGGTCATGAACACGGTGGCCGGGACGTTCAGCCTGCGCAGGGTGCCGATGAGCGCCGGGTTGTCGAAGTGTTCGCCGGCTGCCGCGCGGGGCCCCTCGTCGGCCGTCATGTCGGCGTCGAAGGTGAGGGCGACGGTCTTGCCCCGGGTGCGCGGGCCGTGCTCGAAGACAGGGGTCAGTCCGCCGGGGCCCGGCGCGAGGGTGGGCGGCCGGTGCGGGGCGGCGGCGGGCTTGGCGGGGGCCGGACGGACGGCGCCGGGGGTCTGGGCGGTGCCGCAGGCGGCGAGGGCCGTGCTCAGGGCGCAGACGGCGGTGACACGTCGTACCAGTGGAAACAGTGGAATCAGTGGAAATCGGATCACCCTCCGAACGTAGGACCCGATGTCCAAAAATCGGATGATATGCGACATGGCGCGACGGCGGTGTCACCCGGGCGGCGGTCGCCCTCAGCGCCGCCCCAGCAGCCGCGCCCGGCTCTCGGCCAGGTCGAAGTCGGCCTCCGGGTACCGCGGATCCAGCGCCTCCAGATGGGCCAGCAGCAGGTGGGCCACCGCCCAGTCGCGGTACCACTTGCGGTCCGCCGGGATCAGGTACCAGGGCGCGGCCGGGGCCGAGCAGCGCTCCAGCGCGATCTCGTAGGCCTTCTGGTAGGCGGGCCACCGGGCACGGTCGTCGATGTCGCCGGGGCTGAACTTCCAGTGCTTGTCGGGCCGGTCGAGACGGCGCAGCAGGCGGCGCCGCTGCTCGTCGGGGGAGATGTGCAGGAAGCACTTGACCAGGGTGACGCCGTCGTCGGTGAGGCTGCGCTCGAAGTCGTTGATCCGCCAGTAGCGGCTGTCGATCTCGGCGGCCGGGGCCAGCCGGCGCACCCGCGCGATCAGGACGTCCTCGTAGTGCGAGCGGTCGAAGATGCCGATCTCGCCGGGCCGGGGCAGCGACCGCCGCACCCGCCAGAGGAAGTCGTGCTGCCGCTCCTCCTCGGTGGGGGCGCCGAAGGCACGGATACGGCAGCCGGACGGGTTGAGCCAGCCGATGACGTGCTTGACCGTGCCGCCCTTGCCGCTGGTGTCCATGCCCTGCAGCACCAGCAGGACGCGCCGCCGGTCGCCCGCCGTCCCCGCCGCCCACAGCCGCTCCTGGAGCCCGGCCAGACGCTTGCCGGCCCTGGCGGTGGCGGCCACGGTGGCGGACTTGCCGCCCAGGACGCCGGGCGTGGACCGGGTGTCGTACCCGGCCAGGTCGGTCCGCCCGCCGACGGGCAGGCGCAGCAGCTCGCGCGGATCCTGGGTCCGCTCCGTCATGGGGCACCCCCTCCGGTCGCCGGTCGGATCCCTCGATCGTGCGACGCGAAAGGGTGCGGACGCCAGTTCAGCGTCCGTAACGGCCGGTCAGCGTGCCGACGGCGAGGGTGTGGCCGGCCAGGGCCCGGGCGAGGTCGGCCGGGGTGGCGCCGGGGGAGAGCAGCGGGCGCCGGTCGGTGGCGTACCCGGTGAGGACGTAGTGGTGCGGCCGGTCGCCGTGCGGCGGACACGGACCGCCGTACCCCGTCCTTCCGAAGCCGTTGCGGCCCTCGGCCGCGCCCGGGGGCCGCTGTCCGGCGGACAGGTGCGTGGTGCGCGGATCGATGTCCCACACCAGCCAGTGCGTGAACGGGCCGTTCGGTGCGTCGGGGTCCTGGAGGAGCAGCGCCAGGCCGGCGGCCCCGGCCGGCACGCCGGAGAAGGCGAGCGCGGGCGACAGGTCCGCGCCGTCGCAGGTGTAGCGGCGCGCGAGGGTGCCGCCGTCGGCGAAGGCGGGGCTGCTCACGGTCATCCGCCGCACCGGGCCGGGGGTGGCGGACCGGGCGGAGGGTGCACCGTGCGCGGTGCCGTCCCCGCCGGAGCCGCACCCCGTCAGCACGGCCGTCATCGTCACCACGGCCGTCGTCGCGCGTACGGCCACCACCCACGTCCGGCGCATGGCCGACAAGTTAGCCGCCGGCGGGGGCGGAGTCACCGTCCGACGCGGGCGACTGTGCCCTCTCCAGGAACCGCAGCAACTCCACCGGGAACGGCAGGACCAGGGTGGAGTTCTTCTCCGCCGCCACCGCCACGATCGTCTGCAGAAGCCGCAGTTGCAGCGCCGAGGGGGTGTCCTCCATCTGCTGGGCGGCCTCGGCGAGCTTCTTGGAGGCCTGCAGTTCGGCGTCGGCGTTGATGATCCGCGCCCGCCGCTCACGGTCCGCCTCGGCCTGGCGGGCCATGGAGCGCTTCATCGTGTCCGGCAGGGACACGTCCTTGATCTCGACGCGGTCGACCTGCACGCCCCAGCCGACGGCCGGGCTGTCGATCATCAGCTCCAGCCCCTGGTTGAGCTTCTCGCGGTTGGAGAGCAGGTCGTCCAGGTCGCTCTTGCCGATGATGGACCGCAGCGAGGTCTGCGCCATCTGCGAGACCGCGAACTTGTAGTCCTCCACCTTGACCAGCGCGCTCGCCGGGTCGATCACCCGGAAGTAGACCACCGCGTCCACGCGCACGGTGACGTTGTCGCGGGTGATGCCCTCCTGGGCGGGGACCGGCATCGTGACGATCTGCATGTTGACCTTGTGCAGCCGGTCCACGAACGGGATCACCAGCGTGAAACCGGGCGCGCGTGCCTCGCCGTACAGCCGCCCGAGCCGGAACAGCACACCCCGCTCGTACTGCTTGACCACGCGCGCGGCCGACGCCAGGTAGAGCACGCCGACGGAACCCACCGTCGCGGCGGCACCCAGCAGCTCCGGGACCATCGTGACCTCCTCGTCCGAGAGGTCTGCTATGTCTGCTGCTGTAACGATATGCCCACTGTGCGGGGCGAGGCCATGGTCGAGGGCGCAAGGGTCCGGGCCGGGTGCCGAGGGGTATCGGCACCCGGCCCGGAAGCGGGCCGCCCGGACCGGAGTCAGCCGGCGGCGACCTCGGCCCGCTCCTCTGCCCGCGCCTCGGAGCGCACCGGCGCCGTCATCCGCACCGGCTCGGTGCCGGCCGCGCTGTGCCGCTCGGCCCAGTTCTCCAGCGCCGTACGGCAGGCGTGGTCCAGGTGGTGCAGCCCGGACAGGTCCAGCCGCACCGGCCGGTCCTGGGGCAGCGCCTCCAGACTGTCGAGGATCTTCGGCAGCCGCAGGAAGGTCGCGTTGCCCGAGAGATGGGCGTCGACCGGCCCGGCGCCCTTGTCGACGACCTCCAGCCGGATGTGCGAGGCCTCCCAGGCGGTCTTGACGACCGCCAGGGCCAAACCGATGAGCACGCCCTCGAACATGCTGACCGCCACGATCGACACGGCCGTCACCGCGAGGATCACCGCCTCGCCGCGATGCTCGCGCCACAGGGCCGCGAGCTGGCGGACGGGGACCAGCTTGGCGCCCGAGTAGATCAGGATGCCCGCGAGCGCCGGGATCGGGATGTAGCCGAGCACGCCCGGCAGCAGCGCCGCGAACAGCAGCAGCCACACGCCGTGCATCACCCGGGAGGCCTTGGTCCGCGCGCCCGCCTGGACGTTGGCCGCGCTGCGCACGATCACCGCGGTCATCGGCAGCGCGCCGAGCAGCCCGCAGAGGGTGTTGCCCGCGCCCTGGGCGACCAGCTCCTTGTCGTACTCGGTGCGCGGCCCGTCGTGCAGCCGGTCCACGGCCGCCGCGCTGAACAGCGACTCGGCGGACGCGATCAGCGTGAAGGCGACGACCGTGCCGAGCGCCCCGAGTCCGGCCAGCTCGCCGAAGGCGCTCATCGGCGGCGGCTGGATCGAGCCGAGCAGTCCCTTCACCTCGACGGTGGCCACCGACTGCGGCAGGGCGAGGGCGGCCAGCGTGGCCAGACCGACCGCGGCCAGCGGACCGGGGACCGTACGCACCTTGGCGGGCGCGTGCTTCCACAGGACGAGGACCGCGACGGTGCCCGCGCCGAGCGCGAACGACGTCATCGCCTCGGCCTTGCCCAGGGCGTCCAGAAGTGCCCCGGGGAGCCCGGCTATCTTGGCCAGGCCCGAGTCGGGGGCCTTGGCGGCGAGCGCCGGGTACAGCTGGCCGGCGATCAGCACCAGACCGATTCCGGCCAGCATGCCCTCGACGACGGAGACCGAGATGGCCCGGAAGTAGCGGCCCAGCCTCAGGACGCCCATCAGGATCTGGAGCAGGCCCGAGACCAGCACGATCGCGCCGAGCGCGGGCAGCCCGAACTCCTCGACCGCCTCGAACACCAGCACGGTCAGGCCGGCGGCCGGTCCCGACACCTGGAGGCTGCTGCCGCGCATCAGTCCGGTGACGATGCCGCCCACGATGCCGGTGACGAGCCCCAGCTCGGCCGGGACGCCGGAGGCGACGGCCACGCCCACGCAGAGCGGCAGCGCGACCAGGAAGACGACCAGGGAGGCGGCGAAGTCCTGCCTGAGGTACGGGAAACGGGATATGGGAGTGCGGGGCATCGGCGCGCTCACAGGGACTCGAAGGTGTCGGTCTGCGGGCGGTGCGTCCGTACGGCACCGGTGTGCACCTCGTAGTACCAGGCGTGCAGGCCGAGTCGGCCCTCGGCCAGCCCCGCCTCCACGCACGGGTACGAGCGCAGGCGCAGCAGCTGGGTCAGGACGTGGCTCTGCACGCCCTCGGCGACGCAAGGGTCCTCCACGGCGCCCTTGGGCCGTGGGGTCGCGTGGGACAGCCAGTCCCGCACGGCGGGTACGGCGTCGAGGTCGTCGCCGCGCACCAGCGCGCCGACGGCACCGCAGTGCGAGTGGCCGCAGACGACGATGTCGCGGACGCCGAGCACCTCCACGGCGTACTCGATGGTGGCCGCCTCGCTGGTCGGGTGCTCGGAGGCGTACGGCGGGACGATATTGCCCGCGGTGCGCAGCTCGAACAGCTCGCCGGGGCCGGCGCCCGTGATCAGGGCCGGGACGACCCGGGAATCGGAGCAGGTGATGAAGAGCACCTGAGGGGACTGGCCCTCGGCGAGTTTGGCGAACTCCTCAGGGCGTTGTCCGAACGTACGGGCGTTGTCGATGAGGGGCTGCATGCTGTGTGGACTCCTCCTGGCGCGCATGGGGGCGCGTCGGGCTTGCACGACGGTCGTGGGGGCGGAGAGGACCGGACTCTCAGCAGCGGAAGACCTGCAGTGCGGCCGGAGAGTGGGCTCTCGGGGATCTCGCTGTGCTGTGGCGCGGTACGCCTGGTGCGACCTGCGTGCGCGGTGCCGCCGGGTCCCGGACGGGCAGCGGACGGTCCGGTGCCCATCCGGAGGCGGAGGCACGGTGGCGGTCGCGGGTCTGCGGGGCGCCGGTGGGCTCCCCGGGTCGGCTTTCCTCGCGGAACGTGTCCGCGTCGTCGCGCACCGCCTTCGAGGCGGAGGTGATGCCGGGCTGAGCCTTGGCCTCGACCTGACGGAGTGTGTGCGCGGATGCGAAGGATCCCGCTGATGCGAAGAACGTCAGTGCGAGCAGGGCGGCGGTGAGGAACGAGATCACGGCCCGGGCTGTCGTGCCTCGGATCATGCGCCCTCCTCCCGCTGGTTCACGTCTCTCGCCCACGCCAAGCACTGGTCAATGGTTGGTCAAGAAGCACAGTAACCCGGCAAAGTCGTTTGCAGGGTTAACTCGGTGTTTCGTGCCCGAGTGAGCGTGGAAAACGCGGGTGCCGTGGCCTGATCCGGCCCTTGACCCGCCGGGGCGTGATCGGCTAGTGGGTCGCCGCGAGCCCCTTCGCGTCCCTCGCCAGCGCGGTGAGCCGGGATATCGCGCGGAAGTACTTCTTGCGGTAGCCGCCGTTCAGCATCTCCTCGCTGAACAACTGGTCGAAGGGCAGCCCCGAGGCGAGCACCGGCACCTCACGGTCGTAGAGCCGGTCCGCGAGCACCACGAGCCGCAGCGCGGTCGACTGGTCCGGCACCGGCCGTACGTCGGTGAGGCAGACCGCGCGCAGACCGTCGGTCAGCGCCCCGTACCGGCTGGGGTGCACCCGGGCCAGATGGTCCAGCAGGTGCGGGAAGTCGTCCAGGGACGCGCCCGGGGTGGCGTACGCGGCCTTCGTCACCTGCTCGTCCGAGTACGGCGCCGGGGCCGCGGGCAGACCGCGGTGGCGGTAGTCCTCGCCGTCGATGCGCAGGGCCCGGAAGTGCGCGGACAGGCCCTGGATCTCGCGCAGGAAGTCGGCGGCGGCGAACCGGCCCTCGCCCAGCTTGCCGGGCAGTGTGTTGGAGGTGGCGGCGAGCGCGACCCCCGCCTCGACCAGCTTGCCGAGCAGTGTCGAGACCAGGACGGTGTCGCCCGGGTCGTCCAGCTCGAACTCGTCGATGCACAGCAGACTGTGCCCGGACAGCGTCTGCACGGTCTTCTGGAAGCCCAGGGCGCCGACCAGGTTGGTCAGCTCGACGAAGGTGCCGAACGCCTTGCGGGCGGGCTCGGCCGGTGCGGCGTGCCACAGGGAGGCGAGCAGGTGCGTCTTGCCGACGCCGTAACCGCCGTCGAGGTAGACCCCGCGCGGGCCGGCCGGCGTCCTGGCCGCCCTGGCCCTGCCGAACCCGAGGAACCCGCGGCGGCCGGCGCCGGTGGCGTGCGCCCCGCCGATCCCGGCGGCGAAGCCCGCGAGGACACCTACCGCCTCGGTCTGGCTGGGCTGGTTCGGGTCCGGGATGTACGTGTCGAAACGGACCGAGTCGAAGCGTGGCGGCGGCACCATCTCGGCGACCAGCCGGTCCGCCGGGACGTGCGGCTCGCGGGTGCACAGGGACAGCGGGGCGGCCGCGTCGGCTATGGAGCCGATGCTGCGGGCGGTGGGAGAGGACGACACGGTTCCCCATGCTAAGCGCCGTGTCACACTGCACCGCATGCGACGCCTGTTCCCTGTGACCGACGAGACAGTGACCACCGCCGCCGGTGCCACCGGTACCGATGGCGCCGGCCGCGAGTGGAGCCTCGCCGAACTGGCCGCCGCCTACGCCTACCCCGAGCCTGCGCGGACGGCCGGCGGGGGCGGCCCCGAGCCGTGGCTGCGGGCCAACATGGTCGCCACGCTCGACGGGGCCGCCCAGCACGACGGGCGCTCCCAGCCCATCTCCACCGCCACCGACATGCGGATCTTCGGCACGCTCCGGGCGCTCGCGGACGTCGTCGTCGTGGGCGCCGAAACAGTACGGCAGGAGGGGTACCGCCCGGCACGCGCGCGTGCGGAGTTCGCGGGCGCGAGGAAGGCGGCGGGGCAGGAACCGGCACCGGCCATCGCGGTCGTCACCGCGGGCCTGGAGCTGGACTTCACGCTCCCGCTGTTCACCTCGCCCCTGGTGCCCACCCTGATCCTGACCGGCGCGGCGGCGGCCCCGGACCGGATCGCCACCGCCGAGAAGGCCGGCGCCCGGGTGGTCGTCGCCGGTGACGGCGTCGGCATCGACCCCGCCCGCGCGGTACGCGCCCTCGCCGGCCTCGGCCACACCCGGCTGCTCACCGAGGGCGGCCCCCGGCTGCTCGGCCAGCTGATCGCGGCCGGCGTGCTGGACGAGCTGTGCCTGACCGTCTCGCCGATGCTGACCGCGGGGGACGCGCAGCGCATCGCGGGGGGGCCGCCGGTCGCCGTACCGCGCCGCTTCGGCCTCGTGTCGCTGCTGGAGGAGGACGGGTTCCTGTTCAGTCGCTACCAGCGGTCCTGAATCGCCGGAATGTACCGCTCCGGTTAGCTTTCGGTGGGCACACTGGAACCGGCACTACCCGTGCGATCACGGGGCAGGATGGTTTCCGCAGGGGCCGGCCACGGCCCGCGCTCGCAGGAGAAGAGGCGGCTGGTGTTCACAAGCGTGCTGATGATCGAGAAGGCCCTGACGTCCGTCGACGTGGAGTTCGTCACCACCTTGCACGGGGACGAGCCGGTCTCGTTCCATGTGCTGCTGCAGCCGCGCGGCGACCAGGCGGACCGGCTGCTGCGGGCCATCGACGACATCGCGCTGGGCGAACTCGACGAGGCGGCCCGGGAGGGCGCGACGCCGGAGGGCGCGGCGGCGAAGGCGCCCGCCGAGCAGGCGCTGGACGTGTCGCTGGCCGCGCTGCGGGCGGCCGGCAGCGCGGCCGAGGGGCGCCTGGTCGAGGACCACCCGCTCGACGCGCTGAAGGCGCTGGTCGGCGAGGTGGGCGCGGACGAGGTGATCGTGCTGACCGATCCCCACTACGTGGAGGAGTTCTTCCACAGAGACTGGGCGTCCCGGGCCCGGCACAAGGTGGGCGTGCCGGTGCTGAAGCTGTTCTCGCACAGCGAGGGGTGAGGGGTGCCCGCCGCGCCCTCCCGGGTGCCATAGGGTTTGGGACGACTCGACGTTCGCCGTACCACCCAGGAGACACACATGGCAGCCGGCCTTCCCACCGCCATGGAGCGACCGCACTTCATCGGCATCGGCGGCGCCGGCATGTCGGGGATCGCCAAGATCCTCGCGCAGCGCGGTGCGAGGGTCGCCGGCAGCGACGCGAGGGAGTCGGCGACCGCCGAGGCGCTGCGGGCGCTGGGGGTGAGCGTGCACATCGGGCACGCGGCCGGGCACCTCGCCGACGACGCCAGCTGTGTGGTCGTGTCGTCGGCGATCCGGCAGGACAACCCCGAGCTGGTCCGGGCCGCCGAACTGGGGATCGCGGTCGTCCACCGCTCGGACGCGCTGGCCGCGCTGATGGAGGGGCTGCGTCCGGTCGCGGTGGCGGGCACCCACGGCAAGACGACCACCACCTCGATGCTGGCGGTGTCGCTGAGCGAGCTGGGCCTGAACCCGTCGTACGCCATCGGCGGCGACCTGGACGCCCCCGGCTCCAACGCGCGGCACGGCGACGGGGAGATCTTCGTCGCCGAGGCGGACGAATCGGACCGCAGCTTCCACAAGTACGCGCCCGAGGTCGCCATCGTCCTCAACGTCGAGCTGGACCACCACGCCAACTACGCCTCGATGGACGAGATCTACGAGTCCTTCGAGACCTTCGCGGGCCGGATCGTACCCGGCGGCACGCTGGTGATCTCCGCCGACCACGAGGGCGCCCGGGAGCTGACCCGGCGGCTGGCGGGTTCGGTGCGGACGGTGACGTACGGCGAGGCGGCCGACGCCGACGTACGGGTGCTGTCGGTGGTCCCGCAGGGGCTGAAGAGCGAGGTCACCGTTCTGCTGGAGGGCCGGGAGCTGACCTTCGCGGTGTCGGTGCCCGGCCGGCACTACGCGCACAACGCGGTCGCCGCACTGGCGGCGGGCGTGGCGCTCGGCGTCCCGGCCGACCGGCTGGCGCCCGCGCTGGCCGCGTACACCGGGGTGAAGCGGCGCCTGCAGCTCAAGGGCGAGGCGGCCGGCGTCCAGGTGATCGACTCCTACGCCCACCACCCCACGGAGATGTCCGCCGACCTGGAGGCCATGCGGGCCGCCGCCGGGGACGCCCGGATCCTGGTCGTCTTCCAGCCGCACCTGTTCTCCCGCACCCAGGAGCTGGGCAAGGAGATGGGCGAGTCCCTGAACCTGGCGGACTCCTCGGTGGTCCTCGACATCTACCCGGCCCGCGAGGACCCGATCCCCGGCGTCACCAGCGAGCTGATCGTCGAGGCGGCGCGCGCGGCGGGCGCGGACGTCACGGCCGTGCACGAGAAGGCGGAGGTCCCCGCGGTGATCGCGGGAATGGCGAAGCCGGGTGATCTCGTTCTCACCATGGGCGCGGGTGACGTGACCGACCTGGGCCCGCTGATCCTGGACCGTCTGTCGCAGTAGTGAGTAATGAGTAGTGAGGGACTGAGGCTCATGTCGTACGACGTCGAGAAGCCGGACGAGCAGTGGCGCGCGGAGCTGAACCCGGCGGAGTACGCGGTGCTGCGGCAGGCCGCCACGGAGCCGGCCTTCACCGGTGAGTACACCGACACCAAGACCACGGGCGTGTACTCCTGCCGCGCCTGTGGCGCCGAACTCTTCACTTCCACCACGAAGTTCGAGTCCCACTGCGGCTGGCCGTCCTTCTACGACCCGAAGGACACCGACGCGGTCGAGCTGATCGCGGACCGGTCGCACGGAATGGTGCGCACCGAGGTGCGGTGCGCACGCTGCGGCTCGCACCTCGGGCACGTGTTCGAGGGTGAGGGCTATCCGACCCCGACGGACCAGCGGTACTGCATCAACTCGATCTCGCTGCGGCTGACGCCGGACGAGGGCTGACGCCGGACGGCGGCCGAGGCGGGACCACCGGTGGGCTTTCAGCTCCCGGTGGGGCCGCAATGTTTGACATGTGCATGACATCTTCGGGATGCACGGGGAATGATATTGGGCAGTCTATTGACCGAGGTGAAAAAACTGCCCTACATTCATCGCGTTCTCGGCGCTGCCGTCCCCCACATCCGGCCCGTCTCGCGCATCCCCGCGCATCTCCCGCATGACCGCTCAAAGGGGAGCACACGTGTCCACTGAAGCGCGCAAACTGCCCGTCGGCACCCTGGTGGCCGGCTGTTTCGCGGTCTGCCTGGCGCAGATCGCCCTCGCCATGCCGGCCACCCTGAACGGACTGTTCCAGGAGGACCTGCACCCCATCGGCTCGCAGCTGACGTGGATCTCCGACGCCTTCCTGCTGCCCGTCACCGTGCTGGAGCTGACCTTCGGCGTCCTCGGTGACCTCTTCGGGCGCAAGCGGCTGCTGGTCGGCGGCGGCGCCCTGCTGGTCGTCGGCGAGGCGCTGGCCGCGGCGAGCAACGGCATCCACATGCTCTGGGTCGGCCAGGCCATCGCCGGTCTGGGCGCGGCGGCGCTCTTCCCGACCTCGCTGGCCGTGATCGCCGCCGGCACCCACACGGCCCGGGACCGCGCCCGTACGATCACCATGTGGGCCGCCGCCCTCTCCAGCGGCGGATTCATCGCCCCGGTCCTCGGCGGTATCACCGGGAACTACGGCTCCTGGCGCTGGGCCTTCGTCGTCGTCACCGCGCTGGCGCTGATCAGCACGGTGCTCAGCCAGCTGCTGGCGCGGAACTCCAGTGCCCCCGAGGGGCGTTCGCTCGACCTCGCCGGGCAGATCACCATCGGCATCGGCATGTTCGCCCTGCTGTACGCGGTGATCCAGGGGCCGACGGACGGATGGACGGCGACACCGGTGGTGATCGCGTACGTGGTCGCGGCCGTCTTCATCGCGCTGTTCGTCGTCGCGGAGAACCGGGCGGCCTCTCCGCTGCTCCGCCTCGACCTGTTCAGGAACCGGGCCTTCGCCGTGGCCTCGTTCGTCGCCGTGGTCGGCATGTTCAGCTACCTCGGAACCGCCTACGCCACCAGCATCCGGCTCGGCCCGATCCAGCACCAGAGCCCGCTGCGCGGCTCGTTCGCCTTCATCCTGCTGAACGCCTGGACGCTGCTGCTGATGCCGCTGATCTCCTGGCTGCTGGAGAAGGTCAGCCCGCGCTGGGTGCTCGGCACCGGTCTGGCGCTGATGGCGGCGGGAGACTTCACCGCCGCCACCCTCTCGGTCCACGACCGCGCGCTGACCTCGCTGATCCTCCCGATCGGACTGGTGGGCATCGGCTTCGCGCTCACCGTCTCCTCGATCACCGCGACCGCCGTCAACACGGTGGAGGTCCACTACGCGGGCATGGCGAGCGCGTCCACCAGCCTGCTGCGGGACTTCGGCTTCACGCTCGGCCCGGCCGTCATCGGCGCGATCGCCCTCAGCCACGCCGCCGACGAGTTCACCCGGAACCTGGCCGCCTCCCCCCTCGGCGCCCAGGTCAAGGCGTCGGCCGGCCAGGTCGCGGCCGAAGGCGGCCCCCTCGCCGTCAACTCCGTTCCCCCGGCCTCACCGCCGGGAGGCGCGGCCCCCCTCGCTCTCGAAGCCCTCGGCAACGGCTACACGATCGGCTACATCGTCTGTGGCGTCGCGGCCCTCGCCTGCTGCCTCCTCAGCGTGATCGCCCTGCGCGGCAAGGGCGAGGAGGCGGCCGAGACGGGCATCACCCCGAGCGAGCAGCCCGCGACGGTCTGAACGGCCCGACCACGAACGAACGCCGGGGCGTCAGCCACCGTGCCGCCCCGGCCGCGCTCGGCGATTCCCCGGATTACCGACCCGTGTATGTGCCACGCCCACCACCTTGGCCCTGGCCCACGCGAACCCCTCGTTCACCAGCAGTTGCAACCACGCTGGACGCGCCCACGCCGGCCAGCGCCACCAACTCCGCCCCGCCCGGACCCCGAGCCGTACGGCGTCGCCCTCGCGGGGGCCCGAGGTCATCCAGGTGTACGCGGCGGACGCGGCCAGCTCGAACGTTGCCCACCCGGGCCGCCGCGGCCAGCGGCAGCGCAGCGGTGTCCCGTCGGCGGCCAGCAGGAGACAGCGCCCGTCCGTCTCCTCGACCGCCACCGGCGCGCTGCCCGGGAAGCGGACCGCGAAGTCCGCCCGGCTCACCGTGTCCGGGCGGGCGGGACGGCCCTGTGGCAGGACGAGGACATCGGCGGAGCGCGGCCAGCGTACGTCGGGGTCGGCGGTCAGGCGGGCGGCGGCCGGATGGCGGTCCTGGGCACGCTGGCGGGCCGCCGGGTAGCGGCGCAGGGTGACCTCGGGTTCGGCGGCCACGGTCTCCCACGAACGCCCCGCTCCCAAGACCAGCCTCCCCGGGCCACCCCTCGCACATTCGTGCCACCCTAACCGGGCAGCGTGAGGGTGAACGTCGTGGTCCCCTCGCCGGACTCCAGGTCCAGGCTGCCGCCGTGCGCCCGCGCCAGGGCCCGGGCCACCGACAGCCCCAGCCCGCTGCCGCCCCGGTCCCGGCTGCGGGCCTTGTCCACGCGGTAGAAGCGGTCGAAGACGCGGTGGCGGTCGGCGGCCGGGATGCCGGGCCCGCCGTCGGTGACCCGGACGGTAGCCGGGCCGTCCGGGGCGGACACCGACACCGACACCGACACCGGCGTACCGGGCGGGGTGTGGACGGCCGCGTTGGTGAGGAGGTTGTCCAGGACCTGGCGGATGCGCACGGGGTCAAGGCGCAGCCGGACCGGCCCGGGGCCCGTGTCGGCCGTCAGCGGGTGGCCGGGGCGGGCCGCGCGGAAGGCGTCCGCCGCCTCCCGGACGAGTTCCGTCAGGTCGGTGTCCTCCAGGCGCAGCGGGGCGTCGACCTCCGCCGCGTCCAGCCGGGCGAGCAGCAGCAGGTCGTCCAGGAGCACGCCCATGCGGGCGGCCTCGGCGCGCAGCCGGGCCAGGTGCCGGTCGCGTTCCCCGGGCGCGTTGGCGGCGGCGTACTGGAAGAGGTCCGCGTAGCCCCGTACCGACATCAGGGGCGTGCGCAGCTCGTGCGAGGCGTCGGCGACGAACCTCCGCAGCCGCTTTTCCGCCTCCGCCCGCACCGCGAGGGATTCGTCGATGTGCTCCAGCATGGTGTTGAAGGCGGTCCGCAGTTCCTCGACCTCCGGGCCACCGCCCCGCTTGTCGGCGCGCAGCGGCAGCCGGGCCGCCGACTCGGTCAGGTCGTGCGAGGCGATGCCGTGCGCGGTGCGCGCCATGTCGCTCAGCGGCTTCAGGCCCCGGCGCAGCATCCGCCGGCCGGCCACCACCAGCGCCAGCAGCGCCAGCCCGAAGGCGACGACCTGGACCGTCACCAGCCGCCGTACCGTGTCGTCGATGTCGTTCATCGGTGCCCCGCTGACCAGCACCACACCCGGTTCGACCGCGCAGGCCCGCAGCCGGTACTCGCCCTCGCCGGCGAGGTGCGCGGTGCTCAGCACCTCGGCACCGGTGGCGGCCTGCGCCCTGGCCAGTGAGGTCAGCGGGGCGATGTCGGTCGGCAGGTCACCGCTCTCCTCGGGCTTGCGGAGCACGGCGGCGCCGCCCGACACGTCGTACACGGCGTAGTACCAGCGGTAGTACTTCTTGCCCTGCAGTGTGCCGTTGTCCGCGATGCTCTTGGACTGGGCGACCTGGGCCAGCCCGAGCTGGTCGTCGAGCTGGGCCGACAGATAGTCCCGCATGTACGTCGTCAGGGCGGTGCCGACGACCGCGAACACCACCAGCGCCAGCGCCCCCAGACCGAGCGCGAGCCGGGTGCCCAGGCGCATCCCGCGGTACCCCTGCCGCAGCCGGCCGATCACTCGGCCGCCTGCCGGATGACGTACCCGAAGCCCCGTACCGTCTGGATCAGCGGCTCACCCGTGTCGTCCAGCTTGCGGCGCAGCCGGCTGACGACCAGCTCCACGACGTTCGATCGGCCCCCGAAGCCGTACTCCCACACATGGTCGAGGATCTGCGCCTTGGTCATCACGGTCGGCGACTTGCGCATCAGGAAGCGCAGCACCTCGTACTCGGTCGGGGTGAGGGTCAGCAGCTTCCCGGCGCGGCGCACCTCCCGGGTGTCCTCGTCCATCGTCAGGTCGGCCACCCGCAGCACCGAGCGCTGGAAACCCGGTCCGGCGCTGCGCCGCAGCACCGTGCGCAGCCGGGCCATCAGCTCCTCCACCGCGAACGGCTTGACCAGGTAGTCGTCGCCGCCCCGGGTCAGTCCCGCCACCCGGTCGGCGACCCCGTCCCGCGCCGTCAGGAACACCACCGGCACCATCGCGCCGGAGCGCCGCAGCCGGTCGAGCACGCCGAAGCCGTCCAGGTCCGGCAGCATCAGGTCGAGCACCACGATGTCCGGACGGAACTCGCCGGCCAGGGTGAGCGCCTCCTCGCCCGAGTTGGCGGTGACCGCGTCCCAGCCCTCGTAGCGGGCGACGGTCGCGACGAGATCGGCGATGGGCGGGTCGTCGTCCACGACGAGGAGTCGTACTTTTTCCACCCGCTCATAGTGCGGCACCGGCCTGGGCAGACCATGTGGTCCGGCGCACACCATGCACATCGACAGGTACTTGTAAGTGGTACGACAGGTTGTCGACAGCTCCCACCGGCCAAGCTCGTCACCCAGGACCCGATCAAGGAGCTGCCGTCCCGTGACGACCGTCCAATCGCCCCCTGCGCCCCCCACGGCGATACGCCCCCGGGTGGTGGCCCGCACCGGCCTGTACGCCGTGCTCGCCGTCAACGCGGCCGTGGTCGCGTACTTCTTCGCCCAGGCGGGCTTCGCCTCCAACGCCCTGATCGTCATCGGCCGCCTCACCGGCCTCTACGGTGCCCTCCTCATGGCCTTCCAGCTGGTGCTGGTGGCCCGGCTGCCGTGGCTGGACCGCCGCATCGGCATGGACCGGCTGACGTCCCTGCACCGCTGGGTGGGCTTCGGCATCCTGTGGACGCTGCTCGCGCACGCCGTCTTCATCAGCTTCGGCTACGCCGACGGCGCGGGCGTCGGCCCCGTCACCGAGCTCGTCGACCTCGCCGAGACCACCGAGGGCGTGCTGCGCGCGACCGTCGCACTGGGCGTCGTCATCGCGGTCGGCGCCGTCTCGGCCCGCTACGCCCGCCGCCGACTCGCCTACGAGACCTGGCACTTCATCCACCTGTACACCTACGTCGCCGTCATCCTGGCCTTCACGCACCAGGTCGCGGTCGGTACGACGTTCACCTCGTCCGCCGCCGCGAGGACCTACTGGTACGGGGTGTGGGCGGTGGCCCTCGGCGCGGTCGTCCTGGGCCGCCTGGTCCTCCCGCTCTGGCGCAACGCCCGCCACCGGTTCCGTGTCTCCGCCGTCGTCCCGGAGTCCGACAACGTCGTGTCGGTCTACATCACCGGCCGCGACCTCGACAGACTCCCGGCCCGGGCCGGCCAGTTCTTCCTGTGGCGGTTCCTGACCGCCGACCGCTGGTGGCAGGCCAACCCGTACTCCCTCTCCGCCGCCCCCGACGGCCGCACCCTGCGCCTGACCGCCAAGGCGGCGGGAGACGGCAGCGCCGCCCTGCGCCAGGTGAAGGTCGGCACGCGCGTCTTCGCCGAGGGACCCTACGGCGCCTTCACCACCCTGCACCGCACCAGGAGCGAGTCCCTGCTCATCGCGGGCGGCGTCGGCGTCACGCCCATCCGGGCCCTGCTGGAGGACCTGGACGGCCACGCCGTGGTCGTCTACCGCGTCGGAAGCGACCGGGACGCCGTCCTCTACGACGAGCTGCGCGAGCTGGCGGCGGCGAAGGGCGCCGAACTGCATCTGGTCACCGGTCCGGCGGTCCCCGACCGGCTCGCGCCGCGCGAGCTGGCCCGGCTGGTGCCGGACATCGACGACCGGGACGTCTTCCTGTGCGGGCCGCCACCGATGATGAACGCGGTGCTGCGCAGCCTGGACGAACTGGGCGTGCCCAAGCGGCAGATCCACTTCGAGCGCTTCAGCCTGGCGGGCTGAGGGAGACGGGGAAGACATCGTGAAGCGAGCCATACCTGTCGTCGTACTGAGCATCGCGGGCCTGGTCCCGGTCTGGCGCTACCAGCCCTCGGCCGGCGGTACGACGTCCACCGCCGAACCCGCGACCGCGCCTTCCACGTCCGTGTCTTCAGGGTCTTCGGGGTCCGCGGGTTCGTCGTCCGGCACGGTCGTCAAGGGCACGACGGTCGACACGGACAAGGGGCCCGTCCAGGTCCAGGTGACCTTCAGCGGGGACCGGATCACCGCCGTGCGGATGCTCCGGCAGCCGAACCATCCGCAGACCACGGCCGCCGTGCCGAAGCTGGTCGCGGAGACGCTGAGGGCGCAGAGCGCGCACATCGACACGGTGTCCGGCGCGACGGTCACGAGCGACGGCTACAGGGAGTCGCTGCAGGCCGCCATCGACGCGAAGGGCTGATCGCGTGCACCGCGTCGAACACGTCATGGGGTTCCCGGTCTCGCTGCGGGTGGACGACGAGGGCTTCGACGCAACGGGGGCGCCGGCGGCCGACGCCGTGTTCGCCTGGCTGCGCGAGGCCGACGCCCGCTTCAGCCCCTTCCGGCCCGACAGCGAGGTGTCACGGCACGGCCGCGGTGAGCTGGCGCGGGCCGGTCTCAGCGACCAGCTCACCGAGATCCTCGACCTGTGCGAGCACTACCGGGCCGCCACGGGCGGGGCGTTCGACGTACGGCTGCCGGGGCGCGGACTCGACCCCTGCGCGGTGGTCAAGGGCTGGGCGGTGCAGCGGGCGGCCGACCTGCTGGCAGCGGCCGGGGCCCGGCGGTTCGTGCTGAACGCCGGCGGTGACGTGGTCGCCGCCGGCGGCCCCTGGCGGGTGGGAGTACGGCACCCCGAGCGCGCCGACAGACTGTGTTCGGTCCTGGAGCTGACCGACGGCGCGGTGGCGACCTCCGCCCGCTACGAGCGCGGCGACCACATCATCGACGGGCGCACCGGCCGCCCGGCGACCGGGCTGCTCAGCGTGACGGTCGTCGCCTCCTCGCTGACGGTGGCGGACTCGGTGGCCACGGCGGCCTTCGCGCTGGGCGCCGAGGGCATCGAGTGGGCGGCCGCGCGGCCGGGGTGCGAGGTGTTCGCGGTGGACGCCGGTGGACAGGTGCTGCGCACCGAGGGGTTTCCGGTCGCGGAGGACACGGTCGCCGAGGACGCGGGTGGCCGCTCCCGCCAAAGTCCCGAAACATTCCCGGTCTAGACTCTCCCCGCAACGGTCAACCCGAAGGGTACGCGGCGTCTTGATACGGATAGATTCAGTCACGAAGCGGTACCCGGACGGCACGGTGGCGGTCGACCGGCTGTCGCTGGACATACCGGACCGCTCCATCACGGTCTTCGTCGGCCCCTCCGGCTGCGGCAAGACGACGACCCTGCGGATGATCAACCGGATGGTGGAGCCCAGCGAGGGCAGCATCCTCCTCGACGGGGTCGACATCCAGCGCCAGCCCGTCAACACGCTGCGCCGGTCGATGGGTTACGTCATCCAGAACGCCGGTCTCTTCCAGCACCGCACCATCCTCGACAACATCGCCACCGTCCCCCGGCTGCTCGGCTGGAGCAGGCAGAAGGCGCGGGCCCGGGCGGCCGAACTGATGGAGCGGGTGGGACTCGACACCGCGCTCGCCAAGCGCTACCCCTACCAGCTCTCGGGCGGACAGCAGCAGCGCGTCGGCGTGGCCCGGGCCCTCGCGGCGGACCCGCCGGTGCTGCTGATGGACGAGCCGTTCTCGGCCGTCGACCCGGTGGTGCGCAAGGGACTCCAGGACGAACTCCTGCGCATCCAGGAAGAGCTGGGCAAGACCATCGTCTTCGTCACCCATGACATCGACGAGGCGATCAAACTCGGCACCAACGTCGCCGTGATGCGCACCGGCGGCGAACTGGCCCAGTTCGCACCGCCCGCCGAACTGCTCAGCGCGCCCGCGGACGCCTTCGTCGAGGACTTCCTCGGCGCCGACCGGGGCATCCGGCGGCTCTCCTTCTTCCCGTCCGCCGGTCTGGAGCTGCGGACCGCGCCGGTCGTCGCCGTCGACGCCGGCGCCGAGCAACTCGCCGCCCGCGCCTCGGCCGACACCCCCTACCTCCTGGTGACCGACCTCGACGGCCGCCCCCTCGGCTGGAGCGAGCCGGCGGACGCCGCCCAAGGCGTCGACCGGGAGCGGCTGCTGCCGTACGGGCGGCCCTTCGTGCCGGGCCGGGACTCGCTGCGCACCGCGCTCGACGGCGCCGTGCTCTCCCCGACCGGCTGGGCCGTCGCGGTGGACGGCGAGGGGCGCGCCGTCGGTGTCGTCTCGCAGCAGGTCATCGGCGAGGCCATCCGCGCCGCGCACGCCGCCGGGCACCCGCACGCGAAGGCCGCCGGATGAGCCGCTTCTTCGACATCCCGAGCGACCTGCAGAACAGCTACTTCGGACTGATCGGCCTGCATCTGCGCGAGGCGCTGCTGCCCGTCCTGGCGGGTCTGGTCGTCTCCCTGCCCGTCGCCCAGCTCTGCGTCCGCTTCCGCTGGCTGTACCCGCCGGTGCTGTGGGTGACGACCGTGCTGTACGCCATCCCGTCGCTGGCCTTCTTCGTGGTCCTCATCGACTACACCGGCCAGACCGAGACCACCGTGATGATCCCGCTCGCCGTGTACAGCCTGGTGGTGCTGGTCCCGGCGATCGTCGACGGCGTCCGCTCGGTCCCGCAGGAGACCATCGCCGCCGCCACCGCCATGGGCTTCGGCCCCGTACGGCGCTACTTCCAGGTGCAGTTGCCGATCGCCGTGCCCGCGATCATCGCGGGCCTCAGGGTGGCGACCGTGTCCAGCATCTCCCTGGTCAGCGTCGGCATGCTGATCGGCAACCAGGGCGCGCTGGGCAACCTGCTCAACGACGCGAACATCTACCACCGCCCCGAGCTGGCCGTGAACTCCGTGGTCACCACCGCCGTCCTGGCGATCCTCGTGGACGCCGCGCTGGTCGTCGTACGCGTCCTGCTGACCCCCTGGATGCCCGGCAGCACCCGCCGCCGCGGGCCCGGGGCCGCCGAGGCCCGGCCCGAACCGGCCCTGCCCGCCCTGGAGGACGCCGCCTCGTGAACGTACTCAGCTTCGTCCACGCCTTCTTCAGCGACAGCTCGCACTGGCACGGCTACGACGGCATCCCCACCCGCCTCGGCGAGCACGTCACGTACTCGCTGGAGGCGCTCGCCATAGCCGCCGCGATCGGGCTGCCGGTCGGCCTGCTCACCGGCCACTACGGGCGCGGCGGCAACGCCCTGGCGCTGCTCGCCACCGCCGGCCGGGCGCTGCCCAGCTTCGGCCTGCTGGTGCTGATGTTCATCTGGATCGGCTTCGGCATGCTGCCGGTGATGATCCCGCTGGTAGTCCTCGCCGTCCCGCCGATCCTGGTCACCACCTACGAGGCGGTCCGCTCCGTCGACCCCTCGCCGGTGGACGCCGCGCGGGGCATGGGGATGCCCGAGTCACGCGTCCTCTTCCAGGTCGAACTCCCGGTCGCGCTCCCGCTGATCCTCAGCGGGCTGCGCTCGGCCGCCATCCAGATCGTCTCGACGGCCACCATCGCCGCCTACGTCAGCCTCGGCGGCCTCGGCCGGTACATCATCGACGGCCTCTACCAGAAGAACTACGAGAAGGTCGTCGGCGGCGCCACCCTGGTGGCCGGGATGGCGCTGGCGACCCTCGGCGTGTTCTGGGCGCTGCACCGGTTCGTGGTCTCGCCCGGGGTGCGCAGGAGCGCCTGAACCGCCGCCGGGTCACGCCTCGGTGCGGGCCAGCGCCAGCTCCAGTACGACGAGCAGCGCGTCCCGCACCGAGCCGCGCTCCCGGGCGTCGAACACCACGAGCGGCACGCCCTCGGAGACGTCCAGGGCCCAGCGGACCTCGTCCAGGCCGTGCTCCACCTTCCCGTCGAAGGCGTTGACCGCCACCGCGAACGGGATGCCCTTGTGCTCGAAGTAGTCCACGGCCGCGTAGCAGTCGTCCAGCCGCCGGGTGTCGACGATGACCAGTCCGCCGACCGCGCCCTCGACGATGTCGTCCCACATGAACCCGAACCGCTCCTGCCCGGGCGTGCCGAACAGGTACAGCTTCAGTGTCGGGTCGATGGTGAGACAGCCGAAGTCCATCGCCACGGTGGTGGTGGTCTTGCGCGGGGTGTGCGTGAGGTCGTCCACGCCCGCCGCGACCTCGGTGATCGATGCCTCGGTGGTCAGCGGCTCGATCTCCGAGATGGAGCCGACGGCGGTGGTCTTGCCCACGCCGAAGCCGCCCGCTATCACCATCTTGACCGGCAGCGGCGGCCGTACGGCATCGTGTCCGGCCGCGCCCCGGGTGAGCGGTTCAGTCGGTGTCACTCGGTACCCCTCGGGAGTCGGGGACGGCCCGCAGGCCGTCGATAACCCTGCGCAGGACGGACGCGTCATGAGTGGCGTCGACGTCCGGCACGTGCACGGTCAGGTGCCCGGCCTCGCGCAGGTCTTCGGCCAGCACGCGGACCACGTTGAGGTGCAGCCGCAGCCGGGCCGCGAGTTCCGCGAGGGACTGCGGCAGCCGGCAGGCCGCGACGATGTCGTGCTGCTCGAAGGAGAGCCGGCCGAGCCCGTCGAGCCCGGCGGCGGTGGCCACCACCTGGGTCTCGACGGGCATCGCCCGGCCGGGCGCGTTGTCCGCCACCCGGCCGGCGGTGACCAGGAACGGCCGTACGGCGGGGGCGGGACCCACCGGGTCGGGTCCCGGGGGCGGGGAGCCGTCCGCCATGGCTTTTCGTTTCCTCTCCTGACCGGCGGGGCCGGTCAGCGCGACGACGGGACGCCGACGCTGTTCTTCAGTTCCAGGACGAGCTGCGGGCTGAGCGCGGTGCCGGCGCGGTTGGCGAACAGCGTCATCTCGTAGGCGATGTTGCCGAGCTTGGCCTCCTTGTCGGCGACCACGCCGAGGACGGCGCCGCTGCCGATCGCGGAGACGATCACATGGCCGCCCTCCAGGTCGATGATGACCTTGTTGAGGGCGCCCAGACCGTAGTTGCCGGAGGCCCCGGCGGCCAGGCTGGTGATGCCGGAGACGATCGCCGCGAGACGCTCGGAGTGCGCGCGCTCGCGCAGCTCCGACACCGCGATCAGCAGACCGTCGGAGGACACGGCGATCGCGTCGACCACGCCGGCGGTCTCGGTCGCGAAACGGTTCAGCAGCCAGGTGAAGTCGGCCGCGGCTGCCTGCAGGTCGGTCGGCGCGGTGCCGCCCGTCGGGGTGTCACCTGTCGACGTGCTCACTGCTCGGCTCCTTCCGGAAGGTGGTTCTTGTCGTACGGGTCGGTCGTGCGGGGGGCGGGGGGTACGGCGGGTGCGCCGGGGGCGTCGCCGGCCGTGCGGGGGCGCTCGAAGCTTCCGGTGTCGCTGTCGCGCCGGGCGCGCTGCACCGCTGCCTCGAACTCGTCCAGCGCGTCGCGCTCGGCCTCGGCGTCCCGCTTCCGCACCGCCTGCGGTACGACCTGCGCCGCGCCCACGGTGGTACGGAGCGTGGCGCCACGGACCCGGCGGCGCAGCGGGCGTGCGGCGGCCGGCGAGTCGCCGTGGTCGGACGGCGCGGAGGGTGCGGACGGCGCGGGCTGTCCGGACGGAGCGGCCGGCTCGCGGCGCGGGAGACGGCGGGGGAGCGGGCCCCCTTCGTCGGCGGTCGTGGTGCTCGTGGCGCTCGGGGACACCGGCTCCTGCCGGCGGGGCGCGGGGACGACGGCCCCGCCCGTGGGCACCGGACCGGACGCGGTCCCGGCGGGCGGGATGGTGGGCGCGTCCGCCACCGGACTCGGCATGAGGAGCAGCGTTGCCGGGAGGGTCACCTCCGCCGTCACGCCGCCGCCCGGCGTGCGGGTCAGCTCGACGCCGATCTCCCAGCGGCGGGCCAGGGCGCCCACCACGAACAGACCCAGCACCTGTGTGGGCACCAGGTCGAGGCGTTCGCGGCGGATCAGCCGGGCGTTCTCCTCCGCGAGCCGCTCGGCGCTCATGCCCAGGCCGTGGTCGGTGACGACCACGTGGGCGCCGGCGACGCCGGTGCGGACGGTCACCTCCACGGGGCTGCCCTCGGGCGAGAACGACACCGCGTTCTCCAGGAGTTCGGCCACCATCAGGGTCAGGTCGCCGATGATGTCCGGCTCCACCATGGCGTCCGACGCCGCGTACAGCCGTACCCGCTGATAGCCCTCGATCTGTCCGAGCGCCGCCCGCACCACGTTGCTCAGCTCCGCGGGGCCCCCGTCCAGCACCGTCTCGCGGATGCCGGCCAGCAGCATCAGACTGTCGGCGTTGCGGCGCAGGCGTACGGCGATGTGGTCGATGGAGTAGAGACGCTCCAGCAACTCGGGGTCGGTCTCGCCGCGCTCCACCGCGTCGATCAGGGCGAGCTGGCGGGTGGTCAGGTTGCTGACCCGGCGGCCCACGTTGCCGAACATCTCGGCGGTGTTGCGCCGGCTGAGGACCTGGCGTTCCAGGAGCGCGGCGGCGGTGGTCTGCACCCGGTTGAAGGCCTCGGCCAGGTCGCCGATCTCGTCGCGCGCGGTGACCGGCATGTCCCGCAGCAGGGGCGGCCCGTCGTCCTCGGCGTCGTCGGCGGCGACGCGGGCCAGTTCGCGCCCGGCCACCTCGGAGACCTCCTGCGCGGCGCCGGTCAGCGCCTGGACCGGGCGGATCACCGAGCGGCGGACCATCACCGCGAACGCGATCCACAGGAGGAAGCCGAGCAGCGCGCCGCTCAGCAGCAGTCCCGCCCGCCACTGTGCGGAGGTGGAGGCCTCGTCGGCCCGCTGGGCGATCTCGCCGATCAGCCCGGTGGTGATCTTCAGCCGGGCGGCGGCCTGTTCGGGGTAGTTGGGGTAGTCGGCGAGCGCCGCCGCGACGGCGCGGCGGATCTCCTCCCGGCTGCCGGCCTCCAGCTTGCTGGTGTCGATCTGCAGCTCGGCGAACGACCCGGCGATGGTGCGCTGGGCCGGCGTGTGCTCGATCTTGGCCAGCTTCTCCGCCTGCTCCTCGGTGGCGAACCGGGTGAAGCGGTCGGCCTGGTGGGAGTAGAGGTCGTAGGCGCCGACCGCGTTGGTGAACTCGATCAGCGCGTTGGTGTCCTCGGTGGTCGCCGCGAACACGTTGGTCTCGAAGGCGCCGTGGGCCGCGTCGGCGCGCAGCAGCGAGTCGAGCAGGTTGCCGGTGAAGGTGGCCGCGAGGTCGGCGTTGCGGTCGAGGCCGAGGCCGTCGATCAGGCCGTTGGCGGCGCCCGAGTAGGCCGGGTCGATGTTGTCGGCGGGCAGGTAGGACTCCTCGACGGAGGTGCGCAGGCTGGAGAGGCCCTCGACCTCCTTGAGCGCCTGGGCCTCGCTGTCCGGCAGCCGGTCCCCGAAGGTCTCGCGGACCTTCTGGACCTGGGTGTTCACCGCGTCCTGGGCCGCGCGGTAGGCGGCCGTGGACGGTTTGGCGTAGCCGGACTCGTAGCGCACCGCGAGCAGGATCGCCTGCTGGTGCTCGGCCTCGACCCGGTCCACCAGCCGGGACACCTGGGCGCTGTCGCGCACCAGCTGGGCCGCCGACTCGGCGCTGTTGGACTCGTCGAGCAGATCGCCGATCACATACCACAGCAACAGGGCGATGACCGCGAGCGGGATGCCGACGAGCAGGTTCAGCTTGCGCCGGAAGGGCCAGCGATCGGCGAAGCCCCGTCTGCCGACCCGTGGCCGGGCGGACCGGATGGGCGCGTCCACCTGGTTCGTGGACACCGGGCCTCCTTCGTGCAGGTATACAGAAGCGGGCCCCGTGCACCGCTGTGACCGATTTCAACTGCGGCGAGACTACAGCGTCCTTGAAGGGTCAATCACGTACTCTCTGTCAAGAATCCATCACGAAGAGAACGCTTGCGATGCACAACTAGCCACTCATCGAAGCCAATCAGTTACCAGGAGGCTCTTGACTGACCGAGAACCGGCTGGATTGGATCAGTGGAGAGTGCTTCATGCCCCTTCCCCATCCCCCGCCAATCCCCTGAGCCCGGAACGGGAACCGTGACTTCCTACACCCACACCAGCAGGTCAATCCGGAGAAACCGAGCCGCGGCGGCCGTCGCGCTCGCCGCGACGACAGCCCTGCTGGCGGGCTGTTCCTCCTCCTCCAGCGGCAAGTCCGACCCGCTCGCGGACAGCAAGGCGAGCGGCGGCACGGTCGTCGTCGGATCCAACAACTTCGCCGAGAGCATCCTGCTCGGCGACATCTACGGCGAGGCCCTGAAGGCCAAGGGAATCAAGGTCACATACAAGCCGAACATCGGCAGCCGCGAGACCACTTACGGCCTGCTCAAGAACGGCTCCATCTCGGTCCTGCCCGAGTACAACGGCGCCCTGCTGGCCTACCTCGACCCGAAGGCCGCGCCGGCCTCCGTGAAGGCGACCACGGCGGCCATCGAGGCCAAGCTGGACTCCGGACTGACGCTGCTCGACCCGGCGTCGGCACAGAACAAGGACTCGGTCACGCTCAACGCGGCCACCGCGAAGAAGTACAACCTGACCGACAAGTCCTCGATCGCCGACCTCAAGGACATCGCGAAGGACCTGGTCATCGGCGCCTCGCCGGAGTTCCAGACCCGGCAGCAGGGCCTGGTCGGCCTCAAGTCCGTGTACGGCCTGGAGTTCAAGTCCTTCAAGGCGCTCGACGCGGGCGGCCCGCTCACCCAGGCGGCGCTGACGAAGAACACCGTGCAGGCGGCGGACCTGTTCACCACGGACACGACCATCGCCAAGGAGAAGCACGTCGTCCTCCAGGACCCGAAGAACCTCTTCGGCTTCGAGAACGTGCAGCCGCTGGTGTACAAGAGCGCGCTGCCGCAGAAGGGCGTCGAGGCGCTCAACGCCGTCTCGGCCAAGCTCGACACGGCGACCCTGCTGGACCTGGACACCCAGGTGCAGTCGCAGAACAAGGACCCGCTGGACGTCGCCAAGGCCTGGCTGCAGTCCGCAGGTCTCGTCTGACGCCCGTCCGCACGGTGGACGGCACCACGAACGCCGGCGCGGACGGTCCCGCTGACAGCCCGACGCGGGTGCCCCCGGGCGCCGGGGACGCCCGCGTCGTGCTCGACGGCCACGGCCTCGGCCTGCCCGCACTCGTCCGGCTGGCCGACGCCGACGCCGAACCCGTCGTACCGGCCGAGGCCCTCGAACGGGTCCGGCGGGCCCGGGAGAGCGCCGACCGCCTCGCCGCCACGGGACGCTGGTACGGCCGGGGCACCGGCGTCGGCGCGCACCGCTCGGTGCCCGTCGACCCCGCCGACGAGACCGAGCACGGCCTGCGGATCCTGCGCAGCCACGCCGGCGGCGCCGGCCCCCTCCTGCCGGCCCGGCAGGTCCGCGCACTGCTCGCCGTTCGCGCCAACCAGCTCCTCGCCGCCGGCTCCGGCATCCACCCCTCCTTCGTCACCGCCCTCACCGACGCCCTGCGCCTCGGCGCCCACCCGGCCGTCAACGCGCACGGCGCCGTCGGCACGGGCGACCTGACGGCACTGGCCCAGACGGGACTGACCCTGCTCGGGGAACGGCCGTGGCTGACGCCGACCCGGCCGGCCCGGACCGAAGACCCGGCACCGGCCGCACCCGGGCCCCCTCTGCCCGCCCTGCCCGCACCGGTCACCCTCCGGGCCGGCGACGCGCTGGCGCTGCTCAGCAGCAACGCCCTCGCGCTCGGGCAGGCCGCCCTCGCCTGGTACGACCTCGATGTGCTGCTGCGGGCCACGCACGCGGTCGCCGCGCTCTCCCTGGTCGCCGTCTCCGGGTCACCGGAGGCCTACGCCGCGCAGGTGCACGCCCTGCGGCCGTATCCCGGCCCGGCCCGCGCCGCCGCCGAGGTGCGCCGACTCCTCCACATCCCCGACGGCGCCGACCGGCCCGACCACCCCGAACGCCTCCTCGCCGCCGGGCGCCGCGTCCAGGACCCCTACGGCTTCCGCGCCTTCCCGCAGGTGCACGGCGCCGCCCTGGAGGCCTCGGACGCCCTGCGCCGGATCGTCGAGGTGGAGATCAACTGCCCCTCGGAGAACCCCGTCCTGACCTCCGACGGCCGGCTCTACCACCACGGCGGCTTCTTCGCCGCCCCGCTCGGCCTGGCCCTCGACGGGCTGAACCTGGCCCTGCTGCAGACCGCCCAGCTCTCCGCCGCGCGCCTGACCGCGCTCGGCCGGGGCGACCTCACCGGACTGCCCGACTTCCTCGCCTCCGGGCCCGCGAGCAGCTCGGGCACGATGATCCTGGAGTACACCGCCAACTCGGCGCTGGCGGAACTGCGTTCCTGCGCCACGCCCGCCTCGGCCGGGCACACGGTCCTCTCCCACGGCCTGGAGGAGGCCGCCAGCTTCGCCGGCCAGGCGGCCCGCCAGACCGAGCGGGCCACCGCCGCCTACACCACCGTCCTGGCCTGCGAACTCGTCAGCGCCGTACGGGCCCTGCGGCTCCAGCCGCTGCCACCGCCGGTGCCCGCCTTCGCCCTCGCGGCCGCCGCGCTGCCCTCCGGTACCGAGGACCGCCCGCTCACCGGGGACATCACCGCCGCGGCCGACCTCCTGCCCCCGCTCGCACGGCTGTGAGCCGAACCGCGGCCGAATCAGCCCCCGCCCACCGGGCGCGGGCCGGATCCGCACGGCCGGCGGACAGGCGGGAATTTGAGGACAGGACCTAAACTGACCCCTCGGCACAGCGGAGAGCGGGAGGACGGACACAGTGGCGACAGCGCCCAGCAGTACCGGCAACGAGGACCCCTCCGCCGAGGTGCTCGCGCAGGCCGCCGCGGCCTTCGGACTGCTCGCCTCGCCCGCCCGCCTGCACATCGTGTGGGCGCTGGCCCAGGGCGAGAGCGATGTCACCGGTCTCGCCGAGCGGGTCGGCGGCGCGCTGCCCGCGGTCAGCCAGCACCTGACCAAGCTCAAGCTCGCCGGGCTCGTCCGCTCCCGCCGCGAGGGCCGCCGCCAGGTGTACTTCGTCGACGACCCGACCGTCGTCGACGTCGTCCACCTCCTCATCGGCCGCCTCCGCGGCCGGGCCGCGCCCGCCGAGGCCCCGGTCCGCCGCCTCCATGGCCTCTGAGGCCGCGCCCGCCCGCCCGGCACGCCCGGAGGCGGACACCGCCCTGCAACTGCTGCGCCGGCTGGACAGCGGCCCGCGCGGGCTGACCGACACCGAGGCCGCCGCCCGGCTCGCCGCGACGGGGGAGAACACCCCGCCCCGGCCGCCTACGGCGTCCTGGGTCCGTCGCTGTCTGCGCGGTCTTCGCGACCCCTTCACCGCCGTCCTGCTGACCCTCGGCGTGGTCTCGGCGCTCGTCGACTCCTACGGCACCGCCGCGGTGATCCTCGCCCTGGTCGCGGTCAGCTGCGTGCTGCGCGCGGCCGGGGAGCGCCGCGCCGACCGCGCCCTGGCCGCCCTGCGCGAACTGGTCGCCGGCACCGCCACCGTGCTGCGGCGCGCCGACGACGCCGAGGAGCCCCACGCCCGCGAGGTCCCGGTCGCCGAACTGGTCCCCGGTGACGTCGTACGGCTCGGTCCCGGCGACCTGGTCCCGGCCGACGTACGGCTGCTGCGCGCCCGTGGGCTGACCGTGCACCAGGCGGCGCTCACCGGGGAGTCGGCGCCCGCCGCCAAGGCCGCCGTCGACGTGCCCGGGCCGCCCGGCGACGACGGCCCCTTCGACCAGCCGCACCTGTGCTTCCAGGGCAGCGGCGTCGCCTCCGGCAGCGCCACCGCGGTCGTCGTGGCAACGGGCCCGCGCACCCGCTTCGCGACCGCGCAGAAGGACTCCGGGCGCCGGGAGGCCAGCGCCTTCGACCGGTCCGTGCACGGCATCTCCTGGGTGCTCATCCGGTTCATGCTGCTCACCCCGCCGCTCGTCCTCATGGCGGGCGCCGCCCTGCGCGGCCGGGGCCTGGAGACGCTGCCGTTCGCCGTCGCGGTGGCCGTCGGACTCACCCCCGAGATGCTCCCGGTGATCGTCACCACCTGTCTGTCCCGGGGCGCCACCCTGCTCGCCCGCACCCACCGCGTCGTCGTACGGCGGCTGCCCGCCCTGCACGACCTGGGCGCCGTCGACGTCCTCTGTCTGGACAAGACCGGCACGCTCACCCAGGACCGCCCGGTCGTCGAACGGGCGCTCGGACCCGACGGACGCGACGACCCGGACGTCCTGCGCTGGGCCGCCGTCGGCGCCTGGTGGACCCTCCAGCTGGCGGAACTCCCCGCCCCGGACGCCCTCGACGAGGCCCTGCTGACCGCGGCCGGCGCGGCGGGCGAGGAATACGACGGCATCGGCGCCATAGCCTTCGACCCCGCCCGGCGCATCGCCACCGCCGTCGTCGCCGGCCCGCCCGGCACCCACGTCCTGGTCACCAGGGGCGCCGCCGAGGACGTACTGGAACGCTGTGACCTCGACCCCGCCGAACGGCGACGGCTGCTCGCGCTCGCCGCCCACGAGGCGGACACCGGACTGCGCGTCCTGGCCGTCGCCACCGCCCGGCGCCCCGCCCGCACCCGCCCCCGCACGCCCGCCGACGAACACGGCCTGACCTTCCGGGGCCTGGTCACCTTCCGCGACGCCCTCGCCCCCGGCGCCGCCGAAGCCCTGCGCGCCCTGACCGGGCTGGGCGTGTCCGTGCGGATCCTCACCGGCGACCACCCCGGCACGGCCGCCCGCGCCTGCCGCGACCTCGGGCTGGACCCGGGGGAGGTGACCGTGGCCACCGCCCGGCCCGGCACCGCCGGTGCGGCGGCCGGAGGGAACCCCACCGTCGTGGCCCGCTGCACTCCCGAGGACAAGGCCCGCATCGTCACCGAGCTGCGCGCGGCCGGACACACCGTCGGCTTCCTCGGCGACGGC
Organism: Streptomyces sp. NPDC006739; assembly: GCF_042869815.1. Taxonomy (NCBI): domain Bacteria; kingdom Bacillati; phylum Actinomycetota; class Actinomycetes; order Kitasatosporales; family Streptomycetaceae; genus Streptomyces; species Streptomyces sp. NPDC006739. The sequence goes on from NZ_JBIAGM010000028.1 coordinate 98,682, forward strand.
GTCAACGACGTGCCCGCGCTGCGGGCGGCCGACGTCGGGATCGCCCCGCTGACCGCCGTCGACGTGGCCCGGGAGAGCGCCGACGTCGTCCTCGCCGAGAAGGACCTCACCGCGATCGGGTACGCCGTCACCGCCGGCCGGCACAGCAGCGCCAACATCGCCTCCTATCTGCGTGTCACCCTCTCCTCCAATCTCGGCAACGTCATCGCGATGCTCGCCGCCGGTCTCCTCCTGCCCTTCCTGCCGATGCTCCCGGCACAGGTCCTCGTCCAGAACCTGTGCTTCGACGCCGCCCAGCTGGCCTTCGCCCACGACCACCCCGGCGCGGCAGCGCTGCGCCGGCCCACCGTGCTGCGGCCACGCGCCTTCCTCCGGTTCATCACCGGCTTCGGCGCGCTCAACGCGGTCGCGGACCTCGCCACCTTCGGCGTGCTCGCGCTCGCCGTGCACAGCGGTCCCGCCGCCGTGCACGACGAGGCCCTCTTCCACTCCGCCTGGTTCACCGAGAACCTGCTCACCCAGGCCCTGGTGATGCTGCTCCTGCGCACCGGCCGCCGCATCGCGGAGGGCCGCCGGCCCGGGCCCGTCGGCCGGGCCGCCGCCGCCCTCGCCGTCGTCGGCCTGCTGCTGCCGCCGAGCCCGCTCGGCGCCTGCCTCGGCCTGACCGGCCCGCCCCCCGCCTACCACCTGCTGCTCGCCGCCCTCCTCGGCCTCTACGCCCTCGCCCTCGTGGCGGCGAAGGCACGGCACGACCGGCGTCAGCCGTAGGACAGGTTCGCGCAGGGATCGTCGTCCGCCGACCGGGCCCCGTCGGCGACCTGTGAGGGCACCGCCGTGGCGGTCGGCGAGGCCGGGGCGCCGGCGTCTGCGTACGACTGCCCGAGGACCACGTTGATCCTGGCCGCGCCGATCGCCTCCAGTTCGCTGCCCGGGAAGACCCCGGCCACGGTCCGCGCCCGGCTCTCCAGGCCGGGGCCGTACTGGACGACGGTCGTCGTGTGGTCCTGCCTGGTGGCCGTCGCGGTGCCGGTGACGGTGAAGCCGTCCGCGGTGAGCCGGGCGGCGCCCCGGGCGGCGAGGCCCGTCACGGTGGTGCCGTTGTAGACGGCGACGTCGATGCCCGTGCCGGAGACCGGCGGGGCGGTGACCGGCGCGGCGGGCGAGGCCGAGGCCGTCGCGGAGGCCTCGGCGCCCGTCGTGCCCTTCTTGCCGCTGGCGTCCTTGCCGTCGATCGTGCGGTCGGCCCTGAGCACGGCCCACAGGGCGTCGGCGTCCGGCTCCACGATCGCCACGCGCTTGCCCACGTACCGCCAGGGAACCGTCACGAACTTCGTGTTGTGCAGGTCGATGTCCTTCAACGTCATCGCGAAGGAGATCAGCTTGTCGGCGCTGCCCAGACCGGTGTCGACGGTCAGCGACCTGGTGGCCGCGTCGGCCAGCGGCAGCAGCCTGGTCGGGGTCAGGCCCTTGCTCTTCACCTCCTTCAGCAGGCTGGACACGAACGCCTGCTGGCGTTTGATGCGGCCGATGTCCGAACCGTCGCCGATGCCGTGCCGGATGCGGACGTAGTCCAGGGCGCTCTGTCCCGAGACGGTCTGCTGCCCCTTCCTGAACAGCAGCCTGCCGCGGGTGGCGCGGTTGGGGTTCAGATCGCCCTGGTACACGTCGTTCGGCAGGCACACCCTCACCCCGCCCACCACCTCGGTCAGGGCGGAGAAACCCTTGAAGTCGACGACGACCGTGTGGTCCACCCGCAGCCCGGTGAGCTTCTCGACCGTGTTCTGGGTGCAGGCCGGGTTGCCCTTGTCGGTCCGTCCGACGGAGAAGGCCGCGTTGAACATCGTGTCGGTCTGCGTCCTGGTCCAGGTGCCGTCGGGCAGCTTGCACGGCGGGATGGTCACCAGGCTGTCGCGGGGTATGGAGACCGCCAGGGCGTGCTGATGGTCGGCGTATATGTGCAGCAGGAAGGTCGTGTCGGAGCGGCCGACAGCGTTCTTGTCGCCGCCACCGAGCGCCGCGTTGCCGTCGGTGCGCGCGTCCGAGCCGATCACCAGCACGTTCTCGCCCTTGGACGAGTCGGCCGCGGGCCGGTTGTCGGACAGGCCGCCAGAGTCGAACGTCCTGATGTTGCCGTCCAGTTTCAGGTACAGCCAGCCCACTCCCGCCGTGACCAGGACCACCAGCGAGACGCAGATGACCAGTGCGACACGCAGCCGCCCACCGGGCCGGCGCCGACCCTCACGGGCACCGCCGCGGGAGCCGCCGCTCCCGGTGCCGCCCCCGCTCCCGGTACCCCGGGCGCCGCGGTGCCGGGTCGGTTCCGTCCCACGGCTGCTGGTGATGCTCATCGGCACCCTCTTATCTCCTCACCCCGGGTTGTACAGTTGCGCAATGTAGCAATCATTGCTGGGCGGTCCGGCGGCTTCGGCCTCTCCCGCCGTCAGGAAGAACTGAGAAAAGGAAGGGGGCGGTCATGCTCCGCAACGGCCTCGAACCCTGGCACCTGCTGATCGTCGCGATCGTGTTCATCGTGCTGTTCGGTTCCAGGAGACTCCCGGACACCGCCCGCGCGCTGGGCAAGTCCATGCGCATCCTCAAGAGCGAGGCGAAGGCGATGAAGGGCGAGAACGGCGGCGGTGTCACCGTGCGCCCCGGCGTCCCCGAGGAGTCGGCCGCCGTCCACACCACGGCGGAGCCCGCGCCGGTGCCGGAGTCGCCCGCGACCGCCCACTGACCTTCGCCGCCCCTGTCGGCCTCCTCGACGCCATGACACCGCCACCCCCTCTCGCCCCGCACCCCGCACGGCTCACACGCCGTCCGGCTGCACGATGAACTCGCGGCGACGGTAAAGAAGTTCCCAAGTCGCCTGTTCGGGGGATGAGCCCGCGGAGGGTTGACGTCAGGGGGAGTGGCCACAGGGGAAGTGGCCGCACGGGGAGTGACGGCCGGGAGCGGCAGTCGTACGCATGAGTGAGGGGTGGGGGGCCCGCACCCGGGCCCCCCCCCCCCCCCCCCCGCCGGGGGGGGGGGGGGGGGGGGCCCGGGCCCCGGCCCCCCCCCCCCGCGGCGGGGGGGGCGCCGGGGGGGGCCGCGCGGCGGGGGCCCCCCGGGG
>NZ_JBIAGM010000029.1:0-84507 GCF_042869815.1 Streptomyces sp. NPDC006739
ACCATGCCCCGGACCCGCTCGACCACCTGACGCAGATGCTCCGGCGTCGTACCGCAACACCCACCGATCAGGGAAAGGCCGTACTCCCGTACGAAATTCTCCTGGGCGTCCGCCAGACCCTCCGGGCCGAGCGGGAAGTGGGCGCCGTCCTTGGTGAGGACGGGCAGGCCCGCGTTGGGCATGCACAGCAGCGGGATGCGCGAGTGCCGGGTGAGGTAGCGCAGGTGCTCGGTCATCTCGGCCGGTCCCGTCGAGCAGTTCAGGCCGATCATGTCGATACCGAGGGGCTCCAGCGCAGTCAGCGCCGCACCGACCTCGGAGCCGAGCAGCATCGTGCCGGTGGTCTCGAACGCCATCGAGACCAGCAACGGCACCTGGTGGCCGAGGGCGTCCATCGCCCGGCGGGCACCGAGCACCGAGGCCTTGGTCTGCAGCAGGTCCTGGGTGGTCTCCACGATCAGCGCGTCGGCGCCGCCGGCGAGCAGCCCCTCGGCGTTGGCCTGATAGCCGTCGCGGATCGTCGCGTAGCCGACGTGGCCCAGGGTCGGCAGCTTGGTGCCCGGGCCGACCGAACCCAGCACCCAGCGGCTCCGGCCGTCCCGGGCCGCGAACTCGTCCGCCACCTCACGGGCGATCCGCGCACCCGCCTCCGACAGCTCGTGCACCCGGTCCGCGATCTCGTACTCCGCGGCGGCCGTGTGGTTCGCACCGAAGGTGTTCGTCTCCACACAGTCCACGCCCGCCGCGAAGTACTCCTCGTGGACGGAGCGCACGATGTCGGGGCGCGTGACGTTGAGGATCTCGTTGCAGCCCTCAAGCTGCTGGAAGTCCTCCAGTGTCGGGTCGTGGTCCTGGAGCATCGTGCCCATGGCTCCGTCGGCGACCACCACACGGCTGGCGAGCGCGTCCCGGAGGGTTTCGCCTCCTGCGCTCACCGCGGGCATGGCACGCCTCCCAGGTGTCCCGCCAGCTCCTCGGCCGCCGCCGTGCCGTAGGACGCGGCGATGACCGCGGAGAGCCGGCCGGGGTCGGGTTCGTAGGCCTGGGAACCCACCTCGGAGAGCGCCAGGGAGGCCATGGCGCAGCCGAGCTGGGCCGCGCGCGGCCGGTCCACGCCCCAGGCGAGGGCCGCGAGGAAGCCCGCGCGGAAGGCGTCGCCGACTCCGGTCGGGTCGGCGATCCGGACGCCGGCGACGGCGGGGACGGTGAACGCCGGGCGGTCGGCGGCCTCCACCCGGACGCCGTCTGCGCCGAGCGTGGTGACCCAGGCGCCCACGTGTCCGAGGACGTCGTCGTGGCTCCAGCCGGTGCGCTCCAGCAGCAGGGTCGACTCGTACTCGTTGGTGAACAGCCAGCGCGCCCCGGTCACCAGCGTGCGGGTCTGGTCGCGGTCGAGGCTGGCCAGTTGCTGCGAGGGGTCGGCCGCGAAGGCGATGCCGAGCGCACGGCAGCGCGCGGTGTGGCGCAGCATGGCCTCGGGGTCGTCGGGCGCCACGACGACGAGGTCGGGCAGCGGGTCGAGGCGGCCGAGGTCGATGTCGCGGGCCTCGGTCATGGCGCCGGCGTAGAACGCGGCTATCTGGTTGGCGTCCTGGTCCGTGAGGCACAGGAACCGGGCCGTCTGCCGATGGGGGGAGACGTGTACGGCGCCGGTGTCGACGCCGTGCTCCTTCAGCCACACCTCGTACTCGCCGAAGTCGCTGCCGACCGCGCCGAGGAGCACGGGGCTCAGCCCCAGCCCGCCGAGCCCGTAGGAGATGTTGGCGGCGACCCCGCCGCGGCGCACCTCCAGGTCGTCGGCCAGGAACGACAGCGACACCCGGTCGAGGCGGTCGGGGATCAGCTGGTCCACGATCCGGCCGGGGAACGTCATGAGGTGGTCGGTGGCGATGGAGCCGGTCACCGCGATGCGCATGGGAACTCCCGTCCCTCTGGTTCCGGCCGGTCAGCGGCCGGCGGCGGCGTTCAGCTGGTCGGCACGGTCGGTGCGCTCCCAGGTGAACTCGGGCAGCTCACGGCCGAAGTGGCCGTACGCGGCGGTGCGCGAGTAGATGGGCCGCAGCAGCTGCAGATCACGGATGATGGCGGCGGGGCGCAGGTCGAACACCTCGCTGATGGCCCGCTCGATCACCGGGCGCGGCGTGTGTTCCGTACCGAAGGTCTCGACGAACAGGCCGACCGGCTCGGCCTTGCCGATCGCGTACGCCACCTGCACCTCGCAGCGCTCGGCGAGGCCCGCCGCGACCACGTTCTTGGCGACCCAGCGCATCGCGTAGGCGGCCGAGCGGTCCACCTTGGACGGGTCCTTGCCGGAGAAGGCGCCGCCGCCGTGGCGGGCCATGCCGCCGTAGGTGTCGATGATGATCTTGCGGCCGGTCAGGCCGGCGTCCCCCATCGGGCCGCCGATCTCGAAACGGCCGGTCGGGTTGACCAGCAGCCGGTAGCCGTCGGTCTCCAGCTTGATGCCGTCCTCGGCGAGCAGGGCCAGGACGGGCTCCACGACCTGCCGGCGGATGTCCGGGGTGAGCAGGTGGTCGAGGTCGATGCCGGACGCGTGCTGGGAGGAGAGCACCACCGTGTCCAGGCGCACCGGGCGGTCGTCCTCGTACTCGATGGTGACCTGCGTCTTCCCGTCGGGGCGCAGGTAGGGCACCACACCGTCCTTGCGGACCTCGGCCAGCCGGCGTGACAGCCGGTGCGCCAGCTCGATGGGCAGGGGCATCAGGGTGGGGGTCTCGCGGGTGGCGTATCCGAACATCAGGCCCTGGTCGCCGGCGCCCTGCGCGTCAAGGGCGTCATCGGTGTCGCCGAGCCGCTGCTCGTAGGCGGTGTCCACGCCCTGGGCGATGTCGGGGGACTGGGCGCCGATGGACACCGACACCCCGCAGGAGGCGCCGTCGAAGCCCTTCGCCGAGGAGTCGTAGCCGATGTCCAGGACGGTCTTGCGGACGATTCCGGGGATGTCCGCGTAGGCGGAGGTGGTCACCTCCCCGGCGACGTGGACCTGGCCCGTGGTGATCAGGGTCTCCACCGCCACCCGGGAAGCCGGGTCCTCGCGCAGGAGGGCGTCCAGGACGGCGTCACTGATCTGGTCAGCGATCTTGTCGGGGTGGCCCTCGGTGACGGACTCGGAAGTGAACAGCCGGGTTGCCATGTCTCTCCTAGGCGTGAGCAGTCGTGGTCCAACGTGCCGCCCGTGTCGGGGCGGTCGGCAGGCTCGCCGGGCGGCGGCTGCGAGGTCCGTGCGAAGCCGGGGACGGCTGCCGTACCGGCGACGGTGGCCGGGCGGGCGGACAGGAGCCGGGGGCCCGGCCGGGGCCGCACGTGCACGGCGGCCCGGGCAGCTGCCGGCCCTGGGCCGCGTCCGGTCGCCGACGGGGGCGGGACGTGGGCGCCGCGACCGATGCCGTACAGGTGCTGTCGATCCCTGGCGGGTCGGCGGCGGCACCAGGCTGGCTGTCATCCGTCGAGGGCGGCTGGAGGACCGCTCGATGTCGCGGGCGGCGGCGGTGCCCGGCGGTGACGACGGCCGACTGCCCCGGGGCCGGGTCGGCCGCCGTGCCGACCAGTGCCGCGGCGGGCGGTGTCCGGTGTGTGCTCCGGGGGTCCCCCGGCCGGAGCACACCCGCACCCGAGTCGGCGAGAGGGCGTGCCGGGCGTCGCGCCGGGGCGGACGTCGCCTGGTGCGGCACCGGCGTCGGATGGGCCGCGTCCGCGGTCACCGGGGCCGGTTCCCGTGCTCGCCGGAGGAGCGCGCCCCGGTGCGCCGGCCGCCGGGCCCTCGGAGCATGGCGTCGCGCAGGGCATGGCGTGCGGCATCGCGCAGCGCAGGGCGTGCGGTATCGCGCAGCGCATTGCGCCTTGCGTCGCGCTTCGCATCGCGTTCGGCGACCGTGTTCCGCTGCCGCCAGACCGGCTTGTCGTCCAGGGCGGTCATGGGTTTCCCCTTCCGGCCGTCGTGATGAACCATCCGGCGTGATGGAGCAGCGGTCAGCCTCCGCCAGGCCACTCGAAGCCGGTTGGAGTGCCGGACGACGCTCCGCGCGGGCTCTCCACCGCCCTGCGAGCACCTGTCGAGGGTGTGACGTGATGCTCGGGCGTGAGCTGCGGTGCGGACTGGCACGGGCCCTCGCTCCCGAGACGAAGGGACACACCAACGGTGGACAGCACGTGGTTCCGGCGCTTCACCACGGCCGCGGGGGACGGGCCGCGGCTCGTGTGCTTCCCGCACGCGGGGGGTTCGGCGACGGCGTACATGCAGCTGGCGCGAGCCCTGGCCGCGGACTTCGACGTGGTCGCCGTCCAGTACCCGGGGCGTCAGGATCGGTACCAGGAGGCGCCGTTCACGTCCCTGGCGCCGCTCGTGGAGGCGGTGGCCGAGAAGCTGGTCCGGGAACTGGCCGCGGACCCCGGACGGCCGTACGCGCTGTTCGGCCACAGCATGGGCGCCCTGGTCGCCTTCGAGACGGCCCGGCTGCTCGCCCAGGGCGAACTGCCCGGCCCCCGGCGGCTGTTCCTCTCCGGCCGGGGCGGCCCCGGCATCCGGTCCGGCATCCGCTACGACCTCTTCGACGACGCCGAGGTGCTGGCCGACGTGCGCAAGCTGGGCGGCACGGACCAGAGCATGCTCGACGATCCCGAGATCCAGGAGATGGTCCTGCCGGCGCTGCGAGCCGACTACCAGGTCTTCGGCACCTACCGCTGGGGCGGCGGAGAGCCGCTCACCGCTCCGGTCACCGTCCTGGTCGGCGACCGGGACCCGATGGTGACCGTCCCGGAGGCTCGCACCTGGCGGGAGCACACCGCCGGGGACTTCGACCTGAAGGTCTTCCCCGGCGGCCACTTCTACCTCGTCGACCACATCGGCCAGGTCGCCGCGACCGTCACCGAGGGGCTGCTCGCCGGCACCGCCGCTCCCTGACCGGGGTGGTCCAACGCAGTCAGAGGCACGACGGGACGAGGGGAAACGACGTGGGAAACACCGGTATCGACGCGGACGTGGTGATCGCGGGCGCCGGGCCGACGGGCTTGATGCTCGCCTGCGAGCTACGGCTGTCGGGCGTCGACGTGGTGGTGCTCGAGCGGCTCGCGGAGCGCACCGGCGAGTCGCGGGCCGGCGGAATGCACTCCCGCACCCTGGAGGTGCTGGACCAGCGCGGAGTCCTGGACCGCTTCCTGGCGGTCGGCCAACCGCAGGCGGTGGGCCATTTCTCCGGCCTCTACCTGGAATTCGACGAGTCCGAGTCCCGGCACGCCTACCCGCTGATGATCCTGCAGTCCGACATCGAACGGCTGCTGGAGGAATGGGCCGCCGAACTCGGTGTGCGGGTGCGCAGGTCGTCCGAGGTGAGCGGAGTCCGGCAGGACGAGACCGGCGTGACGGTCGAGCTGCTTACCGGGGAGGGGGCGCCCGCGACGCTGCGTGCCCGTTACCTCGTGGGCTGCGACGGCGGACGCAGCACCGTGCGCAAGCTGGCGGGCATCGGCTTCCCCGGCACCGAGGCGACGATGACCGCGCTGATCGGCGACGTCGAACTCCCCGATCTGCCCGAGGACTACATCTGGGTGCGGCGCTGCGCGGGCGGCGACTACTCGGCGATCGCCTTCGAGCCGGGCTGGTACCGGGTGATCACCTCCGAGTACGACCGCGTCGTGGACCGCGACGAACCCACCACGTTCGAGCAGCTGCGGGAGTCGCTGGTGCGGCTCGCGGGCACCGACTTCGGCATGCACAGCCCGCGGTGGGTCTCCCGGTTCAACGATGCCGCGCGGCAGGCCGACCGGTACCGGGAGGGCCGGGTGCTGCTCGCGGGCGACGCCGCGCACATCCACTTCCCGGCCGGCGGGCAGGGGCTGAACATGGGGGTGCAGGACGCGGTCAACCTCGGCTGGAAGCTGGCCTCGGTGGTGCGCGGCCAGGCCCCGGAGAGCCTGCTGGACAGCTACCACGCCGAACGTCATCCCGTCGGGGAGCGCGTGCTGCACAACACCCGCGCCCAGTCGGCCCTGGCCCGCCCGGGCCCCCAGACGGACGCCCTGCGCGAGGTGTTCGGCGAGCTTCTGGTGTTCGACGACGTCAACCGGCATCTGTGCGGCAAGCTCACCGCCCTGGACATCCGCTATCCCGTCGACGGCGACCATCCGCTGACGGGCCGCCGGGTCACCGACGCCGACCTGAAGACGGCCGACGGCGCCACCCGCGTCCACGAACTGCTGCACGCCGGCCGCCCCGTCCTGCTCAGTCTGCGGGGCAGCGCCGAGGTGGCCGCGGTGGCGCAGGCCTGGGCCGGTCGCGTCGACCTCGTCGAGGCACGCAGCGAGGACGACCGCTGGGCCGTCCCGGCCGTCGGCGAGATCCCCGCTCCCGCCGCCCTCCTCATCCGCCCCGACGGCCATGTCGCCTGGGCGGCGGCCGCCTCCGACGCGCCCGACACGTCCGCGCTGCGGACCGCCCTCGCCACCTGGTTCGGACCGGCCCACCGGCCATAGGGGCTCCAGCCAGATTCAGGCTGTTCACCTCGGTACTGAAATACGTTCTGAATTCGCATCATTGTCAGAGGGGAAGGTCCTCCGTTGATGTCGCCCATAAACCCGTTGCCATGGAGGGTGTACGAATGACCGAGCAGCTGATCGAGCTGATGCTGCAGCCCTCGACTCGCACTCAGGAAAGCCCCATCGAGCCGTCCCCGGCATGGCGGGAACTGCAGGAGTCCGCGCCGGTTCACCGGGTGAAACTGCCGGACGGTCACTATGCCTGGATAGTCACCGAATACCAGCTGATGCGGAAAGTGCTGGCCGATCACAAGCGGTTCAGCGCTCGCTATGAGCTGTGGCACCTTCCCTTCCCGTTCGTCGAGGAGGGGGGCAGCCTGCCGCCGGCGACGGTCGGTGACCCCTCCGGGATCGACCCTCCGCACCACACCCGGATCCGCCAGGCGGTGACCGGACTGTTCACCGTGCGGCGCATGCGGCTGCTGACCGAGCGCATCCAGAAGATGACGATCGAGCACCTGGACGCCATGGAGAAACTGGCTCCGCCGGTGGACCTGGTGAAGGTGTTCGCGGAGGCCATTCCTTCGCTGACGATCTGCGAACTGCTCGCCGTGCCGGAGGACCGCCGCGAGGAATTCCTCAAGCAGGCCCGGACCGTGATGAGCTGGGACGTCAGCCTCGAGGAGCGGGGCGCGGCCCACACGGCGGTCCACGACTATCTGCACAGCCTGGTCGTGGAGAAGCGGGCGAACCCGACGGACGACATGCTGAGCGACCTGGCCGCCACCGAGCTGACCCTCGACGAGATCGCGGGTTTCTGCGCGTTCCTGCTGGGCGCCGGGATGGACACGACGTCCAACATGATCGCGACCGGGATGCTCGTGCTGTTCAACAACCCGGAGCAGCTCGCCGCACTGCGCGACGACCTGACCCTGATCGACGACGCGGTCGAGGAACTGCTCCGTTATCTGAGCGTGGCGGACATGACGTTCCGGACCGCGCTGGAGGACGTCGAGCTGGGCGGCGAGACCATCAAGGCCGGGGAGACCCTGGTGTTCTCCATCGCGGTCGGCAACCGGGACCCCAAGAAGTACCCCGACCCGGACCGGCTCGACCTGCGCCGCAAGCCCTCCGGTCATCTGGCCTTCTCCCACGGCGTGCACCAGTGCCTGGGGCAGCAGCTCGCCCGCGTCGAGATGCGGGTGACCATTCCCGCCCTGCTGGAGCGCTTCCCGTCGCTGCGGCTGGCCGCGCCGGCCGAGGAGATCCCCATGCGCACCCGGGAGAACATCTACGGCGTCTGGAACCTGCCGGTCGCGTGGGAGGTGGAGTAGCACCGTGAAACTCGTCGTCGACCCAAGCCGCTGCGTCGGTGCCGGCATGTGCGCCCTCATCGCGCCCGAGTACTTCGACCAGGACGAGGACGGGCGAGTGGAACCGCTTCGGACGGTGGACGCCGTCGACGAACCGGTCCGCCGCGCCGCGGACTCCTGCCCCTCCGGGGCCGTGAGGGTCATCACCGAGCCCCGGCCGGCCTCGGACACGCAAGCCGTGGGCGGCACCGGTTCCGCCGGATAGACCTCGCACGCACACCTTCGGGCCCCGCCGGGGGCGGCTTCACGGCCGTCCCGGACGGGGCCCGAGCGCTGCGCCGGCGTGGCGGCGGCAGCGCTGGTGCTGAAGGCCCCCTAGGACCCCGTCTCAGCCGTCTCGGTCCTGGTGTAGAGGACCTCGCGGCCCTGCTCGGCGGCGCGGATGAGACCTTCGCTGACGAAGTCGAGGAAACGGGCGGCGTTCTCCAGGCGGTTGGCGGCCGGAGTGCCGCGGCCGAGGATGCCCACGCCCTGCCGCGCGGTCTCGATGAACTGGTCGTTGGCCCGGGCGCTGCGGATCATCGACTGGTACCAGAGGTCGTCGTCGACGACGTACCGCTCACGCCGGCGCTCGCCCTGCTCCCGGCGGACGAGGTCCAGGCCCTCGAGGAACGTGATCGCCTTGGAGATGGACGCCGGGCTGACCTTGAGGCGCTGGGCGAGTTCGGAGGCGGTGAGGCTGCCGGTGTCGGTGGTGTAGAGGCAGCCCAGCACCCGGGCCATCATCTTGGGCAGGCCCGAGGTCATGAAGACGGTGGTGAGGGCCTCCTGGTAGTCGCGCACGGCCTCGGCGTCGCGGCCGTAGGCCTGCGGGAGGGCCTGCGAGCCCACGGGAGCGGCCTGCTTGCGCCGGTGGGTGCGCTGCTGGGTGGCGCGCTGGGCCAGGTCGGCGCGATAGCCGGCGGGGCCGCCGTTGCGCATCACCTCACGCGTGATGGTGGAGGTCGGACGGTCGAGGCGGCGGGCGATCTCGGCGTACGCCAGGCCGTCGGCCAGCCCCACCGCGATCTGCTGGCGCTCCTGCTGGGTGAGTCTGCCTCCCGGCATCACGACCCCCTTCATGCCCCACGGGTGCCCCATGGTGCCGCTCGGTGTTCCCTGACGGGTCCACCATAGCGTTCACCATCACCACATTGCAACGACCGACCATGCGACTGTTGCATTAAACGCGAGAGCGTTGCAATGATTATGCTGCATCTACCTGCAAAGATGCCCATCCGAAGCAAAACTGTTGTTGCAGACATCCAGAAAGCAACGTAGCGTTTCCAGTGTTCGGAACAACGAATCGCAGAGTCTGAGGAGAGCACGATGCAGAAGTTCAACACCCCGGCCCCGATCTCCGCCGTCCTGGAGATCCCCGCGGGACGCGTCCAGTTCATCGCCGCCGACCGGGCGGACACCGCGGTCGAGATCCTGCCCGCGAACGCCAAGAAGGGCCGCGACGTGAAGGCGGCGGAGCAGACCACGGTCGAGTACGCCGACGGGGTCCTGCGGATCCGGAACGCGGCGAAGAACCAGTACCTCGGCCCCACCGGATCCATCGAGGTGACGGTCAAGCTGCCCGCCGGTTCCCGCGTCGAGGCGAAGGCGGCCAGCGCCGAACTGAGGACCGTCGGCCGCCTCGGCGACGTCGCCTTCGAGGGCGCGTACCGCCAGATCAAGCTGGACGAGGCCGCGAACGTGCGCCTGACCGCGGTCGACGGTGACGTGGAGGTCGGCCGGCTGGGCGGCTCCGCCGAGATCAGCACCGCGCGGGGCGACATCCTGATCAACGAGGCCACGGGCGGCAAGGTCGTGCTCCGCACCCAGTCCGGTGACATCTCGGTCGGCGCTGCGGCGGGCGTCTCGGCCGCCCTGGACGCCGGTACCACCCACGGCCGTATCAGCAACGCCCTGAAGAACAACGGCACGGCCGACCTCGCCATCCACGCCACCACCTCCAACGGCGACATCACCGCCCGCAGCCTGTGATCCGCGGCCCCGAGGGGCCTGAACCGTCAGGCCGGGAAGACGCGCGGTGCGGTACCGCTCGCAGCGGTACCGCACCCGTTCCGCGAGGAGGCGTTCGCGGTCGTGGACGCCCGGGTGGCCCGGTTCACCAGGTGACGGGCATGCTCTTGACCCCGGCCATGGAGGCGGTGCCGCTCAGCACGATCTCCTCCTCCGGAACCGCGAGCCGCAGGTTCGGGAAGCGGTTGAGCAGCGCCGGAAGCGCCACCCGCAGCTCGACCCTGGCGAGCTGTTGCCCGATGCACTGGTGGATGCCGTGACTGAAGGCGATCTGACTGACCGAGTCGCGCGCGATGTCCAGGGCGTCCGGACTCGAGAAGTACTTGGGATCACGGTTGGCCTGCGCCAGGTGCAGCGTGATGGTCTCGCCCTTGCGGATGAGCGTGCCGTCCAGCTCCACGTCCTCCAGTGCCGTGCGGATGATGACCGGCACGATGGTCAGGTAGCGCAGCAGTTCCTCGACGGCGGTCTCGGTCTTGCCCGGATCGGCGCGCAGCGCGGCGAGTTGCTCGGGGTTGTTGAGCAGGGTCCAGGTGCCGAGCGAGAGCATGCTCGACGTGGTCTCCAGGCCGGCACCGAGCAGCATGACGCCGATGTTGGCCAGTTCCTGGTCGGTGAGGTCGCTCTTGGTCAGGCCGCTGAGCATGTCGTCGGTGGGGTTGGCGCGCTTGTTCAGGACGAGCCGGCCGACGTAGGCCTGGAGGTCGGTGACCGCCTTCGCCCAGTCCTCGGCCGAGATGGTCTCACCGGGCCTGCTGGCCGTGATCACGATCGCCTCGCGCAGGAACTCTTCCTGGTCCTCAAGGGGGACACCGAGCATTTCGCAGATCATCGCGGTGGGCACCGGCAGTGAGAAGGCCTGCACCAGGTCGGTCGGGGGGCCGACCCGCTCCATCTCGTCGAGCTGGGCGGCGGTGACCTGTTCGATCCGTTCGGTGAGCTTGCGTATGCGGCGCACGGTGAACTCACCGGCCAGCAGCCGCCGGTAGCGGTTGTGCTCCGGCGCGTCCATCCCCGTGAAGTCACCGGGCTCGGCGGGCGGGTAGGGGCCGACCGTGCCGGTCTCGTAGGGCAGGTGCAGCAGGTCGTAGCGGATACTGAACCGCGGATCGGCGAGTACCGCACGCGTCACGTCACGGCTGGTGGTGAGCCAGCCGATGTGCCCGTCGGGATAAGCGAGCCTGCTCAGTGCGGGACGTTCGCGAAGCTCGGCAGGAGGGTCAAACGGACAGCCACCGGGCCGTTCGACCGGCAGGGTGGCGATGTCCGAGCGTTCCGTGGTGTCCATAGCGCCACACTGGACGAGGTGACGGGCCATCACAATGCCTTGCCTGCCGGGACGGCACCGCGGGGCGCGTTGCGGTGACAGGCCTTGACACACCGGCCCCGCGACGGGTGGGGACCTCTGTCCTGGCCACAGGACAGGGCCCGCTCCGGCACGACGGGACCGGCGTCCGGTATCACCGGCTATCGGGATGGATCAGGGCAAGCCTGGATCATCGGGGCCGTCCGGTACACGGGAGCGCGGCATCGGGCCACCGCACTCCAGCCGGACGCGAGCAGGCCGAGGGAGCCTGACCACACGTCATCCAGCGGAAGGACGGCACGCTCCCATGACCACGGCCACGGTGAATTCCGACGCTCTGTGGATACGGCGGTACCAGCGCGCGGATCCCGGCCCGGCGCAGCTCGTCTGCCTTCCGCACGCCGGCGGCAGCGCGGCCTTCTTCCTCCCGGTGGCGCGGGGTCTGGACGGCCGGTGCGAGGTGCTGGCGATCCAGTACCCCGGACGGCACGAGCGGCTCAGGGAACCCCTGCTGGACTCGGTCGACGAGCTGGCCGACGAGCTGTTCCCGGTGCTGCTGCGCCAGGCCCGCGGACCCGTCGCCCTGTTCGGCCACAGCCTGGGCGCGACCGTCGCCTTCGAACTGGCCCGCCGCTTCGAGGCCGCCGGAACGGTGCCCGCCGCGCTCTTCGTCTCGGCCCGACCGGCGCCCTCGCGCCAGCCGGCCAGTGCGGTCCACCTCGGCACGGACGCCGAACTGATAGCCCGGATGCGGTCACTGGGCGGCACCGACGAGGAGATCCTCAAGGAGGAGGACCTGCTGCGTCTGGCCCTGCCCATCGTCCGCAACGACTACAAGGCCGCCGAGACCTACCGGTACCACGCCGGCCGGCCCCTGAGCTGCCCCGTGCACGCGCTCACCGGCCGCGACGACCCCGTGGTCACCGAGGACGACGCGCTCGCCTGGGCCGGCCACACCACCGGGTCCTTCGCCCTGCACACCTACAGCGGCGGACACTTCTACCTCGTCGACCACCACGAGGACATCCTGCGGACCATCACCGGGCAACTGCTCCCGGCCTGACCCCGCGCCTCCCCCGAGGCCCGTACCCCGGCACACCGCCAGGGCGGGAACCGGCTCCTCCCGGTTCCCGCCCTGGCGTCGTCCTGTCCGCTCAGAGGACCGCGCCCTCCCTGGTCCTCCTGCGCAGGGTGGGCCTGCTCGACCGGGCGAGGTCCGCCCACATGTCCGACAGACCGCTGATGGTGCGGGCCGCGAACAGCGTGCGGATCGACACCTCGTGGTTCAGCTCGGCCCGGACCAGGCCGACCAGCCTGATCGCCCGCAGCGAGTTGCCGCCGAGGTCGAAGAAGTCCTGGTCGATGCCCACCCGGTCCAGTTCGAGCACGTCGGCGAACGCGGCGGCCAGCACCCGCTCGGTGTGGTTGCGCGGCGCCCGGTACTGTCCGTCGTCGAACTCGGGCTCCGGCAGCGACGCCAGGTCCACCCGTCCGCCGGCCGTCACCGGCAGACGCTCCAGCACCGTGAACACCGACGGCACCAGGACTTCCGGCAGCCGCCCGGCGGCGAACCGGCGCAGCTCGTCCTCCGAAACGGCCCCGCCGCCCGCCGGGACCACATAGGCCACCAGCCGCCGCTGCCCGGAGCCGTCCTGCCTGACCGTCACCACGAACTGCGCCAGCCCGGGGTACTCCGCCAGCACGTCCTCGACCTCGGCCGGCTCCACCCGGACACCCCGCACATCCGCCTGGGCACCGGCCCGGCCGACGAATTCGAGCCGACCCCCTGCACCCCACCGCACCCGGTCGCCGGTGCGGTACATGCGTCCGCCCGCCGGACCGAACGGGCAGGGCACGAACCGCTCGGCGGTCTGCCCGGACCGCCCGCGATAACCGCGCGCCACGCCGGGCCCGGCCACGTACAGCTCTCCGGTCACTCCTGCCGGGACCGGTGCCAGCCCCGGTCCCAGCACGTACAGGGCGGTGTGGTCCGCCGGACGGCCGACCGTGGCCGCGTCGGGCACCGGTTCGTTCGCGGCCAGGCGGTGGCACGCGGCGGGCGCGGTCGTCTCCGTGGGACCGTGACCGGTGACGATCGTCAGCCCGGGGCAGGCCTCACGGACGCGGCGCAGCGCGGCCAGGGACACTCGGTCACCGCCGGTCCACACCTCGCGCAGCCCGGCGAGGGACTCGGGGCGGTGGGCCGCGATCGCCGAGAACAGGCCCACGGGCAGCCGCACCGTGGAGATGCCGTGCGTCCTGCGCGCCTCTTCCAGGGCGTCGACGTCGAGTTCCCCCGGGGGAGCCACGACCACGCGGCCGCCGTTCAGCAGGGCCACCCACACGTCGAGGGCGAGCGCGTCGAAGGTGTGCGGGGCGTGCCACAGCACGCTGCCGCGGCCGCCCTCCTGCCAGTTGCGGTCGGTGACGAGCCGCACCAGGTTCCGGTTCGTGACGGCGACCGCGGCGGCCTCGCCGGTCCCGTCGGCCGTTTCGGAGCCGTGGGAAGCGTGGGAGCCGTGCACCACGGCCAGCAGACCGTCCTGGTGCGACGGGACCGCCCGAGGGGCCTCGTCGTGGTCGGCGGTCGTCGACCGGAGGTCGTCGAGCACCATCGTCGGCACATCCAGGCCGGCCGTGAGCGTGTCGGCCGTCGCCGCGTCGGTGAGCAGGGCGGCCGCCGAAGAGGCGCCGACCCGCGCCGCTATCCGTTCAGCCGGGAGCGTCGGGTCGATCGGCAGGTAGGCCCCGCCCGCCTTCACCACCCCGAGCAGGGCGACGGCCAGGTCCACCGAGCGGGGCAGCGCCACGGCCACGACCGTCTCGGGTCCGACGTGCCGCCGTCGCAGCGCTCCGGCCAGGCGGCTCGACCGCTCGTCCAGCTCCCGGTAGGAGACCGCCGAGTCGCCGGACACCAGCGCGACGGCATCGGGATCCCGCTCGACCTGCCGGGCGAACAGCTGCGTGACCGTCGCCTCCGGGAGGGGGGCCTGTGTGTCGTGGGGCGCGGTCAGCACCCGGTCCCGTTCGGCGCCGCTCAGCACGTCCAGCGCGCCGACCGGCTGCCCGCCGTCGGCCACCACGGCACGGACGAAGGCGATCAGCTCCTCGCCGACGAGGCGCAGCTCCGCGCGGTCGTACAGGCTCATGGGGGCGTCGAGGCGGATGTAGAGGTCGCTGTCGGGGCTCCCGTCGGTGTAGACGCCGATCGACAGTTCCTCGAAGGTGCCGGTCGTCGCGCCGGAGTAGCGGGCCGGGCTGTCGGCGAAGTGGAGCTGCTCGGCGAACTCGACGACGTTGATGACGGCGCCGTAACTGCCGCGGCCGCTCATGACGGTCCCGCTCGCCCGCTGGATGTCCGAGTAGTGGCAGGCGGTGTGGTCGAAGATCTCGTACGTCTCGTCGACGATCGCGTCGGTGATCTCGGCGAAGGTCGCCCCGAGCGGAACCCTCACCCGTACCGGCACCACGTTCACCGCGAGGCCGGGCGTCCGGCTCGCCACCCCGACCCGGTTGCCGACGGCCAGCGAGAGGAGGAATTCCGGGCGGTCGCAGCGGTGGCGCAGGAACACCGCCGCGGCGGCGGTCAGCATCTGCGACATCCACACGCCCGCGGTCCGCGCGGTGCCGGTCCACAGGTCCGCCTCGGCGCGCGGGACGGTGAGCGTGCGGCTCGCCATGCCGATGGTCTCGGCCACCTCCGACCAGCGGTCGGCGTTGTTCATCGGTTCGTCGAGCGCGGACCGTGCCGCGTCGGACAGGGCGACGCGCGGTACCTGTGCGGGCGCGGGCGCCTCGGTCAGGTAGTCGCGCCAGAACTCCGTGTCCTCGGTGAACTTCTGGGAGGCGAGGTACTCCGTCGCCTCGGTGGCGAACGACTCGAGGTCCCACGGGTGCGGCAGCTCCGGTACCCGCTGCCCGCGTGCCAGTGCCGTGTAGACCTCGGCGAGGCGCTTCGAGAGCAGGCCGCCCGCGCCGAACCCGTCGGAGACGAGGTGGTGGTAGGCGATCACCAGGAGGGAGCGGGTCTCGGCGAGCCTGACCACGCCGAGCCGGAACAGCGGGTCCCGCGCCAGGTCGAACGGCTGCCGCACCAGGTCGGCCAGGGCCTCGCGCGCCGCCTGCTCGGGATCGGCCTCGGCACTGAGATCCAGGAAGAACGGCCGCCAGTCCCCCAGTTCGCGGGGCACCAGGCGCAGTCCGTCGCCGTCGTCGACGAAGTTGACGCGCAGCACCTCCGCCTCGCCCATCACGTGCAGGAACACGGACTCCATGACGGCCGCGTCCAGCTCACCGTCCACGTCCCACATGGTCAGCGCATGGTTCGGCGTGTCAGGAGCCATTTGCTGCGCCCGCCACATCCCTTCATGCGCAGACGACGCACCGAACGTACGCACACAGATCAACCCCTCAGCAAAACAGGCCAGACAGTCGCGGGATCACGCAGGTCACCCCCACGGTCAGGGCAGTGAGTCAGCCGTTCAAGACAACTTGGTGCCCGGCGGGACAAGCCGCTGCCGGGCTTGCGGTGTCCCGCCGGCGGGACGTTCGCACGGTGCGGGCGTACGCCCGGAACGCGGTGGGGTCACCGCGGTCCGGGCTTGGCCAGCGAGGACGCGATGTGCTCGCCCAGGAGTCTCGGTGTCGGGTGGCGCAGCACCGCGTTGGCCCTCAGCTTGAGTCCGGTCGACGCGGTCAGTCGTCTGCTCAGCTCCGCCGACAGCATCGAGTCGAACCCGATCCTCATGAACTCGCCGTCGGGGTCGACGGTGTCCGTCGAGGCGTGGCCGAGCACGACGGCGACCCTTTCGACGACGTGGTCGAGGACGAGTGCGCGGGCGTCGTCGGCCGGGAGGGCGGAAAGCCGGTCGGCTAGGGGGACGAGGTGGTCGTCGTCGCCCGGCGGCTCCGTCTGGGGCACCTGCGCCGCGGCTGCCGCCGTGTGCGAGGAGCTCAGCCAGTACCGCTGCCGCTGGAACGCGTACGTCGGAAGGTCCACCCGCCGGCGTGTCCCGAACAGGGCGTCCCAGTCCACGGACCCGCCCCGGACGTGGAACGCGGCCAGCGAGCCGAGTACGGCCGCCACCTCGCCCGGGCCCCGCCGCGACGACGACAGCACCAGCGCGTCGTCCAGGTCCTCGACGATCTCCTGCACCGGGACGGTCAGCACCGGGTGCGGGCTCATCTCGACGAACACCCGGAAGCCGTCCCCCGCCAGGCGCCGGACGGAGGATTCGAAGCGGACCTTCTCGCGCAGGTTCTCGTACCAGTAGTCGGCGTTCAGCCGGGCGGTGTCGATGACCTCGCCGTACAGGGTCGAGTAGAAGGGCAGCGTCGACGTCTTCGGCCGTACGTCGGACAGGGCGTCGATCACCTGGTCGCGCACCCGGGTCACCTGGTGGGAATGGGAGGCGTACTCGACCGATATCCGCCGCGCCTGGGCACCGTCGGCCTTCATCTTCTCGACGAATTCGTCGAGCGCGTCCGGTTCCCCGGACACCACCACGGAGCTGGGTCCGTTGACGACGGCGACGCTCACCCGGCCGCTCCACGGAGCCAGTCGCTCCTCCACCACCTCAGCTGACTCGGCGACCGACGCCATTCCGCCGTGACCGATCAGATCGACCAGGGCCTTGCTGCGCAGTGCCACGATCTTGGTGGCGTCCCGCAGGGACAGCGCGCCGCACACGTAGCCGGCGGCTATCTCGCCCTGGCTGTGGCCCACCACCGCGGCCGGTTCCACGCCCCAGGACCGCCACAGGGCGGCCATGGACACCATCACCGAGAACAGCGCCGGCTGTACGACGTCCACCCGGTCCAGGGTCGGTGCCCCCGGCACACCGCGCACCACGTCGAGCAGCGACCAGTCGACCCACTCGGCCAGTGCGGCCGCGCACGCGTCGAGGCTTTGCGCGAAGACCGGGAAGGCGTCGTACAGCTCCCGGCCCATGCCGACCCACTGGGAGCCCTGGCCCGGGAACATGAAGGCGACGCCACCGAGGTTCCCGGCCGTGCCGCGGACCACCCCGGCGGACTCCGCATTGGTGCTCAGCGCCGTCAGGCCGCGCACGAGTTCGTCCCGGTCGCGGCCCAGGACCACCGCGCGGTGCTCGAACCGCGACCGGCTCGACACGAGCGACCAGCCCGCGTCGGCGATGTCCGGGCCCGCGCCGGCGGCGGCGAAGTCGCGCAGTCGGGCCGCCTGCTGCTCCAGGGCCTTCGCGCTCTTGGCGGACACCACCCACGGCACCAGGCCGCCGACGACGCCGGCGTCCGTGCCACGCCCCTGCGCCCGCTCCGGCTCCTGCTCCTGTGGGGCTTCTTCGAGGATCACGTGCGCGTTGGTGCCGCTGACCCCGAACGACGACACGCCGACCCGCCGGGGGCCGTCCGGGCGGGTCCACTCACGGCCCTCCACCAGCAGTTCGACGCCGCCCGAGGACCAGTCGACGTGCCGCGAGGGCGCGTCCACGTGCAGGGTCTTGGGGAGGTAGCCGTGCCGCATGGCCATCACGGCCTTGATGAACCCGCCGACCCCGGCGGCGGCCTGGGCGTGCCCCATGTTCGACTTCAGGGACCCCAGCCACAGCGGTCTGCCCTCGGCCCGGTCCTTCCCGTAGGTGGCCAGCAGGGCGCCCGCCTCGATGGGATCGCCCAGGGTGGTTCCGGTGCCGTGCGCCTCGACCAGGTCCACCTCGTGGGCCGCGACCCCCGCGTTCGCCAGCGCCCGCCGGATCACCTGCTCCTGGGCTCGGCCGTTGGGAGCGGTCAGCCCGTTGCTGGCCCCGTCCTGGTTCACCGCGGAGCCCCGGACGACGGCGAGGACCGGGTGGCCGTTGCGGCGGGCGTCGGACAGCCGCTCCAGCAGCAGCACGCCCACCCCCTCGGCCCAGCCGGTCCCGTCGGCCCGGTCCGCGAAGGCCTTGCAGCGGCCGTCGGCCGACAGGGCGCCCTGCCGGGCGAACTCCACGAACGGCGCGGGCGTCGACATCACCAGTGCCCCGCCCGCCAGTGCGAGCGAGCACTCACCCGCGCGCAGCGACTGCACCGCCAAGTGCAGGGCCACCAGCGACGACGAGCACGCCGTGTCCACGGACACCGCCGGGCCGGTCAGCCCCAGCTCGTACGCCACCCGGCCGGTCGAGACGCTCAACGAGCTGCCGTACAGCAGGTAGCCCTCCAGCTCCTTCTGGCCGGCCTCCAGGAAACGCCACCCGTATTCGGACGAGCTGACCCCCGAGAAGACGCCGACGTCGGCTCCGCGTACGTCGGCGGGGACGATGCCGGCCCGCTCGAAGGCCTCCCACGACGTCTCCAGGAGCAGACGGTGGTGGGGATCGACCGCCAGCGCCTCGCGCGGGCTGATGCCGAAGAAGTCCGCGTCGAAGCCCGCCACGTCGCTCAGGAAGCCTCCCTGACGCGTGTACGAGGTGCCGACCGCGTCGGGATCCGGGTCGTACACGTCCCGCCACCCACGGTCCGTGGGGAAGTCGTCCACGACGTCCAGGCCGCCACGGACCACGTCCCACAGGTCCTCGGGCGACGACACGCCCCCCGGGTAGCGGCACGCCATGGCCACCACGGCGATCGGCTCGCCACGGCCGGCCTTCAGGGCGTCGTTCTCCTGCCGGAGGCGGTCACGCTCCTCCAGCAGGGTACGAAGCGCCCGCTGGACCCGGTCCGCGCCGTCCGCCGTGCGATCGGCGGAGTTGGTCATGTCGCTCACCTCTTCTCCTCCAAAGCCAGGTCGACCAGTGCTTCCAGGTCCAGCTCCGACAGTTCGTCCGCGCCGGTGTCCGGTTCCGCCCGCTGTCCGCCGCCGCTGTCCGGGTCCTGGCCGGCGCAGGCCAGGACCAGCTCCAGGAGGCCCGCGCCGCGCAGGCTGTCGATCGAGACGGTGCGCAGCACCTCCCGGATCCGGGCGTCCTCGGCGCCGTCGGCGTCCTCGGCAAAGGCCTGCTCCGATGCCGGACGCAGTAGGCCGAAGAGGTGCTCGGCCAGCTCGCGCGGTGTCGGGTAGCTGAAGACGAGGGTGGACGGCAGGCGCAGTCCGGTCGAGGCGGCCAGGCGGTTGCAGATCTCGACCGCGGTCAGCGAGTCGAATCCGAGCTGGGTGAACGCCTGGTCGACGTCGACGCCCGCGCTGGACGGATGTCCGAGCACGACGGCGGCCTGCTCGCGGACCCAGTCCAGGACGGCTGTGCGTGCCTCGTCGGCCGGCAGGACGGCCAGTCTTTCGGCCAGCCCGGCCGGGCCGGAGTCCTTGGCCGTGCTCGCCCGGCGGCGTGGACGACCGCCCTCGACGAGGTCGCGCAGGAGCGGCGGCAGCTCGTCGGCGCTCTTGTTGCGCAGTGCGGCGAGGTCCACCCGGGCCGGCACCAGGACCGGCTTGCCGCTCGCGCACGCCGAGTCGAACAGGGCCAGTGCCTCGGGGGTCGGCATCGCCGCGATGCCCATCCGCCTCAGCCGGGACAGGTCGGCCTGGTCCAGCTGCCCGGTCATGCCGCTGCTCTGTTCCCACCAGCCCCAGCACAGCGAGGTGCCGGCCAGACCCGAGGCCCTGCGCCGCGCCGCCAGTCCGTCGAGGAAGGCGTTCGCCGCGGCGTAGTTGGCCTGTCCCGCGTTGCCGAGCGTGCCCGCGAGGGCGGAGAACTGGATGAACGCCGACAGGGTGTGTTCCCGGGTCAGCTCGTGCAGGTTGACCGCGCCGCCGACCTTCGCGCGCAGCACATGGTCGATGCTCTCGGCGGTCAGCGACTCGACGGTGCCGTCCGCGAGCACACCCGCCGCGTGCACGACCGCGGTCAGCGGGTACCGGCCGGGCAGGTCCGCGAGCAGGTCCGCGACGGCGGCCCTATCCGCGACATCGCACTGCACGACCCGTACGGCCGCTCCCGCGCCCTCCAGGTCCGCGACCAGCTCGGGCACCCCGTCGGCGGCCGCTCCGCGACGGCTGGCCAGCAGCAGGCTGCGTACGCCGTGTTCGGCGACCAGGTGCCGGGCGACGAGCGAACCCACTCCCCCGGTCCCGCCGGTGACCAGCACGGTGCCGCCGCCGAGGCCGTCGCCCACCTCGAGGACCAGCTTGCCGACGTGGCGGCCCTGGCTCATCTCGCGGAAGGTGCGGCGCGCGTCGCGGACGTCGTGCAGGGAGATCGGGTTCAGCCGTATCCGCCCGTCGGCGAACAGCTCCATGACGGCCCGGAACATCTCGTGGATCGCGTCCGGGCCCGCCTCGTAGAGGTCGAAGGCCTCGTAGTCGACGCCGGGGTGGGCGGCCGCCACCTGGCGGGGGTCGCGGATGTCCGTCTTGCCCATCTCGACGAAGTGTCCGCCGCCGGGCAGCAGGGTCAGCGAGGCGTCGACGAACTGGTGCGCGAGGGAGTTCAGTACGACGTCCACGCCGTGGCCGCCGGAGGAGTGGCGGAACTTCTCGGCGAACTCCAGGTCGCGCGAGGACGCCAGGTGCGTCTCGTCCAGCCCCAGGCCGCGCAGGACGGGCCACTTGGCCGGGCTCGCGGTGGCGTAGATCTCGGCGCCGACGTGCTGGGCGAGCTGGACGGCGGCCATGCCGACGCCGCCCGCGGCGGCGTGGATGAGGATCCGCTGCCCCTTCTTCAGGTTCGCCACGCGGAAGAGCCCGTGGTAGGCGGTGAGGAAGGTGCACGGCACGGACGCGGCCTCGGCGTAGCTCCAGCCGTCCGGGACGGGCACGAGCATGCGGTGATCGGCGACGGCCGTGCGGCCGAAGGCGCCGGTGAAGATGCCGGTCACCCGGTCGCCGGGCGCCAGGCGGGTCACGTCGTCCGCCACCTCCAGCACGACTCCGGCGCCCTCGCTGCCCAGTCCGGCGTCGATGGCCGTCCGGTCGACCAGCCCCAGCGCGATGGTGACGTCCCGGAAGTTGAGGCCCGCGGCCTGGACGGCGATGCGGACCTGGCCGCTCGTCAGGGGTGCCTCCACCTCGGGGCAGGGGACCCAGGTCAGGTTCTCCAGCGTGCCCTTGGTCGGGATGCCGAGACGGTGGGCACCCGCTGCCGGCGGCTCGATGCGGTGGTCGGCCGGTTCGGCCGCCGTCAGGCGGGGGACGAGAAGGGCGCCGTCGCGCAGCGCCAGCTGGTCCTCGTCGAGGGCGAGCGCGTCCGCGAGGCGGGTCCAGGACGTTTCCGCGTCGTCGATGTCCACCAGCCGGAACCGGCCCGGGTGCTCTGTCTGGGCGGAGCGCACCAGGCCCCACACGGAGGCGCCGGGGAGGCTTTCGACGCCCTCGCCGGCACCGGTGTCCAGGGCCCGACGGGTGAGCACCACCAGCGTGGAACGGTCGAGGTGTTCCGCGGCGAGGAACGCCTGCACCCGGTCCAGTACGCGCTTGTCGGTCTCGCCGACACCGGTGAGCAGATCGGGTGCGGCAAGGGCGAAGTCGTCCGGGCACAGCACGATGTGCCCGGGTGCCTCGCCCGGGAGGACCTCGTCGAGGGACTCGTAGAACACGACGCTCTCGTCGCCGGTCCGCAGGAGCCGGGAGGCCAGTCCGTTCCGCGCGCCGAGGACGCCCCACCGCCCGTGAGGGGTTTCCCGCCCGCTCTCCTTGGCCGGCCGCCACCGCAGTTCGTACAGCGACCGCTCCTGCCCGCCGCGTGCCGAGCGCACCTGCTCGGCGTTGGCCGGCCGGAACGTCAGCGCCTCGACGGACGCTATCTGGTGGCCGTGTTCGTCGGCGACCGTCACGGAGACGACGCCTTCGCCGGCCGGGGTGAGCCGTACCCGCACGGTCGTTCCGCACTCCCCGGCCAGGTGCACCCCGGACCAGGAGAAGGGCATCCAGCCCTGCTCGCCCGTCACCTCGAGGACACCGCCGACCACCACCGCGTGCAGCACGGTGTCGATCAGTGCCGGGTGCAGGGCGAACCCGTCGTGGGCGGCGCCTTCGGCGCCCTCGGGCAGGGTGGCCAGGGCGAAGAGGTCCTCGCCGTGCCGCCAGACCTCACGCAGCCCGCGGAAGGCCGGGCCGTAGTCGAAACCGCCGTCCGCGAGGGAGTCGTAGAGGCCGTCGAAGTCGAGCCGGGCGGCGCCGGACGGCGGCCAGACGGCGAGCGCGCGCGGGGCGGCGGCCCCCTCGGCCGTGCGCGGTGCGCCCGGTGACAGGTTCCCCATCGCGTGCCGGGTCCAGCCGCCGACCGTCGCGCCGTCCTCGGCCGGACGCGAGTACACGTCCAGGGAGCGGCGTCCGGCCTCGTCCCCCGCGCCGACGACGATCCGTACCTGCACGTCGCCCGTGTCGGGAAGGATGAGGGGGACTTCCAGGGAGAGTTCCTCGACCGTGCCGCACCCGACGTGCCCGCCCACCGACAGCGCCAGGTCCAGATAGGCCGTCGCCGGTACGACGACCGAGCCGAACACGGCGTGGTCGGCCAGCCAGTCGTGGGTCCGCAGGGACCACAGGTCGGTGAACACCACCTCGTCGGTGCCGGGATGGTCGACCACGGCGCCGAGGAGCGGGTGTCCGGGGGCGGACAGACCGGCGGAGGTGACGTCCGCCGACTCCATCGCGGCCAGGAAGTCCAGCCAGTACCGCTGCCGCTGGAACGCGTACGTCGGAAGGTCCACCGTGCGGCGCGTCCCGAACAGGGCGTCCCAGTCCACCGATCCGCCCCGGACGTGCAGTTCGGCCAGTGCGGCGACCAGCGCGTGCGCCGCCGGGCGGTCGCGCCGCGACGACGACAGGACCAGCGCGTCGTGCACGCCCGCACCGGCGAAGGCGTCCTTGGTGAGGCCGGCGAGGGTCGCTCCCGGACCGACTTCGAGGAAGACGTCCGCACCGGCCGCACGGGCGCACTCCACCGCGTCGTGGAAGCGCACGGGTTCGCGGACGTGGTTGACCCAGTACTCGGCGGACGTCAGCTCCTGGAGCGTGACCTCGCGGCCCAGCCTGGTCGAGACGATCGGGATCGACATCTCGCCCGCCGGGAACCGCGTTAGCGATCCCGCGAACTCGTCCAGGATCGGGTCCATGAGGGGGGAGTGGAAGGCGTGGTCGACCGGGAGCAGCTTCGCCGACCTGCCGTCGGCGACGAGCCGGTCCCGGATCGCGTGGACCTGGTCGCGCAGGCCCGAGACCACGACCGACTCCGGGCCGTTGACGGCGGCGACACCGACGCGGTCGTACGCGCCGAGCAGGGCGCTCACCTCGGTTTCCGAGGCGCGTACGGCCAGCATGGCGCCGGGTTCGGTGACCGTCTGCATGACCCGTCCGCGAGCTGCCACCAGCCTGGTCGCGGTCTCCAGGTCGAGGACGCCGGAGACATGGGCGGCGGCGATCTCGCCGACGGAGTGGCCGATCAGGTGGCCGGGACGCGGGCAGTACCGGGTCAGCAGCCGGTACAGGGCGACCTGCAGCGCGAACAGCGCCGGCTGCATGACGTCCGTGCGCTCGGCCCCCTCGGGCTCGTCGGCGAGGAGCACGGCCTTCAGGGAGAACGGGAGGTGCGCGTCGAAGTGTGCGCAGACCTCGTCGAGGCTCTGCGCGAAGACGGGGAAGGTGTCGTACAGCTCGCGTGCCACGCCGGCCCACTTCGCCCCCTGGCCCGGGAACATGAAGACGGAGCCGCCGGGTTCGCCGGCGGTGCCGCGCACCACGACGGGGGACTCCGCGCCGTCGCCGAGCGCGGAAAGTGCGCCCAGCAGTTCGTCCCGGCCGCGGCCCAGGACCACGGCGCGGTGCTCGAACCGCGAGCGGCTCGACACGAGCGAGGCGCCGATGTCGGCGACGTCCGCGCCGGGGTCGGCGGCGACGAAGTCGCGCAGCTTGCGCGCCTGCGCCCGCAGCGCCTGCTCGGAGCGGGCCGACACGACCCACGGCACCGGTGCGCCGGCCCCGGCCGGTCCCGGCTCGGCCGGGTCGGTCGCCGTCTCCTGCTCGGGGGCCTGCTCCAGGATCAGGTGGGCGTTGGTGCCGCTGGCCCCGAAGCTGGAGACGCCCGCCCGCCGGGGCCGGCCGCCGGCGCTGGTCCACTCCCTGGCCTCGGTCAGCAGCTCCACCGCTCCGGCCGACCAGTCGACGTGCGTCGAGGGCCGGTCCACGTGCAGCGTCCTGGGCAGCACCTCATGGCGCATCGCCATGATCATCTTGATGATTCCGCCGACGCCCCCGGCCGCCTGGGTGTGGCCGATGTTCGACTTCAGCGACCCGAGCCACAGCGGGCTGCCGGGGTCCCGGTCCTGTCCGTAGGTGGCCAGCAGCGCCTGTGCCTCGATGGGGTCGCCCAGCGTGGTGCCGGTCCCGTGCGCCTCCACCACGTCCACGTCGCCCGCCTGCACCTGGGCGTTGGCCAGGGCTGCCCGGATCACCCGCTGCTGGGCCGGCCCGTTCGGCGCGGTCAGTCCGTTGGACGCCCCGTCCTGGTTGATCGCCGAGCCGCGGATCACCGCCCAGATCCGGCGTCCGTTGCGCCGCGCGTCCGAGAGCCGCTCCAGGACCAGCATGCCGATGCCCTCGGAGAAGCCGGTGCCGTCCGCCGCGTCCGCGAACGCCTTGCACCGGCCGTCCGCCGCCAGTCCCCGCTGCCGGGAGAACTCCCGGAACACCTGCGGCATCGCCATGACGGTGACGCCGCCGGCCAGCGCGAGGCCGCATTCGCCCTGCCGCAGCGACTGCACCGCCTGGTGCACCGTCACCAGCGACGAGGAGCAGGCGGTGTCGGTCGACACCGTCGGGCCCTCGAGCCCCAGCGTGTACGCGACGCGGCCCGAGGCCACGCTCAGCAGGGAACCGGTCTGCGCGTAGCCCGAGATGACCTCGGGGGTGGAGAAGTGGTTGCCGTAGCCGAAGTACGCGAGGCCGGCGAACACGCCGGTGTCGCTGCCGCGCAGGGTCTGCGGATCGATGCCGGCCCGTTCCAGGGACTCCCACGAGGTCTCCAGGAGCAGCCGCTGCTGCGGGTCGGCGGCGAGCGCCTCACGCGGGCTGATCCCGAAGAAGTCGGCGTCGAAGTCGCCCGCGTCGTACAGGAATCCGCCCGAGCGCGTGGAACTGGTGCCGGGCCGGTCCTGGTCCGGGTCGTACAGGTTCTCCAGGTCCCAGTGGCGGTCGTCGGGGAAGTCCGACACGACGTCCGCGCCCGCCCGCACCAGCTCCCACAGCTCCTCCGGGGACGTCACGCCTCCCGGGAAACGGCAGGCGACACCCACGACGGCGATGGGCTCGGCGGCTGCGTCCGTCAGTTCCTTGAGGCGCTTGCGTGTTTCGATCAGCTCGATCGATGTCCGCTTGAGGTAGTCGAGAACTTCGGCGTTGTTGTCGTTTGTCATCGCTCTTCCCTAGCCGAGCTCTTTGTCCAGCAGCGAGAGGAGCTCTCCCGCCGAGGCCGAACTGATCTGGTCGACGAGGCCGGCCGATGGTCCGGCGTTCGCCATCGAACGGACTCGGCCCTGCAGTTCGCCGAGGAGAGTGGAGATGCTCGCCTTGTCCTCCGCGGCGAGTTCGAGGAACGCGTCCTCCAGCCGGGCGCCCAGTTGCTCGATCTCCTTGACCAGGTGATCGGCCGGGGACTGCGGGTCGGCGCCGGGGCCGGGGCTGATGCTCTCGGTCAGGAACCGGGCGACGGCGCCCGGGTTCGGGTGGTCGAAGACGAGCGTGGCGGGCAGCTTCAGTCCCGTCACCGCGCCCAGCCGGTTGCGCAGTTCGAGCGCCGTGAACGAATCGATGCCCAGTTTCTTGAAGGTCGCGGCGGGACCGATCCTCTGGGTGTCGGCGTGGCCGAGAACGATCGCGGTGTGCGTCCGGACGGTGTCGAGCAGCAGCGCCTCCGCGTCGGCCGGCGGCAGTGACCTCAGCTGCTGGGCGAGCCCGCCGTCAGTGGCCTCCGGACTTCCCGGGCTCACCGGTCCGGCGGGTCCGGCGGGCGTTCCGGGCAGGGCGCGCAGCAGCGGCGAGCCCAGGTGGTGGGCGTCCGGCGTGCCGGGCGCGGGGAGGGTCAGCCGTGCGGGCACCAGTACCGGCTGGTCCAGCGCGAGCGCCGCGTCGAAGAGGGCGAGTCCCTCCCGCGTCGACAGCGGCTGCACGCCCTGTCGGCGCAGGCGGACGAGGTCCGCGTCGCCGATGTGGGCGATCATCTCGCTGCGTTCGGCCCACAGGCCCCAGCACAGCGAGGCGGCCGGCAGTCCCGCGGCCCGGCGGGACTCGGCGAGGCCGTTGAGGAAGGCGTTGGCCGCCGCGTAGTTGGCCTGCCCCGCCGTCCCGAGCACGCTCGCGACGGAGGAGAACAGCACGAACGCGGACAGGTCCAGCTGCCGGGTCAGCTCGTGCAGGTGCCAGGCGCCGCGCACCTTGGGCGCGAGGACCGCGTCCAGGCGGTCCTCGGTCAGCGCCTCGACGACACCGTCGTCCAGCGTGCCCGCGCAGTGGATCACCGCGGTCAGCGGGTGTTCGGACGGCACCGCGGCGATCAGGGCGGCGACGGAGTCACGGCTCGTGACGTCGCAGGCGGCGATCTCGACGTCGGCGCCGGCCCCGGTCAGCTCCTCGCGCAGCGCGGCCGCGGCCGGGGCGTCCTGGCCGCGTCTGCTGGTCAGCAGCAGCCGGCGCACGCCGTGCCCCTCCACCAGGTGCCGGGCCAGCATCGCGCCCAGGCCGCTGGTGCCTCCCGTGATCAGTACCGTCCCGTTGCCGAGCGCGGGGGCGCCCCGGGCCGTGCCGAGGCTGCCGCGACCGGCGGCGGCGCCGGCGGCGTGGGCCAGTCGCGGAGTGGTGACGAGGCCGGCCCGGATCCTGAGCTGGGGTTCTCCGGTGTCGGCCGCCGCCGGGACACGGGCCCACGAAGCGGGTCGGCCGTCGGTGTCCACGAGCGTGAACCGGCCCGGGTTCTCGGTCTGCGCGGTGCGGACGAATCCCCAGACCGCGGCCGCCGCCGGGTCGGTGTCGGTGACCTGCTCGTCGTGGACCGCCGCCCGCGTCACGATGACCAGGCGTGAGTGGGAGAACCGGTCGTCGGCGAGCCAGTCCCGCGTCCACCGCAGCACCTGGTGGAGGTTCCGCTCGACGGCGGCGGGTGTGGCAGCGCCCTGCGGGTCCGCCGGGTCGATGCCGGCGATGACGACCGGGGGTATCTCCCCGTCGCTCGCGGCGAGTTCGCCGAGGTCGGCGAAGACGGCGGCGGCGCCCTGCCGCAGCGGCTCGGTGTACGCGTCGGGTGCTCCCAGCACCGCGTACCGGACCGCGTCCCCGCCGGACGGGACGGCGAGGGGCGCCCAGTCCACCCGGAACAGCGCGTCGTGGTGGTCGAAGCTCAGCTCGGTCAGCTTCTCGACGTCGGCCGGCCGGAGCGTCAGCGAGGCGACGGCGCCGACGGGGGCTCCCTCGTGGTCCGCGACGGTCACGGACAGCGCGTCCTCGCCCGCGGGCGCGAGACGCACGCGCAGTGCGGTCGGCTCGGCGCGGTTCACCCTCAGGCCCGTGCAGCGGTACGGCAGCCGGCCGCCGGGCCGCGCGTCGTCGACGAACCGCCCCAGTCCGGCCGGGAGCAGCGCGGCGTGCAGCAGCGCCGGGTGGATCCGGAACCGGCCCCCGCCCGCTGCGTCGGGCGCGGGCAGTTCCACCTCGGCGAACAGGTCGTCGCCCCGGCGCCACACCTTCTTCAGACCGCGCAGCAGGGGTCCGTTGCCGAACCCGAGGGCGGACAGCCTGGTGTACTCGTCCTCGAAGGGCACGTCGACCGCGCCG
Organism: Streptomyces sp. NPDC006739; assembly: GCF_042869815.1. NCBI lineage: Bacteria > Bacillati > Actinomycetota > Actinomycetes > Kitasatosporales > Streptomycetaceae > Streptomyces > Streptomyces sp. NPDC006739. The sequence continues at coordinate 27,899 of NZ_JBIAGM010000029.1, forward strand.
GCGGGGGGCCACTCGGTGAGGCCTTCCTCCGCACGGGTGTCCGCGGCGCCGGATCCGACGACGCCGACGGCGTTGCGCGTCCACTCGCCGTCGCCCTCGGCCCGTGAGTGCACGCTGAGGACACGGTCGCCGTCGATCACCACACGGATCTCACGATCGGCCGTCCGGGACAGCACGAGCGGTGTCTCCAGGGTGAGTTCGTCGACTTCGTCGCATCCGGCCTTGTCGGCCGCCCACACCGCCAGGTCCAGCAGCACGGTCGCGGGCACCAGGACGGCGCCGTGGACCATCTGGTCGGCGAGCCAGGGGTGGCGCTCCGGCGACAGCCGTCCGCCGGCCGCCACGCCGCGGTGCTTCTGGTCCTGGTCCTGGGGCAGCTCGATCACGGCGTCGAGCAGCGGGTGGTCCGACGTGCTCCGGGTGGTCGTCTCCTGGGGCGTGTCCAGCCAGTAGCGCTGCCGCTGGAAGGCGTAGGTGGGCAACTCGACCCAGCGTCCGTCCCAGTCCGGGAAGGCCGCCTCCCACGCCACCTCGGCGCCCGCCACGAAGGCCTCGGCCGCCGACCGGTGGAACCGTGCCAGGCCGCCCTCGCCGCGGCGCAGCGTGCCCACGACGGCGGCCTCGGCGCCCGCGCTGTCCAGGGTCTGTTCGACACCGAACGTCAGCACGGGGTGGGCCGACGCCTCGACGAAGAACCGGAAGCCCTGCTCGGCCAGCGCCCGGGTCGCCTCCTCGAAGCGGACCGTCCGGCGCAGGTTCGTGTACCAGTACCCGGCGTCCAGCACCGTCGTGTCCAGCCAGTCGGCCGTCACCGTGGAGAAGAACGGCACCTCGGCGGTACGCGGCTCCAGTCCCGCCAGCAGCCGGCCCAGTTCCTCGCGGACGGCCTCGACATGCGGGGAGTGCGAGGCGTAGTCCACCGGCACCCGGCGGGCCCGTACCCCGTCCGCCTCACAGGCGGCCAGCAGCGCGTCCACCTCGGCCGCGTCGCCCGACACCACCACGGAGGCGGGGCCGTTGACCGCCGCGACCGACAGCCCGTCCGTCAGCCGGGCGGTGACGTCCTCCATCGGCAGCGAGACCGACGCCATGGCCCCGCGCCCCGACAGCCCCAGGATGGCCTTGGACCGGAGCGCGACCACCTTCGCCGCGTCCTGGACCGAGAGGGCTCCGGCGACGCACGCGGCGGCGATCTCCCCCTGCGAGTGGCCCACGACGGCCGCCGGCCGCACCCCGTAGGAGCGCCACACCTCGGCCAGCGACACCATCACGGCCCACAGCACGGGCTGGACGACGTCCACCCGCTCCAGCGCCTCGGCGTCCCCGAGCACGTCGAAGAGCGACCAGTCCACATACGGCGACAGCGCGTCGGCGCACTCGCGCATCCGCGCCGCGAACACCGGGGAGGACTCAAGCAGTTCCCGTCCCATTCCGGCCCACTGCGAGCCCTGGCCCGGGAACACGAACACCGTCTTGCCCGGCGGCTTGGGGACTCCGGAGACCACACCGGCGAGGCCGCTCGCGTCACCGTCGGCCACGGCGGCCAGGGCGGCGAGCAGTTCGTCGCGGTCAGCGCCGATCACCACCTGGCGGTGCTCGAACAGCGACCGCGTGGTGACCAGCGAACGGCCCACGCCCGCGACCGGCAGGTCCGCGGCCTCGGCCACGCTGTCCCGCAGCCGCAGCGCCTGCTCCCGCAGTGCCTCCGGCGACCGCGCCGACAGCACCCACGGCACCGCCCCGGGGGTGCCGGCGGGCGGCGGGGCGGGGGTGGTGTCCACGGGTGCCTGCTCGAGGATCAGGTGGGCGTTGGTGCCGCTGATCCCGAAGGCGGACACGCCGGCCCGCCGGGGCCGCTGCGGGGCGTCGGCCCACTGCCTGGCCTCGGTCAGCAGCTCGACCGTCCCGGCCGACCAGTCGACGTGCGTCGAGGGCCGGTCCACGTGCAGCGTCCTGGGCAGCACCCCGTGCCGCATCGCCATGATCATCTTGATCATGCCGCCGACGCCCGCGGCCGCCTGGGTGTGGCCGATGTTCGACTTCAGCGACCCCAGCCACAGCGGGCTGCCCGGCTCCCGGTCCTGACCGTAGGTGGCCAGCAGGGCCTCCGCTTCCATGGGGTCGCCCAGCGTGGTGCCGGTCCCGTGCGCCTCGACCGCGTCCACGTCGGCCGGCCGCAGTCCGGCGTCGGCCAGGGCCGCCCGGATGACCCGGCGCTGCGCCAGCTCGTTCGGCGCGGTCAGCCCGTTGGACGCCCCGTCCTGGTTGATCGCCGAGCCGCGGATCACCGCCCAGATCCGGCGTCCGTTGCGCAGCGCGTCCGAGAGCCGCTCCAGGACCAGCACGCCCGCGCCCTCGGAGAAGCCGGTACCGTCCGCCGCGTCGGCGAACGCCTTGCACCGTCCGTCGGGCGACAGCCCCCGCTGCCGGGCGAAGTCCACGAGCAGCCCCGGGCTCGGCAGCGTCGACACCCCGCCGGCCAGCGCCAGGGTGCACTCCCCCGAACGCAGGGACCGTACGGCCTGGTGGACGGCGACCAGCGACGACGAGCACGCGGTGTCGGTCGACACGGCCGGGCCCTGCAGACCGAGCGTGTACGCCACCCGGCCCGAGGCCACGCTGGTGTACGTCCCCACCAGCGAGTAGCCCTCGACCTCACCGGCCGCGCCGCCGCCCAGCCTCGGGCCGTAGTCCACGGTGTATATGCCGGTGAACACCCCGGTCGCCGACCCTCGCAGCCCGGCCGGGTCGACCCCGGCCCGCTCCAGCGCCTCCCAGGACGTCTCCAGCATCAGTCGCTGCTGCGGATCCATCGCCAGCGCCTCGCGCGGGCTGATGCCGAAGAACGGCGCGTCGAAGTCCGCGAGACCGGTCAGGAACCCGCCCGCGCGCGTGTACGTCTTCCCGTGCGCCTCGGGGTCCGGGTCGTACAGCCCCTCCAGGTCCCAGCCACGGTCCGACGGAAAGTCGCTCATGGCGTCCACACCGTCGGCCACGACCTCCCACAGCCCTTCGGGGGACGTCACCCCGCCAGGGAAGCGACACCCCACACCCACGACCGCGATGGGCTCGCGGGCTGACTCCTCCAGCTCGCGCACCCGCTCGCGCAGCTCCCGCGCGTCGCCGACGGCGCGTCGCAAGTAGGAGCGGAGCTTGTCGACATCCTCCACCAGGGCCTCCCCCAACGGTTACTTGAAGAACGGGTGCGGCTAGACGTAGCCGCGGTCGATCAATTCGTACAAATCGTCATCACTGCCGATGTCCAGGCCCGTATCCCGCGCCGATTCCGGGGCGTCGGGCGTCTGTGGCCCGAGGAGGGAGAACAGGTGGAGGGCGAGCGTGTCCGCGGTGGGGTAGCTGAACGCGACGGTGGCCGGGAGCCGTACTCCGGCCGCCGCGGCGAGCCGGTTGCGCAACGCCACGGCCATCGAGGAGTCGAAGCCCAGCGCCTTGAAGGTCTCGGTCGACCTCGCCGCGAGATCGGCGCCCGTCACGTCCGGGTCCTTCAGGCTCAGCACCGCCGCCGCCTCGGCGCACACCAGGTCGAGGACCGAGGACGGTGAGGTCAGGTCCTCCGCCGCAGCGGGCCGGTGCGGGCCCGGCTCGCCCGCACGCGCGGAGCCCTTGCTCGCGGTGCCGGTGTCGTCGGACGCCGTCAGCCAGTACCGCTGCCGCTGGAAGGCGTAGGACGGCAGGCCGATCCGGCGCGGACGGTCCGCGCCGACCGTGGCCGCCCAGTCCACCGGCACACCCCGCACGTGCAGTTCGGCCAGCGACGCCAGGACCTTGCTCGCGCTCCCGTCCTCCTTGCGCAGGGTGCCCACCACCACCGACGAGGCCGCCGACGCGTCGGCGATCTCCTCGATCGCGACCGCGAGCAGCGGATGCGGGCTGACCTCCACGAACACCCCGCCGCGCTCACGCATCAGGTCTTCGACCATGCGCCGCATGGCGGCCTGGAACCGGACCGGTTCCCGCAGGTTGCGGAACCAGTAGTGGGTCGCCAGCTCGGCGGCGTCGATCGGCCCGCCGGTCACCGTCGAGTAGACCGCGACCGGCGAGGGCACGGGGGTGATCCGGCCCAGTTCCTCGGGAAGCAGGTCCTCGAACCGGTCCATCAGCGGCGAGTGGCCGGGCACGCTGGACGGGATCAGCCGCGCGCGGGCGCCCTCGGCCTCGCAGGCCGCGACCAGTTCCCGCACCGCGGTGGCCTCGCCCGAGACCGTCGTCGAGTTCGGTCCGTTGACCGCGGCGACGACGACCCGCTGCCCCCACCGCGCCAGCAGCTCCCGCACCCGTGCCTCGGGCAGCAGGACGCCGGCCATGCTGCCCTGTCCGGCGACCGTGGCCAGCATGCGGGAGCGCAGGGCCACGATCTTCGCCCCGTCCGCCAGGGTCAGTACGCCCGCGGCACAGGCCGCGGCGATCTCGCCCTGGGAATGGCCGATCACCACGTCCGGTGTCACCCCGAGCGAACGCCACACCGCCGCCAGCGACACCATCACCGCGAACAGCACCGGCTGGACGACCTCCACCCGGTCCAGGTCCGCCGCGCCCGGCCCGCCGCACACGGTGTCGACCAGCGACCAGGGCACCCACGGCTCGAGCGCCCGCGCGCACTCGTCGATCGAGCGCGCGAAAACCTCCGACTCCGCGTACAGCTGCCTGCCCATGCCGATCCACTGGGAGCCCTGGCCCGGGAAGACGAAGACGACCGGGCCCGCCGGCCCCGCGGTCACTCCGCGAACCGTCCGCGCCGAGGTCCCGCCCGCCGCCAGCACGTCCAGACCGGCCAGCGACTGCGCACGGTCACCGCCCAGCACCACCGCCCGGTGCTCGAACGACGACCGCGTCGACACCAGCGAGTGCGCCACGTCGGCCGCGGACAGCGACGCGTCCGCGGCCACCAGGTCCCGCAGCCGCGCCGCCTGCTCCCGCAGGGCCTGCTCGGAGCGCGCCGACAGCACCCACGGCACCACCCCGAAGACACCGGCGGAGCCCGAGTCGCCGTCGGTGGCGGCGGGTTCCGTCCGCGCGTCGGGGGCCTGTTCGAGGATGACGTGCGCGTTGGTGCCGCCCATGCCGATCGACGACACCCCGGCGCGCCGGGGCCGGCCCGGCTCGCCCGGCCAGGGCCGCGCGGCCCGCAGCACCTCGAAGTCCTCCGCGAAGTCCAGGACGGCGGGGTTCGGGGAGCGGAAGTTCGGGTTGGGGACCAGCTGGGCGCGGTCCAGACAGAGCGCGGCCTTCACGAAGCCGACGATGCCCGCGGCCGGCTCCAGGTGCCCGACGTTCGCCTTCACCGAGCCGACCGCCAGCGGGCGGCTGCGGCCGGTCCGCCGGAACACCTCGCGCAGCCCCGACAGTTCCGCCGGATCGCCGAGCCGCGTGCCGGTGCCGTGGGCCTCGACGTAGTCGACGCCGTCGAACGCGACGCCCGCGCGCTCAAGGGCGGACAGTACGGCCGCCGCCTGCCCGGTGGGGCTGGGGTCCGGCATCCGCGAGGACGCGCCACCGTTGCCGACGCCCCAGCCGCGCACCACCGCGTAGATGTGGTCGCCGTCGGCGACGGCGAGGTCGAGCCGCTTCAGCAGGACGAACGCCCCGCCCTCCCCGCGCATGAAACCGTTGGCCCGCTCGTCGAAGGGGAAGCAGCGGCCGTCGGGCGCCAGGGCGCCCAGGTTCGCCAGGGCCGCTCCCGCCTGCGGGTCGGCGATCAGGTGCACGCCGCCGGCGATGGCCATGTCGACCGCGCCGGCGCGTATGCGTTCGCACGTGAGCGCCAGCGACACGAGGGAGGAGGACTGGCCCGAGTCCGCGCAGAAACTCATGCCGCGGACGTCGAAGAGGCTGGAGATCCGGTTGGCGATCAGCGCACCGCTGGAGCCGAGCGCGGCGTAGTGGTCGTCCTGGTCGCTGCCGGACAGCTTGCGCAGCACCTCGTACCCGGAGGGGGCGGCGCCGACGACGACGTCGATCTCGCGGCCCGCGAGCGCGCTCGCCGGGATGCGGGCGTCCTCGACGGCCTCCCAGGCCAGTTCGAGGCCCAGCCGCTGCACCGGGTCCATGGCGGCCGCCTCGGCCGGTTGCGCCGCGAAGAAACCGGCGTCGAACCCGTCGATGGAGTCGAGGAACGAACCGGCGTTCAGGGTCGCGCCGTCCGGGTGGGAGGCGGGGTGGAAGTCCACGTCGGCCGCCCGCCGCTCGGGAAACGTTCCCGCGGTGGACTGCCCGTCGAGCAGCAGGCGCCAGAACTCGGCCGGGTTGTGCACACCGGGAAAGCGGCACGACATCCCGACGACAGCAATATCGGTGGCTGCGCCACTCATACGGGTTCCCTCCGGTTTGCTCGGTGTACGGCTGGTTCGGGCGGCTGCACCGCGCTCACGACCAGCGGGTCAGCAACGTGCGCAGCTCGTCCGGCGCGTCCATGAAGTCGTAGTGGCCGCCGTCGACCACCCGGAACTCGACCGAGTCCGCGTACCGGCGCCAGCCCTGAAGGTCGTCGAGGCTCACGTCGGGGTCGTCGCGCCAGTGCAGTACGACGACGGGGCAGTCCACCGCCGCCGGCTCGGCCCGCCGGTAGGCGGCGGCGGCCGCGTGATCGCGCAGCAGCACCATGAGGCCCAGGTCGACCATGTCCGGGCGCGGCTCCATCCCCCGGCTGCGGATGAACGACTCGACCTCGGCGCGCAGTTCGGGCTCGGTCATGGTGAGCATCCGGTCACGGGAGGCGTCGTGGGGTGCCGGCTGGCCCGACACGAACAGGCAGTCAGGTGTGGGCAGGCCGAGTTCGGCGAGCCTGAGCACGGTTTCGTACGCCGCCATCGCGCCGGCGCAGTGCGCGAAGAACGCGAACGGCCGGTCGAGCAGCGGTGCCAGGGACTCGGCCAGGGCGGCGGCGAGGTTCTCGTAGGTGCCGTAGTGGGGATGGCCGAGCCGGTTCTCGCGGCCCGGGAACTGCACCGGGCAGACCTCGATGCCGTCGAGCGCGGTCGGCCAGGCGCTGAACGCCGACGCCCCGGACCCGGAGAAGGGGAAGCAGAAGATCCGGGCGGGGTGGTCGGTGGACGGCCGGACGAACCACGGTGACATGGCGGTGGTGGGGCCCGATGTCATGGCGTCTTTCGTTTCTGGGCGACGATGGGGAGGTGGGTCATCCCGGCGATGAAGTACGACCGCAGGTGCTGCGGTTCGCCGGCGAGTTCGATCGATCCGAACCGCTGGAGCAGTTCTTCGAAGAAGACGCGCAGGGTCAGCCGGGCCAGCGGTGCGCCGATGCAGAAGTGCGGACCGAACCCGAACGCGACGTGCCGTTTGGCGTTGGCGCGCGTGATGTCGAAGGTGTGCGGATCGGGGAACTGGGACGCGTCCCGGTTGGCCGACCCGATCCACGCGACGACCGCCCCACGGGCCGGGATCGTGCCCCCGCCGATCTCGACGTCGTCCACCGCGTACCGCATGAAGTTGCACGCGCCCGACGACCAGCGCAGCCCCTCCTCGACCAGGTTGGGGATCAGCGACGGGTCGGCCTGCGCCTTCTCGAACTGCTCGGGCCGTTCGACGAGCGCCTGCACCGTGCCCGCGACGGTGTGCGGTGTCGTGACGTTGGCGCCCAGCAGAATGCTGTAGCCGTCGAGGGCGATCTCCTCGTCGGTCAGCGGCGCGCCGCCCGGGCGGACGCTCATGAGGTGGTGCAGCAGGCTGTCGTCCTCCTCGCCCGTCGCCCGCCGCGTCCTGACCCACTCCCTGACGTAGGTGACCAGTTCGTGGTGGGAGATGGCCAGGGTCGCGGCTTCGTTGCCCACCAGGAAGTGCGGGTCCGAGGGGGCCGTCACCATCGCGGTCAGCTGGACGAGTTCGGCCCAGTCCTTCTCCGGGATCCCGAGCAGCGGGCCCGTGACCATCGCCGGGAGCAGCAGCGCCCGCTCGGCCAGGTCGAAGACCTCGCCGTCGAGCGCGGGCTCCAGGAAGCGCACGACCGTCGCGCGGATCTTGTCCTCCCAGGACCTGACCGCCCGCGCGGTGAGCTTGGAGCCGAGGGGGCGGCGGACCTCGGTGTGCCGGGGCGGGTCGGTGGACGTCATCAGCACGCCGGCCGCCGCGTCGTCGGTCCCGAGGTGGGTGGGCACCGTACCGCGCTCGGAGGTGAACTCCTTGTGGTCGCCGAGTACGCGGCAGACGTCCTCGTGGCGGGTCACCGACCAGAACTCCCGTCCGTCCGGCAGGACCTGGTGGTGCAGGGGGGCCTTCGCCCGCATCACGTCCCAGATCGGGTGCGGATCGCCCGAGGTGTAGAGGTCCAGGTCGAAGAGGTCGACGCCGGCCAGGTCGATGTCGCGCGCGGGACCCGGCGTCAGCCTCACGTCCCGGCCCTCCCCTGCTCTATCAGTTCGGCCACCCGCGTCGGGGTCCCGGCGAGATAGAAGTCGCGCACGGAAAGCTTGACACCGTAATCCTGCAATACCCGTTCGATGATGTTGATTCCGACCAGCGAATTACCGCCGAGCGTGAAGAAGTCGTCTTCCGCCCCGACCTCGCGACCGCCGAGGCACTCGGCCCACAGAGCCGAGATTTCCTGAACGAGCGACACCGGCGCACTCGAGGGCGCGGCTTGTCCTTCTGACGCCTCATCCTGTCCACCTCGCTGGTGAACCTGCGGCAACGATGCCATTGCCAGCTTCCTTCCTCCGCCGAACCGGGGTGTCAGCTGTCCCGCCGGCGAGACAGATCCTTTGAACGGCCGAAACGAGTGTCCTGTGATTCTCGTCCGCTCACCTCGTGTTGGCGATGCGCGGTGCTCGCAGGTCGGGCGGGATTGAGAATGGACCGATGAGTCGGGATGCTAATGCCTTCGCAGGCACCGCGGTTATGTCCGGCAGGCGGCTCCATCGGCACTGAAGTGGAATTCCAGAATTCCCCGAGCGGGACCGCGTTCTGGCCGGTGGCGGCCCACGGCGCATCAGCCGCTGGATGCCTCCCGACCACGCATGACAAGATCTGTGGGTGCAGATCGGAATGCTTGGTCCGTTCGAAGTTCGCACGATCGGCGGCGCACTTGCCGACGTGCCGGGCGCGCGGCTGCGCGGGCTGCTGATCGCCCTCGCGCTCAAGCCGGGCAAGGTGGTCCCGAAAGCGACGCTGATCGACTGGATCTGGGGTGAGCTACCGCCCGCCGACGCGACGAACGCCCTGCAGCGCCTGGCTTCCCGGCTGCGCAAGGTGCTGCCGGACGGGGTGGTCGAGGGACAGACGGACGGCTACCGGCTGAGGGTGCAGCCGGACGACGTGGACGCCGTGCGCTTCGAACGCCTCCTGTCCGCCGGCCAGGTCCGCGCCGCGGACGATCCGCGCCGGGTGCAACTGCTGCGCGAGGCCGTCGGGTTGTGGCGCGGTCCGGCCATGCAGGACGTCGGCCTGCAGAACAGTGCGGCGTTCGACGCGGCCCTCGCCCGGCTCGAAGGGTTGCACCTGACCGCCATGGAGGACCGGCTCGACGCGGAGGTCGGCCTCGGCAACGGCGCGGAGCTGGTCACCGAACTGACCGACCTGGTGGCCGCGCATCCGCTGCGCGAGCGGCTCGCCGCCGTGCTGATGCGCGCCCTCGTCGCGGCCGGTCGCGGCAGCGAGGCGCTCCAGGTGTTCCAGCGCACCAGGGAGGCCCTGGCCGAAGCGCTGGGCGTCGACCCGTCGCCGGAGCTGTCCGATCTGCATGTCGCGCTGCTGCGGGGCGAGCTTGGGCAGCGCGAGGAGGCCCGCAGGACCAACCTGCGCGCCGAGCTGAGCAGCTTCGTCGGCAAGGCCGACGACGTCGCCACCATCCGTGAACTCATAGCCGGTCACCGGCTCACCACCCTGATCGGGCCGGGCGGCTCCGGCAAGACCAGGCTGGCCACGGAGACCGCGCGCACGCTGCTCGACGGTCTGCCGGACGGGGCCTGGCTGGTGGAGCTGGCGGGCATCGGTCCCGACGACGACGTGGCGCTGTCGACGCTCGCCGGGTTGGGTCTGCGGGACACGCTGCTGGGCGGGACACCGAACGCGGAGCCGGTGGACCGGCTCGTCGCGGCGATACGCGGGCGCGAGGCGCTGCTGATCCTGGACAACTGCGAGCACGTGATCGAGTCGGCGGCGGCGTTCGCCCACCGCCTGCTCGGGGAGTGTCGGCGGCTGCGGATCCTGGCGACGAGCAGGGAGCCGCTCGGCATCACCGGTGAGGCGCTGTGGCCGGTCGAGCCGCTGGCCCTGCCGGCCGCCTACGCCGGCCCCGCCGAGATGGAGTCCTCGCCGGCCGTCCAGTTGCTGCGCGACCGGGCCGGGGCGGTGCGCCGGGACCTGGTGGTAGACGCCCCCACGTTGTCGACGATGGTGCGCGTGTGCCGGGCGCTGGACGGGATGCCGCTGGCGATCGAACTGGCCGCGGCCCGGCTGCGGACGATGTCCATGGACCAGCTCGCCCACCGGCTCGACGACCGGTTCCACCTGCTGACGAGCGGCTCCCGTACCGCGCTGCCCCGGCACAAGACGCTGCGCGCGGTGGTCGACTGGAGCTGGGAGCTGCTCACCGACGCCGAGCGGATGGTGCTGCGCAGGCTCTCGGTGTTCTCGGGCGGGGCGAGCCTGGAGGCCGCCGAGCGGGTCTGCGCCGGCGACGGCGTCGAGCGGGAGCAGGTGCTCGAACTGCTCACCTCGCTGGCCGAGAAGTCGCTGCTGCGCACGTCGGACGACGCCGCCCCGCGCTACCGGATGATCGGCACGATCAAGGAGTACGCCGGGCTGCGGCTGGCGGAGGCGGGGGAATCGGACCTGGCGCGCCGGGCGCACCTGGCCTGCTTCACCGAGCTGACCGAGACCGCCGAGCCGCGCCTTCGCCGCGCCGACCAGCTCCAGTGGCTGGCCACGCTGGAGGCCGAGCACGACAACATCGGCTCCGCGATGCGTGGCGCGCTCGCGGCCGGCGACGACCAGGCGGCGATGCGGCTCGCGGCGGGCGCGGGCTGGTACTGGTGGCTCGGTGGACACCGGGCCGAGGGCATGGAGCTGATCACTGCGGCCACCGAGCGGCCCTGCGAGGTGTCCGACGACATCCGGGCCACGGTGTACGGCCTGGTCGTGATGTTCGTGACCTCCGGGCGGGGCGACGAGCGCCAGGCCGCCGAGTGGATCCACAAGGCCTACCGGTTCAGCCGGCGCAGTCACCACCGTCATCCGGCGCTGGAGCTGGTCGGCCCGCTGGAACGCATGCTGCGCGAGCCCGGGTCGATCCTGTCCGCGTTCGCGCCGCTGCTGGACAGCGAGGATCCCTGGGTGCGCGCGCTGGCCCGGTTGCACCTGGGCAAGATGCGGATCGTGCTCGGCCAGGAGGGGCGGGACGCGGACACGTACCTGGAGCTGGCTCTCGCCGAGTTCCGGGCGCTCGGCGAGCGGTTCGGGATCTCGTTCGCCCAGACCGAGCTGGCGGACCGGATAGCGGTGCGCGGCGAGTTCGCCGGCGCGTGCGAGCACTACGAGCAGGCGATCGGGGTCGTCACCGAGCTGGGGGCCGCCGAGGACGTCATCCGGATGCGGTCGAAGCAGGCCCAGCTGTACTGGCTGCTGGGCGACCGGGACGCCGGCACGGCCGCGATCGCCGAGGCGCAGCGGTACGCCGAGCGGGTCGCCTGGCCGGACGCGCTGGCCGAGCTGGCCCTCTCGAAGGCGGAACTGGCCCGGTGGAACGGCGACTTCGAGGAGGCGCGCGGGCACCTCGCGGCGGCGACGGCCATGCTGGGCGAGGAGGCGGAGCAGGCGAGCGTCCGCGCGGTGACGCACGACCTGCTGGGCTATCTCGCCGAGGATCTCGACGAGGCCCGCGGGTTCCGGGCGGCGGCCTGTGCGGCGGCGGCCGAGGCGGGGCACGCGCCGCTGATCGCGCAGACGCTCGTCGGAGTCGCGGACCTGGCGGCGCGCCGTGAGGAGTACGAGCAGGCCGCGCGGCTGCTCGCGGCGAGTACGGCGGTGCGCGGGCTGCGGGACCGCTCGCACCCGGACGCGGCCCGGATCGAGGAGACGGCGCGGCTCCGCCTCGGCGACACGGGGTTCGCCGAGGCGGAGCGGGAGGGGGCCGGAGCGGACTGGTCCGAGTTGGTCGCGGTCACGCTCGCTTCTTGAAGGAGGACACCGCCCACACGTATCCGAGGACGCTGAGCCCGATGCTCCAGGCGAAGGCGCCGACCACGTGTCCGGTCGAGGGCGTGTGACCGGTCATCAGTCCGCGCAGAGTCTCGGTCATCGGGGTGAAGGGCTGGTACTCGGCGAACTGCTTGACGCCGGTGCCCATCGAGTCGGCGGGCACGAAGGCGCTGCTCAGGAAGGGCAGGATGTTCAGCGGCACGGAGCCCATGCCCGCCGATTCGGGGGTCTTCGCGGACAGGCCCATGGCGACCGTGAGCCAGCTGGCCGCGAAGCCGATCAGCAGCATCACACCGATCGCGCCGAGCCAGTCGGCGAAGCTCGCGTGGGTGCGGAAGCCCATCGCGAAGCCGACGCCGACGATGGCCGCGCAGGCGAGCATGCAGCGCACCGTCGTGGCGACGACGTGGCCGGTCAGCACGGCGCCGCGGGAGACGTCCATGACCTTGAAGCGGTTGATGATTCCCTTGGTCATGTCGCCGTTGACGGCCACCGCGGTCGGCGCCAGGCCGTAGGTGATGGACATGACGATCAGGCCGGGCACCGCGTAGTTGATGTAGCTGCCGCCACCGACGTTGAAGGCGCCACCGAACACCAGGACGAACATGCACATGATGACGATGGGCAGCAGGACCGCCTGGAACACCGCGGAGGGGTTGCGGCCCTGGTGCTTGAAGTTGCGACGCAGCATGATGGCCGAGTCGCCGAGGGATGTCGTGATGGTGCTCATTTGGCGATCGCCTCCGTGCTGGCGTGACCGGTCAGGGCAAAGAAGACGTCGTCGAGGTCCGGCGTGTGCACGGAGAACTCCTCGGCGTTGATCATGTGTTCGTCGAGCCGGTCCAGCAGGGCCCGCAGCGACCGCGACCCACCGTCGCTGGGCACCCGCAGGATCAGTTCCTGCGCGTCCCGGCTGGAGCCGGCCAGGATCCGCGCCGCCGCGTCGAGTTCGAAGTGGTCGGCGAACCGGAGCCGGACGTGGGTGCCGGGGACCTGGCGCTTGAGCTCCTCGGGCGTGCCGTGGGCGACGATGCGGCCCTGGTCGAGCACGGCGATCTGGTCGGCGAGCTGGTCGGCTTCCTCGAGGTACTGGGTGGTGAGGAAGATGGTGGTGCCGTCCGCCACCAGCTCGCGGACGATCCCCCACATCGTGCGCCGGCTGCGCGGGTCCAGCCCCGTCGTCGGCTCGTCCAGGAAGATGATCTGCGGGTTGCCGACCAGCGTCATCGCCAGGTCCAGCTTGCGGCGCATACCGCCGGAGTAGGTCCCCGCCATCTTCTGGGCGGCGTCGACCAGGTCGAACCGCTCCAGCAGCCGGGTGACCACCTGGGGATCGCGCACCCGCTTCAGGTCCGCCATCAGCTGCAGGTTCTCCTGGCCGGTGAGCAGCTCGTCCACTGCGGCGAACTGACCGGTCACACCGATGACCTTGCGCACGTTCTTGGTGTCGGTCAGCACGTCGTGCCCGGCGACCTGCACCGTCCCGGCGTCGGCCTTCTGCAACGTCGTCAGGACGTTGACCGTCGTCGTCTTGCCCGCCCCGTTCGGGCCGAGCATCGAGAAGACCGATCCCGCGGCGACATCGAAGTCGATGCCGTCGAGCACGATCTTGTCGCCGTATGTCTTCCGCAGCCCCGAGACTGCAATCACCGAACTCTTCATGCCTCCACCATTCCTACCGGGCCGGACAACGGCCTGACACCGCCCTGTCACGGGCGCTGACACGGCTTCTCTTTCTCGTCGCCCCTGGTCAGGGGGCCATTCAGCGCGCATACGACGGCTGAGGACCAGTGCCGCGGGTGGCGTGCGCCTCGATCACGTCCAGCACCTCGCGGCCGCTGTCGACCAGATACATGTGATCTCCCGGGAACTCCGTGTAGCTGAACCCGGCCGTGGTCGCCTGCTGCCACTGCCGGGCCTCCTCCCCGGTGACCAGGCCGTCGCGGTCCCCCCGCAGCGAGAGGATCGGCACCGACACCGGATCGTCGGTGCTCGGCACGTAGCTCTCGTGCATCTCGCAGTCGGCCTGCAGCGCGGGCAGGATCAGCTCGCGCATCTCCGGGTGGTCGAGAGCCTCGTGCCGGAACCCCGCGAACTCCTCGACCCGGGCGAGGAACTCCTCGTCCGGGAGTCCCGCCGCCCGCCGCTCCCGCTGGGTCCACGGCCCCGGCGAGCCACTGACGACCAGCCGCTCGACGTTTACGCCACGCGCGCTCAGCAGATGCACCAGCTCATAGGCGAGCACCGCGCCCAGGCTGTGCCCGAACAGCACGGTCCGCGCCCCCTCGCCGAGGTCCGCTACGACCTCGTCGACCGAGTTCCTGGCAGCCTCGACGACATTGCGGTACGGCGTCTCCAGGATCCGCCGCTCCCTGCCGGGCAGCTCGACCGAGGTCACGCGCCACCGGCCGGCGGACAGCTCCCGCCACGGGTGGAAGAACGAAGGACCCGCTCCCGCGAACGGCACGCACAGCAGCGTGGTCCCGTCCTGGTCTCCCGCGGACATGCCGGGTTGCTTCACCCCGACCAACCCCAATCATCCATTCGATGGTTCGTTGAACCGGCTTCGGGATATCGACCGCACGATCTCTCCGCTGCGGGTCGCCATGTTCGACAGCAGGGAGGACGACAGCCCGTGCGTGTGCTCGGTGCCGCCCTGCAGGTAGATCCCGGCACTCAGGTCCTCGGTCGTGACCAGCCGGTAGTCACGCTCGACGCGGTGGCGGCCCTGGTCGTCGCGGGCGCAGTACCCGTCGAGGTCGCCGAGCACCCCCTCGACGGCCATCGCCTCGTACCCGGTGGCACACACGACGACGTCGACGTCCAGGTCGTAGGACTGGTCGTCCGCCAGCGAGTGGATCGTGATCCGGGTGTCCTCACCGCTGCGCTTGACGTCGGTGACCCGCGACAGCTCGGCGAACCGGAGCCGCTCGGTGCCCCGCACCTCGTCGTCGTACTGACGCTGGTAGAGGCTGCGGATCACCTCGTCGTCGACGACCGAGTAGTTGGTGTTCTTGTGGTACTGCCAGACCTTGTCCTTCGCGAACTCCTCGGCGAAGTAGTAGTCGTCGACCGCGTTCGGGTCGAACACGCGGTTCGCGAACGGCGTGTTGTCGGCGATGCTGTAGCCGTACGACGGGATCACGGCGGTGACCGTGGCGTTCGGGGCGTAGTCGTAGCAGTGGCGGGCGATCTCCGCGGCGCTCTGCCCGGCCCCGACCACCACCACGCTGCCCAGTTCCGCGCTGTCGCGGCGCCGGAACTTCTCCAGGAACTCCGAGCTGTGCCACACGTGCTCGTCCCGGACGAAGTCCTGCGGCATCTTCGGCGCCAGACCGGTCGCCAGGACGACGTTGCGTGCCTCCACGGACGTCGTCCCGGTGGCCTGGCAGGACACCTCGATCCGGAACCGGTCGATCGGGCCGGCCGGGTCCGAGCCGCGCAGCGGTGTGATCGCGGTGACCGTGCTGCCGTAGGACACCTGGTCGGCGAAGTTCGCCGCCACCCACTCCAGGTACTGGTGGAACTCCGCGCGCGTCGGGAAGAAGTCGGAGTTGTTGACGAACTGCGGCAGCCGGTCGACCGCGTGCAGGAACGACACGAAGCTGTACCGCGAGGTGGGATTGCGGAAGGTCACCAGGTCCTTCAGGAAGGAGACCTGCATCTTCGCCGTCGGCAGCAGCATGTTGCGGTGCCAGCCGAACGCCGGCTGACGCTCGAAGAACCGCGCGGTCAGCGGGGCGGCCTCGGCGGCGCCCAGCTCCTCCAGCGCGATGGCCAGGGACAGGTTCGAGGGCCCGAAACCTATGCCCACCACGTCGTAGACGGATGGTTCGGGAGCAGCCATGCCTACACCTCCTTCAGGTACTTCGCCAGCTTGCGGTTGATGACCTCGAAGACTTCGGCGGCCGGCTCCGGCATATACATGTCGTAGTGGGTGGCGCGGATGTCGTGGACCTCGATGGCACCGCGGACGTACGGCCGCCACAGGTGCGACCACGACCCCTCGGGCTTCAGCTCCGCGTTGAAATACAGCACGTCGCCGCCGAAGACCGGCGACTCGTACTGCGACATGAGGGTCATGTTGTTGGCCAGCACCCGCGCCATGGAGTCGAGGAACTGCTCCTGGTTGCCGGTGTTCATGTACTGGCTGAAGAACTCCTCCAGCTCCACCCGGTAGTCCGACCGGCTCCGGCCGGCCAGGATCTTGAACTCGTTCGCCGGCTCGGAGTCGAGGATCGCCAGGAAGGCGACCTCGCGCCCGCGCTGTTCGAGGCCCGCCGCGACGGCGTGCCCGAGGGTGCCGCCGTAGGACCAGCCGATCAGGTAGAAGGGCCCCTCCGGCTGCGTCTTGAGCATCTCGTCGATGTAGTCGTCGACCATCTCCTCCATGGACCCCGGCAGCTCTCCCGAGCCGCCGCATCCCCGCGCCTGCAGGGCGTAGACCGCCCAGTCCTCCAGGAACGGCAGGAAGCTGAAGTACGCCCAACTCAGCCCGCCCCCCGTGTGGAAGAACCAGAGCGGCGGCTTGCCCGTCTCGCTGTTCAGCGGCAGCACGACCGCGAACGGGTCGGCGTGCTCCTCGGGGATGCTGTTGGCGAGCATCAGCGCGGCCAGCTGGCCCACGGTGGGGTACTGGATGATCGTCCGGAGCGGCACGTCGATGTCGAAGTGGGCGCGGATGCGGGCGCTGAGCCTGGTGGCCAGCAGCGAGTGGCCGCCGAGCGCGAAGAAGTCGTCGTCGATGCCGACGGCCGGCAGGCCGAGCAGCTCGGCGAAGATGGCGCACAGCGCCTGCTCGTGCGGGTTGCGCGGTTCC
This sequence comes from Streptomyces sp. NPDC006739, assembly GCF_042869815.1. NCBI lineage: Bacteria > Bacillati > Actinomycetota > Actinomycetes > Kitasatosporales > Streptomycetaceae > Streptomyces > Streptomyces sp. NPDC006739. Next base: position 44,889 of record NZ_JBIAGM010000029.1, read on the forward strand.
CGGCTGCCCGTGGTGCTCGCGTGGTCCGACGGCAGCGCCCGCCGGTTGAGCTTGCCGTTCGGGGTCAGCGGGATCTCGGAGAGCGGAACCACCGCGTTGGGCACCATGTAGTCCGGCAGCCGCCCGCGCAGGTACTCGGTCAGCTCGGCCAGCAGCGGGCCGATCGTCCGCGACAGGCCGGGGTTGTTGACCCGGGTCCGCCCGGCCACGCCGCTGGGCACGAACGCGCCGGTGACGGTCCGCCGCTCGGGCAGCAGCACCGCGTCGAAGGCGTGGACGACCTCGCCCGACAGGGTGAGGACCGCCTCCCGGCCGTGCTCGGCCGCCCACTGGAGCACCTCCTGCGGGTCGACCGGCCTGCCGGCCAGGGACGCCTGGGGAAGCAGGTCCGCGGCGACGGCCGCCGCGGCCTCCTCGGCCAGCCGGGCGTTGGAGATCCCGGTCACCCGCACCGGGCCGCCCGCCCGCTCGACGTGGCGCTGGAGGCCGGCCAGGTCGGACACCTCACGGCCCCATGCGACCGCCGGCACGCCGGCCAGGTCGAGTACGTCGGCCGGCTCCTTGTACAGGACGACCTCGTAGCGGTGCCGGGTCAGCTCGTTGTGCGCGCTCCCGGACTTGAGCCGGATGTCCACCGCACCGCCGGTGTGCTCGCGCGCCCAGTCGGCGAACCACTCGGGGGCGACGACCAGTTCGCGCTCGGCCAGCAGCGCCTTCTCCACCAGGGTGCGCAGTTCGTCGGGCGACGCGCCCGGCTGCGCTGTGCGCTGTACGGCGGTCAGCAGCAGCCGCAGCGTCGTCGCGTTGCGGACGTCGCCGACGACGAGCCGGCCGCCGGGCGCGACGAGTTCCAGGGCCTGGCTCAGCACCCGGTCCAGGTAGTCGACGTCCGGGAAGTACTGGATGACCGAGTTCAGCAGGACGGTGTCGAAGGCGGCCCTGGGCAGCCCGGTGATGTCGTCGGCCGGCTGCGCGCTGAGGCGGACCCGGTCGCCGTACCCGGCCTGCTCGGCCTGGGCTCGGACCCGGTCGACGACCGGGGCGGACAGGTCGGTGCCCCAGAACTCCTCGACCTCGCCGACGATCTTCGCCATCAGCAGACCCGAGCCGACACCGATCTCCAGCACCCTCCGGGGCGAGGACTCCAGCACCTGTGCCACCGCCGCGTCCTGCCACTCCCGCATCTGCTCCAGCGGGATCGGCTGACCGTCGTAGGTCGACTTCCACAGCTCGAAGTCCTCGCCGAGGGCCTCGGACTCGGACTCGATGTAGCTGTCGTCGTAGACCTGGCGCCACTCGTCCACCTGGGCGCCCGCGTCGGCCGCCGCGGCGCGCGGCTCCGGTACCACGTAGCCGACGATGCGCTTGTCCTGCTGGTCCTCGCGCACCACGACCACGGCCTGTGCCACACCGGAGTGGGAGGCCAGCACGTGCTCGATCTCGCCCAGCTCGATGCGGAAACCGCGGACCTTGACCTGGAAGTCGGTCCGGCCGACGTACTCCAGCCCGCCGTCGCGGCCCCAGCGGACCAGGTCGCCGGTGCGGTACATCCGCGCACCGGCCGGACCGAACGGGCAGGCCACGAACCGCTCCGAGGTCAGTCCCGACCGGCCCTGGTAGCCCCGGGCCAGGCCCTCGCCGGCGATGTACAGCTCGCCCTGCACCCCACGCGGCGCCGGGCGCAGCCGCGAGTCGAGGACGTACACCTGGGTGTTGCCGATCGGCGCCCCGATCGGCGGCACGCCCTCGCCCACCTTGACGGGCGCCATGGTCGACCAGATGGTCGTCTCGGTCGGCCCGTACATGTTGGACACCTCGACGGCCTGGTCGGCCAGCGTCTCGGCGAGCCGCGCCGGCAGCGCCTCCCCGCCGACCAGGATCCGCAGACCCCTGGCGGCGTTCGGCTCCTGCATCACCAGCATCTGCCAGAACGCGGGCGTGGCCTGCACCGCGGTGACCTCGTGGCGGCGCAGCACCTCGACCACGGCCGACGGCTCGGCCACGACGTCCTTGCCCGCCAGGATCACGCACGCGCCGGCGATCAGCGGCAGGTACAGCTCCAGCCCCGCGATGTCGAACGAGACCGTCGTCACCGCGAGCAGCCGGTCGGCGGGCGACAGCGGGAACCGCCGGCCCATGGTGGCCAGGAAGTTCGCCAGCGCCCCGCGCGGGACCGCCACTCCCTTCGGCTTCCCGGTCGACCCGGAGGTGTAGATGACGTACGCGGTGTTCTCGGCCTGGACGGCCACGGCCGGCGCCGAGTCCGGGTACGCGGACAGCTCCGCACCGGCCAGCGTCTCGGCGTCGAGGACCAGCACCGGATCCGAGTGCTCGAGGATGTAGTCGATCCGTGAACGCGGGTGGTCCGGGTCGATCGGGACGTAGGCGCCGCCGGCCTTCTGCACCGCCAGCAGCGCGACCACCAGGTCGACGGTCCGGGGCAGGCGCACGGCGACCAGTGACTCCGCGCGCACGCCACGGTCGACGAGCCAGTGCGCCAGCCGGTTCGACCGCGCCTCCAGCTCCGCGTAGGTCAGCGACTCGTCGCCGCACACCACGGCGAGGGCCGCCGGGGTGGTCTCGGCGTGCCGGGCGACCGCCCGCACGACCTCCGCGTCCTTGACCGGCTCGGCGGTGTCGTTCAGATCGCCCAGCAGCCAGTCGCGCTCCCCGGCACCCACCACGTCGACGTCCCCGACGCAGGCGCCCGGGTCGGCGACCAGCTGCTCCAGGACCCGTACGAACCGGGCGGCGATGGCCTCGGCGGTGTCCCGGTCGAACAGCTGGGTCGAGTACTGGATGTCGCCGCGCAGCGCACCGGTGTCGTCGGTGGCGATGCTGAAGAACAGGTCGAACTTCACGGTCTCGGTGATGGCCTGCTCGAACTTCACGTCCAGGCCGGGGAGTTCGAGGTCCCGCTTCTCGTAGTTCTGCCAGGCGAACATCACCTGGAACAGCGGCTGGTAGGCCGTGGAGCGTTCGGGGTTGAGCGCCTCGACCAGCAGCTCGAACGGCACGTCCTGGTGCTCGTAGGCCGCCAGCGCCTTGTTGCGGACCTGCGCGAGCAGGTCGGTGAACGACGGGTCGCCGGCCAGGTCGACCCGCAGCACCAGGGTGTTGACGAAGAAGCCGACCAGGTCGTTGAGCGCCTCGTCGGTCCGGCCGGCGATCGGGCTGCCGATCGTCACGTCGTCCCCGCCGCCGAGTTTGCGCAGCAGCACCGCGAGCGCGGCCTGCAGGACCATCGACATGGTCATCCCGCGCGAGGTGGCCAGCTTTTCCAGCTTGGCCGCCACCCGCGGTTCCACGACGAGGTCGACCGTGTCGCCGTGCGGGTCAGCCTCCGCCGGCCGCGGGCGGTCCAGTGGCAGGCTCAGCGGCTGCGGCACCCCGGCCAGCTCCGAGCGCCAGTACTCGACCTGCCCGGCGGCGAGGCTGCCCGGGTCCGTCGGCTCCCCGAGCACCTCGCGCTGCCACAGCGTGTAGTCCTTGTACTGGACGGGCAGCGGCTCCCAGCGCGGCGCCCGGCCGCCCAGGCGGGCGGTGTAGGCGTCGGCCAGGTCCCGGGCCAGCGGCGCGCCCGAACTGCCGTCCATGGCGATGTGGTGGATGACCAGGGCCAGCACGTGTTCCTGGGGCGAGCAGCGGAAGATGGTCGCCCGCAGCGGTATCTCGGCGGCCAGGTCGAACCCGTGCGAGATGGCCTCGTCGATCGCGCCGGACACCTCGTCGGGCGCCACGTCGATCACCGGCACCTCGGGTGCCGCGTCCGCCGCCTTCAGGATCTTCTGGTACGGCGCGCCCTCGGCGTCCGTCAGGTAGACGGTGCGCAGGATCTCGTGACGCTCGATGACGTCGCCGAGCGCCGCCTGGAGGGCGCCGATGTCCAGGGTTCCGGTCAGCCGGAACGCCGCCGACATGTTGTAGGTCTCGGCGGCCTCCTCCAGCTGCTGCAGGAGCCACATACGACGTTGCGCAAATGACAGCGGGATCATGCTTCTTGCTCCTCTACGATCATCTTGCGCAGACCAGGACGGCGTGGAGCGGCCGATTCCTCCGACCACGCCGCGAGCGCGGCCGGTGTCGGCAAGTCGAAGATCTTTCTGACAGGTATCTCGATGCCCAGCTCCGCGCGGGCTCGGCTGATCAGCCGGGTCGCCAGCAGCGAATGCCCGCCGAAGGCGAAGAAGTCGTCGTCGATGCCGACCCGTTGGAGGCCGAGCACCTCCGCGAACAGCGCGCAGAAGGTCTCCTCGCGCGGGTTGCGCGGGGGCCGGCCGGTCGACACCTGCGCGTAGTCCGGCGGCGGCAGCACCCGCCGGTTCAGCTTGCCGTTCGGGGTCAGCGGGATCTCCGAGAGCGGGACCACCGTGGCCGGCACCATGTACTCGGGCAGCCGCCCGCGCAGGTACTCGGGCAGCGCGGCGAGCAGCGGGCCGATCGTCCGCGACAGGCCGGGGTTGTTGGCCCGGGTCCGCCCGGCCGTGCCACTGGGCACGAACGCGCCGGTGACGGTCCGCCGCTCGGGCAGCAGCACCGCGTCGAAGGCGTGGACGACCTCGCCCGACAGGGTGAGGACCGCCTCGCGGCCCTGGCGGCGTGCCCAGAGCAGCAGTTCCTCCGGGTCGACGGGCCTGCCGGACGGGGCGGCCGAACTCAGCACGCCGGCCGTGGTGGCGGCGGTGACCTCGTCGACCAGCCGGGCGTTGGGTATCCCGGTCACCCGTACCGGGCTGTCGCCGGCGCGGTCGAGGCGGCGGCGCAGGTCGGCGAGGTCCGAGACCTCCCGGCCCCACGGCAGCCCCGGCACGGCGGCCAGGTCGAGTACGTCGGCCGGTTCCTTGTGCAGGACGACCTCGTAGCGGTGCCGGGTCAGCTCGTTGTGCGCGGTCCCGGTCTTCAGCCGGACGTCGACGCCGACGGGCCGGTCCGCCGCCCATTCGGTGAACCACTCGGGGGCGACGACCAGTTCGCGCTCGGCGAGCAGCGCCTTCTCCACCAGGGTGCGCAGTTCGTCGGGCGACGCGCCCGGCTGGGCGATGCGCTGTACGGCGGTCAGCAGCACCCGCAGCGTCGTCGCGTTGCGGACGTCGCCGACGACGAGCCGGCCGCCGGGCGCGACGAGTTCCAGGGCCTGGCTCAGCACCCGGTCCAGGTAGTCGACGCCGGGGAAGTACTGGATGACCGAGTTGATCAGCACGACGTCGAAGGCGGCCCTGGGCAGCCCGGAGATGTCGTCGGCCGGCTGCGCGCTGAGGTGGACCCGGTCGCCGAAGCCGGCCTGCTCGGCCTGGGCGCGGACCCGGTCGACGACCGGCGCGGACAGGTCGGTGCCCCAGAACTCCTCGACCTCGCCGACGATCTTCGCCATCAGCAGACCCGAGCCGACACCGATCTCCAGCACCCTCCGGGGCGAGGACTCCAGCGCCAGCGCCACCGCCGTGTCGCGCCACTCCCGCATCTGCTCCAGCGGGATGGGCACACCGTCGTACGTCGACCTCCACAGCTGGAAGTCCTCACCCCAGGCCTGGTCCTTGGACTCCGTGTAGCTGTCGTCGTAGACCTGCTGCCACTCGTCGACCTGGGCGTCGGCTTCGGCCAGCGCGGCGTCCGGCTCGGGCACCACGTAGCCGACGATGCGCTTGTCGTCCTGCTGGTCCTCGCGCACCACGACCACGGCCTGTGCCACACCGGAGTGCGAGGCCAGCACGTGCTCGATCTCGCCCAGCTCGATGCGGAAACCGCGGACCTTGACCTGGAAGTCGGTCCGGCCGACGTACTCCAGCCGGCCCTCCCTGCTCCAGCGGACCAGGTCGCCGGTGCGGTACATCCGCGCACCGGCCGGACCGAACGGGCAGGCCACGAACCGTCCGGAGGTCAGCTCGGGCCGCCCCTGGTAGCCCCGGGCCAGTCCGTCGCCGGCGATGTACAGCTCGCCCTGCACCCCGCGCGGGACCGGGCGCAGCCGCGAGTCGAGGACGTACACCTGGGTGTTGCCGATCGGCGACCCGATCGCCGGCAGGCCGGCTCCGGGCTCGACAGCCGCGGTCGTGGACCAGATCGTCGTCTCGGTCGGGCCGTACATGTTGAGGACTTCGGCGGCCTGCCCGGCCAGGGCGTCGGCCAGCTGCGCGGGCAGGGCCTCGCCGCCGACCAGGATCCGCAGCCCCTTGGCGCCGTCGGGTTCGTCCATGAGCAGCATCTGCCAGAACGCCGGGGTGGCCTGGACGACGGTCACCTGGTGGCGGCGCAGCACCGCCATGACGGCCGACGGCTGGGCGACGGTGTCCTTGCCGGCGAGGACGACGGCCGCGCCGGAGATCAGCGGCAGGTACAGCTCCAGTCCCGCGATGTCGAACGAGACCGTGGTCACCGCGAGCCACCGGTCGGCGGGCGACAGCGGCACCCTGCGGCCCATCGTGGCCAGGAAGTTCGCCAGCGCCCCGCGCGGCACCGCGACGCCCTTCGGGTTCCCGGTGGATCCCGAGGTGTAGATGACGTACGCGGTGTTCTCCGGCGACACGGCCGGCGTCGGCGCCGACTCCGGGTACCCGGAACGGTCCGCACCGGCCAGCGTCTCGGCGTCCAGCACCAGCACCGGAGCCGCGTCCCGAAGGATGTAGTCGATCCGCGAACGGGGGTGGTCCGGGTCGATCGGGATGTAGGCGGCGCCGGCCTTCTGCACCGCCAGCAGGGCGACCACCAGGTCCACGGACCGGGGCAGGCGGACCGCGACCAGCGATTCCGGCCGCACACCGCGGTCGGCCAGCCAGTGCGCCAGCCGGTTGGCCCGTGTCTCCAGCTCCCGGTAGGTCAGCGACTCGTCCTCGCCGATGACGGCGAGGGCGTCCGGGGTGGCCTCGGCCTGCCGGGTCACCGTCTCCACCAGGCCCGGCTCCAGCGTCGGCTCGACGGTGTCGTTCGCCGTGCCCAGCAGCCACTCCTGCTCGTCCGCGCCGAGCACGTCGAGGTCTCCGACCCGCACACCGGGATCGGCGACCACCTGCTCCAGGATGCGCACGAACCGGCCGACGATGTCGGCGGCCGCGTCCTCGTCCAGCAGGTCCTGCTGGTACTGGAGGGCGAACTGCACCTCCGGTTCGGAGGCGGCGGCCAGCGTGATCGGGTAGTGCGAGCCGGCGAACGGCCGCAGCCCGGTGATGGCGACCCCGGCCTCGGAGTTGGCCTCGACGATGGCTTCCCGGTCGACCGGGAAGGACTCGAACAGCACCAGCGTGTCGAACAGGGTGCTCAGCCCGGTGGCCTGCTGGATCTCCACCAGGCTGTGGTGGTGGTGGTCCAGCAGCGCGACCTGCCGGTTCTGCAGCTCGGCGAGCAGTTCGGCGAACGTGCTCCGCCAGTCGCACCGCACCCGGACGGGAATGGTGTTGATGAACAGGCCGACCATGTCGTCGGCGTCGATGAAGGCGGCCGGACGACCGGCCACGGTGGCGCCGAACACGATGTCGGACCGTCCGGTGAGGTTCGCGAGCATCACGCCCCAGGCGCCCTGCACCAGGGTGTTCACCGTGACGCCGAGTTCCGCGGCCCGCCGCAGCAGCCCGCTCATGTCCCCGATCGCCACGTCGAGGTTCCCGACGCCACCGGAGTCGTGCCGGGTGGTGGCGCGCGGCACGAGCAGGGTGGGTTCCTCCACCCCCTCCAGCTCGGCCGCCCAGGCACGGGCGGACTCCTCGTGGTCGTGCCGGGAGCGCCAGGTCAGGAACTCGCCGAAGTCCCGGGCCGGGGGCATGCCGGACGCGTCGCCGTCGGACGCGTACAGCAGCAGCAGATCCCGCATCAGCAGCGGCGTGGACCAGCCGTCGAACAGGACGTGATGGGCGGTCAGCACCAGCTCGGCGCGGTCCGGCTCCAGCTCGACCAGCGCGAGCCGGATCAGGGGCGGCGTGCCCACGTCGAAGTGGGTGGCCCGGTCCTCGACGAGGAACCGCTCGAACGTCTCGACCCGCTCCGCCTCGTCGAGCGCGGTCAGGTCCAGGTGCTGCCAGGGCAGTTCCACCGCCTCCGGCACCACCGACACCACGTCGCCGTCCGCCGAGTTGACGAACGCCGCGCGCAGGTTGGTGTAGCGACCCAGCAGCGCCTGCCCGGCCCGACGCATCCGCTGCGGGTCGGTCTCGCCGGCGAGGTGGAACACCAACTGCATGTGGTAGACGTCGAACTCCGTGCCGGCCAGCATCGCGTGGAACAGCAGCCCGGACTGCGCCGGGGTCACCGGCCACACCTCGGCCAGCCGCCCGAACCGGGACTGCCAGCCGTCGATCTCGTCCTGGCGCACCGCGACCAGCGGCGCGTCGGACGGGGTGAGCCCGCCGGCGCCGGGGGTCTCGGCGTGCCGGGCCAGGCCGGTCAGCGCCTGGACCCACAGCTCGGCCAGTTCGCCCACCTCGTCGCGGGACAGGACGCCGGCCGGGAAGCGGAAGCCGGCGGCCAGCTCGTCGCCGTCCGGGGTGACGGTGGTCGTCGCGTCGATCTCCAGCCCGGCCCGGACCGGCAGCTGCCGGTCCGGCCCGGCGAGCGGTTCCCGGTGCGCCGCGTCCAGCTCCCATCCCAGGCCGCTCAGGTCCTCGGGGAGGTCCGCGCCGAGGGACTCGCCGTGGTAGGTGAACCCGATCCGAGGTTCCCGGTCGGCGGCGAACTCGGCGGCGGTCTCCGGGTTGAGGTGGCGCAGCAGGCCGTAGCCGATGCCGTTGTCGGGCACCGACCGCAGCTGCTCCTTGACGGCCTTGAGGGCCCGTCCGGCGGCCGCACCGCCGCCGAACGCGTCCGCCAGGTCGATGCCGGCCAGGTCCAGCCGGGCCGGGAAGACCGCGGTGAGGGAGCCGATCGTGCGCGACAGGTCGGCGCCGGGCACCATGTGCTCGTGCCGGTCCCGTCCCTCCAGCCGGACCAGCGCCGGGGACGCCGGCAGGCCGCGCACCTCGCGCCGGCGGGCCAGCGCCAGCGCCAGCCCGGTGAGCAGGGCGTCGTCGGCATCGGCGCGGAACGCCGCGGGCAGCACGTTCAGCAGGGTCCGGGTAACGTCGGCCGGCACCTGGACCCGCACCGTGTCCGCGGGGGCGGCATCGCCCGTCCGCTCCGGCTCCGGTGCGCCGAGTCCGGGCTCGGCGTCGCGCAGGACCCGCTGCCACAGGGGCAGTTCGGCCCTGCGGTCCGGGGCGGCCGCCTCGTCGGCCAGGGCGTGCGCCCACCGGCGGAACGAGGTGCCCACCCGGGCCGGCACTGGGGCCTTGCCGTCCCGCACCTGCTGCCAGGCGCGGACCAGGTCCGGGAGCAGGATCCGCCACGACACGCGGTCCATGACCAGGCGGTGCACGACGATCAATAGCCGGTCGGCGTCCGAGTCCGAGGTGAGCCACACGAACTGCGCCATGACACCCGTGTGCGGGTCCAGGCGGCCCGCGGCGGCGTCGAGTTCGCCGCGCACGGGGTCGTCACCGGCCTCGGCGCGACGGGCCTCGCGCAGCAGCGCCTCGGCGTCCACGCTGTCGGCCGGCTCGATCCACAGGCCGGGCGCCGCCCGGTCGAGCCGGGCCCGCAGCACGTCGTGCTGGTCCAGCACCGCCCGCACCGCCGCGACCAGCTCCGCACGGTCGGTGCCGGCGGGCAGCGTGAGCACCCTGGAGGTGCAGGCCCGGTCGAGGTCGCCGCCGAGCGCGAGAAGGTGCGCCGCCGTCGGGGACAGCGGGGCCCAGCCGGTGCCGCCACCGGGCAGCTCGGCCAGGGCCGAGGTCTCCTCGTCCCGCTCGTCCAGCAGCTCGGCGAGCCGCGCGACCGTGCGGTGCTCGAAGATCTCCCGGACGCTGACCTCTTCACCGCGGGTCTTGGCCCGGGCGACGACCTGGATGGAACGGATGCTGTCGCCGCCCAGGGCGAAGTAGTCGTCGTCGATGCCGACACTCGCCAGGCCGAGCACCTCGGCGAACAGCTCGCAGAACATCTGCTCGCGCTGGTTGCGCGGGGCCCGGCCGGTCGACACCTGCGCGTAGTCCGGCGGGGGCAGCACCCGCCGGTTCAGCTTCCCGTTCGGGGTCAGCGGGATCTCGGACAGCGGCACGATCGCGGTGGGCACCATGTAGTCCGGCAGCCGCCCGCGCAGGTACTCGGGCAGCGCGGCGAGCAGCGGACCGATGGCCTTGGCGAGACCGGGGTTGTTCGCCCGGATCCGGCCGCCCGAACCGCTGGGGACGAACCCGCCGGTGACGATCCGGCGCCCGGCCAGGTGCCGAGGCAGCAGGACCAGTTCGAAGCTGCGGGCGTCCTCACCGGACCAGGTGATGACCGCTTCCCAGCCGTGCTCAAGCGCCAGCCGGCGCAGTTCCTCGGGGTCGGCCGGCCTGGCGGCCGGCGGCGCCGGGTCGAGGACGCCGGTCGTGACGGCCAGGGCTGCCTCCTCGACCAGCCGGGCGTTCGGCATCCCGGTCACCCGGGTGGGGCCCGCCTGGTCCACGTGACGGCCCAGTTCGAGGAGGTCGGACACCTGTCCGCTCCACGGCACGGTGGGCACCGCGGACAGGTCGAGGACGTCGGCCGGTTCCTTGTGCAGGACGACCTCGTAGCGGTGCCGGCTCAGCTCGTTGTGGGCCCGCGCCGCCTTGATCCGGATGTCGACGGCGACGGGACGGTCCGCCGCCCAGTCGGTGAACCACTCGGGGGCGACGACCAGTTCGCGCTCGGCGAGCAGTGCCTTCTCCACCAGGGTGCGCAGTTCGTCGTACGACGCGTGGGGGTGGGCCGCTCGCTGCATCGCGGTGAGCAGCATCCGCACGGTGGCGGCGTTGCGGACGTCGCCGACGATGAGCCGGCCGCCGGGTGCGACGAGTTCCAGGGCCTGGCTCAGCACCCGGTCGAGGTAGTCGGCGCTGGGGAAGTACTGGATGACCGAGTTCAGCAGGACGGTGTCGAAGGCGGCCCTGGGCAGTCCGGTGATGTCGTCGGCCGGCTGGGCGCTGAGGTGGACCCGGTCGCCGTACCCGGCCTGCTCGGCCTGGGCGCGGACCCGGTCGACGACCGGGGCGGACAGGTCGGTGCCCCAGAACTCCTCGACCTCGCCGACGATCTTCGCCATCAGCAGACCCGAGCCGACACCGATCTCCAGCACCCTCCGGGGCGAGGACTCCAGCACCTGTGCCACCGCCGCGTCGCGCCACTCCTGCATCTGTTCGAGCGGGATGGGCTCGCCGTCGTACGAGGACTTCCACAGCTCGAAGTCCTCGCCGAGGGCCTCGTCCTCGGACTCGATGTAGCTGTCGTCGTAGACCTGGCGCCACTCGTCGACCTGGGCGTCGGCGTCGGTGACGGCGGCATCCGGCTCGGGCACCACGTAGCCGACGATGCGCTTGTCGTCCTGTTCGTCCTCGCGCACCACGACGACGGCCTGTGCCACACCGGAGTGGGAGGCCAGTACGTTCTCGATCTCACCCAGTTCGATGCGGAAGCCGCGGACCTTGACCTGGAAGTCGGTGCGGCCGACGTACTCCAGCCGGCCGTCGCGGCCCCAGCGGACCAGGTCGCCGGTGCGGTACATCCGCGCGCCGGCGGGGCCGAACGGGCAGGCCACGAAGCGCTCCGAGGTCAGCCCGGACCGGCCGAAGTAACCCCGGGCCAGTCCGTCGCCGGCGATGTACAGCTCGCCCTGCACCCCGCGCGGGACCGGGCGCAGCCGCGAGTCGAGGACGTACACCTGGGTGTTGCCGATCGGCGCCCCGATCGCGACGCTCTCGCCCACCTTGACGGGCGCCATGGTCGACCAGATGGTCGTCTCGGTCGGGCCGTACATGTTGACCACCGCGTCGGCCCGGCCGGCCAGCGTCTCGGCGAGGCGGGCGGGCAGCGCCTCGCCGCCGACCAGGACGCGCAGGCCGTCGGCGGCGGCCGGCTCGTGCATGAGCAGCATCTGCCAGAACGCGGGCGTGGCCTGCGCGACGGTGACCTGGTGGCGGCGTATCGCGGCCACCACGGCCGACGGATCGGTGACGGTGTCCTTGCCGGCGAGGACGACGGCCGCGCCGGAGATCAGCGGCAGGTACAGCTCCAGTCCCGCGATGTCGAACGAGACCGTGGTCACCGCGAGCCACCGGTCGGCGGGCGACAGCGGCACCCTGCGGCCCATCGTGGCCAGGAAGTTCGCCAGCGCCCCGTGCGGGACCGCGACGCCCTTCGGCCTGCCCGTCGAACCCGAGGTGTAGATGACGTACGCGGTGTTCTCCGGCGACACGGCCGGCGTCGGCGCCGACTCCGGGTACGCGGACAGCTCCGCACCGGCCAGCGTCTCGGCGTCGAGGACCAGCACCGGGGCCGCGTCCTGGAGGATGTAGTCGATCCGGGAGCGCGGGTGGTCGAGATCGATGGGCACGTACGTCCCGCCGGCCTTCTGCACGGCCAGCAGGGCGACCACCAGGTCCACGGACCGGGGCAGGCAGACGGCGACCACGGACTCCAGCCGCACACCGCGGTCGACGAGCCAGTGCGCCAGCCGGTTGGCCCGCGTCTCCAGCTCCCGGTAGGTCAGCGACTCGTCCTCGCCGATGACGGCGAGGACGTCCGGGGTCACCTGAGCGTGCCGGGCCACCGTCTCCACCAGGCCCGGCTCCAGCGTCGGCTCGACGGTGTCGTTCGCCGTGCCCAGCAGCCACTTCCGCTCGTCCGTAGCGAGCACGCCGACATCGGCGAGGCGCACACCGGGATCGGCGACCACCTGCTCCAGGATGCGCACGAACCGGTCGACGATCTCGACGGCCGTGGCGTGGTCGAAGAGTTCCGCCGCGTATTCGAGCCTGCCGTGCGCGCAGCCGGTCGCGTCCGGGACGACGTTGAAGAACAGGTCGAACTTCGCGGTGTCGGTGCCCACCGGGACGGGCGTCACCCGCAGACCCGGCATCCGCAGTTCCGACCAGACGAACTGCCAGGCCAGCATCACCTGGAACAGCGGCTGGTACGAGGTGGAGCGGTCCGGGTTGAGCAGTTCCACCAGCCACTCGAAGGGCACGTCCTGGTTGTCGTACGCGGCCAGCGCCTTGTCCCGCGACTGCTCCACCAGCTCGCCGAACGAGGGGTTGCGCGACAGGTCGGCGCGCAGCACCCAGGTGTTGACGAAGAACCCGATCAGATCGGCCAGGGCCTCGTCGGTGCGTCCTTCGATCGGGCTGCCGATCGTCAGGTCCTCGCCGCCGCCCAGCTTGTTCAGCAGAACCGCCAGCGCGGCCTGGGCCACCATCGGCACCGTGGCGCCGCGGTCCGCGGCGAGCTTGCCGAGCCCGGCGACCAGGTCGGGCCGCAGCATGAACTCGACGTGGCCGCCGCGGTGGTCGGCCAGGGTCGGCCGCGGCCGGTCCAGCGGCAGCTGCACCGGCTGCGGTACGCCGGTCAGTTCCTGCCGCCAGTAGGCGAGCTGGGACGCGGCGACGCTCTCCGGGTCGCCTTCCTCGCCCAGCAGCTGCCGCTGCCACAGCGTGTAGTCCTTGTACTGCACCGGAAGCGGCGTCCACTGCGGCGCGTTCCCGCCGTGGCGGGCCGTGTACGCCGACACCAGGTCCCGGACGAACGGCCCCATCGACGAACCGTCCGCCGCGATGTGGTGGAACACGAACACCAGCGCGTGCTCCTCGGGGGAGACACGGAAGACGGTGGTCCGCAGGGGGAGTTCGGCGTCCAGGTCGAATCCCTGGCTCAGCGCCTCGTGCATCGCGGCGTCCAGCGCGTCCGGGGTCACGTCGACCACCCGGAACGGGATGGCCGCCTCCTCGGGGGGCAGGACGTGCTGCTCCGGCGTGCCGTCCGCGTTCTCGACGACCTGGGTGCGCAGCGTCTCGTGCCGGACGGCGACGTCCATCACCGCCGCGGCCAGGGCCGCCGTGTCGAGCGGCCCGTCCAGGCGCAGGACGAACGGGATGTTGTAGGTCGCGGTCGGGCCCTCCAGACGGTGGAGGAACCACAGCCGGCGCTGGGCGAAGGACAACGGGATCATCGACGCGTCTCCTACACGGTCATCTTGCGAAGCTGGGGGCGGTTCGACGTGGCCAGCTCCTGGATCCGGTCCGCCAGTTGGGCGACGGTCGGATTGCGGAACACCGTCGTGACTTTCACGTCGACGTCGAGCTCGTTGCGGATGCGGCCGATCAGCCGGGTGGCGAGCAGCGAATGCCCGCCGTACTTGAAGAAGTCGACGTCGATGCCGGTCTCCTCCACGCCGAGCAGTTCGGCGAACAGCCGGCAGAGGACTTCCTCGTTGTGGTTGCGCGGCCCTCGTCCCGCCGCGGCCTCGGTGTGGTCGGGCGCGGGGAGCGCGCCGCGGTCGAGCTTGCCGCTCGGGGTGGTGGGGAACTCGGCGAGCGGCACGATCGCCGAAGGGACCATGTACTCCGGCAGGTTCTGCCGGACCAGGTCCGTCAGGGCCTCGACGTCCAGCCGGGCCGGGTCCGCCTGGCCGTCCGGCACGACGTACGCGACCAGCCGCTGGTCACCGGCGCGGTCCTCCCGCACGACGACCACCGCGTTGTCGACGTCCGGGTGCGCGGTCAGCGCCGACGCCACCTCACCCAGCTCGATGCGGAAACCGCGCACCTTGACCTGGAAGTCGGACCGCCCGATGTACTCGACCTGGCCGTCCTGGTTCCACCGCACGACATCGCCGGTGCGGTACATCCGGGTGCCCGGCGCACCGTACGGGCAGGCGACGAACCGGCCGGCGGTCAGCGCGCTCTGCCCGAGATAGCCCCGCGCGAGCCCGGTGCCGGCGAGGTACAGCTCACCGGCGACCCCCGGCGGGACCGGGCGCAGCGCCGCGTCCAGCACGTACACCTGGGTGTTCCAGATGGGTGCGCCGATCGGCACCCGGTCCGCCCCCGGCACGTGCTGCCACGCGGTGACCTCGACCGCCGCCTCGGTGGGGCCGTAGAGGTTGTGCACACCGCAGCCGGGCAGCAGGTCGACGACCTTGTTGGCCAGCGCGGCCGGGAAGGCCTCGCCCGCGACCTCGATCCAGCGCAGGCTGGTGCACTCCTTGGCCGAGGGCTCGGTGACGAACGCCTCCAGCAGGGAGGGCACGAAGTCCGCGCCGGTCACCCGTTCCCGCCGGATCAGGTCGGCGAGGTAGGCCGGGTCCCGGCGCCCGTCCGGACGCGCGATGACCACGGCGGCACCGGTCTGCAGCGGCGCGAACAGCTCGGGCACCGAGACGTCGAAGCTCGCCGTCGTGCTCAGCAGCACCCGGTCCTCGGCACCGACCTCGAAGTGGGCCAGACCCCACTTCAGCCGGTTCATGATCGACCGGTGTGCCACCTGCACGCCCTTGGGGCCGCCCGTGGAGCCGGAGGTGTAGATCACGTACGCGGCGTTGTCCGGCGACAGCGCGCGCGCCGGGTTGGTCTGCGGCTGTCCGGAGACGTCCGGCAGGTCCGCGTCGAGGACCAGCAGCGGCCGGGCGCTGTCCAGCACGTGCCGCACCCGGTCCTCGGGCAGTTCGGGGTCCACCGGCAGATAGGCCGCGCCGGCCTTGACCACCGCGTAGATCGCCACCATCAGGTCGACCGAGCGCGGGATGCGCACGGCGACCAGCCGCTCGGGGCCCGCGCCCCGCTCGACCAGCCAGTGCGCCAGCTGGTTGGCGCGCCGGTTGAACTCGCCGTAGGTCAGCGTCTCCTGCTCAGCGATCAGGGCCACCCGGTCGGGGTCGCGCTCCGCCTGGGCCTCGAACGCGCCCGGCAGAGTGTCGTCGGCCACCGGACGCGCCGTGTCGTTGACCCGCCGCACCAGCCAGTCCCGCTCCTGCTCCGACAGCACCTCCATGGCGCCGACCGGTGTCTGCGGGTCGTCGAGCACCTGGTCCAGCACCCGGACGAGCCGGGCGGCGACCACCTCGGCCGCGTCGCGGTCGAAGAGGGTGGTCTGGTAGTCGAGGGAGAGCCGCAGGTAGGGGTCGGAGGAGTTGAGGGTGAGCGGGTAGTGCGAGCCCGCGAAGGGGCGGATGGCGTCGATGGTGAAGCCCGCCGACTCGTTCGCCTCGACGATGCCCTCGCGGTCGATCGGGTAGTTCTCGAAGACGACGATCGTGTCGAACAGCGAGGGCACCCCGACGGCGCGCTGGATGTCGGCCAGCCCGTAGTAGTGGTGGTCGAGCAGGGAGATCTGGCGGTTCTGCAGGTCGGTGATGACCTCGCCCACGCTGTCGTCCGGCCGGCAGCGCACCCTCGTCGGCAGGGTGTTGATGAACAGGCCGACCATTTCGTCCGAGCCGGCGAGGTCCGCGGGACGGCCGTTGACGGCGGCGCCGAACACGACGTCGTGCTGCCCCGTCAGCTTCGAGAGCAGGACCGCCCACGCGCCCTGCAGGAGGGTGTTCAGCGTGACGCCGAGTTCGGCGGCGCGCCGGGCGAGTTCGCGGCCCTTGTCGATCGACAGCGGAACCTCGACGCGCCCGAGGGCCTTCGCCTCTCCCCGGACGGGGAGGTCCGCGGCCACCAGGGTCGGCTGGTCGAAGTCGGCCAGTTCCTCCTGCCACCGGGCGGCCGACGCGTCCCGGTCCTGCCCTGCCAGCCAGCCCAGGTAGTCGCCGTAGCTGCGGACCGGAGCCAGCTCCTCGGTGCCGGCGTACAGCCGGACCAGGTCCTTGATGACCAGCGGCGACGACCAGCCGTCGAAGAGGGTGTGGTGCGCGGTGAGGATGAGCTTCGCCTGCCGCGGCCCGCAGGTGAGCAGGGCCAGGCGGATCAGCGGCGGCCGGGAGGGGTCGAGCTGTTCGGCCCGGTCCTCGGCGAGGGCCTTGTCGACGGCCGCGATCTGCTCGGCCTCACCGAGGCCGGTCAGGTCGACGTGCCGCCAGGGGATGGCGATGTGCTCGGCGACGACCTGGACCGGTTCTCCGTCGGCTCCGGCGACGAACGCGGAACGCAGGTTCGGGTAGCGCTCCAGGAGCGCCTGCCCGGCCGCCCGCATGCGCGCCGGGTCCACGTGTCCGGACAGGTGCAGCAGGAACTGCATGTGGTAGACGTCGAAGGCGCCGTCGGCGAACGCGGCCTGGAACTGGATGCCCAACTGGCCCGGCGCCTGCGGCCACACCTCGGCCAGCCGGCCGTAGCGCTGCTCCCAGGCGTCGATCTCGTCCTGGCGCACCGAGACCAGCGGGGCGTCCGAGGGGGTGAGTCCGCCGGTTTCCGGGCGGGCGGCGTGTACGGCCATGCCGTGCAGCACCTGGGCCCACAGCTCGGCCAGTTCGGCGGTCCGCTCGCGGGACAGCACCCCGGTGGGGAACATGAAGGCGGCCTGTAGCCGGGTGCCGTCGGCGGTGTCCGTGACGACGGAGTTGACCTCCAGCGCGGACAGCGCGGGCAGGTCCGGGTCGGGCATCGCGATCAGCTCGGAGGACCAGTCGGCCGGCACCCATCCCTGGGCGCGCAGATGCTCGGGCACGTCGGCGTCGGAGATCCGGCCGAGGTAGTTGAAGCCGATCTGCGGTGCCGCGTACTCCTCCAGCTGGACGGCGGTCTCCGGGTTCAGCCAGCGCAGCAGTCCGTACCCCACGCCCTTGTCCGGCACCGAGCGCAGCTGTTCCTTGACCCGCTTGACGGCCTGGCCCGCGGCGGGACCGCCGGCCAGCACGTCGTCGAGGTCCACGCCCCGCACGTCCACCCGGGCCGGGTACATGCTGGTGAACCATCCGACGGTGCGGGAGAGGTCGGCGCCGGGGACGACGTCCTCCTCGCGGCCGTGCCCTTCCAGCCGGACCAGGGTCGAGCTGTCGTCACCGCGCCAGCGGGTGACCGCGAGGGCGAGCGCGGCGAGCAGCACGTCGGTGCCGGTGCCCTTGTAGGCGGCGGGGAGCCTGGTCAGCACCGCGTCGGTGACCTCGGCGGGCAGTTCGACGCGCACGGTGTCGAGGGTGGAGAACACGTCCACCGCCGGGTCGAACGCGCGGGTGCCCAGCGGCGGGTTGGGCGACTCCAGCGTGTCGCGCCAGTGGTCCAGTTCGTCCTCGCGCTCGGGGGAGAACGCCTCGTTCTCCAGCGCGGCGGCCCAGCGGCGGGCCGAGGTGCCGACCGCGGGCAGTTCGGGCGTCCTGCCGGAGCGGACCTGCTGCCATGCCTCGGCGAAGTCCGACATGAGGATGC
Organism: Streptomyces sp. NPDC006739; assembly: GCF_042869815.1. Classification (NCBI taxonomy): domain Bacteria; kingdom Bacillati; phylum Actinomycetota; class Actinomycetes; order Kitasatosporales; family Streptomycetaceae; genus Streptomyces; species Streptomyces sp. NPDC006739. Next base: position 63,014 of record NZ_JBIAGM010000029.1, read on the forward strand.
GCCAGGAGACGCCGTCCACCACCAGGTGGTGCAGCACCACCAGCAGCCGGCCCTCGCCCGACTCGGCGGCGAACCAGACGAAGTCCGCCATGGTCCCGGCTTCCGGGTCGAGTCGCCCGGTCGCCTCGTCCAGTTCCGCCTTCGCCAGGCCGAGCAGGTCCGGCTCGTCCCACCGGCCGTCGCAGGCGACCCGGCGGATCAGGTCCGCGGCCCGCACGGCGCCCCGAGGACGCACTGCGAGGGAGAGTTCGTCGCCGCGCACCAGTCGCGCGCGCAGCAGGTCGTGCCGGTCGAGTACGGCGTCCAGCGTCGCGGCCAGTCCGTTCTCGTCGATGCCAGCGGGCAGCTCCAGCACCATCGACATGGCGAACCGGTCGATGCCGGCGCCGTGCTCGAAGACGTGCCGGGCCACCGGCTGCAGCGGCATCGGGCCGACGCCGCCGCCCTCGAGCTCCGCGAGCGCGGGCACCTGGTCCCGGCGGGCGGAGGCGACCTCGGCGAGCCGGGCCGCCGTGCGGCACTCGAAGATCTCCCGCGTGGTGAGGGTCAGGCCCCGGGCCCGGGCCCGCGCCACCACCTGGATGGACCGCAGGCTGTCCCCGCCCACCGCGAAGAAGTCGTCGTCGACACCGATCCGCTCCACACCGAGCACGTCCGCGTAGGCCGCAGTGATGATCGTCTCGGCCTCGGTGCGCGGCTCGCGGTAGGCCTCGCCGAGGAACTCCGGTTCGGGCAGCGCCGAGCGGTCCAGCTTGCCGGTCGGGCCGAGCGGCAGCCGGCCGAGGGCCACGAAGGCCGACGGCACCATGTAGTCGGGCAGCCGTGCCGCGACGAACTTGCGCAGTTCGGCGGCCGAGGCACCGGCCTGCACGTCCACGTCGCCGATACCGCCGGCGCCGTCGTCACCGACGGCCCCCTCGCCGGTGTGCACCACGTAGCCGACGAGCCGCCGGCCGCCCGAGGGCACCTCGCGGCTGATCACCACGGCCTCGCTGATGCCGGGGTGCGCGGTGAGCGCGGCCTCGACCTCGGCCGTCTCGATGCGGAAGCCGCGCACCTTCACCTGGCCGTCGCCGCGGCCGACGCACTCCAGCCGGCCCTGGGCGTTCCAGCGGGCCAGGTCGCCCGTGCGGTACATCCGCTCGCCGGGCGGGCCGAACGGGCTGGGCAGGTAGCGTTCGGCGGTCAGGGCGGGGTGGCCGTGGTAGCCGCGGCCCAGGCAGGTCCCGGCGACGTACAGCTCGCCGATCACGCCCTGCGGCACCGGGGCGAGTCCCGGGCCCAGGACGTAGGCGCGCATGTTGCCCAGCGGGGTGCCGATGGGCGCGACGTCGCCCTCCGCCCACTCCTCGCCGGCCGCGAGGGAGAAGGTGGTGGCGTAGAAGCTCTCGCTCTGCCCGTAGGAGTTCACGACCTGCACGCCGGGCAGGGCCTCGCGCAGCTGTCGTACCAGCCGGGCCGGGAGCACGTCGCCCGCGAGGACGACCGTGCGCACGTCCGTCGTCCGGTCCAGGTGGCCGACCAGTTCACCGAGGACCGAGGGGACCGCGCTGATCACGTGTCCGTCCCAGCTGTCCCGCTCGCCGAGCGTCAGCGCGTTCGGCACCACCTCGGCCGTGCCGCCGGTGGACAGGGTGGTCAGCAGCTCGAAGACGGAGACGTCGAAGTTGACCGAGGTGCCGGCCAGCATCCGCCAGCCGGGCGGCGCGTCGAGGACCCGTACCAGCTCGCGCACGCCGTTGACGAGGTTGCGGTGGGTGATCGCCGCGCCCTTCGGCTTGCCCGTGGAGCCGGACGTGTACATCACGTACGCCAGGTTGTCCGGGCCGAGCGGGGAGACCCGGGCGGTGTCGTCGGGCACCCCGGCGGGCGTGTCCCACTCCGCGCGCCGGTCGAGGTTGACGGTCGGGATGTCGTTGTCCGGCAGGTCCTGCCAGGTCTCGGTGTCGGTGACCGCGAACCTCGGGCGGGCCTCGGACAGCACGGTCTCCGCCCGCCCGCTGAGGTACTGGGGGTCCATCGGCACGTATCCGGCACCGGACTTGAGGATCCCGAGCAGGCCGACCACCAGGTCCTCGGTGCGCGGCAGAGAGAGGACGACCAGGTCCTCCGGACCGGCACCGAGCCGCACCAGCTCCCAGGCGACGCCGTTGGCCCGCTCGTCCAGTTCCCGGTAGGTCAGCGTCCGGTCCTCGCACACGATCGCCGGGGCGTCGGGCGTACTGGCCGCCTGACGTTCGAACAGCTCGGGGACGGTCAGCTCGGGCAGGTCGGTGGCCGTCTCGTTGAACCGGGTGAGCAGCTGGTTGCGCTCGGCCGGGTCGAGTACGTCGACGGTGCCGATCGCCCGCTGCGGGTCGGCCACGAGCCGGCCCAGTACGCGTACGAACCGCTGCGCGATGCCTTCGGCCGTGTCCCGGTCGAACAGGCTGGTGGCGTACTCCAGACGGCACTCGGCGCCGCCCGAGTTGTTCGGGAGCAGGTCGAAGAACAGGTCGAACTTGGCCGTGTTGGTCTCCAGCCTCTCGGTGCGCACGCCGAGGCCGGGCAGTTCCAGATCCGGCACGGGAGGCTGCCAGGAGAGCATGACCTGGAAGAACGGGTTGTAGGCGGTGGAGCGGTCCGGGTTGAGCAGTTCCACCAGTCGCTCGAACGGCATGTCCTGGTTGTCGTACGCGGCCAGGGACCGCTCCCGCACCCGCTGGAGCAGCTGACGGAAGGTGGGGGTCCCGGAGAGGTCGACGCGCAGCACCCAGGTGTTGACGAAGAACCCGACGAGGTCGCGCAGTTCCTCGTCGGTGCGGTCGGTGATCGGCGCGCCGATGGGCAGGTCGTCACCGCACCCGAGGTGGTGCAGGAGCACCGCCAGCGCCGAGTGCATGACCATCGACACCGTGGTCTCCGCCTCCGCGGCCAGCTTCTCCACGGCCCCCAGCAGGTCGGGGCCGATCGAGAACTGGACCCGGTCGCCCTCGGGGCTCATCACCCTGGGGCGCGGGCGGTCGGTCGGCATGGCCAGCGGCTGCGGCAGATCGGCCAACGCCTCACGCCAGTAGGCCAGTTGCCGGGACGCCAGGCTGTCCGGGTCGGACTCGTCACCCAGCACGTCCCGCTGCCACAGCGTGTAGTCCGCGTACTGCACCGGGAGCGGCTCCCACGCCGGGGCGCTGCCCTCCCTGCGGGCCGCGTAGGCGGTGGTGAGATCGCGGAACAGCGGCCCGAAGGACTCGCCGTCCACGGCTATGTGGTGCGCCACGACGACGAGGGTGTGCTCGCGCGGTCCGCACCGCACCAGCGTGGCGCGGATCGGGATGTCGGCGGCGAGGTCGAAGGTCTCGGTGGCAACCGCGTCGACCGCGGCCGCCCGCTCCTCCTCGGTGGCCTCGACGACCGGCAGGTGGAACGGCTTCTCCCCGGACGCCAGCACCTGCTGGTGCGGCACGCCGTCGTCGCCCTCGACGATGACCGTGCGCAGGACCTCGTGCCGGTCGATGACGTCGCGGAGCGCCGCCTGCAGCGCCTCCACGTCCAGCTCACCGGTCAGCCGCAGGGCGAAGGAGCCGTTGTAGGTCGGTGAAGGGCCTTCGAACTGGTCCACGAACCACAGCCGACGCTGCGCGAACGACAACGGGATCATTGAGTCTCCAAAATCGGCAGAACCAGGGAGCGAGCCGTCACTCAGCTCTGGTCGAGCAAGGTCAACAGTTCGTCGTTGTAGAAGTCGTCGATGGAGCACGCCCCCGACAGCGTCGAGAAGTACCGGTCGACCAGTTCCTGGTGTCCGACCAGCTTCCGCAGCATCTCGACCCGCCCCTCGGGCTTGAGTTCGGCCACGTTGAGCGCGCCCTGGTAGTGGCTGAAGGCGTCGTCGCCCAGGTTGTCCTCGTAGCGGCCGAGCGCCGCCGTGAGCGCGGCGTCGTCGTGCAGCCGGTCCCCGATGTACTCGGTGAGCGTCTGGGCCTGGACGAAGGCTTCGGTGATGCCGCGGGCGGTGATGGAGTCCTTGTGGTTCACCGCGTCACCGACCAGCACCCAGCCGGGACCGAACGCCTTGCGGAAGTAGTTCTCCTGGTGCCCTGTCCCGTACAACTGCTCGACGCGCTCGCCGGATCGCATCCGCTCGTACAGTTCGGGCGCCGTGGAACGGAAGGTCTCCAGGTAGAACGGCTCCACTCCCTTGCGGACGTCGTGGTACTCGTCCTGCGGGAAATAGGTCATGAGCAACGTGAGGTCGTCGTTGGTGGGGATGACACCGACCCAGCGCCCCGGCCGCTCGTACAGCTCGAAGTGCGCCGGGACCCCGGCCCAGTAGCTGTAGTAGGTGCAGGTCAGCCGCGGGTGCTCGATGACGTTCGGGGCGCCGGCCTTGCGGGCCACCAGGGAGCGCATGCCGTCCGCGCCGACGACGAGGCGGGCCCGGTCCGTCGCCTGGACGCCGCCGGGCGTGGTGTACCGCACGCCGACGACCCGGTCGCCCTCGAAGACCAGGTCGTTGACCGCGCACGACTCCCGGAACTCCACACCGGCCGCGACGGCACCGTCCGCGAGGATCGGGTCGAGCACGTACCGCCTCGGGGCGTACGTGGTCCGCAGGCCGTCGATCGGCAGGGAGAAGCCGTCGATGCGGACGCCGGGCCCCTCGTAGCTCTGGTGGGTGATGGGCCGGCAGCCGGCCTCGCGGAGCTTGTCGAGCAGCCCCCAGCGCTTCAGGAGTGCCACGCCCTCCAGGTGGATGTAGTGCGAGGACAGCGTGTCCTGCGGGAAGCGCGCCTTCTCCAGCAGCAGGACCCGGTACCCCTGCTGAGCGAACAACATGGCCGTGGGCGAGCCCGCGCATCGGGCACCTATGACAATCACGTCGTACATAGCGCCACTCCTACCAGATTGTTTTTTGACCGCACAGCGATCTCAGCCGGAAATTTAGCGTTTCTCAAGCGCGCTATCGACGCAGCGGACGGAATACCCGCTAAACGAGCACGAATTTGATGTTAGCCGTCCCGACCGGCTCGGGAAATACATATGGAAACGGGCTGGCCGTAAAAACACTTCGGGCCGTGTTGTGTCTCGCCGGCGAGACACAACACGGCCCGAAGGGCCTTGAGACTACCGGGTTTTCACCGCGTCCAGGGATGCGATGTACGCGGAGATCGTCGCCACCGTGGGGTTGAGGTACATCTGGTCCATCGGCACCTCGACGCCCAGCTCCTCGATGTAGGCGCCCTGGATCCTGGCCATGATCACCGACTGTCCGCCCAGGGCGAAGAAGTCGTCGTCACCCGATATGTCATCGCGCTTGAGTTCCCGGCACCATATGGTGCGCACCCCGTCGGAAATCATCACCGAATTCCTCTCGATTGTCATCACGGGCCGCCGTCATGCCGCCGTGGCGCTACCGGCGCGCTGGTTCGTGTACGCGTCGACCAGCGCCGCGCGGTCCACCTTTCCGTGCGGACTCAGCGGGAGCCGCGGGACGGTGACGAACGCGGCCGGGACCATGTTCCGCGGCAGGGTATGAAGGAGACCGGTGCGCACGTCGTTCTCGGCGAGGTCCTCCCCCGCCGGGACAATGAACGCGGTCAGTTCGGCCTCGCCGGCGCCGGTGCGGGTGACCACCACGGCGGCCTCCCTGACGCCGGCCAGCCTGGCGAGCGCGCGCTCGATGTCGGTGGGGTCGATGCGCATGCCCCGCACCTTCACCTGCGCGTCGATCCTGCCGAGGACGATGAGTTCGCCGGCCTCGGTGACGTAGCCGCGGTCGCCCGTGCGGTACACCCGGCGCGGCTTGCCGTCGACCTCGATCGTCGTGAACTTCTGGTTCTCCGGGCCCGTGTTGAGGTAGCCCGCGCCGACGCTGGACCCGGCGATGCAGATCTCGCCCTGCTCCCCCGGCGCGACCCCCCGCAGCTGCGCGTCCAGGAGGTGGATGTCGGTGTTGTAGGCCGGCCTGCCGACCGGTGCGACCTGTCCGCCGAGCCGGTGCCCGGCGAGGTCGTAGGAGGTCGCGACGTCCGTGCACTCGGCGACGCCGTACTGGTGCAGGAGGGTGCAGGTGTTGCCCTCGCGACGGGCCCAGTCGGCGATGCGCTCGAACTTCAGCGGCTCCCCGCCGAAGAGCATGTAGTCGAGCCGGGTGAGCGCGTCACCGCCCCGCGCGGTCTCCCAGTCCACCAGCAGGTACAGGGTGCTGGAGGCACAGTGGATCACGCGGATGTCGTGCTCGGTCAGCATGCGGTAGGCCAGCATGGCGTCGAAGTTCCGGCTCGCCATCAGGTACTGCGTGGCGCCGCAGAACAGCGGTGTCATCAGGGCCCGCTGGGAGAGGTCGAACCCGAACGCGCTGACGACCAGGTTGTTCGACCCCTGGTGCAGGCCGTACTCCAGCTTCAGCCAGTTCATCAGGTTGAACCAGCCCTCGTGCCGCACCGCGGTCAGCTTCGGCGTACCGGTCGAGCCGGACGTGAAGACGGCGTAGCACACGTCGTCCCCGGTGACCGGGACGGCCGGGGCGGTCGCCGGCAGACCCGACAGGTAGTCCGCCAGCCGTCCGAGGTCGATGACCTCGACGGCCGCCGACTCGACCAGTGCGGCCGTCGCCGGCGAGGCCACGATCAGGGCGAGGTCGGGCACCTGGTCCAGCAGCAGCTGGAGCCTGGCCGACGGGTAGGCAGGGTCGAACGGCACGTAGGCCGCGCCGGCCTTCAGCGTGCCGAGGATGGCGACGAGCATGTCGACCGAGTAGTCGAGGCACACGCCGACCTTGGCGCCGCGGCCGTGTCCGCACGTCGCGAGGAAGTGCGCGAACCGGTTGGCCGCCGCGTCCAGTTCCGCGTACGTCACCTGCTGTCCGGCACAGAAGACGGCGACGGCGTCGGGGGTGGCCTTCGCGTGCGCCTCGAACTGCTTGTGGACCACGGGCGCCGAGGGCAGGGCAACCCGCTTTCCCTGAAGGATCATCAACTGACTCCGATGTGACAGGTGTCCGATCAGCCGAGCCGCCGGTGCACCAAGGGAACGGGCTGTGCCTCTAGGCGGTGAGCCGATCGGTGGCGTCGAGCACCTGGGTCACCCACTTTTCGACGGGCAGACCGTGCGCGGCGGCCAGTTTCGAGTAGTAGTCGAGCTGGTCGGCCGACAGCTCGATGGTGAGCGTGGCGGCCTTCCGCAGACGCTTGTCGGCGCCCGCCGACTCGGCGAGCCGGGGCACCTCCTGCTTCTCGTCGGCGCCGCCCGGGGGGATCTCGCTGTCGCGGCTCTGCTCGGCCAGGCTGGCGCGCACCGCCCTGCGCAGTTCGTTGCGCGACCACTTCTGCTGCTCCGCCTTGCGCAGCCAGTAGTCCTGCTCCGGTGGCGACAGGCGCGTCACCTCGGCGTGGTGGGCGAAGCTGAGGCTGTCCCGCCTGCGGTGGTGCTCGAACCGGCGGGCGACCCACGCGTAGTTGCGCAAGGTCTGGTAGTCGAGCCCGGTGCGCTCGATCGCCTCCTTGTACCGCCGCCACCCGTAGGTGGCCTCCCCGTAGATCAGCCAGTCGGCGAGCCACCACGCCGAGGAGTTCGTCAGTTCGCGCAGGCTGGCCCCGATGCGCTCCCAGGACCGCTCCGAGAGGTCCTTCGGGAGGATCATCCCCGACTTCTGCACCGTCGCCTGCTGCCCCACGAAGGAGAGGACCACGTCGCGCTGCGCGGGCTCACCGCCGGTGGCCATCGGTTTCGGTTTGTAACTGCTAGCGGTTCTCACAGGATGTCCCCCACAACCTTCGTCTCCCAGCCGGCGTTCTCCCGCGGAATTCGAGCGGATCTCAGTCGACCGCCATGGCCTCCCGCAGGCTCTTGGGCCGCATGTCGGTCCAGTTCTGCTCGACGTACTCCAGGCACTCGGACCTGGCCGCCTCGCCGAACACGACCCGCCAGCCTGCGGGCACCTCGGCGAACACCGGCCACAGGGAGTGCTGCTCCTCGTCGTTGACCACGACGTAGAAGCGGCTGTCCTGATCATCGAAGGGGTTGGTACTCAACTGCCACCGTCCTTAACCGCCACGAGAAGACTCGGGATTGGAATTCGTCAGGAGAAGCCCCTGGGGCCGGTCCGGGCCGGGTCCGCCGACGCCGTCGTCCTGTCGACAGGACACCCGGCATGCTCCCGCGCCCCATGAATGCTGACGAACTTATGACTCGAACGCCAGCATCACAAGGCCGGAAGAATCCTTGCCGCCTGCCCGTCCGCCCGAACCTGTACCGCACTGGGGCGCTGTGCCACTATGACCGAGCAGTGGTCCATTGAAGGGCCGCTCGAATTCGGGTTCAGCCGATTTCCCCCCGCCGACGCGATCGGGAGCGCGCGCAGCCGACGTACGGTCTGCGCGGCTGACCCGTCAGGGCCTGGTCTCCTGCCTGGACAGACGCGGGACGAGCCCCACCCCCAGCGGAACACCGTCGCACAGCGGCGACCGCGTTTGCGCCGCGACAAGGGCAAAGGAATTCCTGATGGACGCATTGGCCGAAGCCGCTCTCGCGGGTGCTTCGCCTGACGAACTGGTCCGGCAGAGCGTGCCGGACGAGTACCTGGCCGCGTACCTGCACGAAGAGGACGCCCGCATGTTCGACGGCGTCCCGGACAGGGACGTGCGCCGCTCGCTCCGGGTCGGAAGGGTGCCGATGCCCGAACTGGCGCCGGACGAGGCGCTGGTCGCGGTCATGGCCAGCTCCGTCAACTACAACACGGTCTGGTCGGCGCTGTTCGAACCGCTGCCCACCTTCGACTTCCTGCGCCGGTTCGGCCGCCAGGGCGGGTTCGCCGCCCGGCACGACCGGCCGACGCATGTGATCGGTTCGGACGCCGCCGGTGTGATCGTGCGGGTCGGCTCGGGGGTTCGGCACTGGGGGGTCGGCGACCATGTGGTCGTCTCACCGTCCTACGTGGACGACCAGGAGCCCGCGACGCACGCCGACGGCATGCTCGGCACGGAGCAGCGTGTGTGGGGCTTCGAAACGAACTTCGGCGGCCTGGCCCACTACGCGGTGGTGCGGGTCAGCCAGCTGGTGCCCAAGCCCGCGCACCTGACCTGGGAGGAGGCCGCGTCCCTGTCGCTGTGCGGCAGCACCGCCTACCGGATGCTGGTCAGCGACCGCGGTGCGCGCATCAAGCAGGGCGACGTCGTGCTGATCTGGGGGGCGACCGGCGGTCTCGGCGCCTACGCGGTGCAGCTGGTCAAGGCGGGCGGCGGCATCCCGGTCGGTGTGGTCAGCTCGGAGGAGAAGGCCGAGGCGCTGCGTCGGCTGGGCTGTGACGTGGTCATCAACCGCAACGACATCGGCCTGGGCGGCCACACCCCGAGCCCGGACGAGACCATCGCCATGGGCAAGCGGCTCGGCAGGCGGATCCGGGCCGAGGTGGGCGAGGACCCGCACGTGGTGTTCGACTACGTGGGCGCCGCCACCTTCGGGATCTCGGTGTTCGTGGTGCGCAAGGGCGGTGTGGTCGTCACCTGCGGGTCCAGCACCGGCTACCAGCACCAGTACGACAACCGATACCTGTGGATGAACCTGAAGCGGATCATCGGCAGTCACGCGGCCAACCTGCAGGAACTGCGGGAGTTCAACCGGCTGGTGCAGCTGGGCAAGCTCATGCCGGCGCTGTCCACCGTGTATCCGCTCGACGAGATCGGCGAGGCCGCCCGGCTGGTGCAGAACAACCAGCACATGGGCAAGGTCGGTGTGCTGTGCCTGGCCCCGCGGACCGGGCTCGGGGTCACCGACCCCGAGTCGCGTGCCCGGATCGGCGCGGACCGGATCAATCCGCTCCGGGTCCCGGACCGGTCCCCGAGCCCGGTACCGGTCCTCGCCGGGCCCGCCAGGTGACGAGGGGGAGGCGAGAGTGACCGAGCACGCCGTGAGCATCCTGGGGACGGGCTCGTACGCGCCCAAGGAGGAGATCAGCAACACCGAGGTGGCCGAGCGCGTGGGCGTCGAGGCGGAGTGGATCGAGCGCAAGACGCAGATCCTGAACCGGCGCTACGCCGCCGAGAGCGAGGCGACCTCCGACCTCGCCACGCGGGCCGCCCAAGAGGCGCTGGAGAACGCGGGGCTGACCGCCGACCAGGTGGACTACCTCATCGTGGCCACCTCGACCGGGGACTCGCCGCAACCGCCGACCAGCTATCTGGTGCAGAACCGGCTGGACGCCTGGAACGCGGCCTGCTTCGACATCAACGTGGTGTGCAGCGGTTTCGTGTACGGCCTCGTGCTGGCGCGCAGCCTGATCGCGGTGCACCCGGGCGCCCGCGCGCTGGTGGTCGGCGCCGACGTCTACTCGCGCATCCTGGACTTCACCGACCGCAGGACCGCGGTGCTCTTCGGCGACGGCGCGGGTGCGGCCGTGGTCGGCGCGGCGGCCGAGCCGGGCCTGCTCGCGTTCCACCTGGCCAGCCGGGGCGACGCCGGCGGCCTGATCCGGGTCGAGGCGGGCGGCAGCCGGCTGCCGAGCAGCCATCAGACCGTGGACGACGGCGCCCACTACTTCCGGATGAACGGCCGCGGGGTGCGGGACTTCGTGATGGAACAGGTGCCGCCGGCCCTGGCGGCTCTGTGCGCGAAGGCAGGCGTCGGCCTCGACGAGGTGGACCACTTCGTCCCGCACCAGGCCAACGGAGTACTGCTGGATGAGTTGGTGGAGCGGTCCGGGCTGTCCGGCGCGCACACCCACCTGGTACTGAAGGAGTTCGGCAACATGGGCAGTGCGGCGGTGCCGTTCGCGCTCGACCGGGCCAACCGGGGCAACGAGCTGTCCGACGGCGATCTGGTTCTGATGGCCGGTTTCGGTGGGGGTATGTCCATCGGCGCCTGCCTGCTGCGGTGGGGGGTGTCCGCATGACCGGCACCGTCAGCACGCCCGGTGGCATCCACCGGGTGGGGATCGTCGGCAGCGGCACGATGGGCGCCGGGCTCGCCGAGATCTGCGGCCGGGCCGGGCTGGACGTGGTGGTCGTGGCCTCCGGGCCCGCCTCCGTGCCCGCCGGGCGGGGGCGGCTGGTCTCCTCGCTGGACCGGGCCGTGAGCCGCGGCAAGATGTCCGGGGCCGACCGGGACGCCACACTGGAGCGCATCGCGTTCACCACCGACCTCGACGACCTGGCCGACCGCGACCTCGTGGTGGAGGCGATCCGGGAGAACGAGGTCGAGAAGTCCGAGCTGTTCGTGGCCCTGGACAAGGTCGTCGAGTCCCCGCACGCCATCCTCGCGTCGAACACCTCGTCGATCCCGATCATGCGCCTGGCCAGGGTCACCGGTAGGCCGGAGCAGGTGGTCGGCCTGCACTTCTTCAACCCGGTGCCGGTGATGCCGCTGGTGGAGCTGATCGGTTCGCTGCTCACCGGGGAGCCCACCCTGCGGCGCATGGACGAGTTCGTCGGGGGCGCCCTCGGCAAGACCCCGATCCGCTCGCCCGACCGGGCCGGCTTCGTGGTCAACGCCCTGCTCATCCCCTACCTGCTGAGCGCGATCAGGATGGTCGAGTCCGGCTTCGCCACGGCCGACGTGGTCGACCAGGGCATGACGCTCGGCTGCTCGCACCCCCTGGGGCCCCTGCGGCTGACCGACATGATCGGCCTGGACGTCGTCGCCGCGATCGCCGAGTCCCTGCGGGCGGAGTTCCGCGAACCGCAGTTCACCCCGCCCGCCCTGCTGCTGCGGATGGTGGAGGGCGGACTGCTGGGCAAGAAGTCCGGCCGCGGCTTCTACGCCTACTCCTGACCGGTTCGTGACAGACGTCGACGCCCCGGCGGTCGAACGGGGGACATCCGGTGTCCCGTTCGACCGCCGGGGCGTGTCGTGGCCGGTCGGGCTACTTGTCGCAGAACTCCGCCTTCAGCTCGGCGTCGAAGACACCGATCGGCGCCTGCATGGACCAGCCCGTGCCGTACAGCCAGTCGCCGTTGACGTTGGTGGAGAGCAGGTGTCGGCCGTCCCGGGTGCCGTAGGTGTAGGTCCAGGAGCCCTCGGTGCCGCCGAACATGCCGTACACGGTGGTGCCGCAGGACAGCGTGGTCGAGGCGATGCCGTACCCGTAGTTCATGCCCGGGATCCAGTTGGTGGTCTGGGACATGGTGAACATCTCCTGCTGCTCGGCGGGCGGCAGCAGCCGGCCGCGCAGGAGCGCGCCGAAGAAGGTGTCGAGGTCGCCGGTGGTGGAGATCATGTCGCCGGTGGCGAAGACCAGGCCGGGGTTCAGCTCGGTGACGTCGTAGGACGGGATGTCGGAGCCGGACTGGTTGAGGTGGGAGTAGGCGCGGCCGTGCGGGCCGTCGATCCCGGTGTCGCCGGCGGCCGGCTCGTAGGTGCCGGTCAGGTGGAGCGGGCGGGCGATGCGGTCGTGGATCTCGTCGGCCAGGCTCCGCCCGGTGGCCTTCTCGATGATCAGGCCGGCCAGCACGTAGTTGGTCTCGGAGCTGCCCCAGCTGGTGCCGGGGGCGAAGGCCGGCGGGTAGGCGACGGCGAGGCCGACCAGCTGCTCGGGGGTCAGGCTGTCGAAGCGGTGCTCAAGGAAGGCGGTGCCGATGACGTCGCCCAGGATGGTGCTGGAGAGCACGTAGTTGTAGATCCCGCTGGTCTGGTTGAGCAGTTGACGAACGGTGATCTTGCTGCCGTCGTAGCCGTTGCCGTCGACCAGACCGGGCAGCCACCGCTCCACCGAGTCGTCCAGGCTCACCTTGTGCTCGGCGACCAGCTGCAGCATCACGGTGGCCACGAACGTCTGGCTGGTGCCGCCGATCCGGAACCGGTTCTGCGGCTGCTGCTGGGCCCCCGTGCCGAGGTCGGCCACCCCGGCGCGGCCGAACCAGTTCCCGTCGCGGCCGTCGACGATCTGGGCGGTGGCGCCGGGCAGACCGCCCTCGGTCACCGCGCGGTTCAGCACGTCCTGAACCCCGGAATGGGAGTCCAGGTGGCCGGTTCTGGTTCTGGTCGCGGCGGTGGCGGGTGCGGCTGTCGTCAGCGCCAGCAGCGCGCCGGCGGCGAGCAGGCCGGCGGCCGCGCGGATCCTGAGCTTCATGGGTGTCCCCCTGGGGTGGTGTACGGCCGGTCGTGGTGAACCGCTCGCCGGACAGTGCGGAGATGAGCACGCACGCCTGTGCGTGCTGCTGACTTTGCTGGCGCCAACTGGAGCACGGAACGCATGGCACTGGAGCCCTCGGACCGGGACGGCCGGCCGTCGAGGAACGCTGCAAGGCGAGCCGGAAACGGTTCGAGATCCGCTGGGGGGTCAGCCGCCCCCGGGGAAGGCGCCCCCGCACGGGAACGGCACCTGCCTGCACCGGGAAGTGAAATGTCCGTCTGCGGAGATCACGGAGGTCCGCCCGCACGGATGTCGGCGCGTCGGACACAAGTCGTAATTCATGGGCACTCCAGGACGGCGTGTCAGGCTCCCACCTGTTCGCACGCGTTACATGGAGGCCTGATGGCGATTCACGCCAGCAACGTCGAACGATCGGGAAACGGACAGACCGGACCGGAGCGGACCGTGGTGCCACAGCAGCGGAGGCTGCCCGGGGAGCCGCCACGCCGGGGTCAGGTCATGACCACGAAGGTCGGCCTGCGGATGCCCGCCGGGGCGTCCTTCGACGAGTGGGAACAGGCCGGCCGCCAGCTGTCCGGCATCGTCGACTCCTCGTCCTGGTGGCTCGGCGACTGGCTGGTGTTCGGCAAGGACCACTACGTGGACCGCTACCAGCACGGCATCCGGGCCGTCGGGCTGCAGTACCAGACCCTGCGCAACTACGCCTGGGTCTCCCGTCGGTTCGAGTTCGACCGGCGGCGCCCCGCGCTGACCTTCCAGCACCACGCGGAGCTCGCCTCGCTGCCGTTGGACCAGCAGGAGACGTGGCTCGACCGCGCGGAGCAGAACCGTTGGACCACCAAGCAGCTGCGCCGCGCCATCCGTGCCTCCCGTGAGCTGGGCGGACGGACCGGCACCGCCGTCGAGCCGGTCCGCCGGCTCGAACTCCCCGGCGGCCGGATCCGGTCGTGGCACCAGGCCGCCGAGCAGCTGGGCGTCGACTTCGACCAGTGGGTGATGGCGAGCCTCGACCGTGCGGCCGCCCGCGTCCTGGGAGACCTCAAGGAACTGCCCGAAGTGCGTGGGCTCAAGGGCATCGGCGGCCTGTCCGAAGCCGAGCGCCCGGCCGCCATCAGCGCCTGAGCACGCTTCCTCCGGTGAGCTGTGCCGGGCCCTGACCGCTCAGGGCCCGGGCTTCACGGCAGCCGGCCGATCAGTTCGGCCGTCGCGCGCTTGTAGGTGCAGGCGCTGCCGGCGAAGGACTCCCGCACCCGCTCCCGGACCTCGCCGGGCTGCTCCTGGCTGAGTTTGAACATCCCGTCGCTCCCGGTCACCCGCACCCGGAAGGCGCCCACCGCCGGTCCGATCTTGCGGAAGTAGCCGAGCGACTCGCTCATGTCCCAGCCGGTGCCGAAGTCACGCTCGTAGGCCCGCACGGTGGCCTGCACCACGTCCATGGCGTCGTCCATGGAGTCGAACTTCTCCACCACGCCCCGCACGTGGACCGAGGTGAAGTTCCAGGTCGGAGCCGCCGGGGTCACCTGGTACACGGTCGGCGAGACATAGGAGTGCGGGCCGGTGAAGGTCAGCAGGACCGCGTCGCCGTCCGCGAGCGCCTTCCAGTGCGGGTTGGCCCGGTTCATGTGCGCCAGCAAAGCAAGCCCGGACAGATCGTCCGCGAACCCGGTGGCGTCCTGCGCCGGGTCGGGGATCACCGGCAGATGGGTGGCGAACGGAATGCCCCCAGGGCTGCCGTTGGACACCGCGAGAGCCAGCGGATTCTCTCGGATCAGATCGATTTTCCATGAACTGTCCGGTTCACGATAGAAACTCGGGACGAACATCCGGGATGCACCCTCTCCGTGGTCCGACTCAAGACCGCCGTCCTGTCGACCGGACGACGAACGCCGTCCGCCTTCTCGAGTGACTCCGGTGCGATCTTTCCTCGCTTCTCATGCTGACGTCGAAGAGTTCTCCGGGCAATGCCGAACTGCCGTCTTGCGCACCGGCGGAGAATCCTCAGCGGTTGTCGAGCGATTTTCCAGCGCACTTCCAGACGGCTTCCAGGGGACTTTTAGAGGATGTGCAGCGGACTTTCAGCACGGCGGTCAGGTAGCCGTCGTGCGTGTCCTGTCGACCGGACATCCAGTTGCCGTCGACCCGAACTCGACCACTTCTACAGGTAATCGGCGCCAGAGCTTCCGCCCGCGCCGGCCGGCTCGCGATGATGGACCGGAAACTACAGCCCGGCCGCGCATTCACCACGGCCGACGATTGCGAGGTTTCTCATGACGCCCAGTTCGCATTCAGCGCTGTCCAAGGCCCGGTCCGTCGGCGAGGCACTGCCGTGGCTGGCCCGCCACCAGGGCCGGACGGTCGTCATCAAGCTGGGCGGCCACGCCATGGTCGACGCGGAACTGACCGCGGCCTTCGCCCGTGACATCGCCTTCCTGCGCTACGCCGGTCTGCGGCCGGTGGTCGTCCACGGCGGCGGCCCGCAGATCGACCGGGAGCTGGCACGCCAGGGTCTGCAGCGGGAGTTCCGGGCCGGGCTGAGAGTCACCTCGCCGCTCGCGATGGACGTAGTCCGGATGGTGCTGACCGGACAGGTGCAGCGCGAACTGGTCGGTCTGATCAACAGTCACGGCCCGCTGGCCGTCGGGATGAGCGGCGAGGACGCGGACACCCTCACCGCCACCCGGCTGATGCCGTGGATCGACGGCGAGGCGGTCGATGTCGGACGGGTCGGCAGCATCACCCGGGTGGACACCACGACCCTGCACACCCTGCTGGAGGCCGGCCGGATCCCGGTGATCTCCCCTGTCGCCCGCAGCGCCGAGGACGGTGGCGTCTACAACGTCAACGCCGACACCGCGGCGGCCGCGCTCGCCACGGCGCTGGGCGCCGAGGCGCTCGTCATCCTGACGGACGTGGCGGGTCTGTACGCGGGCTGGCCGCACAGCGAGGAGATCATCCAGCGGCTGACGGCCGGCGAGTTGGAGAAGCTGCTGCCGGAGCTGAGCGACGGCATGGTGCCCAAGATGACCGGCTGCCTGCACGCCGTACGGGGTGGCGTGGGCGCGGCCCGGGTGATCGACGGGCGGGTCCCGCACTCGGTCCTCGTGGAGATGTTCAGCGAGGACGGGGTCGGCACGGTGATCGTGCCGGACCGGGACGAGGCGGAGGTCATGGCGGCGTGAACGGGCGACGACGACAGCGACGGCACCCCGGCGACAACACTTCGGCGAAGGCGAGGGCAGTGCCCGTGACACACACCCTGGGCCCCTCCCGCGCCCGGCTCGTCCTGGTGGGCGACCCGGTGGCGGACCCACCGGCCGGCGCTCCCGAGTACGGCGACGGTGATCACGCCGATCACCGCGGTGCCGGGCCGGGTGATGCCGAGTTCCGTCAGGCACCCCGGACCGGTCCGCCCGCCGCTCTCATCCGTCTGCGGTTCGCCGATGCGGTCGCGCTCGGCCGTGCCCGTGCCGCCTTCGGCGCCGGAGCGGGCCGGGGCCTCGGCGACGCGTCGAGCGACGTCGCGACGCTCACCCTCCAGATCCGCGGCGACGCCGGCACCGAGACCCTCCGCAGCGTGCTCACCGTCCTCGACGCGGCGGCGGTCACGGCCGAGTCGCTGACCGTGCACACCAACGAACTCGACGACGTCTTCGCCGCGTTCACGAACCTGCCGTGACGTCAGGAAACGAACGACCAGAGGCAGACCACTCCCACGGTGCACGCCGCGGCCGATCCACACATCCAGTACAGGGAAACGGAGTTGAGAGGCACCCTGTCCCAGGGCTTCTCCTCCTGTTCCGCGATGTCGGCCGCGACCCTTTTCGCGACCGGCGCCAGCATGATGACGAGCATCAGCAGGGCGCAGCTGTAGAAATACAGCGTGTGCGACACGGAGTAGCCCTTTGTCACCGCGTTGGGCAGGAGGAACACCCAGCCGGCCAGCGGGGCTGTGACCATGCGCAGCCTCGCCTTCGGGGTCGGCATGCACCGGTGCATCACCGCCAGGTAGACGACGGTGACACCGGCCGCGATGAGCCACCAGTCGGCTGTGGTCGGGTGGGCGGTCATGCTCGCGGCTCCTCCTGGGAAGATCCCCTGCACACATCTCGGAATGCTCGAACAACCATACGTATCCGATGATCCGGCCTGAACGGCCGCGTCCGGCAGCGAGAGCGGCTGAACCCTGCCGTCTTCCGGCACCCTCCCCCCGACGCGGCCCGGTCGCCCCGCTGGCCCCCCGCGCTCAGGCCAGATCGTCCCGGGTCACCCGGCGGTGCGCGGTGCGCCAGGTGGTGTGGGTGCGGACCAGGACGTCCTCCATGACGTACGCGTACAAGGCCTTGGAGCTGCCACCGCTCGGCGTGAGGTACACCAGGGCCGAGCAGCGGGTGTGCAGCGACCCGTCCGCCTGGGGCTGTACGTCGAGCATGCCGACCCAGTGGTTGAGGCGGCCGCCGGCCCGCCGCTGCCGTGCCGCGCCGGCGCGCACGTAGTGGGCGAGCCCGTCGCGCGCCAGCACCGGCGCGGGCAGTGAGGGCAGTTCGAAGACGGCGTCCTCGGTGAAGGTGGCCGCCCAGCGCTCGGTGTCGTGCGCGTCGAGTATCTGCATCTGGTGCGCGTAGAACCGCTGCACCTGCGCGTACAGGGCGGCGAACTTCCGGCTCTGCAGGGCGCGTTCGGCGGAGCCCGCCAGCTCGACGGTCATGATCTCGGCCTCCGCCTCCGTCCGTGCCCGGGGCACTCCAAGGAATCAGAACTCGGTACGGACAGTGTTCGAGGCCCAACTCGAGCTTCTTTCAAATCATCCTCAAGTGCTCCCGGCGACGCTGGACACCGCGGGGGCGCAACAGCCCCCGCGGCCCGACGACCCGACCTCCCCCTCGTGCACGCGCGCGACCACGACGACGTCCCATCCGCCCCCACCCTCTGGACGTGACCGGCGACCGGTCCCGGCAGCACCACCGATCCCCTCACATTCCGCGTAAGAGCAGGAGTCTGTACGACATGGCCACCTTCCTCTCATCAGTGGGCCGCTTCGCCTTCCGGCGACGCGGCCTGGTGACCCTGCTGTGGCTCGCCGTCCTCGTCGGAATCGGCGTCGCCGCCTCGTCCGCGCCCGCACCGCCCGCCGACACGTTCTCCATGCCGGGCACCGAGTCCCAGAAGGCCTTCGACCTGCTCAAGGACAAGTTCCCCGCGGCGAACGCGAGCGGCGCCACCGCCCGTGTGGTGCTGCGCGCCCCGCAGGGCCACAAGCTCGCCGACCCGGAGGAGAAGGCCAAGGTCGAGGACCTGGTCGCCCGGCTCGGCAAGGCACCCGAAGTGGCCGCCGTCTCCGACCCGTTCAAGGCGAACACCGTCAGCAAGGACGGCACCACCGCCTACGCGATCGCCACCTACAAGGTCGCCGCCACCAAGCTGGACGACAAGGCGCACAACGCTCTCACCGACACCCTCGACCACTTCCGCAAGAGCGGTCTGACCGTCGAGGCCGGCGGTGACGCGGTCAAGCTGGACGCGGGCTCGGGCAGCGGCACCGAGGGCATCGGCATCCTGGTCTCCGCCCTCGTCCTGATCCTCACCTTCGGCTCGATGATCGCCGCGGGCATGCCCCTGCTGACCGCGCTCATCGGCGTCGCCATCGGCATCTCCGCGATCACCGCGCTCGGCTCCACCCTGGGCCTGTCGAGCACCACCTCCACCCTGGCGATGATGATCGGCCTCGCCGTCGGCATCGACTACGCCCTGTTCGTCATCTCCCGCTACCGCGCCGAACTCTCCGAGGGCCGTGAGCGCCAGGACGCCGCCGCACGCGCCGTCGGCACCGCCGGCACCGCCGTCGTCTTCGCCGGACTCACCGTCATCATCGCCCTGGCGGGCCTCGCCGTCGTCAACGTGCCGATGCTCACCAAGATGGGCCTCACCGCGGCCGGCACGGTCGCCATCGCGGTCCTCGTCGCCACCACACTCGTCCCCGCGCTCCTCGGCTTCGCACCGGTCAAGGTCATGCCCCGCGCCGAGCGCAAGCGGTTCTACGGCAAGCCGCTGAGCGCCCGTCAGCAGCGCAAGGCGGACAAGCGGGCCGCACGCCAGAAGCCGAACCTCGGCACCCGCTGGGCCGCGTTCGTGGTCCGCCGCCCGCTGTTCGTCCTGCTCGTCGGTGTCGTGGGCCTGGGCGCCCTCGCCATCCCCGCGGCCGGCATGCAGCTCGGTCTGCCGAGCGAGGGCACGTACGCGAAGGACACCACCCAGCGCAAGGCCTACGACATCCTGTCCGACTCCTTCGGGGCCGGCTTCAACGGTTCGCTGACCGTCACGGTCCAGGGCAGGGACACGGCCGCCGCGGCGGGCCGGGTCGGCGAGCAGCTCGCGAAGATCAAGAATGTCGAGAAGGTGAGCCCCGCGGCCACCAACCCCAAGGGTGACACGGCGATCATCAACGTCGTACCGAAGACCGGTCCGCAGGACCGCGCCACCGAGGAACTGGTCCGGACGATCCGCGGCATGAAGGACGAGTTCCGGTCCGCCGACGGCGCCACGGTCCTGGTCACCGGCCAGACCGCCCTCTACATCGACTTCTCCAAGACCCTCGACGACGCCCTCCTGCCCTACCTGGGTCTGGTCGTCGGCCTCGCCTTCCTCCTGCTGCTGCTGGTCTTCCGCTCGGTCCTCGTCCCGCTCAAGGCGGCCCTGGGCTTCCTGCTCTCCATCAGCGCCTCGCTCGGCGCGCTCGTCGCGGTCTTCCAGTGGGGCTGGTTCGCCAAGAGCCTCGGCATCGAGCAGCAGGGTCAGATCATGAGCACGCTGCCGATCTTCATGATCGGTGTGGTCTTCGGTCTCGCGATGGACTACGAGGTCTTCCTCGTCGCCCGGATGCGGGAGGCGTACGTCCACGGGGCGAGCCCCTCCGACGCGGTGGTCACCGGCTTCCGCTACGGCGGACGCGTCGTCACCGCCGCCGCGATCATCATGGCCAGCGTCTTCTCCAGCTTCATCCTGGACACGAACGACTTCGTGAAGATGATCGGTTTCGGTCTCGCCGCCGCCGTGCTCTTCGACGCCTTCGTGGTCCGCATGGCGCTGGTGCCGGCCCTGTTCGCCCTGCTCGGCAAGTCCGCCTGGTGGCTGCCGCGCTGGCTGGACCGGCTGCTGCCGAACATGGACGTGGAGGGCGAGAAGCTCAACCGCTTCCCGGCCGCCGCCCCGATCCCCGGCCCGCGCCACGAGCGGGAGCCCGTCTACACGGGCTGACCTGCCCCCTCTGACGCCGGACCGCGAATCCCCCGTCCGGACCGGCCATCGGCCACCGCCGACCCGAGTGCCTCACGGCACAGGGCCGGCGGTGGCCGGTGTCGTCCTACAGGACGAGGGTGCAGCACTTGACGCTGCCGCCCGCCTTGAGCAGCTCGCCCAGCTCCACGCCGATCGGGTGGAAGCCGCGGTCCTTCAGCTTCTCGACGAGCCCGGTGGCCGCCTGCGGCAACAACACGTTGAGGCCGTCGGAGAAGGCGTTCAGGCCGAACACCGCCGCGTCCTCGTCCGTGGCCAGGATCGCGTCGGGGAACATCTCCCGCAGGACCGCCCGGCTGCCCGGCGTGAAAGCCGCCGGGTAGTACATGATCTCGGTCGGCGAGAGCACCGCGAGGGCGGTGTCCAGGTGGTAGAAGTTCGGGTCGACCAGCGTCAGACCGGTCACCGGCAGTCCGAAGAACTCCTGCGCCTCGGCGTGCGAACGCGGATCGGTGCGGAACCCGGTCCCGGCCAGCAGCCGCCGCCCGACCCGCAGGTAGTCGCCCTCGCCCTCGTTGACGAACTCCGGCCACAGGGTCTCGCGGTACCCGTTCCGCTCGAACCAGTCCAGATAGGCCGGCCCCTCCGCGGTCCGCTCCCGGTGCCGGAACCGCGCGCCCAGCACCTTGCCGTCGACCACGGTGGCACCGTTGGCCGCGAACACCATGTCCGGCAGGCCCTCGATCGGCTCGATCACCTCGACGGTGTGTCCGAGCGACACGTACAGCTCCCGGAGCGCCTCCCACTGCCGCAGGGAGGCCGCGGTGTCCGTCGGTTTCTGCGGGTCCATCCACGGGTTGATGCTGTACGTGACGTCGAAGTACTGCGGGCGGCACATCAGCAGACGGCGCGGGACCGCCTCCCGTACCGCACGGACGGCCCATTCCTCGTCGGCGACGCCGTTCGAAGGCATGGCGGGTTCCTCCTTGTGAGAGTGGGGAGCGAGAGTACGAACCCGGCGCCGCGGGGGTGTGCGGCGCCGGGTGTCAGAGGGGGCACGTCAGCCGATGACGGTCCAGGTGTCGCCGCCGGCGAGGAGGGCTGCGAGGTCGCCCTTGCCGCGCTGTTCGACGGCGGTGTCGAGCTGGTCGGCCATCAGGGTGTCGTAGACGGGCCGGTCGACGGAGCGCAGGACACC
>NZ_JBIAGM010000030.1:0-83158 GCF_042869815.1 Streptomyces sp. NPDC006739
CTTGTCCGTCAGAGACACCGCGGATCCCTCCCCCGACCGTGTTCGGTGGGCACGTCCGACCTGATCAGCCCCTGAGCGTGGAGATCGTCCCAGAGACCCTGATGATAGTCGGACGGGGGCGCGGGAAAGCGACCGCGGTGGCGGCCGGCACAGCGGCCGCCGTACGCACGTCCGGCTCGGCCGACCGCCCTGGTCCACGCCACCGACCCGGTCGCGAAGGCGGCGGACCGAACCACGGGACGGAGCCTCGCGGCTCGCGCGAGAACTCCCTCCCGCGTGGTTCACGCGGACACGGGCCGCCTTTCCCGGCCGGCTTCGTCGAGCAGCAGCTTCGCGGCCGTCGTCGCACCGTCGGCGCGGACGGTGCCGGCCACGGCCACCGCGCGGGTACGGGTCTCGGGCGTCAGGGCCGTGGCGAGCGCGGCGGACAGCGAGTCGACCGTCGGCGTCCGGCCGTCATGAGCCGCGCCGATGCCCAGTTCGGCCACCCGCCCCGCCCAGTACGGCTGGTCCGCGATCTGGGGGACCACCACCTGGGGCACTCCGGCCATGGCCGCCGTCGTCGTGGTGCCCGCACCGCCGTGGTGCACGACGACGGCCACCCTGCGGAACAGCGCCTGCTGGTTGACCTCGCCGACGACGAAGCAGTCGCCGGCGTCGTCGATCGGGGCGAGGCCGGCCCAGCCACGGGCGAGGACCACGCGGCGACCGTGCGCGCGGCTCGCTTCGATGGCCACCCGGGCGACGTCCTTCGGGGCGTACGCGGCCATGCTGCCGAAGCCCACGTACACCGGTGGCGCGCCGGCGTCCAGGAACGCCTCCAGCTCTTGGGGGAGCGGACGGTCGTCGGGCAGGATCCAGGCCCCCGTCTGCACGACGTCGAGGTTCGTCCTGCCCTGCGCCGGCCACAGCGTCGGGTCCGCCGCCAGCCACGGCCGGTCCGTCAGGACGTGGTCGCGGACGTTGTCCACCGGCGGCAGACCGATCGCCGCCCGGTGGCTGTTGAGCGCCTCGCCGTACAACGCGTTCACCCTCTGGGCGTCCTGCTCCCACAGCACCCGCTTGTCGGTCTCGCCCTCCGGGGAGGGCGTGCCCGGCCGCGCGCCGGGAGCGAAGTGCCGCGACGGCAGCCCCAGGGTGTGGAAGCAGGCGAGCACGTAGGGGATGCCCAGTTTCTCGGCGACATCGCGTGCGCCGGCCGGCATCAGGCCGGTCGCCAGTAGCGCGTCACATCCCTCGGCCGCCGCGGTGAGCGTGCCGAAGCGCGCGGCGACCAGCTCGGGAGCGAGCCGGAACGCGTCCTCCTTCGTGGGCGGCTTCGTCCCGGCGACCACCGAGCGTACCGTCGGACCGAGTGGCACCAGCGGCACACCGACACGCGCCAGCAGGGTCGCGAACTCCTCGTCCGGCGGCGCGCACACCCGCACCTGCGCGCCGAGGTCCCGCAGGCTCACCGCCAGTCCCGCCAGCGGTTCGACATCGCCCCGCGACCCCCATGTCGTCAGCAACACACGCACTTTGCGACTCCCATTTCCGCAGGTTGTGGCTTTGAGCCGCCGATTCTGCGGCACAACGGGGGTCTTGCCGCAAGCCCCCCGGTGCGCTATATCTTGATAGTGGCAAGGAGTGGGATCTCCTTGCCTTCGTCATGTGGCCGTCTTTCGGCCCGCCTTGTGGCCCGCGTCTTGTGGCCCTTCTCGAGGCCGTGCCCCCGTCAGAGGGCGACCCGCGGACGGGCGGGGCTGAGGTAGTGGACGGTGCTGTGCGCGGAGTGCTCGGCGAGCAGGCCCCGCAGTTCGCCGGCGGCCGTCTCGAGAAGGTGGCCGTCGCGGGGCGCGTGGAGGGTTTCGAGGACGAAGGCGACACGGGTGGAGTCCTCGGTGACGCGGGTGCGGTGGGCGTCGCGGTGGTTCCAGTGGCGGGTCAGCACGCCGGTGCTGTCGGTGTATACGATCTCGCCGGCCTTGGGGCTCTCGACCGTGTCGGGTTCGCCGAGCGGGGTGAAGGTCTCGGTGCCGTCGGCGGGGCGGATCTCGACGTCGCCGGTGACGTGGTCGAGGTCGAAGGCGCCGGCGGGCAGCCGGTGGCGGACGGAGACACCGTTGTAGGAGTCGACGGCCGGGTTGATCCGTGGCAGGGCGCCCTTCTTCGCCAGGCGGCGGCCGAGGGCGTCGACACTGGGCCGGATGCGGCGGGGGTTGGTGCCGAAGGACCGGTAGGCGGTGTGCCAGGCCTCGATGCGCGGGTCGCTCTCGTCGGCGGGCTGCCACGTTCCGGCGGCGAGCTCCTCTTCCAGGTCCTTCAGGGCGGCGGTGGTGGCGGGCCAGGGTTCGTGGCCGCGCAGCCCGGCTGCGGTGACGACGGCGATGAGGGTGTCGGGGAAGGCGTCCGCGACGGCGGGGCTGATGCGGAAGGTGGTCACAGTGAGGTCCGTTCCAGGATGGTGCGAGCCCGGGGGAGGGCACGGGATCAGGATTGCCAGGTGCCGATGCGGTCCAGGCGCCGCCGCTGCTGCTCGGCGGCGGGTGCGTCCAGGCCGGTGCCGCGTTCGGTGAGCCGGCGGGCGGTGCCGGTGCGCTGCTCGACGGGTTTGTGGTCGTCGTACTTGAACTTCGCCCGTACCTCGGTGACGTCCAGGCGCAGGCCGCGGATGCCGGGCAGCATCCGCCCGTAGGGGGGCCGGTCGGGGTCGATGGCCGCGTGGTCGCCGTCGGGCTGGAAGTGGGTCATCTGGCGGCGCAGCAGCTCGGCCTTGGCTTCGGGCTCGTCGACGATCGTGGCCCGGCAGGTGAACTGGACGGCCGCGTAGTAGCTGGTCGGGACACCGTGGGTGGGCGGGACGCCGGGCTTGGCGCGCCAGGGGCCGGGGACGAAGGCGTAGTCGCCGGTGACGGTGAAGGTGACGTTCGGGTCCGCCTCGATCGGCGTCCGGACGGGGTTGGGGCGCGCGAGGTGGACCAGCAGGGTGCCGCCGTCGACGGTGAAGTGGGTGGGTACGACGACGGGCGCCCGGCCGGCCCCGCCGTTGACGCTGAGGATGCCGAAGTCGTGGCCGTCGGCGATCCAGGTCCGCCGTTCGGCGTCGTCCAGGGCTGCGTCCCAGGGCTGGATGAACATGCCGGGCTCCTTCCGGGAGTGCGGGTCAGGTGAGGGCGAGGAGGCCGACGGCGACGGCGGCGGCGCCCAGGCCGACCAACTGGCCGCGGTGGATGCGCTCGGCGAGGACACCGCGGGCGAGCAGGACGGTGCCCGCCGGGTACAGGGCCGTGATCACCGCGACGACGGCCAGGTCACCACCGCGGGCGGCGAGCAGGAACAGCAGGTTGGCCACCGAGTCCAGGACTCCGGCCGCCGCCGACATCGCGTACGCGGGCTTCTCCGGCCCCAGCCTGCGGTACATCAGCCCGGCCGCGGCCAGGGTGACCACGGAGGAGACCGCACGGCCCGTGATCAGCGGGCCGACGCCGCTGTCGGAGGGGGCCTGGTGCAGGAAAACCAGTTGCAGGGCGATGGCGGCCCCCGCGCCGAGGGCCAGCAGCAGCGCGGTCCGGGAGGGGCGTGCGCCACCCGCGCCGTGTCCGGCGCTGACCAGCACCACCGCCGCCAGCGCCAGAGGAAGACCGATCAGGCCGGCCGGGCCCAGGTGTCCGCCCTCGAACAGTCCGACGGCGACCGGCAGCACCGCCGAGACCAGCGCGGTGACGGGCGACAGGACGTTCATCGGGCCGATCGCGAGCGTGCGGTAGAGCAGGGCGAACGCGGCCGCCGACGCGACACCGGACGCCGCGCCCCAGACGAGGGTCGCCGGGGCGAAGGAGGCCCCGAGGAAGGGCCACAGGAGCAGTTCGACGGTGAGCGAGGCCGGGGCGGCGATCATCACGGTGCGCAGGACGTGCGCCCTGCGGGCGCCGAGGCCGCCGAGGAAGTCTGCGCATCCATAGGCCAGGGAGCTGCCCAGGGCCGGCAGCAGAGCGATCACGGGTACATCCCTTACTATCAATGGAACGACTACACCGTACATCGCACCGACCGGGAATCGTCAACCGAACGACCGCGCGGTGCAGTGCAGTGATCCACCTGCTGGGAGGGTGAGGGAGATGGCCGAGACCGAGGCGGCGCTGCGGACGCTCGCGCACAATGTCCGCGCGGCCCGTACCCGCGCCGGGCTGTCCCTGGACGAACTCGGCCGCCGGGCCAAGGTCAGCAAGGGCGCCCTGGTCGCCCTGGAGAAGGCCCAGGGCAATCCGAACTTCGCCACCCTTGTCCGCCTCGCCGACACCCTCGGCGTCTCCGTCTCGGCCCTCATGGAAGGCCGAGCCCATGAACGCGTCCGGGTGGTGAGCGCCGACGCCGTCATGCCCCTGTGGAAGGGCGAGCACGGCGGCGAGGCCCGGCTGATGCTGACCACCAGCGGCCCGGCGGCCACCGAGGTCTGGCGCTGGACGCTGGAGCCGGGCGAGGAGTACCCCAGCCACCCCCACCAGGCCGGTGTGGTGGAGACCGTCAGTGTCACCGCCGGCCGGATGACGCTCGTCGTCGACGGCACCGAGCATCCTGTCGAAGCCGGACAGACCGCCACCTTCGACGCCGACAGCGCCCACACCTACCGCGGCGCCGGGACCGAGACCTGTCACCTGATCATGACGGTCCACCTGCCCCCGGGGCCCGCGTAGCACGTGGGGGTGCTTCCCGCCTCGCCCGTTGAACCTCCTCGTCGCGCGCAGCGTATGAGTCGCCGGGGGTGGCGCTGTGCCGCCCGGACCGTGACCGAGGGGACGCCGGGGTGGGTCGTACCACGGCGCCGAGAGGAAGGGCCGAACGATTTCTTCGGAATCGAGCCGTCCCGTCAGCAGCGATCCTGGCGTAGCCGTACTGGTGCGGCAGGTGGAGCGGCCGGGTGAGGTCAACGGCAACGGTCATGTGCCGGGCCTCGACGGGCTGCGCGGCCTGGCCGCACTCTACGTGCTCCTCTTCCACTGCTGGCTGCTGACGTTTCCGGGGTTTCCGAAGAACTCGGGCCCCTCCTGGCTGGGCTGGCTGATGTACGGGCGGGTCGCCGTCGTCTTCTTCCTCGTCCTTTCCGGTTTCTCGCTGGCGATCTCGCCGGCACGTCGTGGCTGGACCCAGAAAAGCGTCGCCGGGTTCCTGCGGCGGCGCGCCTGGCGCATCCTCCCGCCGTACTGGGCGGCACTGGCGCTGAGTTCGGCCGTCGCCTTCTTCGTCGTGCCCGCCTCGCACTACGGTCCGCCGAACGGCAGGACCCTTCTGGTGTACGGGCTCGTCCTCCAGGACGTGTTCACCGCTCCCACGCCGAACGGCGCGTTCTGGTCGATCGCCGTGGAGGCGGAGCTGTATCTCCTCTTTCCGCTGCTGCTCTTCTTCCGGCGACGCCTCGGGGCCCTGTTCCTGGTCGCCGGTGTGACGCTGACGGAGGTCGCACACGGCCTGCTGGCGGACAACGCGTCTCCGGTCGAGGGCGACAACTGGCTGGCCTTGGACCTCGCGCCGGTATTCGTGGCCGGTCTGGTGGCCGGGGGCATCGTCGTCGCCCGGGAGAGCGTCCGACGCGTGCCCTGGCACCGGCTCGCCGCGGCGGCCGCCCTGCCGGTGGCGTCACTCATGGCGGTCAGGGGCTCGGTCTGGACAGTGCATCACTACTTCTGGGTGGATCTCGCCCTCGCGCCCGCCATGGCGATGTTCCTGGCGGGGATCGCCACCGGACGCCCGGCGCTTCTGATGCGGCTCCTGGCGACCCGGCCGATGCGCCGTCTCGGTGACTTCTCCTACAGCCTCTACCTCATCCATCTGCCGATCGTCATGGTCGTCATCCGTGACGTCGCCCCGCGGTTCGTGTCCGCCGGGCTGCCGACCTTCTGGTTCACGCTGATGCTGGCGCTGCCCGTCTCGCTCGTGTCCGCGTGGCTCTTCGCGGAGATGTTCGAGATGCCCTTCAAGCGGAACCGGTCCTGGCAGTCCATGCTCTCGGCAGGGCGATCACGCCGGGCCGCCGCGCGTGCGCCGCATGGCGAACCGGCGGGGGACTCGTAGCCGTGCGGGCAGCGGTGAGACGTTCTGGGGTCGCCCGACGTACTGAGGGAGCAAGTGGGCGACTTTCGAAGAAGGGCAACTCCGTGATCCGGCAACGCATCGTCCTCGTCTCCACAGCAGGGCTCGCCTCCGTGCTCCTGCTGGCGGCGTGCGGCTCCTCGAACGACACCGCCACCAACGCGAGCGCGGGCAGCGCAGCACCCACCGCCACGGCCCCTTCGCATCCCACGGCCTCGGCATCCGCCGGCAGGCGCGGTTCCGCGAGCAGGCACAGGGCGACGACCACCTCACTGAAGGCCGAAGCGGTGAACGGTGTGGGCAGCGTGGTCACCGACGACCACGGGATGACCCTCTACCGCTACGACAAGGACCAGTCCCACCCCTCCAAGTGGACGTGCGCGGGCGCGTGTACGAAGACATGGATGCCCGTCATCGTGCACGGCCCCCTGCAGACCGCGGGCGTGGACAGGAGTCTGCTCGGCACGGTCCATCGCAAGGGCAGGAAGCAGCTCACCCTCGCCGGGTGGCCGTTGTACCGGTACATGGGCGACACCGCGGCCGGACAGGCGAACGGCGAGGGCAAGGACGGTCAGTGGTACGCCGTCACCCCCTCCGGCGGGAAGTCCACCAAGACCGGCTGAGCCGGGTTCCGGTACCGGGGGAGACAACGGACAGGCCGGGCGGGCGCCCCATGACACGGGCGCCCGCCCGGCCTGCCGCTTTTCCCCGAGGAGCCGGTGTCCGATTTCCCCGGGGAGCCGGTGTCCGACGCCGCCCCGGTCCGGCCCGATGCTCGCCACGGTGTGCCCGCGGTCTTGCGATGCCTTGACGATCCGTTCCTTGGGCGTTCAACCAGCCGTCCCTGCCTGAGCTGTGTGCCGCGCATAAGTTCCGTGAGCGGCGCGAAAGAAGGGACTCATGGATACTCTGCTCGCAGTCCGGGCGCGTGGGATCACCAAGTGTTTCGGGGACGTCGTCGCGCTCGACGGCATCGATCTGGATGTGGCGCGGGGGCAGGTCCACGGCCTGGTCGGACCGAACGGCGCTGGAAAAACGACTCTGCTGGGCCTGCTGCTGGGCCTGGCCGTCGCCGACGGCGGCCGTCTGGAGGTCCTGGGCACGCCGGTCGAACGGGCGCTCTCCGTCCCCGACGGCGTCGCCGGTTTCGTGGACGCGCCCGGTCTCTACCCCTCGCTCACCGCCCGCCAGAACCTCGCCGCCCTCGCCGCCCTCCGCGGCCTGGACACCGGAACGGCGGGCATCGACGACGTGCTCGGCGAGGTCGGGCTCACCGATGTCGCCGACGACAAGGCCCGCGGCTTCTCCCTCGGCATGCGTCAGCGGCTCGGCCTCGCCGCGGCCCTGCTCACCAGACCCCGGCTGCTCGTCCTCGACGAGCCGTCCAACGGCCTCGACCCGGCCGGCAAGAGACATGTGCACGGCGTTCTGGCCCGGCTCGCCGCCGACGGCACCGCCGTGGTCCTCTCCAGCCACCGGATGGACGACCTGGAGGCACTGTGCTCCGAGGTCACCATCGTCGCCACCGGACGCGTCGTGTTCTCCGGTCCGCTCGGCAAGCTGGCCGCCGAGAACCGTGAACTCGACTACCGGCTGCGCACCTCCGACCCGGTGACCGCGCGCCGGGTCGCCGGCGACACGGCCGGGATCCGGATCGTCGACGACAGCGGCCCACGGCAGGACGCCGACGTGCTCGTCGTACGCGGCAAGGTGGCCGCCCTCGACGAACTCGTGGCCGACGTCGTGCGCGCGGACGTCGCGGTCCGTGAACTCGCCCCCGTCGTATCGCCGCTGGAGGCCGCGTTCCTCGCCCTCACCGAGCGGCAGGAGGCCGGCCGATGACCGCGACCACCGCCCCCACGGCCGTCACCGAGCACGTCCCCGTCGCCGCGCGCCGGGTCCCGGTCTCCCGCGGCTACCGCTTCGAACTGGTCAAACTCTTCTCGCAGTGGCGGATCCGGCTGCTGGTCCTCGCCTGCTGGATCGCGCCCGGTCTCTTCGTCGCCGGGGTGAGCGAGCAGAGCACGCTGCCCTCCGACACACTGTTCGGACGCTGGATGCACGCGACCGGCTGGGCCGGACCGCTGGTGGTGCTCGGTTTCGCCGGCACCTGGGCGCTGCCGCTGCTGACGTCGGTGGTCGCCGGTGACGTGTTCGCCGCCGAGGACCGGCTCGGCACCTGGCGGCATCTGCTGGTCGCGGTCCGCTCGCCCACCCGGATCTTCGTGGCCAAGACGCTGGCCGGCCTCACCGTGATCCTGCTCCTGGTGGCCGGACTGGCCTGCTCCAGCGCGATGGGCGGGCTGTCGGCGGTCGGCAACAAGCCGCTGGTCGGCCTCGACGGGCATCTGCTCACACCGGGGGACACCGCCGTCAAGGTCCTGCTCGCCTGGGCCGCCGCCCTCGCCCCGACGCTCGCCCTCGCCGCGATCGGCCTGCTGGGCTCGGTGGCGTCGGGCCGCTCCCCGACAGGCCTGCTGCTGCCCCCGCTCGTCGCGCTCGGGACGCAGGTGGCCCAGATGCTTCCGCTGCCCGTCGCCGTACGCCTCGCCCTGCCCGGCTACGTCTTCATCTCCTGGAACGGCCTGTTCACCAGCCCCACCCAGCTCGCCCCGCTGCTGACCGGCGTCGCGGTCAGCCTGGCGTGGGCGGCGCTCGCCACCGTCCTGGCCCATGTGCTGTTCCTACGGCGGGACTTCACCAACCCCGCCCACGACGGCTCCGGGCGCCGCGCGCTCACCCTCGGCGTGCTGCCGTTGGCCGCGCTGACCGCCGTCACCGTCGGGGCGGTCGCCGTGGCCACCCCCTCGACGGGCTCCGGCATCCGACAGGACAAGGTGCAGAAGTCCCTCGCCACGGCCTTCGCGCACCTTTACCGCCTGCAGACGCGGGAACTCCATCGACCCGCCGTCACCGAGAAGCAGTTGGGGGCCACGGCGGCGTGCACCAAGAGCGACGGCCAGGCCGCCCAGGAGGGCGCGGGGAACGACTGGCGTTGCGTCGTGAGCTGGCATCTGCCCGGCGCCCCGGTGACGGGGACGGCCGTCTACCAGCTCGACATCACCTCGGACGGGCGGATCGTGGCCGACGGTGACGGCCCGAAGGAAGTCAACGGTTACTTCCTCGTGCGGACCTCCACCGGCGACGCCCCCAATCCCCTGTGGCAGTTCGACGGCAACGTCGATCTGCTCGACATCCACTGAAGGGAACAGTTCCGTGCAGGTAATCCGCCAGCGCCGGACCAGTGACACGAGACAGGTCGACCTCTTCGGCCACCGCGTCGGCCGCCGGGCCATGATGGTGACGGCGGGCATCACCGTCGCCCTCGGCGTCACCGGCACCGCGGTCGCCTCGACCTACCAGTTCGGCACCCAGCAGGTGGGCCGGCAGACCGCCAGGGGACAGGTCGTCTCCGCCGACCAGTACATCAACCCCTACGGAACCCGTACCGTCATCAACGACGGCAAGATCATGTCGTCGGCGGTCAGCCCGGACGGCACCCGTCTCGCGGCCTCCGTCGCCGACGGCGACGCGTCCCTGGTCGTCATGGACCTCGCCACCGGGCAGATCAAACAGAAGATCGGCACCAGCACCGCGGACGACCTGCGGATCAGCAGCGGCGCGGTCGGCCAGGAGGGCCCGACGTACTCGCCCGACGGCAAGCAGCTGTGGCTGGGCCAGGCGAACGGCTACACCAAGTTCACCGTCGGCGCGGACGGCACCCTCGCCGACCCGACGGCCGTCGGCATCCCCGCCGACGGCCCCAAGCAGGCGCTGGTGGGCGCGGCCGTCTTCTCCGGCGACGGCGCCACCGTGTACGGCGCGGTCAACGGTCAGAACAAGGTGGTCGCGATCGACGCGGCGACCGGAACCATCAAGCGGACCTGGGCCGTCGGCAACGCCCCGCGCGGCCTCGCCCTGGCCGGCGGCAAGCTGTACGTCAGCAACGAGGGCGGACGCCCGGCCAAGGCCGGCGACACCACCATCAACTCCTACGGCACCGACGTGGTCGCCAACCCGAAGACCGGCGCCAGCACCACCGGCACGGTCAGCGTCATCGACACCACGGACCCGTCCGCCGCCGTCGGCACCATCGCCGTGGGCCTGCACCCGACCGCGGTGTACGCGAGCAAGGGCGCGGTGTTCGTCACCAACACCGCCGACAACAGCGTGTCGGTCATCGACAGCCGCAAGGACAGGGTCGTCCAGACCATCGCCACCCAGCCGTGGCCGGAGGCTTCGGTCGGCTACGAGCCCAACGCGGTCACCCTCACCGACGACGGCCGCCTGCTGGTCACGCTCGGCCGCGCCAACGCCGTCGCCGTCTACCGCTACGGCTCCCCGCAGCAGCCCGCCCGTTACGTCGGTCTGCTCCCCACGGACTACTACCCGTCGGGGGTCTTCGCCGACGGGAAGAAGATCGTCGTCACCAACACCCGTGGTGTCGACGCCCTGCGCCCCGACGCGGCCGGCCACAACACGCACGACACCACGTCGAGCCTCACCCGGTTCACCCTGCCGAGCGACCACGTCGTCAGGTCCGAGACGGCCAAGGTGTTCCGGCAGAACGGCTGGACCGCCGGCTCGGTGAAGACCGCCAAGGGCTACGGCCACGCCCGGGCCGTCCCGGTGCCGAAGCGGATCGGCGACCCCTCGACGATCAAGCACGTCTTCCTGCTCGTCAAGGAGAACCGCACCTACGACCAGGTCTTCGGCGACCTCCCGCAGGGCAACGGCAACTCCTCGCTCACCCAGTTCGGCGGGAACGTCACGCCCAACCAGCACGCGCTGGCCCAGCAGTTCGGGCTGTACGACAACTTCTACGACATCGGCACCAACTCGGCCGAGGGCCACAACTGGCTCATGCAGTCCGACAACCCGGAGTACACGGAGTCGTCGGCCGGCGAGTACACGCGCAGCTACGACACCGAGAACGACGTGCTCGGCCACCAGAAGACCGGGTTCATCTGGACCGGTGCGCAGGCGGCCGGCAAGTCCGTCAAGGACTTCGGCGAGTTCCAGTCGGCCGAGACCAAGCCGGCCGGGGCGACCTGGCAGAACCTGTACTGCGACAGCAAGAACATGGCCGCGACGGGCGCGCAGACCGCCTACCCCATCAAGACGGGCTCGGCGATCCCCTCGCTCAACGCCGTGTCGGTGCAGGGCTTCCCCCTGTTCGACCTCAGCGTCCCGGACATCTACAAAGAGCAGATCTGGAAGCAGGACTTCGAGAAGAACGGCCCGGCGAACCTGAACATGTTCTGGTTCCCCAACGACCACACCGGCGGCCCGGCCAACGCCGCCGCCGAGGTCGCCGACAACGACCTCGCGGTCGGCCGGATGGTCGACGAGATCACCCACAGCAAGTACTGGAAGGACTCGGCGATCTTCGTCGTCGAGGACGACTCCCAGGCGGGTCTCGACCACGTCGACGGCCACCGTGCCCCGGTCCAGGTCATCAGCCCGTACGCCCAGCACGGCACGGTCGACGACCACTACTACTCGCAGATCACCATGGTCCGCACCATCGAGCAGATCCTCGGGATCAAGCCGATGAACCAGCTCGACAGCGCGGCCACCCCGATGTACGGGGCGTTCACCAGGAAGGCGGACGACACCCCGTTCACGGCGGTCCCCAACCGGACCTCGCTGACCCTCGGCGTGAACCCGCAGCCGGCCTGCGGCTCGGACACCCCGGCGGCCCAGGACACCAAGGCGGCCGCCGCGCCGACGTCGGTGTCCGTGCCGGGTGCCGAGAAGCCCGTCGCCGCGCAGTGGCAGAGCTGGGCCTCGCACCAGCGGCTGACCGGCAAGGACGCGGTGCCGGACTACGCCAACCCCCAGCAGATGAACCACTACACCTGGTACCAGACGCACGACTGGAAGAAGCCGTACCCCGGCGAGAACAAGGTCTTCGCGCCGAACGACGTGCCGGGCGCCTACATCCCGTCGTCGGAGTCCGACGGCTGACCCTGGGCGATCGGGTCAGAGGCGGCCCCGGCCGGCGTCACCGCGCCGGCCGGGGCCGCCCGCTCGTCGGAGTCAGGAGTCGTGACCGCCATCGAGCCGCCAGACACGGAAGTCGGTGATGTGGAAGTGACTCCAGGTGGTGCGGAAGGCGAACCAGCCGCTGGTGTACGGGTCCTCGTCGGTGTAGTCGAAGACCAGCTCTCCGTTGTCCCAGTACTGGACGTGCCGGCCCTCGGAGACCAGCCGGATGCGGTTGGGTTCGTTCGCGGTGAGCAGCGGCGAGGTGTAGTCGTAGATCAACGGCCGGGAGCCCGCCACACCGACGTAGCGGCGCAGCCGGGTGGTGGTGTCGGAGTTCGCGCCGAGGCCCGCGTAGTAGGTGGTGAGGTAGTCGTAGTCGGCCAGGGCGCCGCTGCGGGGCGTGGCGAACAGGTCCTTCGGGGATCGTGAGTCCCGGGCGTTCCAGAAGGAGTTCAGGTCGCTGACCCGGTCGTTGGTGCCGCCCGCCGAGACCGGGGTCGCCGTGAAGTCGATCTCGTACCGGCCGGAGAACGGCCGCTTGAACCAGACCGACGCCCCCGCGGGCACGTCGACGTCGAGCACGCCGTCCTTCGCCGTGACGCTGCCGCCCTTCTCCAACTCGGCCGACCACTGGCCGGTGCCGTGCCGGAAGTCGTCGCGCGCCAGCAACCGACCGTGGTGGTACGAGGCTTGACGGACCGGTGCGGCGGCGGCACCGGGGGACAGCGCGGTGCCGGCCGCGACCGCGAGGCTCACCGCGAAGGCGGCCCAGGTGTAGCGCATCGGAAGATCCCTCTCTGCAGACGGTCAGGAAGCCTACGGTCCTACGTTTCAGCAATGTGAGGCCTGGCCGGAAATCATTGACCGGTGCGGCGGGTCTCTGCTCAACTCACGTTCCATGACCCCGCGCGTGGATTTGACCCGGAGGCGCCACATCGACCTGGCGCACGTCTCCAGCGCGTTCTGTTGTCGTTGACCGTCGGCGATGACCGCTGTCGTCGATCCGGAGGCCGTGCCGCCGATCCGCGAGGCGGCCCCCGGCACTGACCGGTGTGCGCCGCCGCGGGCCTGCCCGCCCCGGCCGCCTTCGTCCGACCGCCTCCCCGCCATGCCCCGCTCCGCTCCCCGTCCTCCGCCGCCCTCCCCCTGGGGAGAGGTGTGTGTCGCCCACCTCGAGAGGGACCTCCTCATGCCCCTGTCCATCCGCAAGCTCACCAGCCGCATCGGCGCGGTCGTCGAGGGCGTCGACCTCGCGGGCCGCCCCGACCCCTCGACGATCACTGCGCTGCGCGACGCCCTCAACGCACACAAGGCGATCGTGTTCGACGACGTGAACCTCGACAACGCCGGCCAGGAGCGGGTGGCCGGGTGGTTCGGCGACCTGACGACCGCCCATCCGAACGTGCCGGCCGTGGACGGTACGACGAACGTGCTCGCCGTCGACAGTGAGACGTCGAAGGCGAACGAATGGCACACGGACGTCACCTTCGTGCTCAACCCGCCGCAGCTCACCACGCTCCGCTCCGTCGTGACGACGCCCTACGGCGGCGAGACGCTCATCGCGAACGCGGGCGCTGCCTACCGCGACCTGCCCGAGCCGCTCCGCGCCCTCGCGGACTCCCTGCGCGTCGTGCACACCAACCGGTACGACTACGCGCGCCCCACGGCCACGACGACGCAACGCCAGGAGTACGACCGGGTCTTCGTCTCGACGCCGTACGAGACCGAGCACCCGCTCGTTCGGGTGCACCCGCTGACCGGCGAGCGCGGGCTGTTCATCGGCGGGTTCGCCAAGCGGATCGTCGGCCTGTCGAACAGCGAGTCCGCCGAACTGCTGCGCATCCTGCAGGCGTACGTGACCCGTCCGGAGAACATCCTGCGCTGGACCTGGTCCCCCGGTCAGCTGCTGATCTTCGACAACAGGATCACCCAGCACTACGCGGTGGACAACTACGACGACCACCCGCGCCGCCTCAACCGGGTGACGGTCGCCGGAGACGTGCCGGCCGGGACCGACGGCCGCCGCAGCGAGCAGCTCCTCGGCGACGCCTCGCACTACAGCAAGGTGCTGGAGGTGGCGGCGTGACCGAGGTCGGCCTCGACAGGCCGGTCGTGAGCCCGGCCGACGCGGAGCCGAGGAGTGTGCCGCGACGCGAGGTCTTCCTTCCGCGCGACGACCACCGCCAGAGCCTGCCGCGCACCCTCCGCCAGCGGCTGCGCTGGCCGCTGGGCATCTACACCACGCCGGCCGTGATCCTCATCGCCTGGGAGATCCTGGCCGGGCAGGGAGTGCTGAAGCCGACGTACGCTCCGGCGCCGACCTCCATCGTCAAGTCCGCCGTCGACCTGTGGCAACAGGGCGTCCTCGGACCGGACCTGGCCATCTCGCTGCAACGGGCCGGCATCGGTCTCGCGATCGGTCTGACGGTGGGCATCGTCAGCGGGGTACTGGGCGGACTGCTGCGCAGCGGCGAGTACCTGTTCAACGGCGTCGTGCAGATCCTGAACACCATCCCGCTGCTCGCGGTGCTGCCGTTGATGATCGTGTGGTTCGGCATCGACGAGCTGACGAAGGTGCTGCTGATCTCGTTCGGCGCGGGCGTCCCCATGTACGTCAACCTCTTCGCCGCCATCCGCGGTGTCGACCAGCGGCTGATCGAGATGGCGCGGACGACCGGCGCGGGCAACTGGCGCCTGGTGACACGGGTGCTGGTACCCGGAGCCCTGCCGGGATTCCTGGTGGGCCTCCGTTTCTCCCTCGCCTACAGCGTCCTGGGCCTGGTCGCGGCCGAGACGGTCAATGCCGACAAGGGGCTCGGCTTCCTCATCACCCAAGGGCAGACGTACCTGCAGACCGGCCAGGTCTTCGTGGGTCTGGTGATCTACTCGCTCCTCGGTCTGCTCGCCGATCAGTTCGTCCGGGCTCTCGAGCGGGTGCTGCTGCGGTGGCGCCCCAGTTATGAGGCAGCATGACCAGCACCGTCGCCACGCACACCACACGGCCCCGCCGGCAGGCCGGCGCCGTCGTCGAGAACGTCGTCCGCCGCTTCGGGGACCGGGTCGTCCTCGACCGGCTCGACCTCACCATCGCCGACGAGGAACTGGTGGTCCTGCTGGGCCCCTCCGGCTGCGGCAAGAGCACCCTCCTGCGCCTGCTCGCCGGTCTCGACCGGCCCGACGGCGGGCGGGTGGAGGTGCCGGCCAGACGCGCCATCGTGTTCCAGGCCGACCGTCTGCTGCCCTGGCAGCGCGTGCTGCGCAACGTCACCCTCGGCCTGCACGGACCGGACGCCGACCGGCGGGCCCTCGACGTCCTCGCCGAGGTCGGACTGCAGGACCGCGAGAAGGCATGGCCCAAGGAACTGTCGGGCGGCGAGGCCCAGCGGGTGTCCCTGGCGCGGGCGCTGGTCTCGGAGCCCGAACTGGTGCTGCTCGACGAGCCGTTCGCGGCGCTCGACGCGATCACCCGGCTGCGCATGCACGACCTGGTACGGGCCCTGCGCAGCAAGCACCACGCGGCCATGCTGCTCGTCACCCACGACGTCGACGAGGCGATCGCGCTGGCGGACCGCGTCGTCGTCATGAGCGACGGGCGCATCGGCACCTCCCACCTCGTCGAACTGTCGGCCGCCGACCGCGAGGCGAGCATCGCGCGCGAGGAACTGCGCTCCGCGCTCCTGGCGGACCTCGGCCTCGCCGACCAGCACTGACGTCCCACCCCCACCTCGACCCACTTCTCCCACCACAGCACAGAGAGCGCGTGAGAACCCATGCCCAGAAGATCCCCCCGAATCGCCGCCGCCGCGGGCCTGCTCGCCCTGGGTGGCACCCTCGTCGCCTGCGCATCGACGTCGGAGGCCGCCGCGCCCCTGAGCAGCCCGAGCGGATCGGGCGCCGCCGACCACCCGGAGTGGGAGAAGTACACCTTCACCATCGGCGACAACAGCGGTGACGGCAGTGAGGAACTGGCGAAGACGACCGGTGTGTTCGACAATGCGCCCTACAAGGTGAAGTTCGCCCGCTTCACCTACGGCCCACCGCTCGTGCAGGCGGCCGCGTCGGGTGACATCGACCTGGGCAGCGTCGGCGACGTACCGCCGATCACCGGCGCGGCGAAGGAGTACGGCTTCAAGGTCGTCGCCGTCAACCGCTCCCTCAGGCCCACCCAGGCGAACGAGAACATCGTCGTGCCGAAGGGCTCGGCGCTGAAGACCCTCGCGGACCTCAGGGGCAGGAAGATCGCCGTACCGCAGGGCAGTTCGGCCCACGGTCTGGCACTGAACGCGCTCAAGAGCGTGGGCCTCACCCCCAAGGACGTGAAGCTGGTCTTCCTCGACCCGGCGGCCGCCGCCACGGCGTTCAACACCGGCAAGGTGGACGCCTGGTCGATCTGGAACCCGCAGTCGGCGATCGCGGTGAAGAACGGTGCGCGGATCCTGGCGAAGGGTCTTCCGCCGATCGACCAGACGAGCAGTTACTACGTCGCGAGCGCGAGTTCGCTGGACGACAGGACCAAGCGGGCGGCTCTCACCGACGTATTGCGGCGGCTGGCGCACGAGTTCGCGTGGGCCATCAGGCACGAGGACAAGTACGCGCAGGCGCTCTCCAAGGAGGAGGGCATCCCCCTGGACGACGCCAAGGCGTCCGTGGCAGCCTTCGAGACCCGGGTCACGCCGGTGGTCGAGTCGGACATCGCGGCGGAGCAGAAGCTCGCCGACGCCTTCCTGGAGGCCGGACAGATCACCAAGAAGGTCGACGTCTCGTCGATCACCGACAACCTGCTCCCGGCCGGTTACGACAGCTCGAAGCCGGAGGTCGCGTCGTGAGCGAGTGACACCGCCGGCTCCACCTCAACGCCTTCCTCATGGAGGCCGGCCACCACGAGGCCGCCTGGCGGCTCCCGCACAGCGATCCCCGGGCGGACTTCGACCTGCGGCACTGGATCGGCCTGGCCCGGCTGGCGCCCGCCGACCAGCGGGGAGCAGCGGGCCGCCCGGCTCCGCGGTGGAGAGGGCGTCACGCAGGAAGCGGGTGAGAAGGTGTCCAGGGCGGCCTCGGCGGCGCCGTGGGCGGCCATGCCGGGTGCGGGCGGCCCGTCGGCGACGGCGCCGGAGACGTACACGATACGGCCGTGTCCCTGGGCGCCCATGAGTGTCAGCGGCGCCACCGTACTCGGCACGGCGAGCCCGGCCAAGCACGAGCTGCTGCGGGAGCTGGGCGCGCTCCTCGTCGCCTACGGCCCCGGCCTGGCCGACCGGGCACCGACGAAGCGGTGGGCGTCTCCCTGGAACTGGTGGCCTACCGTGCCCGCATCGCCACCATCGCGGGATGCGAACGCGGCGCCCGGGCCGGCATCCGACTCCTCGGCGGGGGCCCGGCACGCATCCTGCGACGGCGCTCGGCGCCGGCCCCGCCGATCTGGGTCAACGTCATGCTGACCATGGCCATGCCCTCCGGCGAGGAGTGAGGTCAGCCCGCCTGTCGGTAGCGGTCGACGATCGCGGCGCGCAGTGCCGGCGCCGACACGCCGAGCGCCGACAGGACGGAGGGCACCGGCCCGCTGGTCACGGCGATCAGACCGAGGGCGAGGTGTTCGACGCCGATGGCGTGGTCGTGCCGGGCCTGTGCCTCGCGGACCGTGTTCGCCAGGCTCTCCTTGGCGCGGGCGGTGAAGGGGATGTGTCCGGAGGGGCGGGCGCCGGTGGTCTGGTAGAGCCCGGTGCAAGCGGGGGCCGTCGCCGTGAGGACGGCCCGTCGGGCGCGGCCGCGCCGGCGCCAGCGGCGCACCAGGCCCGGAGGCACCGCGCGCCGGGCGTTCAGCCGGGACGGACGGGGTCCCCGGCCGACCGTTTCGTCGGCCCGCGTGAGCGCGTCCGGCCCGAAGGACTCCTCGATCCTGGCGCGCACGGCGTCCAGATCGATCCCGATGGAGGCCAGGGCGTCCCGGTTGAGCGTGCCGAACAGGGCGGACCCGGCTCCGAGCCCGACCTGGCGCACGATCTCCTCCTCGACGCGCTCGGGCGTGACACCGCGCTCCCGAAGGGCGGCGCCCGCCGGCTGGTCGGTGGCGACGACGGCGAGCAGGAGATGCTCGCAGCCGAGGTGCTGGTGTCCGAGCCGTCGAGCGTGCTCCTGGGCGTGTACGACGGCGGTGCGGGCGTCCGGAGTGAAGCGTTCGAACATCATCGTCCCCCGATCAGTCGACCGTACTTACGGTGCACGGTCTGCTTGGTGACGCCGAGTCGTTCGGCGATGTCCTGCCAGGACCAGCCCAGCTTCCGTGCGTTCTCGACCTGGAGGATCTCCAGCCGTTCGGTGAGTTCTCGCAGGGCGGCCACCGCGCGGAGCCCGACGTCCGGGTCGTTGCTGGCGGCGCCCTCGGCGATTTCGAGTGTGCTCTGCATGGTCGTCAGCATATGCTGACGAACCCGGTCGCGTCAACATATGCTGACGCTGTGGACGGGGCGGCGCGCCGGCTCACGGGTGGTGATGCGACGCCGTTTCCTGCGCGGTGCCGGGAGAGTCGAGGAGGCGGAGGAGCACGGCGGCCTCGGCGCGGAGCCGCGCGGCCCGGTCGGCGTGCGCGGGAGCGGTCAACCCCGCAGCGACCTCCAGCCGTTCGTCGGCCTCGGCCCGCACGACCTCCGCCACGCGGCGCTCGCTCAGCTCGCGCCGCGCCGCTTCGGTGACTCCGACGCCGACCGGCGACTGCTCAAGGGCCGAGCCGCGGAGCGCGGCTTCGTCGAGGGGCACGGCCTCGGCGTTGTCCAACGCGGCGAGTGTCGCGCGCAGGGCGCTCACCGCGGCCTTGTCGCGGGCGCGCATCGCTTCCGGGAGTGCCTGACGCATACGAAGACGTAAAGACATGCCGCTGACCCTACTTCGGCGCGGGCGCCGTTCGTGGTGCCGGGTGCTACCTGACGTCGACGTAGGCGCCGGCGGACGTGGCGGCGGCGGTGGTGGCGTCGGCCGCGAAGGAGAAGCGGTAGTAGCCGGCGGCCGTTGCCGTGGTGGTGGTCTTGAGCGCGCCACCGGTGCCGCTGGTGACCGTCTTGAGGGTGGAGTACGTGTGGCTTCCCCGCTTGCGGTACTGCAGCAGCACCTTCTGTCCCGGGTGGCCGGCGTACGTGCCGTGGTTCCAGTCGGCGTGCTGCAGCCGGCCGGTGACGGTGATGGTCCTGCCCTTCTTCACGGACTTCGGGGTCGCGGCGAGGGTCAGCTGGGAGGCTTCCTTGATCCTGGCGGTGGTGACGTCGTCGTTGTAACTGGCGTTCGCGTAGAGGTCGTAGCCGCCGAGGAACACCTTCCAGGTCCCGGCGACGCCGTTGTGCTTCAGATCGGAGGCCGCGGCGATGTGGAAGACGGCCGTGCAGCTGTAGACGCCGGTCCGGGTCGTCGACTCGGTGCAGGCGGGGTCGGTGTCGGTGCCCAGGGAGCCAGTGATGGTGTCCGTGCTGGAGCTGTCGGTGCCCTGCCAGAGGAAGGCCTGCGTGAGCGCGACACCGCTCGAACTGGTGGCGGTGTAGGTGACGGTGACGGTCTTCTTGGTGGTGGCGCCGAGGACGATGTCCTGGCCGCCGTTGACGACGGCCTTCGAGAAGGTGATGTCGCCCAGCGAGGTGTCCGGGTGGGCGGTCTTCGCGGTGAAGGCGCCGAGTCCGGCCGGCGCGCCCTGGCGCTCCGCCGCCTGAGCGGCCGCCGGAAGAGCGAGCGCGGACACGACGAGGGCACTGGAGACGACGGCGGCAGCGGCATGTGTACGCATATGGGTCCCCTGATATCGAGAGCGGCCCGCCGAAGTCCCCCCACGGCCGGCCTGTTTACGGTGTGCGTCAGGCACGTGGCAGTGGGAGTGCCTGACCTCACTGGTGCACCGTACGGGGCACGGGCCATGGCGCCGCATCCGTGCAATCACGCAGTCCACTACGTAAGCCGGTCCCGGAATCCCGCCGGTGTGCCCGCACCGCACCCGAGCACCGGCCAAGTTGACCGGCGCGACCGTGCCGCCCTCCTGGGAGCGGCCCGGCGTCACTTCCTGATGCACGGGGTCGGTACGTCCCTGGAGGCGGTGGCCAAGGAGGCGGGTGTCGGGCCCGGCACGTTGTACCGGCACTTCCCCACCCGCGAGGCGCTCCTGGCGGCCGTGCTGCAGACGCGCTCCGAGGAACTGGTCGCCCGGCAGGCGGACATCGCGCCCGCCTCGGTGACACCCTCCGAGGCGCTACGGCAGTGGTTGCGGGCGTTGGAGGAGTACTTCAGCGCCTTCGGCGGACTGCCGGAACCGCTCATGGCCGCGGCCAGGGCGCAGGAGGCGGACACCCCGCTCACGCTGCCCCGCCCGTCGGTGAAGGGTCACGACCTGTTCCTCGCGGCGATCGCCGTGGCCTGGATCAGTGGTACCGGTGCCGCCGACGAGGAGTAGCTCGGCCGTCTGCGCACGCTGGTCGAAAGCGGATACCGCGAGCCGCACGAAGAGGCGTAGGTCCCGCGTCGGGCCCCTGGTGAGAGACACCCTCCACGTCGGCATGAGCAGGTTCGAAAACCGATCGGTTTCCATTTCGGTCGCAGCAGGGCTAACCTCGCGGTATGACCACCGAAGTGAAGCCAAGTACCCGAGAGCGGCTGCTGGAGGCCGCGGCCACCCTCACCTACCGGGACGGTGTCGGCATCGGCGTCGAGGCGCTCTGCAAGGCGGCGGGTGTCTCGAAGCGCTCCCTGTACCAGCTGTTCGAGAGCAAGGACGAACTGCTGGCGGCGAGCCTCGAGGAGCGTGCCGCCGCGTTCGTGGCGACCCTCCTGCCCGGAGCGGACGACGGCCGGTCACCCCGCGAGCGGATCCTGTACGTCTTCGAGCGAGTGGAGCTGCAGGCGGGTGCGCCGGAGTTCAGGGGATGCCGGTACCTGGCGGTTCAGATCGAACTGAAGGACCAGAGCCACCCCGCCAGCCGGGTGGCCCACCGGATCAAGGCGAACCTGACGGCGTTCTTCCGGTCCGAGGCCGAACAGGGCGGGGCGAGCGACCCCGACCTGCTGGCCCGGCAGCTCAGCCTGGTCTTCGACGGCGCCAGCGCCCGCGCCGGGATCGGGGCCGACAGTCTGACGGGGCTCATCGCCCCCACGGTGGTCACGCTGCTCGACGCGGCAGGCATGCGCTGACGCGGCCCCCGGTGAAACCCGGACGGGCGGACCAAGGTGTGGCCTTGCGCGTGGAAACCGATCGGTTTATGGTGTTCAAAACCGATCGGTTTCCGTTTTCTGGAGGTAGTCGTGACAGCGATCAAGGGTGCCAACGTCTTCGTCACCGGAGGCAGTCGCGGCATCGGCAAGGTGCTGGTCGAGGAGCTCTACACGCGCGGCGCCGCCAAGGTCTACGCCACGGCCCGTGACCCGCGCGCGGTGACGCATCCCGATGCCGTTCCGCTCGCGCTGGACGTCACCGACCCGGCGTCCGTGGCGGCCGCCGCCGAACAGGCCCAGGACGTCACCATTCTGATCAACAACGCGGGCGCCTCGGTCCGCGCCTCGTACCTCGACTCCCCGATGGACGACGTGCGCCGGGACCTGGAGACCAACTTCTACGGACCGCTGCTGCTCACCCGGGCCTTCGCGCCGGTCATCGAGCGCAACGGCGGGGGACACATCCTCAACGTCCACTCCGCCCTCTCCTGGCTGGCCGACGGCACGCCCTACAGCGCCTCCAAGGCCGCCCTGTGGTCGCAGACCAACTCGCTGCGCCTGGAGCTGCGGCCGCGCGGCATCGCGGTGACCGGCCTCCATGTGGCCTACGTCGACACCGACATGACGTCGGGTGTCGACGCACCCAAGGCCGACCCCCGCGATGTGGCGGTCGCGGCGCTCGACGGCATCGAGGCGGGGGCGCACGAGGTACTGGCCGACGACACCACCCGCTGGGTCAAGTCGCAGCTGTCCGCCGACCTGGACGCCCTGTATGGCCAGCTGAAGCAGTAGAGCAGCGATGTCGACTCCGGGTGTGCTGGTCAAGGCCTTCAACAACATCCTGGCCCACCACATCCCGCAACTCGCCCGGCCCACCGGGGCCCCGGACCGCGGCGCAGGGCCCGTCGCCGGCGACGACTCCGACGCGAAAGCCCAGCCGGCGGCGCTGACCGACCGGCTCGGCCTCGACACCGTCGACGCCGGAACCCTGGACGAGAGCTGGCGCTTCGAACCGGAGTCCGGCGCCTGCACCCGTATCTACCTCGCCGACCGTGCCGTGCCGGCCGAGCACCTGCTCCGGTCTGCCGCCGCGCCGCTCCCGGGCGACCAGTTGCGCGCCGCGTTGACGGCGGCCCGCCGCGTCAAGGTGGCCGAACGCACCTTCTGAGGAGCCCCTTCCCGACCGGTGGCCCGTGCCCCACCGGCGGTTTTCCGCCTGCAGGCTGACGCAAGATCCTGTTGCCGTCGGAGAACGCCGTCGGCCAGGCTCGCGGGCATGAGGCTTC
Source organism: Streptomyces sp. NPDC006739 (assembly GCF_042869815.1). Lineage (NCBI taxonomy): Bacteria > Bacillati > Actinomycetota > Actinomycetes > Kitasatosporales > Streptomycetaceae > Streptomyces > Streptomyces sp. NPDC006739. The sequence goes on from NZ_JBIAGM010000030.1 coordinate 22,521, forward strand.
TTCGGCAGATCGCATGGGGCACCGGCCTGGCCGCGTCCGCCGTCGCCGCGCTGGCCACACCGGCGTCGGCGGCCACGACCGACCTCGGCACCCTTCCCGGCGGGACACAGAGCAGCGCCAACGGCATCAACGACACCGGCAAGACGGTCGGCTGGGCGCGTCTGTCCGCCAACGCCACCTATGCCACCCGGTGGAACGCACAAGGCACCATCAGCCGGCTGCCGAACCTCCAGGGAGGCACCGGGGGCCAGGCGTTCGCGGTCAACGACGCCGGTGTCGTCGTCGGCCAGGCGAACGGCTCCCACGGCGGGGAGCCGGTGCGCTGGAACACCGACGGAACGGTCACCGACCTCGGCGCGCCGCCCGGTGACAAGGGCGGCATCGCACGGGCCGTCAGCGACAACGGTGTGGTCGTCGGCGAGACCTACGACGCGACCAGCGGTCTCACCAGAGCCGCGCGCTGGAACCCCGACGGCGGCAAGACCACCCTTCCCTCACTGCCCGGCGACAGACAGGCATGGGCCGTGGGGGTCAACGACTCCGGCGTGGCCGTCGGCGTCTCCCTCGACGCCAACCTCCACGTGCGGCCGGTCCGGTGGAACCCGGACGGCGCGGTGCGGCAGTTGCCCGTGCTGCCGGGCAACAGCTCCGGCAGCGCCAACGCCGTCAACGACGACGGTGAGATCGTCGGCATGTCCGCCGTCAGCACCAGCCCGATGGGGCCGGTCCACAAGACCGCGGTGCGGTGGAACCCCGACGGGACGGTCACCGCGCTCCCGGCACTCGGCGGCGACGACGGCGGAGAGGCGGACGCCGTCAACAGCCTCGGGGTCGTCGTCGGCCGGTCGACGCACGGCTCCGTCCAGCCGCGCGCCGTGCGATGGAGCACCGACGGCACGGTGACCTACCTCGGTGCGCCCCCCGGCAGCAGCGGCGTGTGCGCACCGGCCTCGGTCAACGCGAGCGGCACCACCGTCGGCGAATGCAGCATCGACGACCCTGCGGACGCCACTCTCTTCCACGCCGTCCGCTGGGGATGACCGCGACACGGCCGACGGCGCGGGCCGGCCGTGCCGGCGGCCGTGCCGGCCGGTCAGGAGCGGTTCGGTGCGGGCTCCGGCTCGGAGAGCGGCGCCGCCGTGCGGCGGGGGAGCAGCAGCGGGCTCGCCAGCAGGAGCACGCCGGCCAGCCCGATGGCCGTACGGGGGCCGATCAGGCCGCCCAGCACGCCCCAGAGGGCCGTCAGGAGCGCGGTCGAGGCCTTCGTCGTCACCGCCCAGGCGGACAGTGTGCGGGTGACCCGGTCGGCCGGGGTGCGCTGGAGGCGGTAGGTCGTGTAGACCGGGTTGAAGACCCCGCAGCAGGAGATGAGCCCGAGCTCGACGCCCATCACCAGCAGCAGCCCCCCGGTGCCCGGTCCCAGGAAGGCCAGGCCGACGGGCCAGAGCGCGCGCAGCGCCCCCGACACGACCAGTACCTGCCGCTGCCCGAACCGGGTGACGAGCGGTCGGGCCAGCCGTGAGCCGAGGAGTCCACCGATCGAGGGCGCGGCGAAGGCGAGGCCGTACTGCCACGGTGCGAACCCGAGACGACCGAGCATCAGGACGGCCAGCAGTGGCTGGGTGGCCATCACCAGGCCGTTGAACAGGGCCGTGTTGAAGAACAGCGGACGCAGCGTCGCGTCGGCGAGGATGTAACGCCAGCCGTCGAGCAGGTCCCCGGCCCGCATGCGCGGGGCCTCACGGCGCTCGGGCCGCGGCTCGTGACCCCCGGTCGCGCCGATGCCCACGGCCGACAGCAGGTAGCTGACCGCGTCGGCCACCACCGTCGCCACCGGACCGAGGAGCCCGATCGCCGCGCCGCCCAGCGGCGGCCCGATGATCGTGGTCGTCCAGGCCGTGGACTCGAAGCGGGCGTTGGCCACGAGCAGGTCCTCGGCCGGCAGCAGCGTCTTCAGGTACGCGCCGGAAGCGGCGCGGAAGGTGATGTCGGCCGCCGCGACGACGACCGAGACCAGCAGGAGCTGGAGGAAGGTGAGCACACCGAGCGCGAACGCGACGGGAACCGTCAGCAGCGCCGCGCACCGCACCAGGTCCATCGCGATCAGCACCGGCCGCTTGCGGCGGAACTCCACCCACGGGCCGAGCGGGACCGCCACGGCGGCGCCCACCGCGGCACCCACGGAGGAGAGCGCGGCGACCTCGACCGGTCCGCAGTGCAGGACCCGGACGGCGATCAGCGGGAACGCGCCGAAGGCGAGCCACGTGCCCAGCGCGCTGGTCCCGTACGCTCCCCAGAGCCACCCGAACCGTCGCCCCAGCCGCGGTCCGAGCAGACCTCCCCACCGGCGCCCGTCCCCCATCCCCGATGCCTCCTGCCCCATGCCGTCGCCGCTCACCGCACAACCGATCCGCGATCGGAAGCATCAAAGCGAGCACCGTACCCTGGGATCAAACAACCGCAGACCCTCTGGTCACAACCAATGGTTGTGGCCATAGGGTGCCGGTATGGATCTCGACACCGTCCGGACCTTCGTCGCCGCCGCCGAGGCGGGGCAGTTCCAGGAGGCCGCCGCCGAGCTTGCGATCACCCAGCAGGCCGTCTCCAAGCGCATCGCCGCCCTGGAGCGCGGCCTCGGCGTGCGGCTGTTCACCCGCTCCCCGCGCGGCGCCGAGCTGACCATCGACGGGCAGGCGTTCCTGCCCCACGCGCGCGAACTGCTGCGCGTCGCCGAGCGCGCGGTCGCGTCCGTGCACACAGGCCGCCGCCCGCTGCGCGTCGACGTCATCGCCTCACGCGTCGCGCCGTCGGGCCTGATGCGCGGCTTCCACCGCGCGCACCCCGAGATCGACCTCGACGTGGTGATGCTGTTCGACGTCGATAGGGCCGTCGCCGCCATCCGGTCCGGTGAGATCGACGCGTCCTTCCGCGCCGTCGCCGCTCCCGGCCGGCCCCTTCCCGACGACATCGAGGCCGTCCGGGTGCTCGACGAGCCGCTCGAGCTCGTCACCGGCCCCGCCCACGCGCTGGCCGGCTCCCGGTCGGTGACCGTCGCCCAGCTCGCCGGGCACCGGATCTGGATGCCCGGCATCGTCCCCGGCACCGAGTGGGCCGCCTACTACGACGACCTCGTCGCCGAGTTCGGCCTCACCATCGAAGCGACCGGCCCCAACTTCGGCTCCGACGCACTCCTGGACACCGTCGCCGACACCCCGGCCCTGGCCACCTTCATGGGCGGCCGGACGCGCCTCGTCTGGCCCGCCGGCCACGGCCTGCGCCGCATCCCGGTGACCGATCCGACGCCCGTCTACCCGCACTCGCTCCTCTGGCACCGCGACAACCCCCACCCGGCACTGGCCACCCTCCGCGCCCACCTCGCCGCCTCGGCGGCCGGCCTCGACGCCACCGGGACCTGGGTGCCGGGCTGGGTGAGACCGTGACGGCCCGGCAGCTGCGGGGGGAAGTGCCAGAATGGCGGTCCGCAGCAGGCTGACGGGATGAGCAAGAACGACCGTGCCGGACAATCGAGCGCCGGGCGAACTCCCCGCCGGCGTGCCGTTCGTCGGCGCCGTCAACTGGAGGGGCGGACAGGCGACGCCCCGGCACCTGCTCGCCTCTGGGGCACCGGCGCATCGCCATGATCAGCGGGCCGGACCACCCCTACCGATGTGCCCCGGTCCGGACTGGAGATCGCGACCACCCCGACCGTCCGGGAGAGCACGGCTGCCCCCAGGGGGACGGCGCCGCGTGATCTCCCACGGCGACGCCGCGCGCCCCCGACGGTAGCGCACGGCGTCGGACCGGAAGACCTGGCATCGCGGGGTTTCGCGGGGTCAGCCGTACAGCGCCACGCGCGTTCGCACCGTGGCCGCGGCGCCGGGGGAAACCGGGGTGACCCGGTACCGCTCCGTGAGCGTCGCGCCCGGACGCAGGGTGCGCTGTGCGGCCACGAGGTCGGTGAACAGCGTGCCGGTCTGGCTTCCGACGGGCACCGCCTCCCGGGAACCGTCCGCGCTCCGCCGTTCGATCCGTACGTCCGCGGGTGTCAGGAAGGGGCCGGCGTCCGGCGACTCCACCAGGAGCTGCGGGGCCACGACCTGCTCTGCCGACGAGGTGTTCCGGTAGGACACGACGAACGTGTGCGACTGCCCGGCCGCCGGAAGAGCCCTCGTGGACAGGTTCACGAAGTCGACCGGAACCGGGGCGGTTCGCGCGGCCCGGGCCGCCGCGGCCGAGGCGACCGGGGCCGTGCTCGCCACGGCGGTCCCGGCACCGGCCATCCCTGCCAGTGCTGCGGAAAGCACCAGGGACGCCGCCGCGAGACGGTGGTTGGTCAATGACACTTGCGTGGTCCTCCTCATGGAACAGGCGATGGTTTGTCGACCCGTCAGGCGCCGGTCCGGAGGAAACGGAGCGTTGCCGTGATCGTGGTCATGCCGCGCATCATGCCCAGTTGGTTCCAGCTGATGCCGAATTCCCCCCGGTCCACGGTGAACTCGGCCTCAAGTGTCAGCCCTTCGGCGTTCGCCTCCGTCAGGCGTGCCGTGAAGGTGCGCGGCCTGCTGCTGCCGCGCACGGTCAGCCGGCCCACGACCTGCACCGTGTCACCGTCCCGGCGCTCGGCTGAGCTGACGGCGAAGGTGATCTCGGGGTGGCGCTCGACGTCGAGGAACTCGGCGGACCGCAGGTGTTCGTCGCGCTTGGCGTTCTTGGTGTCCAGTGAGGCGGCGCCGAGGGCCACGGTGCCGACGGCGGATCCGTCGGGCCGGACCTCGCCCTGACCGCTGACGGCGCCGAAGGTGCCCTTCACGGTGACCAGCCCCCACATGGTCTTGTGTCGCAGGGCGACGGTGGAGGCGTTGGTGTCGAGGTGCCACAGTCCGGTTTCCACGGCGACGGTCATGATCTACTCCTGCCGAGCAAGTCATCCAAATTTGTATGGCCGACGCTAGCGTGTCATTCGAAATTGGACAACCGGATCTTCCAAAATTGGACAACCTGTACGCCTGGATGCTTCTGCTGGCAGCGACGGGTGCGGTGGAGCAGCGGCTGCGTACCGTCGTCAAGGAGCGCTCGGTGTCTCCCATGACGAGTTCCTGATCCTGTGTCTGCCGGCCGCGCGGCCCGAGGGCAACTCCTCGGCGGCCGCGATGCGGTGGAACTCGTCGCTCGTCCATGCCGTCATCGGTGGTGCTCCAGTTTCCGTGATCCACGGCTTCGGGGCGCCGCCCGGCACCGACGAGCCGTGATCGCGCCCGGTCACGGACGCAGCAGTGCCTTGATGGCGCGGCGCTCGTCCATGGCCTTGTACCCTTCGGCGACCTCGTCCAGGGGCAGGGTGAGGTCGAAGACCTCGCCCGGGTGGATACGGCCGCCGAGGACGCGGTCGATCAGGTCGGGGAGGTAGGCGCGCACCGGGGCGGGGCCGCCGCGCAGGCCGACGTGGGAGAAGAACAGCTCCTGGCCGTCGACGGCCACGTCATGGGGCATGCCGACGAAGCCGACGTTGCCGCCTGGGCGGGTGGACCGCAGCGCCTGGTGCATGGACTGCTGCGTGCCCACGCATTCGAGGACCGAGTCGGCGCCGACGCCATCCGTCATTTCCTTGACGCGGGCAACGCCTTCGTCACCCCGCTCGGTGACGATGTCGGTGGCGCCGAACTCCAGGGCCAGCTTCTGCCGGGACTCGTGCCGGCTCATCGCGATGATGCGCTCGGCGCCCAGCTCCTTCGCGGCGATGACGCCGCACAGGCCGACCGCGCCGTCACCGACGACCACGGCCGTCGAGCCGGGCCCGACCTCGGCGGCCCGGGCGGCGTACCAGCCGGTGCCCATGACGTCGGACAGGGTCAGCAGGTCCGGGATCAGTTCCTGGGCCGGCTGCTCCGGGGTGGCGACGAGCGTGCCGTCGGCGAGGGGGACGCGGACGTACTCGGCCTGGCAGCCGCCCGGGAAGTCCCGGTGCAGGCAGTTGGTCTGGTAGCCGGCCCGGCAGTTCGGGCAGGTGTTGTCGGAGGCGATGAAGGAGCCGATGACGAACTGCCCGGGCTTGACGTTCCTTACGTCGCTGCCGGTCTCCTCGACGATGCCGACGTACTCGTGGCCGATCGACTGGGGCTGGGTGACCGGGTTGATGCCCCGGTAGGTCCACAGGTCCGAGCCGCACACGCAGGTGGCGACGGTACGGATGACGGCGTCCGTCGGTGCCTTGATCGTCGGTTCGGGGACGTTCTCCACCCGGATGTCGCCCGGTGCGTGGATGATGGTGGCTCGCATGGTGCTCTCTCACAGTCTCGTCGCTGGGTCATCGCGGTCATGCCGTCGGGCCGCCCGGCATGGAACGCCATCGCTCCCGGAATGCGGAAGACGACTCTTTCCCGCCCGGCCGCCGAACACGTCATCGATCCTGCCGCCCTCGCGGGCACCGGCAAAGGGGAGAACCGCATCCTGGAATCGCTTATCCAGGGGAGAAATCCGTACCCCCCTCGCGAAGACAAGGTATTCCCGCACCGGGCTCAGACGACGGTGTCGGACCGGGACCGTTTCCGGCCCGCGGTCCAGGAGGCCAGCAGCCGCAGTCCGTCGTGGGAGGGGGAACCCGGCGCGGCGTTCCACACGATGATGTGCTGGTCGGGGTCCGTGCCGCAGGTGAGCGTGTTCCAGTCGAGCGTCAGCTCACCGACCACCGGGTGACGCAGCTTCTTGGTGCCCTTGCCGCGTGTCGCGACGTCGTGTGCGGTCCACCACTGCCGGAACTGCGCGTCGCGGGCGGAGAGTTCCTCGACCAGAGCGGTGAGGCGCCGGTCGTCGGGGTAGCGCGCGCTCTCCATGCGCAGCTGGGCGATCGCCAGCCGGGTGACCTCCTCCCAGTCGGCGTACAGGTCGCGCATCCAGGGTTCGGTGAAGAGCAGCCGGACGAACACCCACTCCTGCTCGGGGTAGCGGCCGAAGTCGGTCCACAGGGCGGCGGCGAGCTGGTTCCAGCCGAGGATGTCGGTGCGTCGGCCGATGACGAAGGCCGGAGTGGCCGTGAGGTCGTCCAGCATGCGCTGCAACTGTGCATCCACCTGCTGGCGATCACCTGGTGTCGCCGGACGCACCCGCTCCTTCGCCGCGAGGTCGAAGAGGTAGGTGCGCTGGTCGTCGTTCAGGCGGAGCACCTGGGCGATCTCGTGCAGAAGGGGAGCCGATGCCTGAAGACGCCCCTGCTCGATCCGCGTGTAGTACTCGGTGCTGATCGCGGCGAGAAGGGCCACTTCCTCACGGCGCAGACCGCTCACACGCCGTCGTCGCCCGCCGCGGAGTCCGACATCGGACGGGCTCAGCTCGGCACGGCGGGCCTTGAGAAACTCACCCAGCTCGTTCAGATGAGGGTTGCGGTTCATGCCTTGCAGCCTGGCACAGAAGCCCGGCGCTGTGAGGGGGAGAGATCCTGCCCAGCCTCGGACCTGGCGAACGCGCGTGCCGGCGCGGTGGGTCAGGCGTCGCGGACCGTCTTCGCCACATCGTTGAGCAGTCCCCGCAGTCGCGTGGTCCCGTCCGGTCCGAGAGCATCGGTGATGTGCCGCTCGATGTCGGCGATCACTCGGTCGGCGGCGCGCAGCGTCTCCCGTCCGGCGTCGGTGAGGTGCAGCTCCTGCACATGCCGGTGGCGGGGGTGCTCGCGTCGCTCCAGCTGCCCGCGGCCTTCCAGCCGCGCCACCAGTGAGGCGATGGCCTGGGGGGTGACGTTGAGGCGACGGGCCAGCTCGGCGCCGGCCAGTCCGGGTTCGGCGTGCACCGACATCAGGAGCGTGTAGTGCGCTGCCGCCATGCCCAACGGGCGCAGGCGCTGTTCCTTGAGTGTCTGCACCGCCAGCTCCGCCCGGCGCAACGCCCAGGTCACCCGGTCCAGCGCGTCGAGCCCGACAGGCTCCTCGTCGTCGCGTATCACACGGGGAGCATACGGCACTTCATGCGTGTCAAGCGTTTGGCTCATGACCGACATGGCTACAGCTTTTCCATAGTATCAAGTGCTTGATGGTTATCAGATTCTTGCCTACAGTGAAGCGCATGACTCGCACTCTTGCCCTGATCACTGGCGCCTCCTCCGGAATCGGCGCCGCCTACGCCCGCCTCCTCGCGGCCGACGCGGACTTCGTCCTGGTGGCCCGCCGCGCCGACCGGCTGCAGGACCTGGCCGACGAGCTCCGCAAGGCCGGTGCCGCCGTGGAGGCCCTTCCCGCCGACCTCGCCACTCGCGAGGGCATCGCCGCGGTGACGGCCCGCCTGGGCGCCGGAGACGTCCGCCTGCTGATCAGCAACGCGGGCGCCGGCGGCTACGCCCCGCTCATCGACGTAGGACCGGCCGAGATCGACGACCTGCTCACCCTCAACGCCACGGCGCACGTCCAACTCGTCCGCGCCGCACTCCCCGGCATGCTCGCTGCCGACGAGGGGACGGTCGTCACCGTCGCCTCGCTGCTCGCCCTCAGCGCCGGCCAGACCGACCCGCGCATGCCCCGCCGTACCCTCTACGCCGCGGCCAAGGCCGCCACCGTGGCCTTCACCCGCACCCTGGGCCACGAACTCGCCGACACCGCGATCCGCACCCAGGTGGTCCTCCCCGGCCCGGTGGACACCGAGTTCGACCAGGGTTCGGGACAGACCGTCCCCGTCGCCATGAGCGCCGAGGATGTCGCGCGCGCCGGCCTTACCGGGCTCCGCCTGGGCGAGACGATCTGTGTCCCCGGCCTGGAGGACCGGTCCACGGCATTGGACGCGCTCCTCGCCGCCGAGACCGCCGTGCTCACCGGCGGCCGTCGCTCGGGCCTCGCCTCCCGCTACCAGCAGCCGTGACCTGCGCGCGTCCCGGCGGGCTCAGGCCGTGATGTCGTAGACGAGCAGTCCGTCCTCGCGCAGCCGCACCCCGGCCGTCGGCGTGTGGGGAGTGAGCCGGCCGTCGTGCATCAGGTGCAGGACCGGCACCTGGCGGGCCAGGACGGCGAAATCGGCGATGATCCGGCGGTGGCAGCGCCACCAGACCGTCTCGCTGCACATGACAGCGGTCGGCGTCCCGGCCGCGTCCGCCAGCAGCTCGTCCATCGCGACGAGGAACTCCGGGGTGCGGGTGTGGCCCGCGTAACCGCGAAAAGAGTCGTTGCGCCAGACCACATCGGGTGAGTCGGGAGCCGTCCTGCGGAAGCCTCCCAGTCGTCCTTCCCAGCGGTAGGTGATCCCGTACGGCGGCAGCCACTGCCGCAGCCGCTCCCGGCCGACATCGGGATTGCGCCTGCTGCCCGGCGCCGTCCGCACATCGACCACCGCCCTCACGTGCGCGCCGAGCAGCAGCGCGGCCAGCCGTTCGCGGTCCGCCGTGCCGTGGCCGAGGGTGAGCAGTGCGTGGTGCGGCACCCTTCCATGATGGTCCGCCCGGCCGGAAGGCACGGAGAACCCGTCAGGCGGCGGTCTGCGAGGCGGCGGCGTCCGGCCGCAGATCGTCCAGGGTGAGCCGGTGTGCCGGGGCGTCGGGCAGGACGACGCGGCTGGTGACCTGAAGGTCCGGGCCGACGTGCAGCAGTTCCCCCGGTGCCATGGGACGCCATTGGGGGTTGTCGTCCATGCGTTCGCTGGCGATCACGACGCAGGGCGTGTCGGACAGGGCGGCGGAGTGGACGCGCATACGTCGGGCGGTGCCGCAGTGGTCGAGGTGGCGGGTGCCGTGCGGGCCGCCCGCCGGGCGCTGGAGCGCGTACAGGTGGTGGGTGTCGGGATAGCGCAGTGCCCACAGCTCGTCGGTCGTGGTGAGAATGAGGTTGAGGGAGTAGAGGGGCAGGTTCTCGGCGATCCAGTGCGCGGCCTGTTCGACGCCCGCCGCGACGTCGCCGCCGGCGGCCCGGATCTCCCGGGTGATCAGGGCGAAGAACCGCTCGGAGTCGGTGTCGCCGTGGACCAGTGACCGGTCCTCGCCGAGGTGCGCGTCCAGGGCGTCGAGGCCCTCGACGACGCCGTTGTGCGCGAACAGGCGGCCGTCCTGCTCGAAGGGATGGGTGTTGCGGGTCGTCAGGTCGCCGGTCGAGGCGAAGCGGATGTGGGCGAGGAAGGTCTCGGACTGCACCTGCTTGGCCTCCTCGGCGAAGACGCGGTCCTGGTAGGCGGCCATGGGCGCCTTGTGGACCTGCGGGGTGCCGTCGGCGTCGAAGTAGCCGAGTCCCGTGCCGTCGGGGTCATGGTGACTCTGGTCGTTGAGGCTGTCGGGCGCGTCCAGCAGCCAGAAGGTGGCGTGCGTGCGCTGTGGGGCGCTGCTGAGGCCGAACAGACGGCACATCGGGTCTCCCTCGGTCGGCGTCGGGCGGGCGTGCGGGCAGCACACCCGAGTTTCCCATTCCCCGTGCCGGGCCCGCACATCCGACCGGGCTACGGCGCGGCCGTGACCTGCGCACCCGCCGGCCGGACCGCTCCCTCACGCACCGGCGTAAGAGACCCGTCAAAGCCGTGGGGGACGCCGTAAGGGGGCCGTCAACGGGTGGTCGAATCCGGTCGGAGAGGCGGTTTCCCCTAACCGTCCGTCTTCTCCGAACCTCACTCCAGGAGTCCGCGATGGCCGATCTGGCCTTCGTCGTCACCGTGATCGCGTCCTTCGCGCTGGTGGCCCTCGTCGCCAAGGGGGTGACCAAGCTGTGACCGCCGAGAACATCGTCGGCCTGGTCGTGGCCGTCGCCCTGCTGGGCTATCTCGTCCTCGCCCTGATCCTCCCGGAGAGGTTCTGAGCCACGACATGGGTCCCGTACTCGCAGGCGTTCTCCAACTGCTCGCCCTCATAGGCGCGTTGGCCCTCGCCTGCATTCCCCTCGGCACCTACATGGCCAAGGTCTGCTCCTCCGACAAGCACTGGCGGGTCGGGAAGTGGATCTACCGGGGCATCGGTGCCGACCCCGACACCGAGATGCGCTGGCCCGCCTACCTGCGTGGCGTGCTCGCCTTCTCCGCGGTCGGTGTGCTCACCTGGGACGCCTCCACGGTGTAGCCGGGCACCGAGTTGTCCTTGATGACGGCGGCCTTGGAGTCCTTCACCTGCTGGACGAGGACCTTGTTGTCGGCGGAGAGGTTGGTGGCGCCGGACAGCCCGCCGGGGGAGAGGGTCCTCGTGTCGGCGAGCGCCATCGCGGATCGGGTCGAGGTGCGGGTCGTGGACCGCGGCCCCGGCGTGCCCGACGACGCCAAGGAGCGCATCTTCGAACCCTTCCAGCGCTACGGCGACTCCCCGCGCGGCAACGGCGTCGGACTCGGCCTCGCGGTCGCCCGCGGTTTCGCGGAGGCCATCGTCGGGACCGTGAGCGCCGAGGACACACCCGGCGGGGGTCTCACGATGGTGCTCAGCGTGTCGACGGCACCGCGGCGCCGGCCGCGGCGGCCGGACTCGCCGGCCACGGCCACCGCCTGACCGCGCCGTCTTCGGTCCCTGCTACTCGTTGCGTGCCGTTTCTGGTCCCGTGATGCGTCTGAGCAGCGGCATCGTGGATGCAATGACCCCCAGCGAGGCGGCGAGCCCGGCCAGCACGATCGCGTAGTAGCCGATCCCCGGTGGGCTGATCGAGTACCCGAACTGTGCCTGGACGTACAGCTGGGCGGCCAGGAACCCCATGCCGATCGCCACGAGGGAGACCACCAGGAGCGGGACCGCGCTCTCCAGGAGCACCACCCGCCGCAGCATCCCGATCGGTGTGCCGGTCAGCCGCAGCAGGCTGAAGGGACGCTTGCGGTCACGCAGGCCCCCGGCCACGCTCACCGCCAGGCTGCAGCCGGCGATGGGGAAACTGATGAGGATGACCACGTTGGCCAGCTGCTGGTATCCGGCGAGTTGCGCATCCGCTTCGGAGTGGTCCTCGCTGACGGTCCGGGGGACGTCCTGGTCGGGGTACGTGTTCGCCAGGATGGTGCGCGCGCGTTCGATCGCCGGCGTCGACCCGTCGGTGGCCACGACGATCTCCTTGACGGGGAGGCGGTCCAGGCGCTGGGCGGAGATGCCGGCGGCGGGCCATGTGGAGGGCCAGTGCTGCCAGTCGTACGTGCCGAAGCTGCCGAAGTTCTCGGCGACCGACGCCGTCCGGGCTCCGGGGGAGCATGTGCCGTGGGCCGGCATCTTCGCCAGTTCCGCGCATGAGGCCAGGCCTGCCAGCGGTGGTTTCCCGGAGGCTGCCGGACCGGGACGGGACGGGTCCGTGGTGCGGAGCGGGTTCGCGTGGATCATCAGCACGCCCGTGACGCCCGGTACGGAGTTCAGGTCGTCGAGCGCGGCCTTCGAGAGCGGGCGCACGCCGCCCAGCGGGCGTCCGGTGGCAGGGTTCAAGCCGTGCACGTAGGTGGCGTCCAGGGCGCCGGCGACCGCCCGGCCGGCCCGCGGCGTGCCGCGCTCGGCGTCGAGCGAGCCGATGATCCCGACGGTCGCGCTGGTGACGCACAGGGCGAGGACCAGCCCGCTGACCGCGCGGAAGCCGGCCTTCGGGTCGTCCGCGAGTCGCCGCCCCGCGACCAGCAGCGCGGGCCGGCTGGTGCCCCGGGCCAGGACGCGGGCCCCGGCCATGGTCAGCCAGGGGCCGGCGATGACGAGTCCGGTCAGGACCAGCAGCATTCCCGGGACGAAGACCCAGACCTGTCCGTCGGAGCTCTTGGGCACTCGGCCGATGACGTACGAGAGTTCGGCGATGCCGGCGACCAGCGGGAGCACCCGGTGGACACGCGGCGGGCGCGGAGTGACGCGCCGGGTGACACCGAGCGGGGACACCTGCACACGGCGCAGGGCGATCCGGGCCGCGATCGCGGCTCCCACCGGGACGGCGACGGCCACGAGCAGGATGTCGCCGGCGCGGAGCGCGAGGTCGTCGGCGAAGTACGGCGTGCGCGTCAGGTTGGCCGCCGCCAACTGCGTACGGAACAGGAAGAAGAGGCCGAAGCCGACGGCCGTGCCGATGACCGCGGCGGCCGTCGATTCGACGGCGGAGAGCAAGGAGATCTGCCGCGGAGTGGCGCCCACCAGGCGCATCGCGGCGAAGCGCTGCTCACGGCGGGCGGCTGCCAGCCGGGTGGCCGTGCCGATGAGGATGAGCACGGGGAAGATCAGGGCGGTGCCCGCGACGGACAGGATGAGTTTGACGCCCCTGTTGTCGATGCCCGCCCTGACCGTGCAGTTCGTGCCGTTGCAGTCGCTGGGGGCGACGGTGGTGATCGAGGTGACCCGGGCGGCGTCGGGCTGCTTCGCGAGCTGGTCGGGCCGGTGGCCGATGACGATGATCAGGGAGTCGGGGCCGGGGAGCGCCGCCTTGCCGACCGTGCCGATCTCACGGCCGGGGGAGCGGGCGGCGAGTTCGGCTGCCGGGGTGTCGTGGAGGAGCCTGCCGAGAGCCGGTGAGACGTAGTACTCGCCCGGTCCGGGAAGGCGTGAAAGCCCCGGCGGGACAGGGGAGTCGGGGCCGGTGGCGGCGACGTCGACACGTCCGACGACCTTGCCGTCGAAACGGTCCGCCCGAAGCAGCCACCACAGCGGGTCCGTACCGGCCCTCGCCGCCGGCCGGCCCGAAGCGCTCGTACCGGAGCCGGTGTTGAGCCACGCGTTCCGGCCGTTCTGGGTGGCGGTGGCGTTGAGGGCCGCCAGGATGCTCAGCAGCAGGCCGACGCCGAGGGCGACGGCGGCCGCGATGACGGCGAGGCGGGCGGCGGCCTCCCTGCCGCCGCTCAGGGTGAGGCGCAGGCCGAGGCGGATCACGAGGTGAGCCGTTCGACGTACAGCGGTGTCACCTTGCCGTCGCGGACGATGACCTCGCGGTTCGCGAAGGCGGCCACCCGTGGCTCATGGGTGACGAGCACGACGGTGGTGCCCTCCTCGCGAACGGATGTGACCAGCAGGTCCATCACGTGCTCGCCGGTGAGCGAGTCGAGGGCCCCGGTCGGCTCGTCGGCGAACAGCACCTTGGGCCGGGAGACCAGGGCGCGGGCCAGGGCGACACGCTGTGCCTGTCCACCGGAGAGTTCCCCGGACCGGCGCCCCTCCAGACCGTCCAGGCCGAGCCGGGCGAACCACGGCCGGGCCTCGGCCAGCGCGCTCGCCCGGCGGGACTTGGCGAGCAGCAGCGGCAGGGCGACGTTCTCCTCGGCGGTCAGCTCGGGGACGAGTTGACCGAACTGGAAGACGAATCCGAAGTGGTCTCGGCGTAACGCGCTGCGCTCGGGCTCGCGCTGGGTGTCGACGCGGCGGCCGTCGAACCAGATCTCGCCGGAGTCGGGTACGAGGATCCCGGCCAGGCAGTGCAGCAGCGTGGACTTGCCGGAGCCGCTCGGGCCGGTGACGGCGAGGATCTCCCCGGCCCGGGCGGAGAGGTTCGCGCCCTGCAGCGCGGGCGTCTGCCCGAACGACAGGACGGCGTTCCTCGCCTCTACGAGGAAGCCCTCGTCCGAACTCATGAGCGCACCTCCGCGGTCAGGGCGGCGAGCCGCGCAACGGTCTGGTCGATCCAGCGCAGATCGGCCTCCAGGTGGTACACGCCGTGGTCGGCGAGGAGCGAGTCGATCGTGCTGCCGGTCCGGCGCAGTTCGGTCAGCTCGCGCATCCGCTCCATGTGCGCGGCGCGCTGGACGTCGAGGTACGCGCGGGGGTCGCGCTCCAGCAGCAGCGCCAGTACGACCTTGGTGAACAGCACCGTCTGCAGGTGCGGTTCACCGGCGACCGGTTCGGTCAGCCAGCTCTCGACCTCCGTGACCCCCAACTCGGTGATCACGTAGCGCTTGCGGTCCGGCCCCGACCCGGGCTCGGTCTCGCCGACCTCGACCTTCCCGTCGCGGGCCAGGCGGCCGAGGGTCGAGTAGACCTGGCCGGCGGGCAGTGGCTTGCCCCGGCCGAAGTAGGTGTCGTAGTCGCGCTTGAGGTCGTAACCGTGGCTCGACTCCCGTTCGAGGAGGCCGAGGAGCGCCAGAGGGACAGTCATACCTCAGTGTCTACACTCAGTATCTACTCGACGTCAACGGCCCGCTCGGCCCGACACCGGTCGCGCCCTTGGTAGGGTGCGCACACGCACGGCGCACCGCTTGAAGAGCCGTGGCGGCGCTCGACGGAGAGGGGCCGGCCCACGATGCAGGCGTCAGAGGTCCCGCGTGCGGTGGCCGCGGCCATGTCGACCGCCTCGTCACTGGGCCTGACGGCCGACGACGCGATCGTTCTCCACGACTCGAACAAGCTCACCCTGCGTCTGCTGCCCTGTGACGTCCTGGCCCGGGTGGCACCCGTCGCGCATCAGGTCGCCCGCTTCGAGATCGAGATCGCCCGGCGGCTCGCCGCGTCCGGATGCCCGGTGGCCGCCGTCGAGCCTCGGGTGGAGCCACGCGTCCATGAGCGCGACGGCTTCGTGGTCACGTTCTGGACCTACTACGAACCCGTGCCACCCCACGAGGTCCCAGCAGCCGGCTACGCCGACGCACTTGAGCGGCTGCACGCCGGCATGCGCCGACTCGACGTGCCGGTACCGCACTTCACGGACCGGGTCGAGCAGGCCCAACGACTCCTGGCGAATCGTGACCACACTCCGGCGCTCGCCGACGCGGACCGGGAACTGCTCAGCGGCACACTGCGAAACCTGACACGAAGGATTGGCGAGCGCGGCGGCGCCGAGCAGGTGCTGCACGGTGAGCCGCACCCGGGCAACCTGCTCACCACGAAGAACGGGCCGCTGTTCATCGACTTCGAGACGTGCTGCCGCGGGCCCGTCGAATTCGACCTCGCCCATGCGCCCGAAGAGGTGGGCGAGCACTGTCCGGGTGCCGATCCGGACGTGCTGCGTGAATGCCGGATCCTCGTGCTGGCGATGATCACGACGTGGCGCTGGGACCGTGGCGACCAGTTCCCGGACGGGCGACGACTGGGTACGCAGTGGCTCGGCCGGATCCGAGCGGCACTCGACCGCAACGGCCTCGAAGGGAGCGTCCCGCGTGACAGACCCTCATGAGGAAGAGGTGCTGGCCCGGATCGCCAAGGGGCTCGTCTATACCGAGTCGGAGGCGGCCTTTCAGGGCTCTCGGCGGCGCACGGACCAGATCTTCGAGTACAACCGGACACCACCGAGCGAAACCGACAAGCGCCGGGCCCTGCTCGTCTCGATCTTCGGCTCGGTCGGTGAACGCACGGTGCTGCTGCCGCCGTTCCACGCCGGCTTCGGCAGCAACGTGCACATCGGCGACGACTTCTTCGGGAACGTGAACCTGACCTTCGTCGACGACGTGGACATCCGCATAGGCAACGGTGTCATGATCGCTCCCAGCGTGACACTGACCACGACGGGCCACCCGGTACATCCCTCGCGGCGCGCCGACTTCGGGCGGTTCTCCGAACCGATCGTGATCGAGGACAAGGTGTGGATCGGCAGCAACGCGGTGGTCCTGCCGGGCGTCCGTATCGGCTACGGGTCGGTCATCGGCGCCGGCAGCGTCGTCAGTCGCAGCATTCCCCCGATGACCGTCGCCCTCGGAACACCTTGCCGAGTGGTCCGCCCCATCACGGACGACGACCTCACCACACGCACGGCCGGCCATCAGGGGCCGCGGGCGGGCGGCTGAAGGGTCAGCCCCCGCCGCGGAGCATGTCGAGTACGTGCGGCCAGGCGGCCGCCCCCAGAAGCGCGTCCGCCTCGGGTGTGCCCCCGTACCGGAAGCGCGGGGAGGGCGACGCCGGGCTCTCGTCGGGAAAACGGGGCCGGTGGCCGGCGTCGTGGCGGGCGATCAGACGCACCGTGGCCCCGGCCGAGCGCCGGCGTCGGGCCAGCTGCTCGGCGAAGGGAAGAGACGGCCACATCGCGTCGTCGCCGCCCGCCACCAGCAGCAGATCCGCCCGCGCGGTCTCCACGGGGATCCCCGCCGCGGGGAGCAGTCCGGCAAACGTCCGCTCGCTCAGTTCGTACCACCCACGGATGGCGACCGGCTCACCGTCCGCCTCGGCGGGGGTCCAGGAGTCGTCCATGGGGACGAAAGGAAGCGCCCGCCCCCGCCAGGTCCAGGACGATCGACAAGGGTGCTGTGTTCCGTCACGCCCCGGTCCGACGTTGCACCAGACCCGCGCCGTGGGCGACATCGCGACGACAGCGTCCACGCGCGCATCGTGCACCGCGGTGAGCAGAGCCGCCTCAGCCCCCTTGGAAGTGCCCAGGACGCCGATGCGCCGCGCCCCGTGCGAGCGGAGGAAGTCCACAGCGGCGGTGAACGTCTCCAACGGGATCTCGCAGATCCCCGGGGACTGCCCCGGCCCACCGAACCAGCGGATCGACAGGGTCGTCATGCCCTGCCGGGCGAGCAGCCGGACCCTCTCCCGTTCGATGCGCCCGCTGGACCCCGCCAGGACCAGCACACCGATGTCACCGCCGGCGACGGGAGCGGCCAGGACGCCTTCCCAGGGGTCCGTCAGCTCGCGCTCGGTGACATCCACCCGGCCCCCCGTCGGTCGCTTCGACCCGCCCGTATGTCCGGCAGGTGGGCGGTGATTGACCACGGCGGGGGTGACTGCTGCAATGGCGACATGTACTCCGCGACGTTCCTGGTCATCAGGGCTCACATCGACTTCGGTCGGGTGTGGTCCGCCGCGTGTCGCTGACCGCGCGCCCGATTCCCCAGGAACCGTTCGTATCGTCCCGGAGTTCGCCATGCCTGACCGCACCTCCCGTGTGCCCGTCCGAATCGACCCGCGCGGGCCGCGCTTCGCCGCCGCCCTCACCACCCTCGTCCTCCTGCTGGTCCTGGCCACCGGCAGCGGCGTGCTGCTCGCGGCGCAGGCCGTCGTCTTCGCCCTCGGGGCGATTCTAGGACTGCGCTGGTCCCCGTACGGCTGGCTCTACCGCCGGCTGGTGCGTCCCCGACTCGGGCCGCCGCGGGAGCTCGAGGACGAGCGGCCACCGCGTTTCGCGCAGGCGGTCGGCCTGGGCTTCGCGGTCGTCGGCGCGGCGGGCTACCTGTCCGGTGCCACCTGGCTCGGCATCGCGGCGAGCGCGGCGGCACTCGCCGCGGCCTTTCTGAACGCCGCCTTCGGCTACTGCCTGGGCTGCGAGCTCTACCTGGTCGCCGTCCGCGGCCGGGCCCGGCTGAGCCACGGGTGAGGTCGTCGTGAGCGATCCGACCGGGCTGATCGTGGCCGCCGTCGCACTGGTGGCAGCGACCGTCTTCGGGCTGGTCCGTGCCCGTCGCGACGGCAGGCTGCGCGACGGCGGCCGGGGCGACGCCCCGCGTCTGACCGCCGACGAACTGGGAGTCGCGCTCGGCGAGCGGGCGACACTGGTGCAGTTCTCGACGGCCCTGTGCGCGACCTGCCCCGGCACCCGTCGCCTGCTGGCCGGCGTGGCCGCCGGGACGCCCGGCGTACGCCATGTGGAGATCGACGCCGAGACGCGGCTCGACCTGGTCCGTCGCCTCGAGGTGATGCGCACACCGACCGTCTTCGTCCTCGACCGCGTCGGCCGCGTCGTGCGCCGCGCCACCGGCGCGCCGACCCGGGCCGACGTGGTGTCGGCGGTGGAGCTGGCCACGGCGGATTGAGACACCGCCGCGGGCCGGGCATTCCAGCAGCGACTCACCGATCCGGTACGACAGGACCCGGGAGAGCCGCCGTGCCGCACTGGAAGCCGTGCAGGTGTACTTGCCCAGGTACCAGGAGGCCACGTAGAGATGACGGCTGTCGTAGCGGCCGTCGTCGGTGGCGTCGTGCGAGCCGGAGAGGCCCTGGGGACTGCATGGGCACCAGGAGCGTCGCCGCGAGCGCCACTGGGCACGAGAGGCCCAACAGGCGTCGCACGTGCGCGAACATGTGTCTAATGCGTGGCAGGCTAGCCATGTGCGTCAAGTGCCGGTACGCCAGGCCTCACTTGAGTCCGAGCGCCGCGCAGTCCGACTCGTACTCGGCGGTGCAGATGTCGGACAGCTTGTAGAGACCGTCGGCGACGACCGTGTCCTTGATGTTGTCCTTCGTCAGCGCGACCACCGGGACGAGCTGGCTCGGGACGTCCTTGGTGGTGGGGCTGCTGACCTTGTCCTGGGTGAGGGAGTCGAACTCCACGTCCTTGCCCTGGACTTTGTCGATGGCCATCTCCGCGGCGTCCTCCGCCTCCGCCGGGTAGGACTTGTACACGCTCATGTACTGCTCACCGGAGACGATCCGCCGCACGGCGTCGAGCGTGGCGTCCTGACCGGTGATCGGGGGCAGGGGCGTGACGCCCGCGGCCTTCAGGGCCTTGATGATGCCGGCCACCATGTCGTCGTCGGCGGAGAGGACGCCGGCGATGTTGTCCTTTCCGATCGCGTTGATCGCGTCGGTCATGTCGGTCTGGGCGAACTGCGGATTCCAGTCCGCGGTGTCGTAGGACCTGGCGATCGTCACCTTGCCCTTGAGCTGGGAAAGTGCCGCCTCCTTGAACTGCTTGGCGTTTGGGTCGATGGGCGAACCGTTGATCATGACGATCTTGGTGGAGGTGCCGGCCCTCGAGCCCAGCGCCTGCAGCAGCGAGCGGCCCTGCACCTCGCCGACCAGTTCGTTGTCGAAGGAGACGTAGGCGTCGATCGGACCCTCGGCGAGCCGGTCGTAGGCGATGACCGGGATGCCCGCTTCCTTGGCCTTCCTCACCTCGTAGGCGATGGCGTGCGAGTCGACGGCGTCGAGCAGGATGACGTCGACCTTGTCATCGATCATCTTCTGCATCTGCGCGTACTGTTTGTCCCCGCTGGCCTCGGCGTTGGCGTACTCAACCTTGCCCCGATCACCGGTCAGTTCGGCGACCTTGTCCTTGACGATGGGGTAGTTGAACTTGTTGTACCGGCTGGTCGCCGTGTCCGGCAGCAGCAACCCCACGGTGACGTCGTTGCCCTTGGCCGGCCTCGCCTTGACGCTGTTCACCGACCCGCCGAACACCCCGCACGCGGCCAGCGAAACGGCCAGTGCGGGCACGGCCACGGATACGGCGATACGACGCATGAGGGTGCTCACTTCTGGTGCTTGACCGGTGAGGGTGCAACAGCGCGACCCAGGTGACTGAGAAGCCAACGCGGAGGCAGCCACCGGCGTCAAGCGGTGACCACTTAACGAGACGGTAACCACGCTGTGTGCAACGCGTCCGTCGGCGCCCAGTGGTCCGGCCGCCGTCCTGCGTCCCGAATCCCGCCTCACCATGAAAACGATCAAGGCGAACGACTGGGACGGGACGGCGCACGGCACGCGATCTGGCTGCCGCACATGACCACCGCGTAGCGTGACTGCCGTATCGACGTCCGAGCAACCGGGAGGCTCCCGATGGGGAACCCGAGCCCCTTAGTCATAGATGCGAGCGGCCGTGACATCCACGAGGAAGCCGCCCGTATACGCGAGAGCGGGCCGGCGGCCCGGGTGGCGCTGCCCGGCGGTGTCGAGGCCTGGGCGGTGAGCAGTCCCGCCCTGCTCAAGCGACTGCTCACCGATCCGCGCGTGTCCAAGGACCCCCGGCAGCACTGGGCCCGTTTCATGGCCGGGGAGATCACCCCGCAGTGGCCGCTGTTCACCTGGGTCGCGGTGCAGAACATGTTCACCGCGTACGGCGGGGACCACAAGCGCCTGCGCGTCCTTGTCTCCAAGGCGTTCACCGCCCGCCGGACGGCCGCCCTCCAGCCGCGTATCGAGGAGATCACCAGGAAACTCCTCGACGGGATCGAGGAGGCCGGCCGTGACTCCCGTGCCGTCGACCTGCGCGAGGAACTCTGCTACCCACTGCCGATCCAGGTGATCAGCGAACTGTTCGGCCTGCCCGAGGAACGGGGGCCGGAGCTGCGGCGGCTGGTGGACCGGATCTTCGACACCTCCGCCGACCCGGGCGAGATGACCGCCGCCTACGAGCGGTTGTACGTCGTGCTCGCCGAACTGGTCGCGGCCAAGCGGGAGTCGCCCGGCGACGACCTGACCTCCGGCCTCATCGCCGCCCGTGACGAGGAGGGCGGCACCCGGCTGAGCGAACAGGAACTGCTCGACACCCTGGTCCTGATGGTGAGCGCCGGCCACGAGACCACGGTCAACCTCATCGACAACGCCATCCACGCGCTGCTCACCCACCCCGAACAGCTCGCACGGCTGCGCGCCGGACACGCCACCTGGGACGATGTGGTCGAGGAGACACTGCGGTGGGACGCGCCGGTCGCCAGCCTGCCGCTGCGCTACGCCGTGGAGGACCTCGATCTCGGCACACTGGGCGGGCCGGAGGGCACGGTGATCGGCAAGGGCGAGGCGATCCTCGCCGCGTACGCCGCCGCCGGCCGCGACCCCGAGCATCACGGGAAGGACGCCGACCGTTTCGACGTCACCCGCGCCGACAAGGAACACCTCGCCTTCGGTTACGGCGTGCACCACTGCCTCGGCGCCCCGCTGGGCCGTTTGGAGGCGCGCATCGCGCTTCCGGCGCTCTTCGACCGTTTCCCGGCCCTGCGGCTCGCGGTGCCCGAGGGTGAGTTGGAGCCCGTCGGCTCCTTCATCTCCAACGGCCACCGCTCGCTGCCCGCCCTGATCGTGTAGGTCCTGTCCGGCCGGTCTCGGCGAAAACGTCCTCACCGCGCGGGACATGCCCGTGGGCCCCGGGTTCTCCCGGGGCCCACGGGCTGACTGCCGTCGGGTGGGTCACCAGCGATACCAGCGGCCCTTGCGGCCGCCGGTATCCGCCGTTCGCACGACGAAGCCGAGCAGCCAGACGATCAGCACCACGACGGCGATCCACCACAGTGCCTTCAGCGCGAAACCCGCGCCGAAGAGGATCAGAGCCAGCAGCAGAACGAGAAGCAGGGGAACCATAGTTATCAACCTCCGTCGCTCCAGGTGCCCGGCCAACGGGCAAACACACAGTCGATTTCCCTGGTTTCTTCACCTCTTCCACGGGCACTGGATTCCGTTTCTCCACCGACCTTCACCTCGCGGTCAGTTGCTTCCGCGACTGGTGGCGCCGGCTCTGCCGCACGTCCTTGCCTTCGACGGCGTCCGGGGGCGGAGTGCTCACTCCCCGGTGCCGGATCGTGCCGATGGCCGTCGCCAGGACGGCGTACTCATCCGAGCCAGTGGCAAAAGTCAGCCCCGGCCTGGACCCTCCGCCCGGCTCGGCGCGCCGCGCCGTTGACTCACGCCCGCCGACCGGTGCGGGCGGCGGCCGTGCTGGAGCGCAGCGAGATCGGCGGGGTCAACAGGATGTGCCGAGGCGGGGTGTCCGGCGTGGTGATGCGTTCCACCAGCAGGGAAACGGCTTGATCGCCCATTTCCACGGCCGGTACGTCCGCTGCCGTGAGCGGCGGACGGAAGTCCTCGGCCCACGTCTTGGCCGCCACTCCGGTGATGGAGAAGTCGTACGGCACCTGGAGGCCGGTGTCCGCCAGCGCGCGCTGGATGCCGGGCAGGGCGGCCTCGTTGATGGTGGTGACAGCGGTGAGATCCGGATGGCTGCGCAGGAGCGCCTCGACGCAGGCCTGACCCGAGCGGGCGTCGTCCCCGCACGGCACCTCGATGCCGTCGAGGCCACGCTCGGCCACGGCGGCCTCGAAACCGTCTCTGGCCCTGCGCGCCGGACCGTAGCCGGCCGCGACGAGTTCGGCGGATCGAGTGATCAGAGCCACTCGGCGGTGCCCCAGGTCGGCGAGGTGCCGCACACAGTGCTGGACCAAGCCGGCGTAGTCGACGTCGATCCAGGACATCTGCTGGTCGCCGGCCGTGTGCCCGATGCCGACGAAGGGCAGTCCGGCGTCCCGCAGATGGCCCACCCGAGGGTCCTCCAGGAGGATCTCCATCAGGATGACACCGTCCACGCGGCTCTCCGAGACCAACCGCTCGAAGGAGCGGTCGTGATCCCCGCCGGAAGGGGACAGCAGCACGTCCAGGTCGACCCGGGCGGCGGCGTCGACCACACTGGCGACGAAGTCCAGCTGCATGTGGGTGAGCCGTTTGCCGGCCGGCGGGATGACGAGACCGATCGTCCGGGTGCGGCCCTCCTTCAGGGCCCTCGCGGTCGCGTTGGGGCGGTACCCCAACTCGTTGATCACGTCCTGGATACGTCTCCGGGTGCTGCTCGCGACGGGTCGTTTGCCGCTGAGCGCGTAGGACACCGTGCTGCGTGACACGCCGGCGCGCCGAGCGATCTCCCCGATGTTCATGCAGCTCCCCAAGATCCCACCCGCGGATCGACAGGATAGCTTGCGCGAATCAAGATCTTGAGCAAGGGGATCAAGGCGCTCCGAGCCCGGTGCGAACCGATTCCACGGAAGCGCTTCGACGGGATGGTACGACCGGGGGAGTACGGGGTCAACGGCCCATCGCGCGGCGAAAGCGACCCCGACGCGCGGGCCGAGGCCCCGCCGCTTCACCCGGTGCTGTCGCGGACCGGCTCTCCCTCGTATCCGCTAGACGCTGCATCCCTGCTCACAGGCATGATGTGGAGGAAGCCGGCGAGCCGGACCCGGCCGTCGGCCCTGCCCGCGCGGCCCACCACTCCGCCGGGGGCCACGCCCCGACCCGGGTGCCCTCGGCATCGAAAGCTTTCGAGCGGTCGTCGGTCCCGAGCAGCGGTAATCGGCCGTCGAACCGATTCCGCGACACAGTTCGCGACAACAGTTCTCAGACCCTTGACAGCCAGTGAAGCCGGGTGCACCGTCTCCCCCCGAAACCTCTCTGCAATCTCACTGCACACACAGCACCTCGAAGCGCTTCCGGAATGTCAGCGCCCCCCACACGACCCGATCGGGTCGCGTCTGCAGGTAGGAGATCGGATGGGAACCGTACGTGAAGGACGCCACCTGCTGTCCGGGCGCGGTGGCGTGCGACGGCTAATCGCGGCGGTACGACGTCGTGACAGGCCGGACGATGCGCCGTACCGGGCACAAGTCCCTCCGCCGCCCGGCTCGCGGTCGAAAGTGTTCGTCCGTGCGGGGGCCGCGGCCCTGCTGGTGGCCGGAACGCTGGCCGGCGCCACGGCCACGGCGGGCACGGCCCGAGCCGACACCTCCGGGCCGTGCGACATCTACGCGGCCGGCGGCACACCCTGCGTGGCGGCGCACAGCACGACACGGGCGTTGTACGCCTCGTACAACGGGCCTCTGTACCAGGTGCGGCGCGCCTCGGACAACACCACCCGGAACATCGGCGTCGTGAGCGCGGGCGGGTACGCCGACGCCACCGCCCAGGACTCGTTCTGCTCCGGGACGACCTGCCTGATCACGATCATCTACGACCAGTCCGGGCGCGGCAACAACCTCACCCAGGCGCCCGGGGGCGGTGCCGCGGGCGGCCCCGACAACCTCGCGAACGCGACCTCCGCGCCCACCACGGTGGGCGGCCACAAGGCCTACGGCGTCTATGTGGCACAGGGCACCGGCTACCGGAACAACCACACCAACGGCATCGCCACCGGGGACAACGCCGAGGGCATGTACGCGATCTTCGACGGCACGCACTACAACGGCGGCTGCTGCTTCGACTACGGCAACGCCGAAACGAACAGCAACGACGACGGCAACGGCACGATGGAAGCCATCTACTTCGGCAACATCCGGGTCTGGGGCTACGGCAGCGGCAACGGCCCCTGGATCATGGCCGACCTGGAGAACGGACTGTTCTCCGGGGTCAACCAGCACTACAACGCCGGCGATCCGACGATCAACTACCGGTACACGACCGCCATCATCAAAGGCGGGGCGAACCACTGGGCGATCCGCGGCGGCAACGCGCAGTCCGGTGGCCTGTCCACCTTCTACGACGGTCCGCGCCCCAACGTCTCGGGCTACAACCCGATGCGCAAGCAGGGGGCCATCATCCTGGGCACCGGCGGCGACAACAGCAAGGGCGCCCAAGGCACGTTCTACGAGGGCGTGATGACCTCCGGCTACCCGTCGGACGCCACCGAGAACGCCGTCCAGGCCAACATCACCGCGGCCGGATACAGCAATTCCTCCGGGGGCGGGACGAGCACCGGCGCGCTGCACGCGGTGGGCGCGGGCAAATGCCTGGACGTGCCGAACTCGTCCACCACGGCCGGTACGCAGCTGCAGATCTGGGACTGCAGCGGCGGCGCCAACCAGGCCTGGACCCGCACCTCCTCCAACCAGCTGACCGTATACAGCGGCAGCAGCCAGATGTGCCTGGACGCGTACGACAACCAGACCTCCGCCGGCACCAAGGTGGTGACCTGGCCCTGCAACGGCGGCGCCAACCAGCAGTGGCAGGTGAACTCCGACGGCACTGTCACGGGCGTCCAGTCAGGCCTCTGCCTCGACGTCACCGGCGCCTCCACGGCCGACGGCGCCCTGGCCGAACTCTGGCCGTGCAACGGCCAGTCCAACCAGCAATGGAGCCTCAGCTGACCTGCCCGGACACGACCTGACCGGCTCCGACGTACGACAACCGGCGCACCACCGCGCCGTATCTCGACGAGGGCTCCCAGCTCGTTCACCCCCACCCACTGTCCCGCACCAGTGAGGAACGCAGATGAAGAAGCACTCGGCACTCCTGGCCGCCGCGCTGACGGCCGCGATCGGTGCCGGCACCGCGTTGCCCGCGGCGGCCGCCACCGGCACCGGGGCGCCGCCCTCCACCGTACGGGCCGCCGCCGCGCCCACCGCCCTGCGGCTGATGCCGTTGGGCGACTCGATCACCTGGGGCGTCGGCAGCCCGTCCGGGAACAGCTACCGCGCCTTCCTGGGGAACCGACTGGCGGCCGACGGTCACACCCTGGACTTCGTCGGTTCGGGCCGCAACGGCACCATGTCCGACCCGGACAACGAAGGACATTCCGGCTGGCGGATCGACCAGATCGCCGGCATCGCCGACTCCGTGCTGGCCCGCTACCGCCCCAACGTGATCACCCTGGAGATCGGCACCAACGACCTCAACGGCAACTACCAGATCCCGACGGCGCCCGACCGGCTCCACGCGCTCATCGACCAGATCACCCGCGACGCCCCCGACGCGACCGTCCTCGTCGGCACCGTCATCGTCTCCACCAGTGGCAGTGACGAGGCCAACCGGCCCGCGTTCAACGCCAAGATCCCCGGCATCGTCCAGGCCGAACAGGCCGCCGGCAAGCACGTACGCCTGGTGGACATGAGCGCGCTGACCAGCGCGGACCTCTCCGACGCCCTGCACCCCAACGACAACGGCTTCCGCAAGATGGCGGACGCCTTCCACGCGGGGGTGCAGGCCGCCGACGCGGCGGGCTGGATCAAGCCGCCGGTTCCCACGGGCGCCGAGGTGCGCTCCGGAGTCGCGGGAAAGTGCCTGGACGTGAACGGCGGCAACAGCGCCAACGGGACGGCCGTCGACATCGCGGGCTGCAACGGCGCCGAGGCTCAGCAGTGGTCCGCGCACTCCGACGGCACCCTTCGGGCGCTCGGCAAGTGCCTCGACGCCACCGGCCTCGGCACCGCCAACGGCACCGGGATCGAGATCTGGGACTGCAACGGCGGCAGCAACCAGCAATGGCAGGCGTACAACGGCGGCTACCGCAACCCGGCCTCCGGCCGCTGCCTCGACGACCCCCGCGCATCCACCACCGACGGCACGCAACTGGTCCTGTGGGACTGCAACGGCGCGGCCAACCAGCAGTGGAGCGCGCTGCCGGTCGGTTCGGCTCTCTGACCGGCCCGACTCGACCCGGGCACCGACTCGTGGCCGGTGCCCGACCCCCCACACAAGGAGAATGATCCGTCATGTCCTGGCTCAACGAAGAGCCCCGCCCGCGCAAGGCCCTGGTACTGGCCGCCGTACTGGCAGCGGGCACGGCACTGGCTCTGGCCGGCCCGGCGAACCCCGCCGCACACGCGGCCTCCGGCACGCTGGGCGCGGCAGCGGCCGACAGCGGCCGCTACTTCGGTACGGCCGTGGCCGCCGGGAAGCTCGGCGACTCGACGTACTCCACCATTCTCGACCGGGAGTTCAACATGATCACCCCGGAGAACGAGATGAAGTGGGACACCACCGAACCGTCCCGCGGCAACTTCAACTTCGGGCCCGCCGACCAGATCGTCAACCACGCCACCGCGCACGGGCAGCGGATGCGCGGCCACACGCTGGTCTGGCACTCCCAGCTGCCCGGCTGGGTCCAGTCCATCAACGACGCGAACACCCTGCGCAGTGTGATGGACAATCACATCACCTCCGAGATGAACCACTTCAAGGGCCGGATCTACGCCTGGGACGTGGTCAACGAGGCCTTCGCCGACGGCGGCAGCGGCCAGCACCGCAGCTCGGTCTTCCAGAACGTGCTCGGCAACGGCTTCATCGAGGAGGCCTTCCGCACCGCGCGGGCCGCCGACCCCTCGGCCAAGCTCTGCTACAACGACTACAGCATCGAGAACTGGACCGACGCCAAGACCCAGGGCGTCTACAACATGGTGCGCGACTTCAAGGCGCGGGGCGTGCCCATCGACTGCGTCGGCTTCCAGTCCCACTTCGGCGCCGGCGGACCGCCCGCGAGCTTCCAGACCACGCTGTCCAACTTCGCCGCGCTCGGCGTGGACGTACAGATCACCGAGCTGGACATCGCCCAGGCACCGGCGACGGCGTACGCGAACACCGTCCAGGCGTGCATGAACGTCGCCCGCTGCACCGGCATCACGGTGTGGGGGATCCGGGACAGCGACTCCTGGCGGACGGGGGAGAACCCGCTGCTGTTCGACGGGGGCGGGAACAAGAAGCCCGCCTACGGAGCCGTCCTGTCCGCGCTGGGCGGTGGCGGGACGGGGAACCCGGGCGGCATCGTCTCGGGAGCGGTGTACTCGCTGACCGACGTCGCCGCGGGCCGGGCGCTGGACGTCCCGGCCGGGCAGACGGGCAACGGCACGCCCCTGCAGGTCTGGGACGCCAGCGGCGCTGCGAACCAGCAGTGGCGGGCGAACCAGAACAGCGATGGTTCCTACACCCTGACCAATGTCGGAAGCGGACGGGTCCTGGACGAGCCGGGTGGCCAGACCGGCAACGGAACGCGGATGGAGATCTGGGACGCCAACGGCGGCGCGAACCAGCACTGGCGGGCGAGCCTCGACGGCGACGGCTCGTACACCCTGACCAACGTCGCCTCCGGCCGGGCGCTGGAAGTCCCGGCCGGGCAGGGCGCCAACGGGAGCCCCGTACAGGTCTGGGACTCCAACGGGGGCGCCAACCAGCACTGGAACCTCAGGTGAGGTAGACGGCGCCGGCAACGAACACCCGCGCCCGGCACGGCGGCCGTCGCCGGACGCGGGTTCCGGCATGCCCTCAGAGCGCCCTGACCAGCGAAAAGACATGGGATGGATCAGGTGTGCAGTCGCCAAGTCAGGTCTATTGACAGCGAGTTGGGCCTATGGGATCACTAGGTGACATGGGATGTCTGAGTGTTCCCTGTGGGTGCTCCAGGGCACGCTCACGGGAACGGACGACGCCCCTTCCGAATCCTTTCGGACAGGCACGGCACTCTCCGTCCCCTCCCCCCCCCGCATACGAGGACACAGAATGCAGCCTTCATCCGCTCCGCCCGCCGGCCCCGCCACTCGTGCACCGCGCTTGCCGACGGCCGCCGCCGTATGCGTGATGGCGCTGCTGGCCATGCTGCTGGCGACCGCGCCGACATGGTCGGCGCCGGCCTCGGCGGCAGCCCTGGTGAGCCCGGCGTCGGGGCGGTGCCTGGACGTCAAGGGCAACGTCGACACGCCGGGCACGGCGCTGGAGATCTGGGACTGCGACAACCAGGTCAACCAGGCGTTCGAGTTCACGTCGGCCGGTGAGCTGAGAACGATGAACGGCACCCGGTGCGTGGACGCCTACGACAACCGGACGGCTCCCGGGGCCCCGGCGGTCATCCGGTCGTGTGACGGGCGGCAGACCCAGGTGTGGCGACAGAACCCCGACGGGTCCGTCACCGGTGCCGCCTCCGGATTCTGCCTGGACGTGAGCGGGGCGGGAACGGGCAACGGCACCGCGGTCATCCTGTGGACCTGCAACGGCCAGAGCAACCAGAAGTGGACCACCTCGGCACCTCCCCCTCCGCCCCCGCCCAGCGGGTCGGGCCCGTGCGACCTCTACGCCGCGGGCGGTACCCCGTGCGTGGCCGCGCACAGCACGGTGCGGGCGCTGTACGGCTCGTACCACGGCTCCCTCTACCAGGTCAGGCGCTCCTCGGACAACGCCACCAAGGACATCGGCGTGCTGGCGCCCGGCGGCTTCGCCGACGCGACGGCGCAGGACACGTTCTGCGCGGGCACCTCGTGCGTGATCACGGTCGTCCGCGATCAGTCCGGACACGGCAACGACCTGTGGTACCAGGGATCGGCCCAGGTCCCCGGGTCGAGTCAGAGCAGCCCCGCGAAGGCGACCTCCGAGTCACTGACCGCCGGCGGCAACAAGGCGTACTCGCTGTACATCAACCCCGGGAACAGCTACTGGCGGGACGGCCACCTGACGGGCGTACCGACCGGCACCGCGCCCGAAGGGGCGTACATGGTGACCAGCGGCACCCATGTCAACGGCGGCTGCTGCTTCGACTACGGCAACAGCGAGACGGACCGGAAGGCCGACGCCGCCGGGGCGATGGACGCGATCAACTTCGGCACCGAGTGCTGGTTCGGCGGCTGCTCGGGAAGCGGCCCCTGGGTGCAGGCCGACCTCGAATGGGGCCTGTACTCCGGCGGCGGCAAGGCATGGAACACCGGCCAGCGGCCGTTTCCCGGCAAGTTCGTCACCGCGATGCTCAAGAACAACGGGACGTCGAGGTTCGCCCTCAAGGGCGGCAACGCGCAGTCCGGCGGCCTCACCACCCTGTGGGACGGCGGGCTCCCCGGCGGATACAGCCCCATGAAGAAACAGGGGGCCATCGTCCTGGGCAGCGGCGGCGACTGCTGCAAGCCCGGCGGCGGCGCCAACCTGAGCGCCGGCACCTTCTACGAAGGAGCGATCGTCGCCGGCTACCCCTCCGACGCGACCGACAACGCGGTGCAGGCCGACATCACCGCCGCAGGCTACCGCTGAACTCATTCCACCGCTCCGCAACTCGTCCCAGGAGTCGATGACCCATGCCCACGACCACCGCGAAAGCCAGACGCTTCCGGCCGCTGCCCCCGCTGCCGTCCCTGCGCAGAACCCTGGCGCTCGCCTTCTCGGCCGTGCTGCTCACCGTGGCCGTCCCCCTGCTCTCCCTCGGCGCGGCACAGCCCGCCGCCGCGCTCGGCAACGGGCTCGCCCCGACCCCGCAGATGGGCTTCAACGACTGGAACGCCTACGGCTGCAACGTCTCCGAGTCGCTGATCAAGTCCACCGCCCAGGCGATGCACACCAACGGCATGCAGGCGGCGGGCTACGCGTACGTCAACATCGACGACTGCTGGATGACCCACAACCGTGACTCGGGCGGCCACCTGGTACCGGACCCGGCGAAGTTCCCCGACGGAATCAAGGGCACCGCGGACTACGTGCACTCGCTGGGGCTGAAGCTGGGGATCTACGAGGACGCGGGCACGGCGACCTGCGCGGGGTATCCGGGCAGCCTCGGGCACGAGAGCACCGACGCGCGGTCCTTCGCGTCGTGGGGCGTCGACTACCTGAAGTACGACAACTGCAACAACACCGGCGTGCCGGCCAGGACCCGGTACACCGCGATGCGGGACGCCCTGGCGGCCGCCGGCCGCCCGATCCTGTTCAGCCTGTGCAACTGGGGCCAGGAGAACGTCTGGACCTGGGGCGCGGGCGTGGGCAACAGCTGGCGCACCACCGGGGACATCAGCCCGAGCTTCTCCAGCATGCTGTCGATCTTCCACAGCAACGTCGGCCTGGCCTCCTACGCCGGACCCGGCCACTGGAACGACCCGGACATGCTGGAGGTCGGCAACGGCTCGATGACGTCCACCGAGAGCCGCAGCGAGTTCAGTCTGTGGGCGGAGATGGCCGCGCCGCTGATCGCCGGCACCAACATCCCCTCGGCCAGTGCGGACACCCTGTCCACGCTGACCAACTCCCGGGTCATCGCGGTCGACCAGGACTCGCTGGGCAAACAGGGCACCATGGTCTCGTCCTCGGGCGGCCTGGACGTGCTCGCCAAGCCGCTCGCGGGCGGAGACGTGTCGGTGGCGCTGTTCAACGAGACGGGCTCCACGGCGACCATCACCACCACCGCGGGCGCGATCGGGAAGACCGGGGCGTCCGCCTACACCCTGACCGACCTGTGGTCGGGCGCCTCCTCGACCACCTCCGGCACGATCAGTGCCTCGGTACCGGCCCACGGCACGGTGATGTACCGGGTCGCGGGCGGCACCAGCGGTGGCGGGGGCACCGGCGTGACCGGCGAACTGCACGCGGTCGGCGCGGGCAAGTGCCTGGACGTACCGGACTCCACCACGACCGCCGGCACCCAGGTGGAGATCTGGAGCTGCAACGGCGGCGCCAACCAGACCTGGACGCACTCCGCCTCCGGCCAGCTCACCGTCTACTCAGGCAGCGGCCAGATGTGCCTGGACGCCTACGACAACCAGACCACGCCGGGGACGAAGGCGGAGATCTGGCAGTGCAACGGGCAGAGCAACCAGCAGTGGACGCCGAACTCCAACGGCACGATCACCGGCGTCCAGTCCGGCCTGTGCCTGGGCGTCAGGGGAGGGGCCACGGCTGACGGCAGTCTCGTCGAGCTGCAGACCTGCAACGGCACCGCCGGCCAGCGATGGACGCTGGGATGACCCGCCCCCCTCTCCGGCCACCGGCAGCCTCGGTGCCGCCGCACGGCGGCACCGCCACGAAGGAGGTCTCCTTGCCCGGACCAGCAACCGACCGCCGGCGAAGGCGGTTCCCGGCGGTGCTCCTGATCGCCCTGGTGATGGCCCTCGCCGCGCTGGGCACACCGGCGTTCGCGACAGCCCCGTGGGCCGACGCGGCCACCGCCGCCCACCACACCGCGCCCCTGGCCGCGGCGGACGCGTCGCTCCCGTGCGACATCTACGCCGCGGGCGGAACGCCGTGCGTGACGGCGCACTCCACGACCAGGGCGCTCTTCGCGTCGTACAACGGGCCGCTGTACCAGATCCAGCGGTCCTCCGACCACGCCTACCGCGACATCGGACTGCTCGCCGCGGGCGGGTACGCCGACGGCGCCTCCCAGGTGTCGTTCTGCGCGGGCACGTCGTGCACGATCACGAAGATCTACGACCAGACCGCCAGGCACAACGACCTGCCGATCTCCTGGGGCGGCTTCTGGAAGGGGCCCGGCCCCAACGGATCGGACGTGGGCGCCGACGCCATGGCCCTGCCGGTGACCGCCGCCGGCCACCAGGTCTTCGGTGTCAAGGTCACCCCTGGTGTCGGCTACCGCATCGACCACGCGAGCGGCGTCGCCACCGGCGCCCAGCCCGAAGGCATCTACATGGTGACCTCGTCGAACTACACCAACCAGTGGTGCTGCTTCGACTACGGCAGCGGCGAGAACTCCCACACCGACACCGGCAACGCCACCATGAACGCCATCTACTGGGGCAACGCCTGCTGGTTCAAGAACTGCACCGGCAGTGGCCCCTGGGTCGAGGCCGACCTGGAGAACGGCATGTTCCACACGAACACCGGCTCCAACAAGGACCCGAACAACCAGGGCGTGCACTACCCGTTCGTCAGCGCCTGGCTGAAGAACAACGGCACCAGCAACTTCACCCTCAAGTACGGAAACGGCGCCGGCGGAGGCCTGACCACGACCTTCTCCGGTCCGCTGCCGAACGGCTACTCGCCGATGAAGGTCGACAGCTCCGTCCTGCTCGGCACCGGCGGTGACAACAGCCCCTCGGGGCAGGGCGAGTTCTTCGAAGGCGCGATGACGGCAGGCTACCCCTCCGACGCCACCGAGAACGCCGTCCAGGCAGCCGTCACCGCCGCCGGCTACGGGACGGGAAGCGGTGGAGGAGGCGGCACGACGGGCGCCCTGCACGCCGTGGGCGCGGGCAAGTGCCTGGAGGTGCCGGGCGGATCCACCACGCCGGGCACGCAGGCGCAGATCCGGGACTGCTCCGGCGGGGCGAACCAGACGTGGTCGCTGAGCTCCTCCGGTGAGCTGGCCGTCTCCCTGGCGGGCAGCCGCCTGTGCCTGGACGCCTCCGGCCAGGGCACCAGCTCCGGCACCAAGGTCATCACCTGGACCTGCAACGGCCAGAGCAACCAGCGGTGGACGGTCAACACCGACGGCACCGTCACCGGCGCCCAGTCCGGGCTGTGCCTGGACGTGTCGGGCGCCGCGACCGCCAACGGAACGCCCGTACAGCTGTGGACCTGCAACGGCCAGTCCAACCAGAAATGGACGCTGAACTGACCCGGTGAACGACCCGGGTCCGACTCCGGGGCGGCGGCATCCGCGCGCCGCCCCGGCTCTGGAGGATCACATGAGGGTGAGAGCCAGACCAGGCCGGCTGGCACTGGTGACCGGCATCGTCCTGACACTCGTGCTGGCGCTGCTGTCGACGGCCCCGAGCCAGGCCGCCTCGGGCACCTCGCTGAGCGTGAACCTGGCGGCACCCCGTGGACCGTCGACCGGCGTGGGGGAGGGGTTCCTGTACGGCATCAGCCAGGACGGCAGCCAGCCGGTGGACCAGTACCTGCAGCCGCTGGGGATCAACGCGTTCCGCGGCGGCGGATGGTTCTCCGGCGGCTGGATCAGGGACGGCTACCAGTACGGGTCGGCCACCCGCGCCGACGTCGACTCGATCATCGCGCAGGCGAAACGGCTCACCCGGCCGCCCTACCACGCGCAGTACCAGGTGCTGGTCAGCGACATCTACGGCGCGAACGGCGGCCAGCCGTCGAACACGACGTACCCGTGCGACAACGGCAACTGCACCAACTGGATCAACTTCATCGACTCCACGGTGGGAGCGCTCCAGGCCTCGGGGCTGACGTTCTCCTACGACATCTGGAACGAACCGGATATCTCCGTCTTCTGGACGCGGGGCGTGAACAGCGCCCAGTACTTCCAGATGTGGGACACCGCCTACCGGGAGATCCGGCGCATCGCCCCCGCGGCGCAGATCGTGGGGCCGTCGCTCGCCTTCACCCCGCAGCGCAACCCGGGGGAGTGGCAGAGCTGGCTCGCGCACGTGAAGGCCGCCGGGACGGTACCGGACATGATCACCAACCACAACGAGGGCGACGTCGACGACCCGGTCACCGTGGCGCAGAGCCTGCGCGGCGCCCTGGGTGCGGCGGGCATCGGTGCGTTGCCGCTGTCCTCGAACGAGTACCAGCCGGCCGACCGGCAGACCGCCGGGGTGACCGCCTGGTACCTGGCGCGGTTCGCGCAGTCCGGGTACGCCAACGCGATGCGCGGCAACTGGGTGTGCTGTGTCACCCCCAACCTGACGGGAGTGCTCACCCAGAGCGGCGGCAGCTGGCAGCCGACCGGCAACTGGTGGGCGCTTCGCGACTACGCCGACCTGACCGGCACCCTCGTCGACACCTCCGGGCAGGTCGGGTCGACGGCGATCTCGGCCGCCGAGGACTCCACCGCCGAACGCGCGGTGGCCGTCATCGGCGATTCGAACGGCTACACCGGCGCCGCGTCCGTGACCTTCAACGGGCTGGCCTCCCTGCCCTGGCTGACGAACGCCGGCAGCGTGCACGTCACCGTCCACCGCATCCCGGACCAGGCACCGCTCGGTGCCCCACGGACCGTGTACGACCAGAACGTGAGCGCCTCGGGCGGCTCGATCACCGTGCCGTTCACGTTCCAGGCCGCGCACGACGCGTTCGCCGTCTACCTGACCCCGGCCTCCGGCGGCGGGGGCGGCGGTGGCCTCCCGGACGGCGACCACCAACTCGTGGTCGCCGACGACAACTTGTGCCTGGACGTGTACGGCGACTCCGGCGCCGCGGGTGCCGCGATCGACCAGTGGACCTGCAACGGGCAGGGCAACCAGCAGTTCCAGTTCGTGCCGGCCTCGGGCGGCTACGGCGAACTGCGCGCCCACAACTCCGGCCAGGACGTGGCGGTCGCCGGCGGTTCCACGGCGGCAGGCACCCCGGACATCGTCCAGCAGGCTCCCGGCACGGCGGCCGACGGACTCTGGCTGCCCCTGCGCCAGTCCGACGGCACCTACGCCTTCCAGAACCGGAACAGCGGTCTGTGCCTCGACGTCTACGGCGCCGGCGGCAACGCGGGACAGCAACTGGACCAGTGGCCGTGCAAGAACGCGCCGGGCACCAACCAGGACTTCACCGTCCGCTGATAGCGCACCCGACGCGGACCCCCCCAGACCTGAGAAAGGAACCCACCGTGTCAGCATTCGGACGGCTGCTGCGGCGCCTGCGCGCCTCGACGGCCGTGCTCACGGGCCTCGTCCTGGCCGCCGGCGGCGTCGTGGGCACGGTCGCCGCCCCGGCCCATGCCGCCACCTCCATCACCATCGACGGCGCGTCCGGCGGCCGGACCTTCGACGGCGTCGGCGCGATCAGCGGCGGCGGCGGCAACAGCAGACTCCTGATCGACTACCCCGAGCCCCAACGCGGCCAGATCCTCGACTACCTCTTCCGGCCCGGCTACGGCGCCTCCCTGCAGATCCTCAAGGCCGAGATCGGCGGCGACACCAACTCGACCTCGGGTGCCGAACCCAGCCACCAGCACACCCGCTCCGACCTGAACTGCGACCGGGGCTACGAATGGTGGCTCATGGAGCAGGCCAAGGCCCGCAACCCGAACATCAAGCTGTACGGACTCGCCTGGGGCGCCCCCGGCTGGATCGGCGGCGGGAACTTCTGGTCGACCGACATGATCAACTACCTGGTCTCCTGGCTGGGCTGCGCCAAACAGCACGGCTTGACCATCGACTACCTCGGCGGGTGGAACGAGAGAGGCTACAACGTCTCCTGGTACGAGCAGCTGCACAGCGCGCTCGACCGCGACGGCTACGGCAACGTCAAGATCGTCGCGGCCGACTCGGACTGGACCGTGGCGAACGACGTCGACTCCAACCCGGCGTTCGCCTCCTCGGTGGGCGTCATCGGCACCCACTACCCCTGCGGCTACCGGTCGTCCCAGTCCACCTGCTCGGTACCGTCGGCCGCCACGTCGTCCGGCAAGCCGCTGTGGGCGAGCGAGAACGGCTCGGACGACTACAACGGGGGAGCGCAGGCCATGGCCCGCGGCATCAACCGCGGATACATCGACGGACGGATGACCGCGTACCTCAACTGGCCGGTGGTCGCCGCGATCACCCCCAACCTGCCGTACCCCACCATGGGTCTGGCCCTCGCCTCGCAGCCCTGGTCCGGCCACTACACGATCGGCAAGAACGCCTGGGTGATGGCACAGACCAGCCAGTTCACCGCCCCCGGTTGGCACTACCTCGACGCCTCCAGCGGCTACCTCGGCGGCAACCGGAACAACGGCAGCTACGTGTCGCTGAAGTCCACGGACAACTCCGACTACTCCACGGTCATCGAGACGATGGACGCCGGCAGCGCACAGACGCTGAACTTCAACGTCACCGGGGGACTGTCGACCGCAGCCGTGCACGTCTGGTCGACCGACGTCGACTCCGGCAACCCGGCCGACTACTTCGTGCACGCCACGGACATCACCCCGTCCGGCGGCGGCTTCAGCCTGACCGTGCAGCCCCACCGCGTCTACACCCTGACCACCACGACCGGTCAGGGCAAGGGCACCGCCACCGGCCCCGCGCAGGCGGCGATGAGCCTGCCGTACAGCGACTCCTTCGACGGCTACACCACCGGCACCGAGGCGAAGTACCTCATGGACTGGCAGGGCGCCTTCGAGGTGGCCGGCTGCGGCGGCGGGCGCGGCGGCAAGTGCGTGCGCCAGATGAGCCCGCAGAAACCGATCACCTGGGACGCGCTGTCCGATCCGCACGCCCTGCTCGGTGACGTGGGCTGGAGCAACTACACCGTGTCGTCCGACGTGCTGCTCGAACAGCCGGGCTACGCCGAGCTGATCGGCCGCGCGAACGGGCAGGACTACAACAGCACCGGCGGCCTGAACGCCTACCACCTGCGGGTGAGCGACACCGGAGCCTGGTCGATCCTGAACTCCAGCACCAACGGCAACGTCTCCACCCTCGCCCACGGCACGACCGCGGCGCTGGGCACCAACCGTTGGCACACCCTGGCGCTGACCTTCTCCGGCACCACCGTCACCGCCGCCGTCGACGGCTCCACCGTCGGTTCCGTGAACGACCGCACCTGGGCCGGCGGACAGGTCGGCTACGCGACCAGCCAGGGCGAGACGGCGCAGTTCGACAACCTGTCCCTCACCCCCGGCAGCGGCGGCACCGGCGGCGGCACCACCGCCACGATCGTCGGAACCGGCTCCGGACGGTGCGTGGACGTGCCGAACCAGTCGCAGACGCCCGGCACCCAGGTGGAGCTGTGGGACTGCAACGGTGGCAGCAACCAGCAGTGGACGAGCACCCCGGCCGGTGAACTGCGGGTCTACGGCAGCCTCTGCCTGGACGCCTCGGGCGGCGGCACCGGCCCCGGCACCAAGGTCGACATCCGGGCCTGCGACGGCGGCGGCAACCAGAAGTGGACGTTCAACACGGACGGCACGATCACCGGTGCCCAGTCCGGCCTGTGCCTGGACGCCACCGGCGCGGGAACGGCCAACGGCACCCTGCTGGAGCTGTGGACCTGCACCGGAGGCGGCAATCAGAAGTGGACGCGCGACTGATCGACCGGCACGTCCGAGATCACCCACCCCGTCAAGGACGCTGAGAGGCTCCGCATGACTTCCTCCCCCCTCCC
Organism: Streptomyces sp. NPDC006739; assembly: GCF_042869815.1. Taxonomy (NCBI): domain Bacteria; kingdom Bacillati; phylum Actinomycetota; class Actinomycetes; order Kitasatosporales; family Streptomycetaceae; genus Streptomyces; species Streptomyces sp. NPDC006739. Next base: position 60,250 of record NZ_JBIAGM010000030.1, read on the forward strand.
GATCAGCCGGCGCAGACTGCTGGCCGCCACCGGCGCGATCACCGCCTTCGGCCTGCTGCGGTTCGCCCCCGAGGCCGCCGCCACCGCCGGCCCCGGCAGCTACACCGCGAACTGGCCCTCGGTCGACCAGCACCCCCCGGCCCCGGCCTGGTTCCAGGACGCGAAGTTCGGCATCTACTACCACTGGGGCGTCTTCAGCGTCCCCGCGTTCGGCAACGAGTGGTATCCGCGCAACATGTACATCGCCGGCTCGAACGAGAACAAGCACCACATCGCCACCTACGGCGACCCCTCGGTGTGGCCGTACAACAACTTCATCGACGGTGCCCGCGACAAGGCCGGGAACCACGTGCAGTTCGCCCCCAAGCTCGCCTCCCAGGGCGGCAACTGGGACCCGGACGCCTGGGCCCGGCTGTTCAAGGCCGCCGGCGCGCGGTTCGCCGGCCCGGTCGCCGAACACCACGACGGCTTCTCCATGTGGAACAGCCGGGCCAACCCGTGGAACTCGGTCCGGCACGGCCCCGGACTGGACCTCGTAGGACTGCACGCACAGGCCATCCGCGGGCAGGGCCTGAAGTTCATGGCCTCCCTCCACCACGCCTACCACTTCAACGGCTACTACGACCACGTGCCGAACCAGTCGGACCCGACCCTGCGCATCCTCTTCGGCCAGCAGGGCACGACCGCCGAGAACCAACTCTGGTACGACAAGCTGATCGAGGTCGTCGACGGCTACCAACCCGACCTGATCTGGCAGGACTTCGACCTCAACCTGGTGCAGGAATCGGACCGGCTCCAGTTCCTCGCCTACTACTACAACCGGGCCGTCTCCTGGAACAAGGACGTCGTCGCGACCTACAAGGACGGCCTCGACAACAAGGGCGAGGTCTTCGACTTCGAACGCGGCGGCCCGGCGGACCTGCTCACCCCCTACTGGCTCACCGACGACAGCATCTCCTCCTCCAGCTGGTGCTACACCGCGGGCATCGGCTACTACTCGACGCAGGCACTGCTCCACTCGCTGATCGACCGGGTCAGCAAGGGCGGCACCATGCTGCTGAACATCGCCCCGATGGCCGACGGCACGATTCCCTCCGGGCAGCAGTCCATCCTGCTCGCGATGGGGGACTGGCTCGGCCGGTTCGGGGAGGCGGTCTACGACACCCGCTCCTGGACCAGCTACGGCGAGGGACCCACCAAGATGGGCGGCGGGTCCTTCAGCGGACCGGTGGCCGGCAAACCGCAGGACATCCGCTTCACCCGCAGCCAGGACAACAAGGTCCTTTACGTCACCGCGCTGGGCTGGCAGGGCGGCACCATGACCGTCGCGACGCTGAACTCGAACCAGATCAACCTCAGCACCCTGACCGGCGCCCAACTGCTGAACGACACGGCCGGCACCTACATCAACCTGCCGGTCCCGGCCCAGGACGCCTCCGGCCTGCACCTGGCCATGCCCTCGTCGAACCCGCCGTTCACCGCCCTGGCGTACACGGTCAAGCTCACCTTCTCCGGGGATATCCCCGTCCTGGGCTCGACGGGCGGCTCCACGACCTGGGTGAAGATCGCCAACGTGACCAGCGGACTGGTGCTCGACAGCGGAGGCAACGTGGCCTCCGGCTCCAACCTCAAGCAGTGGAACTACGACGGCAGCGCCAATCTGCAGTGGCAGCTGATCGACCTCGGCAACGGTTACCACCGCATCATGAACCGCGCCAACGGGATGGCCGTCGACAGCTGGGGCAACTCCGCCAACGGCGCGCCCGCCCGGCAGGAGACCTGGAACGGCGGCAACAACCAGCAGTGGTCGCTCAACAGCCTCGGCGGCGGCCGCTACCAGATCGTCAACCGGGCCACCGGCACCGCCCTCGACGGCAGCGGCAGCACCGCCCAGGGCTCGACGGCGGTGATGTGGACGCCGAACTCCAGCACCAACAACGAGTGGACGATCACCGGCCTGTGAACACCCTCGTACACGGAAGAAGGAGTGCATGAAACGCAAACCGCTCTTATTGGCCATCGTGGCCGCGATGCTTCTCGTCCTGTCGGCCGCGGGCACCTCGTTCAGCAGCGCCCTCGGCGCGCCCACCGCCACGGCGGCCACCGCCGGCTGCGGTAAGTCACCCACGCTGACGAGTGGTACCCACACGATCCAGAGCGGCGGTCAGACGCGCAGTTACATACTGCGGGTCCCCGCCGGCTACGACAGCAGCCACCCCTACCGGCTGATCTTCGGCTTCCACTGGCGTGGCGGGACGGCGGGCGACGTCGACTCCGGCGGAACGGACGGGTACAACTGGTCCTACTACGGACTGCGACGCCTGGCGGACGCCAACAACAGCACGATCTTCGTCGCGCCGCAGGGCAACGGCAACGGCTGGGCCAACCCCGGCGGCCAGGACGTGGCCTTCGTCGACGCCATGGTCAGCCAGATCGAAGCAGGTCTGTGCGTCGACACCACCCAGGTGTTCTCCGCGGGCTTCAGCTACGGCGCCGCGATGTCGTACGCCCTCGCCTGCTCCCGTGCCACGGTCTTCCGTGCGGTCGCGGTCTACTCCGGCGCGAACCTCAGCGGGTGCAACGGCGGCAACCAGCCCATCGCCTACATGGGTCTGCACGGTCTCAGGGACAACGTGCTGCCCATCGCGCTGGGACGAGGACTGCGCGACACGTTCGTCCGGACGAACGGCTGCACCCCGCAGAACCCGCCCGAACCGGCACCCGGAAGCCTGACGCACATCATCACCACCTACTCCGGATGCAAACCCGGATACCCCGTCGTCTGGGCGGCGTTCGACGGAGCGGGCCACGACCCCGGCCCCATAGACGGCTCCACGGGCGACGGCTGGCACACCTGGACATCGGCGGCGGTCTGGCAGTTCTTCACCCAGTTCGGCTCGAACCAGCCGCCGCCACCGCCGCCGCCCTCGGGCAACCAGGAGATCGTCGGCCAGCAGTCGGGGCGCTGCCTCGACATCAACAACAACACGACCGCCAACGGCACCCAGGCACAGCTGTGGGACTGCAACGGCGGCGCCAACCAACGGTGGACCTACACCACCGGGAAGCAGCTGGTCGTCTACGGCAACAAGTGCCTGGGCGCCGGCCAGTCCGCGGGCAGCGGCACCCCGGCGGCGATCTCGGACTGCGGCGGGCAGGCGGACCAGCAATGGAACGTCAACCCCGACGGCACGATCACGGCCGCGCAGTCGGGGCTCTGCCTGGACGCCGTCGGCCAGGGGACCGCGAACGGCACGAAGGTCCAGCTGTGGAGCTGCACGGGCGGCTCGAACCAGCACTGGACCCTGGGCAACTGACGCGCCGGGCCAGGCACGCCACCGGCGCGCCTGGCCCCGTCACCCCGCCGCCGGGCGAACCGCTCCCGGGCCGCCCGATCACCGGAAACGAGGTACACCTGTGAGAAGCACTCTGCGCGCCGTCCTGGCGATGGTGTTACTGCCGTTGGCCACAGCCCTCACGCTCCTGGTGCCCCAACCCGCGGCGGCGGCGAGTCTGACCCCCGTCACCGGCTTCGGGAACAACCCCACTCACCTCAACATGTACCTCTACGCGCCAGACCACCTGGCGCCCAAGCCCGCCCTGCTGGTCCTGGTCCACTTCTGCGGAGGCTCGGCGGGGGCCATCTTCGGCGGCAACGGACACGACTACGTCACCGCCGCCGACCGGTACGGCTACCTCATCGTCCTGCCCGAGGCCACCCGCGCCGGGCACTGCTTCGACGTGTCGTCACCGGCGGCGCTCAGACGGGACGGCGGCAGCGACTCCACCGGCATCATGTCGATGGTCCGGTACACCCGTCAGCACTACAACGTCGACCCGGCCCGCATCGTCGTCAGTGGATTCTCGTCGGGAGCCATGATGACGAACGTGCTGGCCGCCGAGTACCCCGATGTCTTCAGTGCCGCCTCCGCGTTCTCCGGTGTGCCGGCGGGCTGCTTCGCCACCAACGACGGTTCCCAGTGGAACGGCCAGTGCTCCGGCGGCCATGTCGTCAAGACGGCCCAGCAGTGGGGTGACCTGGCCCGTTCCATGGATCCGGGCTACGCCGGAAGCTACCCGCGCATGCAGCTGTGGCACGGCACCACCGACACGACCCTCGCCTATCCCAACTTCGGCGAGGAGATCAAGCAGTGGACCAACCTGCACGCCCTGAGCCAGACACCCGCCGCCACCGACCGGCCGCAGCCGACGTGGACCCGCACCCGCTACGGCGGCACCGGCCCGCGGTCCGCCGTCGAAGGCGTCAGCATCGCGGGCACGGGCCACACCCTGCCGCAGCCCGGCATGCTCGCCCACGCCGTCACTTTCCTCGGTCTCGACGGGTAGCGGCAGCCGGGCCTGTGCTCAGTGCCGGGCGAACTGCACCTGGGTGTGCTGCACGACGTCCGGCCGCACAGCGATTCCGCCGACGGTCAGCTGTTCGCCGTAGATATCGGTGATTCTGATCGCGCCGCCGCATCCGCTGCCGTCGGCGGAGAGGAAGTAGTCGTAGTCGGTACGGGGCAGTGACCGCCAGCCGCCCGAGGTACGCACCTCCAGCCCCGTCACCGGGTTCCGGTGGCCGATGACCTGGATGCCGCACCAGTAGGGGCTGGACCCCGTCTTGTACCGGATGGAGATCGTGTCGGAGGTGCTGGGGCTCACCAGGCTCCAACTGATCGGGATCCGGCCGACCTTGAGGTCCGCGAGCTTGGCGAACGCCTGCTGGCTCAGGTCGATCTGCCCGGGTGCGCAGGGCAGCGGGCATTCATTGGTGATCCGCACGGTGACGGACTTGCCGTTGGCCGCGCGGACGAGCACGTACGCGCCGCACGCCCTGGACGTCTCGTAGTCGGTGGTGTTCATCGCGGCGATCATGAGGTCGTCGCTCGGGCCGAACAGACAGGCGCCGTTTCCGTCCCCGGCCTCGTAGGCGGTGGCGACCCCCGTGTAGGTCGTACCGGGCCGGATCCGCCCTGTCGACGATGCCGTGCCGGACGTCGTTCGCGTAGGCCGCGGGGTGGACTTGGCCGACGGCCGTGCCGAGGCGGTGGTCGCGGTGGCCGTCGGCGTCGGTGTGCCCGTCGCCGGAGAGGCCGCCGACGCGGTCGGTGTGCCGGCCTCGCCCCCGGCGGTGGTTCTCACCTGAGCGGTGGCGACGGGCGTGGCCGCGGCATGAACCGCGTCCGGCTTGTGGTCGGGGAGGAACCCCATGACCAGGTAGGCGAGAACGCCGACGGCGGTCACCCCCAACGTGGCGCCCAGCACAAGCCTGCGTCTCTGCCTGCGCTGCCGCGCGGCCTGCCTCGCTGTCTTCATACCTGTCCGTTCGGAAGATCGAGTCGATGCTGCACTGTTCGGTGGCCGCCCGAGGCGAAAAGGTTGCCGTCGGATTCCTCAGCTCCTCACGGTCACTGTGGATCTCTCGATGAGTAGTACTCATCGTCGGGTCGGGTGCATGGTGACGTATAGGCCGTTCGCCAGGTACCTGACGCGTGAGCTGGACCTTTGCCTCCTTGCTGCCCGTGTGGAGGAAAATAAGCGTGCCTAACGTCTTGACTGCCGCGCTCTCATGCCTCGATAAATGCAACTCATGAGAAGCGGGTTTTGAGGAGGCATACTACAGATGAGATCCCTACGCTTCGGCGCGAGCACGGTCAAGGCGCTCGCGGCGGCAACCGTCGTCTTCGCGGCCGTACTGCCCGCTCAACCCGCCTACGCGGCCACGACGAACTTCTACGTCGACCCCGTCAACGGCAACGACAGCAACGCGGGAACCAGCACGGCCGCGGCGTTCAAGACCATCCAGGCCGCCCAGGCCGCGGTCCGGGCCGTCAACGGGAACATGGCCGGTGACATCGTCGTGAACCTGCGCGGGGGCACCTACCCCCTCACCGCGTCGATCAGCTTCGGCAGCGGCGACTCGGGCACGAACGGCCACACGGTGGTCTACCAGGCCTACAACGGCGAGACGCCGGTGATCACCAGCGGCAGGGCGATCACCGGCTGGGCCTCGGCCACCAACGGCGAGTACAAGGCGCCCGTCGGCACCCTCGACTTCCGGCAGATGTACGTCAACGGGGTCCGCGCCACCCGCGCCCGCTACCCCGACGTCGGCTCGGACTTCCAGCTGCAGGGCAGCGACAAGACGAACAAGCTGCTGAAGGTGCTCAGCTCGCAGGTCTCCAGCTGGAACCACCTCGACCGGGTCGAGATGATGCTGGAAACACAATGGGGCGAGAACTACCTGCGGCTGAAGTCGGTCACCTCCGGCAACGGCACCGCCGACGTGTCGATCCAGGACCACGAGGCGGGCATCCTCTTCCAGCGCCCCTTCCCGATACTCGCCAACGGCTCTCCCCTGCACTTCGAGAACGCCCACGAGTTCCTCAACGAACCGGGCGAGTTCTACGTCGACACCGCCGCGCAGACCGTCTACTACAAACCCCGTCCCGGCGAGGACATGTCCACGGCCGCCGTGCAGGCCCCGACGCTGCCGACCCTCGTCGACATCAAGGGCACGAACCTCGACAGTCCCGTCCACGACCTGCGCTTCTCCGGGATCACCTTCACCCGGACCACCTGGATGGAGGCGACGAACAACGGGTACCTCAACGGCCAGGGCGGCAACTACAACCTCTCGGCCGACGCCTCCAACAACCAGTACGTCGGCCGTCCGCCGGCCGGGGTCCAGGCCTCGGACGCCGACCGTGTCTCCTTCACCGGCAACACCTTCACGCAGATGGGTGCCGGCGCCCTGGACCTGCACCACGGCGTGCACGACAGCACCGTGACCGGCAACCTGATCTCCGACATCGCCGGCAACGGGATCATGGTCGGCAAGTTCTCCGACCCCACGGTGGAGATGCACACCGTCTACAACCCCCCGTCCTCCCCGGCCGGTGAGGACGCCCGGGAGGTGGTCAAGAACGTCACCGTCAAGGACAACCTGATCACCCGGATCGGTGAGGACTACCTGGGAACCGCCGGCATCGACGCGGGCTTCGTCAACAGCACCACCATCGACCACAACGACATCTCCGACACTCCGTGGGCCGGCATCTCGCTCGGCTGGGGGTGGCAGTCGGCGGCCAACGCCGAAGGCAACAACAGCGTCAGCTACAACCGGATCGGCAACGTGATGAACCGGCTCTGCGACTCCGCCGCCATCTACCACCTCTCCAACGACCCCGGCACCGTCATCAACGGCAACTACATCCACGACGTGCTGCGAGGGCCGGCCGCCTGCGGTTCGGCCGTGGCGGGCCTCTACATGGACGAGGGGTCGAACAACATGACCCTTTCGAACAATGTGCTGTCGCACACCGACGGATTCATCAACCAGAACCGCAACGGCTCCAACGTCACACTCAGCAACAACACGACGTCCGGCGACTCGGTGATCAAGGCCTCCGGTCTGGAGCCCGCCTACCAGGGGCTGGCGGCGAAGCTCAACCTCGCCTACCGCAAGCCGGCGTCCTCGTCATCGGTCTACGGTTCCGGCTGGTCGGCCGCGAACGCCGTCGACAACGACAGCTCGACCGGCTGGTCACCGACCGGGAGCGACACCTCGGCGTGGTGGCAGGTCGACCTGGGGCAGGCCTACCGGCTCGGACAGTTCTCACTGACCACCCGCCAGGACCTGGACCAGTCCGCGACCCGCGGCAACTTCGAGGTCCGTGCCTCCAACGACCCGTCCTTCGGCACCTACACCGTCGTGGGACGCCAGACGGCCACCCTGCCGCTCGCCTCGACGCTCACGGGCGGCATCGACGTGCGCCAGAAGTTCCGCTACGTGCGGGTCGCCAAGACCGACGGCGGGTACTTCTTCATCGCGGACTTCAGTGTGCAGCAGGCCGGCGGGGCGCTGGAGGACTCGACCGGTACGCCGAACACCAACGCGTCGACGTACTACACGATCAAGAACGTCAACAGCGGCCAGCTGATGGACGTGTACCAGAACTCCACCGCCGACGGCGCGAACGTCGTCCAGTGGCCGGGCAACGGTGGTGCCAACCAGCAGTGGAAGATCGTTCCGGTCAGTGGCCAGCTCTTCAAGATCGTGAACAGGAATAGCGGCAAGGTCCTCGACATCAACAGCGCCAGCCACTCGCGGGGGGCCGCGCTGCAGCAGTACACCGACAACGGCGGCAACAACCAGCTGTGGTACTTCGAGCCGACCGGCGGTGGATACCTCATCCGCAACTTCGAGAGCGGGCAGACCCTGGAGGTGGGCAACGCCTCGACCGCGAACGGCGCCGCCATCGATCAGTGGATGCCTCTGAACCAGTCCAACCAGGCTTGGACGATCCAGTGATGAGTACGATTCATTGACGCTCGGGATACGATGGGGGCGGTGCGACAGTGATCAACCGCCCCCATCGCGTCGGCCAGGAGGCAGGACAGATGAACGACACGCCCGCGGCGCAGCCGGCTCAGGGTGCGGCGAGGGTGAACGGCGCGGACACACGGGGTGACTACCGCCCCGGTTACGAGGTCGTGGCGGAGCGGATTCTGGAGTTCATCGCCGAGTCCCGGCTGGTGGCGGGCGACCGGCTGCCCACGGAGAACGACCTGGCCCAGAGACTGGACACCAGCAGGGCGGTGGTGCGGGAGGCCGTGAAGATCCTCTCGGCGCTCGGCCGGGTCCGGGCGCACAAGGGGCGTGGGCTGTTCGTCGCGGACGACGAGGGCATGCTCGTCACCAGCCGCTGGGGCGGTTTCTTCCGGCCCGTGGACCTCGATCACGTCCTGATGCTGTTCGAGTTCCGCAGGGTTCAGGAGATGGCCGCGAGCAGTCTGGCCGCCACCCGTGCCACGCCCGCCGAGCTGCGGACCATCGAGGTGGCCATGCAGCAGTGCCGGCACGGGTTCGTCCACGGTCAGGTCGACGTGTTCAACCAGGCGGACGACGACTTCCACGCCGCCGTGGCCACGGCCTCGCACAACACCTTCCTCGTCAGCGCCGTGCGGGACGCACGAAGACTGCAGCGGCAGTCCAGCGCGATCGGTATCCACGACACGTTCGGTGAAGGCACCGAGTCGGCGGTCGCCGAGCACGAGGTGATCTACCGGGCCATTCGCGACGGCCGGCCAGAGGCGGCGGCCGAGGCCACGGCGACCCATCTCGACAGGACGCTCGAGGATTACCGGCGGGAGATCCAGCGACGCCTGTTCGGCTAGCGTCCGCGCTCGGCGTCACGGCGGCTGCGAGTAGGAGGAGTCCACCGCAGCCGCCGTTCGTACGCTCCGAGGATCAGACGGCGGTGAAGGTCCACAGCAGGTTGGAGCTGCTGCCGTACGTCCACTGTTTGGCGACGGAGCCCGAGGCTACGCTGCCGCCGCCGTCGAGGACCAGACCGGTGGTGCGGTTGGCGATCGAGTACTGCCCGCCGCCCCGGTGGGTGATCGTCCACTGCTGGTTGGTGCTGCCGTTCCAGGCGGCCTGCCTGGCGGCGGAGCCGTCGGCGGTGGCGCCCCAGCCGTCGGCGACCATGCCGTTCGTGCGGTTGACCAGCTTGTAGTAGCCGCCGCCGACCGCCTGCGCCTGCCACTGCAGGTTGAAGCTGCTGTCCGGGGTCCACTGCTTGAGGTTGGAGCCGGAGGCCACGTTGCCGCCGCTGTCCAGGGCGAGGCCGTCGGTCACGTTGGTGAGCCGGAAGTACGCCGACGGGTCGAACTGCACCCTCAGCGAGGTGATCTGGTCGTTGTTGCCGGTGACCCTGAGGTCCGGGTTGTCGGCGGTGAAGGTCCAGGACGTACCGGTGAAGTTGTCACCGGCGTAGCCGATCACCTGGTAGCCGGGGGCCGGCCGCAGAGAGGAGAGGGTGCGCACCCCCAGTCCGGACGCGGTCAGGTCGGCCGCCGTGTGGTCGCCGAGGGGGAACGCGGCGGAGGTGCCGGTGTAGTCGACGTCCGCGAAGGCGACGGCGCCGATGAGCGGCACCATGCCAGGGATGGACCCGGAGAAGGAGAGCTTCAGGACGTAGGCGTTGGCGCTGTACGGCGCGGAGGAGGGCAGAGTGACCGTGAGCCCGGAGGAGTTCTGGGCGGGTGTGGGCAGATCGATGTAGGTGCCGGCGGTGGTACCGAGCAGCTTCACCGAGGTCAGCGACGAGAGGTTGATCCGGTCCGAGCTGAGCGTCTTGATCGTCAGCGAGCTGCCCGGCCAGCCCAGGACGGTGGCGTACAGGACGTTGTCGGCCTTGTTCCGGGTGAAGCGGATGTCCTGCGCCGTGCCGGCCGTGGGATTGGTGAAGGCGCCGCCGCCCATCTTCGTCGGGCCCTCGCCGTACACCGTCCAGGCCCGGGTCGCGTAGACCGACTCGCCGAAGCGCTTCAGGTGGTCGCCGATGCCCAGCAGGATGTCCTTCTGCGCCTGGGGGATGGTGCCGTCGGCCATCGGCGCGATGTTCAGCAGCATGTTGCCGTTCTTGCTGACCCGGTCGATGAACGAGTGCAGCATCTGCTGGGTGGTGTAGTAGCCGATGCCCTGGGTGTAGCACCAGCTGCTGCTGGAGATGCTGTCGTCGGTCAGCCAGTACGGCGCGGTGAGGTCGCCCGGACCGCCGCGCTCGTAGTCGAAGACCTCGCCCTTGTTGTCGAACCCGTCCTTGTAGGTGGCGACGACCTCGCGGCCCCAGCTGTTGGCCTGGTTGTAGTAGTACGACAGGAAGTTCAGGCGCTGCGTCTCGTCCACGGCGTCCAGCTTGAAGTCCTGCCAGAGGATGTCGGGCTGGGCGCGGTCTATGACCTCCTTGAGCTTGTCGTACCAGAGCTGGTTCTCCGCGGCGCTGCCCAGCTGCCCGTAGAGCTTCTTGAGACTGGGGTCCGTCTGGGCGGGGGCGAACTCGTAGAAGCCGTTGAAGTGGTAGGCGTGGTGCATGGCCACCAGCAGCTTGAGGCCCTTGGCGCGGATGGCCGTGGAGAAGATCTGCAGGAGGTCGAGTCCCGGGCCCTTCTTCACCGAGTTCCACTCGTTGGCCTGGCTGTCCCACATGGAGAAGCCGTCGTGGTGCTCGGCGACCGGTCCGGCGAACCTGGCGCCGGCGTCGACGAACAGCTGTACCCACTCGTCGGGGTCGAAGTTCCCGCCGGCCGACTTCAGCTTCGGGGCGAACTCCACGAAGTTGCCCGCGAGGTCCTGAGCGCCGTTGATGAAGTTGTGGTACGGCCACGCCGACGGCTGGCCGTAGGTGGCGACGTGGTGCTGGTTGGCGTTGCTGCCCGCCTGGTACATGTTGCGCGGGTACCACTCGCTGTCGTAGGCGGGGACGCTGAAGACGCCCCAGTGGAAGTAGATCCCGAACTTCGCGTCCTGGAACCACTCGGGGGCCGGCGGGTGCTGGTCGACCGAGTTCCAGTCGGGCGTGTACGTGCTGGGCGCCGCCTGGGCGATGCCGGCACCGAACCCGCCGCCGGCGACGGCCGCCGCGGCCACGAAGGTGGCACTGGCGAGGAAGTGGCGTCTGTTGATCGAACTCGACATGAAGACATCCCAGGTGCAGAGGGGGAGAGAAGAGTGCAGGGTGCCGCTTGTTTACGCATGAAGGTCGGCCATGTCTCCCCGTGATGTCAACCGATGTGCAGGGATGAAAGCGCCATGTATCAAGATGTTTTGTGCCTGTCAGCGATGTTTTGATGGTATTTGATCCTGCTCAAACATGGCATGTCTGTCGGCGTCAGGTGATCAACCCCATCGCACCAGTCTCCGGGCATTGATGGGATGGATCTTGGCCGGTATGAGCGCCTTCATCGAGGTCGACCAGCCTGTGAGCTGGAGAGTTGTAGCGATTGCGGTCGAGGGGTAGACACCAGGCTCGGATCGCGCCTATAAACATCCCATCTCTACCGCACGGCGATACGCAGATGTCGTCGAGGCGAAACATCTCCCGCTACGGGACCGGCGCGAGGAAGCACCGATGAGAGTCAGATCCGCCCTCTGTTCAGCCGTCTCCGCCCTGTCCGCACTGGCCCTGCTCAGTGCGTGCGGCAACGGCTCCACCACTTCGGCGTCGTCGGGCGGCAAGCCGCTGGTCGGTGTCGACTACCCGCGCTCCGACACCGACTTCTGGAACTCCTACATCAAGTACACACCCCAGTATGGCAAGTCGCTGGGCCTGGACCTGAAGACCACCAACTCCCAGAACGACGTCGCCAAGCTCACCGCCAACGCGCAGACGTTCATCAGCCAGGGCGTCAAGGGCATCGCGATGGCTCCGCAGGACACCGCCGCCATCGCACCCACCCTCTCGCAGCTCGAGGCGAAGAAGATCCCGGTCGTGACCGTGGACACCCGCCCCGACAGCGGCAAGGTCTTCATGGTGGTGCGCGCCGACAACCGGGCGTACGGCGAGAAGGCGTGCCAGTACCTCGGGACCAAGCTCGGCGGCAAGGGCAAGGTCGTCATGCTGGAGGGAGGCCTGGACTCCATCAACGGCCGTGACCGCACCGAGGCGTTCAACGACTGCATGAAGAAGAACTACCCGGGCATCAAGGTGTTCGGAGAGGCCACCAACTGGGACGGCGCGGTCGCCGCGCAGAAGCTGCAGACGGACCTGACGGCCAACCCGGACATCAAGGGCGTCTACATGGAGGCCAGCTTCGCCCTGTCCGGCACGATCCAGGTCCTCAAGCAGAAGGGGCTGTTGGTCGGCCCGAAGGACAAGAAGCACGTCTTCGTCGTCTCCAACGACGGCATCCCCGAGGAACTGAAGGACATCGCGGCCGGGCAGATCGACGCCACCGTCTCGCAGCCGGCCGACCTCTACGCCAAGTACGCCCTGTACTACCTCAAGGCCGCGATCGACGGAAAGACGTTCCAGCCCGGTAAGACCGACCACGACAGCACCATCATCCAGGTGCGCGCCGGCGTCCTCGAGGACCAGCTCTCCGCCCCGCTCGTCACCGCCGACGGCGGTACCTACGGCGGCGTGTCCAGCGTCAAGAGCGACGACAAGTCGCTGTGGGGCAACAACCTCGGCTGACCCAGCCGGTTCCGCATCGGCATGGCAACGGCACTCACGAGAACAAGGCGGTTGAGATGAGTGACGGGGAGCGAGCAGTCACCCCCGTGCCCGCCCCGGCGGACGACGGACGGGCCCTCGCGGACCCGCCCGTCGTCGAGGCGACGGGCATAGTCAAGCGATTCGGTCCGACGGTGGCCCTGAACGGCGCCCGGATCACCATCAGGCCCGGCGAGACCCACGCCCTCGTCGGCCGCAACGGAGCCGGCAAGTCGACACTCGTGTCGGTTCTCACCGGCCTGCAGGCCCCGGACGAGGGGACGGTCAGCTTCGGCGGCGAGCCGGCCCCCCGGCTCAGCGACCGCGACGCCTGGCGGCGACGCGTGGCCTGCGTCTACCAGAAGTCGACGATCATCCCCACGCTCACCGTCGCGGAGAACCTCTTCCTGAACCGGCACGATCACGGAACCAGCCGCCTCATCAGCTGGCAGGCCACCCGTCGCCGCGCACAGGACCTGCTGTCGACCTGGTCGGTGGACGTCGACCCGCAGACCCCGGCGGGAGTTCTCAGCGTCGAGCAGCGGCAGTTCGTCGAGATCGCCCGCGCGCTGTCCTTCGGGGCGCGGTTCATCATCCTCGACGAGCCGACCGCCCAACTCGACGCGGCGGCCATCGCCCGCCTGTTCGGCCGCATCCGCGACCTGCAACGCCAGGGCGTGACCTTCCTGTTCATCAGCCACCATCTCCAGGAGATCTACGAGATCTGCGACATGGTGACGGTGTTCCGTGATGCCCGGCACGTCGTGACCGCGCCGGTCGCCGAACTTCCCCGCGCCGACCTCGTAGGGGCCATGACCGGGGAGGCGGCGGCCGACGGGCGCGAGGAACGGGCCGGCACGCTCGACCCCGGCGCCCCGGCCGCGCTGAGTGTCCGCACGCTGCGGGGCGAGGGGTACGACGACGTCAGCTTCCAGGTCGGGGCCGGCGAGATCGTCGGCCTCGCGGGCGCCGCGGGCAGCGGTCGTACCGAGGTCGCCGAGACCGTCGTAGGACTGCGGGCCGCGGCCACCGGGGAGGTGGAGATCGCCGGGAACCGGCCCCGGCCGGGCAGCGTGCCCGCCGCGCTCGCCGCCGGCGCCGGGTTCGTCCCCCAGGACCGGCACCACCAGGGCTTCGTGCCCGGCATGTCGATCGCGGACAACACCACCCTGTCCGTGCCGAAGCGGATCGGTGCCAACGGCTTCCTGAGCCGTGGCCGGCGCGACCGGCTCGCCCAGGGCATGATCGAGAACCTCGCGATCAAGACTCCAGGGCCCGAACTGCCCGTCTCCGCGCTGTCCGGAGGCAACCAGCAGAAGGTCGTCATGGCCCGGGCCCTCGCCGACGACCCGCGGCTGCTGGTTCTGATCAACCCGACCGCGGGTGTGGACGTCCGCTCCAAGGAATTCCTCCTCGGCAAGGTCGAGGAGACCGCGGGCACCGGCACCGGAGTGCTCATCGCCTCCGACGAACTCGACGACCTGCGCATGTGCGACCGGGTCCTGGTGATGTTCCAGGGCCGTGTGACCTCAGAGATAGCCCGCGGCTGGCACGACCACGTCCTCGTGGCCGCGATGGAAGGAGTGGACCTCGATGCCTGAAACCGTCCTCGCGGACACCGCCGCGGCCAAGGCCCCGGAGCCCGGGGCGAAGCGCACCGCGCTGCTCGGCGGCCGGATACCCCTGGCCCGGCTGCGCGACCTCGCGCTGGTCCCGGCCATCGTGGTCATCGCGATCGTCGGACAGATCGTCAACCCGGTGTTCCTGCAGACCGACAACCTCATCAACGTCCTGCAGACCATGTCCGAGATGGCCCTGCTGGTCCTCGCCCAGACGATGATCCTGATCGTCAAGAAGATGGATCTCTCCCTGGAGTCCACCATGGGTCTCGCACCCGGCGTCGCCGCCTGGCTGGTGGTGCCGGTCGGCGCGGGCCACGGACTCGGACTGCTCTCCGGCGGGTGGGCCATCCCGGTCACCCTCGCCGTGGGCGCGCTCGTCGGCGTCCTCAACGCCCTGCTGATCATCCGCTTCGGCCTCAACGGCTTCATCGTCACCCTCGGCATGCTGATCGTGCTGCGCGGTGTCCTCACCGGCATCTCCGGCGGCCAGACCTTCTTCCAGCTGCCGCAGTCGATGCTCTACCTGGGCACCGCCGTGTGGTTCGGGATGCCCGCGTCGATCTGGATCTGCCTGGCGCTGTTCGCCGTCGCCATCGTCGTCCTCGGCTGGACGAGCTTCGGCCGCTCGCTGTACGCCATCGGCGGCAACGTCGACGCGGCGAAGGCGGCCGGCATCCGCACCGACCGGGTGCTGTGGATCGTCATCGTCACCGGCAGCGTGCTCGCCGCCCTCGCCGGACTGCTGCTCTCCGGACGCCTCGCCTCCGTCGCCTCGGCGCAGGGCAACGGCTACATCTTCACCGTCTTCGCCGCCGCCGTCATCGGCGGGATCAGCCTCAACGGCGGCAAGGGCACCATGTTCGGGGCGTTCAGCGGCATCCTCCTGCTGTTCATGATCCAGAACGTGCTCACGCTCGGCGGCGTCCCCGCCCAGTGGATCGGCGCCCTCAACGGCCTGATCATCCTGGTCGCGCTGACCATCTCGCGCATCACGGGCGGCAAGGTCCAGGACTGAACCCGGACACCCCCCGGACAGCCCGACACCCTCCGTCGCCCACATCGTCGCAAGGGGCCCTACCGCCCCTGCACCTCACAGGAGTTGCCGCCATGTCATCCGCCCCGTCCGCTTCCCCGGCCTCCGCCCGCATCACCGCCCTGGACGTGCTGGACGTGCGTTTCCCGACGTCCGAGCACCTGGACGGGTCGGACGCGATGAACCCCGAACCCGACTACTCCGCCGCCTACGTCGTCCTGCGCACCGACTCCGGCGACGGCCTCGAAGGCCACGCGCTGGCCTTCACCACCGGCCGCGGCAACGACGTGCAGGCCGCCGCCATCGCGGCCCTCGCCCCGCATGTGGTCGGCCTGTCCGTCGAGGAGGTCTGCGCCGATCTCGGAACGTTCTCCCGTTCCCTCGTCCACGACCCCCAACTTCGCTGGCTGGGCCCGGAGAAGGGCGCCATCCACATGGCCACCGGCGCCGTCGTCAACGCCGCCTGGGACCTGGCCGCCAAGCGCGCGGGCAAGCCCGTGTGGCGGTTCCTCGGCGAGATGTCACCGGAGGACCTGGTCGCCCAGGTCGACTTCCGCTGGCTCAGCGACGCCCTCACGCCCGAGGAGGCACTGGAGATCCTCAAGCGCGCCGAACCCGGCCGCGACGAGCGCGTCGCCCGGTTGCTGGAGCGCGGCTACCCCGCCTACACCACCACCCCCGGCTGGCTCGGCTACTCCGACGAGAAACTGGCCCGCCTGGCCCGCGAGGCCGTCGCCGACGGATTCACCCAGATCAAGCTGAAGGTCGGCGCGGACCTCGCGGACGACGTACGGCGCATGCGCACCGCCCGCCAGACCGTCGGCGACGGCATCCGCATCGCGGTCGACGCCAACCAGAGATGGGACGTCCAGCCCGCGATCGACTGGATGAAGGCCCTGGCCCCCTACCAGCCGTACTGGATCGAGGAGCCCACCTCACCCGACGACATCCTCGGCCACGCCGCCGTGCGCAAGGCCGTCAGCCCCATCAAGGTCGCCACCGGCGAGCACATCGCCAACCGCGTCGTGTTCAAGCAGCTCCTCCAGGCGGGAGCGGTGGACATTGTGCAGATCGACTCCGCGCGGGTCGGTGGCGTGGGCGAGAACATCGCGATCCTGCTGCTCGCCGCGAAGTTCGGCGTGCCGGTCTGCCCGCACGCGGGCGGCGTCGGCCTGTGCGAGATGGTGCAGCACCTGTCGATGTTCGACTACGTCGCCGTCTCCGGCACCACCGAGGACCGGGTCATCGAGTACGTCGACCACCTGCACGAGCACTTCGTCGACCCGGTACGCATCGCCGACGGCCACTACCTGGCGCCCACGGTGCCGGGGCTGAGCGCGCAGATGCACGCCGAGTCCCTCAAGGAGTACGCCTACCCGGACGGCCCCGTCTGGACCGCTCGTGTCTGACGCCCAGGCCCTCGTCGACGCCCACCACCATCTGTGGGACCTGGACTTCCGGCCGCAGTCCTGGCTGGACGAGCCCGGCCACGAGCAGATCCGCCGCACGTTCGGCCCGCACGACCTGCGCTCGGCCGCGACCCGGCCGATCGCCGGTCGGCGGCTGACGAGCACGGTGGTGGTCCAGTGCATCGCGTCCGTGCCCGAGACACGCGACCTGCTCGCCCTGGCCGATGGCGACCCGCTGATCGGCGCCGTCGTCGGCTGGGCGGATCTGACGTCCCCCGCGATCGGCGACGTACTCGACTCCCTGCTGAGCGGGCCCGGTGGCCGTCGGCTGCGCGCCGTACGGCACCTCGTGCAGGGCGAGCCCGACCCGCACTGGCTCCAACGGCCGGACGTCGAACAGGGCTTGCGCGCGGTGGGGGAGCGCGGGCTCGGCTACGACGTACTGGTCCGCGACCACCAGCTCCCGCAGGCGATCCGCCTCGCCGAGCGGCTCCCCGAGCTGCCGCTCGTCCTGGACCACGCCGGCAAGCCGCCGATCGCACGCCGCGAACTTGCCGACTGGGCACGGCGGTTGAGGACGCTCGCCAGGCATCCCCAGGTCCGCTGCAAGGTGTCGGGTCTGGTCACCGAGGCCGACCACGACACGTGGACCGTCGACGACATCCGCCCGGTGTGGGACGCCCTGCTGTCCGCGTTCGGCGCCGAGCGGCTGATGTTCGGCTCCGACTGGCCCGTGTGCGTCCTGGCCGGCGGATGGAACCGCTGGGCCGCCACCGTCGAGGAACTCCTGGACGGCTGCTCCGGCACCGAGGTCCACGCGGTGCTCGCCGGCACCGCGACGGCCTTCTACCACCTGACGCCCGCCCCGACGAAGGAGAGACCGCCGTGCTCCTGACGGAACTACTGCACCCCGGCATCCTCGAATCCCTGGCCGGAGCCGGCCACGGTGCCCGTGTGCTGCTCGCCGACGGCCACTACCCCGCGAGCACGGCCACCGGCGAGCGCGCGAGAACCGTCCACCTCAACCTGGCCCCGGGGCTGCTCGACGTCACCACCGTGCTCGGCGTCCTGCTGCGCGCCCTGCCCGTCGAGTCGGCGCACGTGATGGTGCCGCCCGAGGGCGAACCGGAACCACCGGCCATCGCCGAGTACCGCTCCATGCTGGCGCCCGTACCGGTCGACACCCTCGGCCGCTTCGAGTTCTACGACGCCGCCCGCTCGCCCGACCTGGCGCTGGCGATCGTCACCGCCGACACCCGTACCTACGCCAACCTGCTGCTGACCATCGGCGTCCGCGCTGAAGGGACCCTGACCCCACGATGACACTCGCCGTCCGTTACACAGCCGCCCGCACCCTGGACACGGCTCCCGCCGAGCCCTCCCCTCCCGGACCCGGTGAGGTGGAACTGGCCCCCGCCTACGTCGGCATCTGCGGCACCGACCTGCACATCTTCCACGGCGACATGGACGCCCGGGTGGCCGCTCCCGCCGTCATCGGACACGAGATGTCCGGCCGCGTCGTACGCGTCGGAGCGGGCGTCGAGGGCTGGCGGCCCGGTGACGCGGTCACCGTGATGCCGCTGCGCTGGGACGACACCTGCCCCGCCTGCCTCGCCGGCCACCAACACGTCTGCCAGCACCTCGACTTCATCGGCATCGACTCGCCGGGCGCCATGCAGCAGCGCTGGACCGTGCCCGCGTCGACACTCGTCCGACTGCCCGACACCCTTCCCCTGGACCGGGCCGCGCTCGTCGAACCGACGGCGGTCGCCGTGCACGACGTGGGCCGGGCCCAGGTGCGCGGCGGTGAGAAGGCCGTCGTGGTCGGCGGCGGACCGGTCGGCGTCCTCATCGCGCTGGTCGCGCGGGCCGCGGGCGCCGAGGTCCGGGTGGTGGAGCTGAGCGCCCACCGCAGACTGCTCGCCGAGGAGCTGGGGCTGACGGCGTGGAACCCGGCCGACGACGACGTGCCGGCGCTGGTGCGGCAGTGGACCGGGGACGCGGGCGCGGACGTCGCCTTCGAGGTGTCCGGCGCGGCCGGCGGCGTGGACACGGCGGTCGACGTGCTCGGTGTGCGCGGCCGTCTCTGCCTCGTCGCCATCCACCCCCGCCCCCGCGAGATCAACCTGCACCGCTTCTTCTGGCGCGAACTCACCCTCATCGGCGCCCGGTTGTACGACCGCTCCGACTTCGAGAAGGCCGTGACCCTGGTCCACGACGGCACGATCCCGGCCGAGCGGCTGATCAGCAAGGTCGTGCCGCTGACCCAGGCACCCGCCGCCTTCGAGGCCCTGGAGGGCGGCGGCGACGTGATGAAGATCCTCGTGGACTGCGCCGACGACGCCCAGGGAGCCGCCGTATGACCGCCTTCGACCTCACCGGGAAGCTCGCCGTCGTCACCGGCGCCCGGCGCGGCATCGGCCGGGCCATGGCCCGCGCGCTCGCCGAGGCCGGCGCGGACGTCATCGGCGTGAGCGCCTCGCTGGAGGAGTCCGGCAGCGCGGTGGAGAAGGACGTCGTCGCGGCGGGCCGTTCCTTCGAGGCGATCCGCACCGACTTCTCGGACCCCGGGGCCGTACGGGCCCTCGGCGCGGAGCTCGCCGGGCGCGACCGGCCGGTGGACATCCTGGTCAACAACGCGGGCACGATCCGTCGCGCCCCGGCCGCCGAACACACCGAGAGCGACTGGGAACTGGTGCTCCAGGTCAACCTCAACGCCCAGTTCACGCTGACCCGCGCGGTCGGCGCGGCGATGGTGGCCCGCGGCCACGGGAAGATCATCTTCACGGCGTCGCTGCTCAGCTTCCAGGGCGGCATCAACGTCCCCGGCTACACCGCGGCCAAGCACGGCGTCACCGGACTGACCAAGGCGCTGGCCAACGAATGGGCACCGCACGGCGTCAACGTCAACGCCATCGCCCCCGGCTACATCGCCACCGACAACACCCAGGCGCTGCGGGACGACCCGGTGCGCAGCAGGGCGATCCTGGACCGCATCCCCGCCGGACGATGGGGCGACGCCGACGACCTCGCGGGCGCCACCGTGTTCCTCGCCTCGGACGCCGCCGCCTACGTCCACGGCGTCGTCCTGCCCGTCGACGGCGGATGGCTCGGCCGATGACCGGCCCGGACCCGGCCTCGGTGCTGGGCGGGGCGCGTCTCCTGCCCGTGCTGACCGTGCCGTCCACGGCGACCGCCGGCCCCCTGGCGGACGCACTCGCCGCCGGCGGCGCCCGGTGCGCCGAGGTCACCTTCCGCACCCCGGGCGCCGAACGCGTGCTCAAGGAGATGGCCGCGCACGGCGGACTCACCCTCGGCGCCGGCACCGTACTCACCCCCGAACAGGCCGAGCGGGCGGTGGCCGCCGGAGCCCGCTTCGTCGTCTCGCCCGGCTTCGACGAGGAGGTCGTCGCCAAGTGCCGCGAGCTGGGCGTGCCCGTGGTGCCCGGCATCGCCACCGCCACCGAGCTGATGCGCGCCCTGCGGGCCGGCCTGGACACCGTCAAGCTCTTCCCCGCCGAGCCGCTCGGCGGCCTGAGCACCCTGCGAGCGCTCGCGGCCCCCTTCCCCGGGACACGCTTCGTACCGACGGGCGGGATCGACGCCGACCGCGTGGCCGCCTACCTCGCCCACCCGGCGGTCCTCGCCGTCGGCGGCAGCTGGATGGCCACCCCCGCCCACCTGGCGCGAGGTGCCTACGACGAGATCCGCCGGCTGACGGCCGACGCGGTGGACAGGAGCACGCCATGATCGACGTGGTGGCCCTCGGCGAGGTGATGCTGCGCTTCGACCCGGGCGAGGGACGCATCCGCACCGCCCGCACCTTCCAGGTCTGGGAGGGCGGCGGCGAGTACAACGTCGTACGCGGGCTGCGGCGCTGCTTCGGCCTGCGGACCGCCGTCGTGACGGCCCTCGTCGACAACGCGGTGGGCCGGCTCGTCGAGGACCTGATCCTCCAGGGCGGCGTCGACACGTCCCTGATCCGCTGGGTGCCCGACGACGGCATCGGCCGCACCGCCCGCAACGGGCTGAACTTCGTCGAACGCGGCTACGGCATCCGCGGCGCGCTGGGCGTCAGCGATCGCGCGCACACCGCCGTGTCCCAGCTGCGCAAAGGGGACGTCGACTGGGACAGCGTGTTCTCGGCCGGGGTGCGCTGGTTCCACACCGGCGGCATCTTCGCCGGCCTGTCCGACACCACGGTGGACGCGGCGGACGAGGCCATGGCCGCGGCCCGCCGCCACGGCGTCACCGTCTCCTACGACCCCAACCACCGACCCAGCCTCTGGGCCGGCCGGGGCGGCGCCGACGCCGCCCGCGAGGTCGACCTGCGGCTCGCCCGGCAGGCCGACGTCGTGGTGGGCGCCCTGGGACTCGCCGGGACGTACCCGGGACAGACCCGCTTCGGGGCCGGTGAGGTGGCGGACGCGCTCGCCGAGGTGGCCGGTCTGCTGCCCGACGCGAAAGTACTGGCGACGACCCTGCGCGAGGTGCCCTCCGCCGGGATCAACGACTGGTCCTCGGCCGCCTGGTCCGTCGAAACGGGCTTCGTCACCGGCCCCCTGATGCCCGCCCTGCACGTCCTGGACCGCATTGGCTCCGGCGACGCGTTCGCCGCCGGCCTGATCCACGGCCTGCTCACCGGTGCCGGTCTGGAACGCGCCCTCGCCTACGGCACCGCCCATGGCGCACTCACCATGACCACCCCCGGAGACGTGTCCATGGCCTCGCTCGCCGAGGTCGAGGCGCTCATCGCGGGCGGCTCGGCCCACGTCAGACGCTGACCGGCGCCCCCTGTCCCGTACCCCAGGAGCACGTCTTGCACCAGCGGAAGATCCAGAACACGTCCGTCGCCCTCACCGAACTGGGCTTCGGGGCGTCCGTGATCGGCAACCTCTACCGCGTCACCCCGCCCGACGACGCGGCAGCCGCCGTCGACGCGGCCTGGGAGGCCGGCCTGCGGTACTTCGACACCGCACCCCACTACGGTCTCGGCCTCTCCGAGCGCCGCCTGGGCGCCGCCCTGCGAGGCCGCCCGCGCGACGCGTACGCCATCTCCTCCAAGGTGGGCAGGCTGCTCGTCCCCAACGAGGCACCGCGCGGCGTCGACACCGAGGGCTTCGCCGTACCCGACGACCTGCGCCGACAGTGGGACTTCAGCCGGGACGGCGTGCTCCGCTCCATCGAGGACACGCTGGAACGCACCGGTCTCGACCGCCTCGACATCGTCTACCTGCACGATCCCGACGACCACTGGCGGCAGGCGGCCGAGGAGGCCATGCCCACGCTCGCGGAGCTGCGCGACCAGGGAGTGATCGGCGCGATCGGCGCCGGCATGAACCAGTCGGCGATGCTCGCCCGCTTCCTGCGGGAGACCGCCGCCGACGTGGTCATGCTCGCCGGGCGCTACTCGCTCCTGGACCAGTCGGCGCTGGACGACGTCCTGCCCGCCGCACGGGAACTCGGCAAGAGCGTCGTGGCGGTCGGCGTGTTCAACTCCGGACTGCTCTCCCGCGACCGGCCGGCCGACGGCATGAAGTACGACTACCAGGACGCCCCGCCGGCTCTGGTCGCCCGCGCCCGGGCCATCGCCGACGTCTGCGCGGCCCACGGCACCACCCTGCCCGCCGCCGCGATCGCCTTCCCGTACACCCACCCCAGTGTCGTCAACGTCACTCTCGGTATGCGGACCGCGGAACAGGTCGAACGAAACGCCGCACTCCATGACCAGCACGTCCCGGACGCCCTCTGGGACGATCTCCACGCTCAGGGGCTGATCAGGTCGGACGTGCCCACCGAACACGGTCGGGGGAGGGATCCGCGGTGTCTCTGACGGACAAG
>NZ_JBIAGM010000031.1:0-80188 GCF_042869815.1 Streptomyces sp. NPDC006739
CCCAGGGCGACCTGGGCAGCTAGGTAAACCCCACCCGGAGCAAGGTCAAAAGGAGCGCCGTAGAACGTGCTCTGCGCGGACGTTCGAGGGCTGCCTGCCCGAGTCCGCGGGTAGACCGCACGAGGCCAACGGCAACGTTGGTCCTAGATGGATGGCCGTCTCCCCGGCTGCCGCGAGGCGACCGGGTGACAAAATCCGGCGTACAGCCCGACTCGTCTGCCGCTCTGCATTTCACGCCGCCTTGTTCACCGGGCGCAGCACGTAGTTGTTGGTCATCGTGTAGTAGGGCGCGTCGAGGCCGCGGCGCTTGAAGCCGTCCGGGGCGTCGTGCAGTTGGGTGTCGAAGACGGTGGACTCGGGCGTGGAGCGGGGCTCGGAGGTGTTGCCGACGCTCGGGTCGCTGGAGAAGTGGGACTGGGTGGTCAGCGTGTGGAAGCCGGGCGCGCTGACGATGGCGTGGATGTGCAGCGGGCGGACGTCGACCCGGTGCAGCTTGTCGAAAAACCCTGCCAGCGGGCCCCCTTTCGTACGCCGATGGTCTCGATGCCGGGCATGACCGTCCGGTACTCGAAATACCCCGTGTCGTCCGTGAGGATCTTTCCGCGCAGGTTGTACGGGGGAATGCTCTCATCGAGGTCCAGCAAGATCGGCCCGAGCATCTCGGGGGTGAGTCCCGAGTAGTCGCCGGCGCTGTTGGTCATCCAGATGTCAAGCTCGGCCCTCGCCACCAGTTCGCCGCTGGTGGAGCGCACCTGTCCCGATACGAAGAGCACATCGGCCGAAGTCCCGTGGGCATGAAGGTGGACAGTGGTACGGGCGCCACCGGTGCGGCCGCTTCCCCGAGGTGTCGGCCCTTCCGGATGGCCGAAGGGCCACGCCGGTCACGCCAGGATCAGCACATAGCGACAGGAGGGCCCTCCTGGGCATCACCAACGATCCTGACAGCTGGGGAACTTGATCAAGCCCTGCCTGTGCGGCACGTGTCATGTGCGCATAGCGAGAACGTCCTCTTGCCAGGCGGACTCCAGTTCCTCATCCCAGACCTCGGTCAGTGCGGCCGCCGAGTCCATCGCGGACTCGGCTCTGGAGGCGCCTGAGACCACCGACATCACGGGTGACGACTCGAGGAGTGCGCGCAGGAGTAGACGTGCCAGTGAGATTCCTCGATCGGCTGCGAGGGCGCCCATCCGGGAGAACCCTTCCGAATAGGGTTGACCGTCATCACGCCGTAGGGGGGAATAGGCGAAGAAAGGGATGTTCAGCTTCTCGCACAGGCGCAGGACATCAGAGGACTCGGCGTGGGCGACGCTGTGGTGATTCTGTACGGCGTCGATCGGAGTGATGGAATGGGCTTCCTCCAGTTGTGCCGCAGTGACGTTCGAAAGCCCGATACGCTGAATTTTCCCTTCCCTGCGCATTTCTTCGAGTGTCGAGACGCTTCCCCCTATCGGATAGGGAGCGTCGGCGCGATGGAGGTAATACAGGCCGATACGTTCGACACCCAGAGCGTCAAGGCTCGCAGCGACATCCTGCCTAAGACGTGCTGCGCTGTTGTCGACGTCCCACGTATCTTGCCCAGTGCGGAAGTGCCCACCCTTGGTGGCGATGAGCACATCACTCCGACCCTTCAGGGCGTGAGCGAATAGCCTTTCGTTGTGCTGAGGGTCGTCCACCGGCGCATACGCGCGGGCCGAGTCGAAGATGCGGATCCCGGCGTCAGCAGCGGCTCGAATCGTGGCGATGTCGCCGGACCTCTTCCGGTCCGCGCCGAGAGAAAAGGTCGCCCCGCCCAGAGCGACCTGCCCGACGAGCTCCAACGGTCTTTCGGCCGACATACCGCTCCCTATTTAATGAGCACGCGCTGAGCCGCTGCTCGAGTGTGGTCGGCGCAACGGCGACACCGGGCCAGGCACGCCACACAGGACTCACCTCTGATCCAAGCCGGTCGCTGCGCACTTGCACCATACGGAAGTGTTGCAGCACCACGCGAGGTCCGTCGCTCTGCTCGGCTCGGCACCAGAGAGGTAGGCGTCGCCCCGGCCCGCACTGGCCGTCGTGCCCCTGGTCGTATTCTCGCTGATCGCCGCCACGTCGAGGGTGCAGGCCGCCCGTATCCGGGAACAACTCGGCGATGCGGCCTCGGCCGGACTCTTCGAGCATGGTGACCTCGGTGGGAGGGCACGGGCGAGATCGAGTGCGGCCTGCGTACAGCACGGGATCGGCTGGGCGGCTCCTTGCCGCCGCCTCGGACGTACGGCCTCAGCAGTCGGCTGGCTGCTTCGGCTCCGGCAGGTGGGCCTTCGCCCATCGCGCGAGCTCCTTGAGCGCAGGCTCCAGCGCCGTGCCCGCTTCCGTCAAGTGGTAGGACACCCGCAGGGGCGGCCCTTCGTTCACCTCGCGCATGACGAGTTCCGCGGCGGCAAGCTCGGTGAGGCGGTTGGAGAGCATGCGCTCGCTGATTCCGGGGATCGCCCGGCGCAGGTCCGCGAAGTGCGCCGGCCCCGCGGTGAGTACAGACAGGACCGGGCCGGTCCAGCGCTTTCCGATGAGTTGGAAGACGCGTGTGATGCCCTCGTCGACCTGTATGCGGGTTCCTGCGTCGTGTCGGGCCGCACCGTGCGGGGCCGGGTAGGTCAGCCGCTTCATGCGCCAAGGCCGCGGCGCAGTGCGGAGAGCATCTCGGCGAGGACGCGCTTGCCCACAGCCGACTCCGGGATGAGCCCTCCGTGCAAGACGCCGGGGTAGAGGACGAGTTCGGTGGGGACATCGGCCTGTGCGAGACGCTTGGCGTAGTCGATGTCCTCGTCGCGGAACGGGTCGTACTGACAGGCGGTGATGAAGGCAGGGGGCAGTCCGGTCAGGTCATCGGCCCGTGCGGGTGCGGCGTAGGCGGATACATCGGCGGTGCCCCGGCGTCCGTCGCCGAGGTAGCAGTCCCAGCTGACCTGGGTGGCCCGGCTGTTCCACAGCGGGACGTCGTCGTAGGCACGCATCGACGGCGTCTGTAGGCGGTCGTCGAGTTCGGGGACGCCCAGGTACTGGAAGCACAATGCGGGGCCGCTGCGGTCGCGAGCGAGCAGGGCCACTGCGGCGGCGAGGCCACCTCCGGCGCTCTCCCCGGCAATGCCGAGGCGGTCAGGGTCGATGCCCAGTTCGCTCGCTGATTTCGCGGTCCACGCCAGTGCCGCGTAGCAGTCCTCCAACCCGGCAGGGAAGGGGTCCTCCGGGGCGAGCCGGTACTCGACAGAGACCACGACCGCTCCGACCTCCGCAGCGATGCGGGTGGCCGTGGCGTCGAACTGCTCGACGCTGCCCATGATGAATCCGCCGCCGTGGATAAAGAGGAGTCCGGGCAGCAGGCCGTCTGGCTCGGCGGGTGCGTAGGCGCGGATCGTGACGTCCGGCGATCCGTGGGACCCGGGTACGGTGACGTCGCGTTTGATGACGGCGATGTCCGGCTCGTACGACGGCAGGCCACCTCGCACCGCTTCCTCGCACCGGGTGCGCAGCTCTTGGAAGTCGGTGACCGGTCCGCTCGGGAGCATCGAAAGCCATGGTGCGATCTCGGGGTCGTATGCGTAAGTCATGGCGCCTCCTCGGCGGGCGATGAGGGGACAGTGCTGATCAGCCGGTGTGGCGTCACGCCCTGAAGATTCGCTCGGCCAGGTCGCGCTGGGAGGTGTGCAGATCCCAGTAGACGGGAGAGATCTGGTCACCCGTGACCCGCGGCTGCCCGTAGAAGGTGGGGGTGCCGATCGTCGCGTCGATGCCGATATGAGCGGCCTGGATGCCGGTGCCGTCCAGTTCCTTGTGCAGGTTGACGGCCCAGTTGCGCAGGGCCGCCGCGGCGGCGTCAATGTTGGCGGTCGGCGGCTGGGGGTTGAGAGAGCGGGCGCCTGTGGTGAACAGGAGGGTGCCGGTGCCGGCCTCGCGCATCGCGGGCAGGACCGCCTTGGTGGCGGTGATAGCACCATAGAGCTGCAACTCGATCTGCTGCTGCACGTGCGAGGGTTCGGTCTCGGCCGGGGTGGTCATCACGGCGGTGTCGGGCGCGTCGGCCGGGGAGTACTCCAGGACGTCGATGCGGCCGAACCGGGTGGCGGTGTCCTTGAGGGCTTGAGTCAGTGCGTCGCGGTCGAGGACGTCCGCGGGGAACGCCGCGGCGGTGATGCCCTCAGCAGTGAGCGTGCCGACGAGACCGTCGAGCTTCTCGCGGTTGCGGGAGATCAGGGCGACCTCGAAGCCGTGGGAGCCGAAGACGCGGGCGACGGCCAAGCCCAGCTGGGGGCCGGCTCCGACGATGGCGATGCTGGTCATGACAGGTCCTTCCAGTCAAACGTCAAGGGGGGCTGAGCTGTGGCGCTACCGCTCGTCGGCGAGGGCCGGGTGCGTGTCGATGTCCGGTCCGGCCCCATCGGAGGCGGACGTCGGCAAGGCCCGCCACCTGTGCCGATCCGATGGGCGGCGGCCAATACCGTCACGTGGGTGACCGGCTCAGCCGACGGGCTGCGCGACGGCCTTGGGAGAGGGGCCGTACTGGTTGGCGCCCGGGGTGCTGTCCACTGTCATGCCCACGAGGTAGATGATTGGGCCGACGACCGGGATCAGGGCGATGAGCATCCTCCAGCCGGACTTGCCGGTGTCGTGCAACCGGCGGACCGAGACGGTCAGCATGGGCACGATGAACGGGAGCAGGAGGATGTTCAGCAGCGGGACCTCGATGGCGAGGCTGATCCCGGTGATCACAACGGTGGCGATCACGTACAGCACCGAGTACCACCAGTACTCCGCGCGCCGGGCGCGACCTGAGAACGAGGCGTACTTGGCAGTGAGGCACGTGCGTACCGCGTCGGTGAACGACATGCTGGTCACAGCGGATCCTTTCGGCAGAAACGTCATGGGGACACGGATGGAGCGGACCGGGCGAGGGTGCGGCCGTGTCGACGGTGCCGGCGCCACAGCCGTGGCGGCGCGGCCGTGCAACCAAACCGAAGTTGGATAGGGTTATCCAGTTCATTATTCGGATAGGGCGCTCCGGTTCGCTGCGGCTAGCGTAGCACTGAAACTGGATAGGGTAATCCGATTGCTGGTGTATGGATCGCCGACCCTCTTCGACGCTTCCCGCGCCCAGGGGTGATGTCCGGCCCCGTCCACCCGGTGCCGGGCTTCGTTCCAGGCGGGCGGCTCGGGCAGCTTGGTGCGGCGGGCGAGGGTGGCCGGCCGGCTTCATCGGGGCCCGCTGGCGGGTCGGCGGGCACGCCTGGGCGGGTGACCGGGTGCCTGCACCTCGGCTTCGTGCCGCTTTGTGCGGCAACAGCAAGTCGTGCCTCGTTGCGCCTTTCCGGTCTGTGGCTGCGAGCGCCTTCAGGAGGAGGTGCGGGGGCCGGTTCGCGTGAGGCGGACCATGGCGCGGTACAGCGCGGGGGGTGCGGGAGCTTCGGGCAATGGCGGGATGTCGGTGCCCGGGGTGGCATACGAGCGGAGCAGGTGGCCGACGAGGCGGCGCCAGGTGTCGGGGGCGGCGTCGCCGGTGGCGGCGATGACGCCTGCGTTGGCCATGAGGAGGATGACGAGGTCCTGGTCGGTGAAGTCCTCGCGGAGCTTGCCGGTGGCCTTGGCGCGGGTGATGAGTTGGACGGATGCCTCGTATGCCTCGGCGCGGCGGGCCTCCAGCGCCTTGGCGGCCGGGAAGGTCATGGTCAGGACGTCGGCGAAGCCGCGGTCGGCGGCCTGCATGGCGCAGATGGCGTGGATGTAGCCGGTGAAGCCGTGCCAGGGGTCTGGGTCGGCGAGTGCCTCGGCGACGGCGGAGGTGTAGGCGTCCATGCGGTCGGCGAAGACCGCGTTGATGAGTGCCTCGCGGCTGGCGAACCGGCGGGAGAGGGTGGCTTTGCCGACGCCTGCCTCCCGTGCCACCGAGGCCATGGAGGCGCCGAGTCCTTCGGTGGCGTAGAGGCGGCGGGCGGCCGCCAGGATGCGGTCACGGTTGCGTTCGGCGTCGGCGCGCAGTCCCGGTTCGGGCTGCTGGTCTGGGGATTCAGCGGGGGCTGCGGAGGAGGTCATGTCTCCATCCTATCGAAGTGGAACGCCCGTCCCAGTTGTATTGCTATGCTGCAGCCGTAAGCGGGAACCCCGTTCCAGTTATGTGAAGGTGATCATCATGCGTGCTGTAACCCTGAGTTCCGTCCCCGGCACCCCTGCTGTAACCGAGGTTGATGCCCCCCGCCCCGATGACGGGGAACTGCTGGTGAAGGTGGCCGCCTCCTCCGTCAACGGCTTCGACGCCTCCACGGCGGCCGGCTACCTGCAGGGGATGATGGAGCACCGCTACCCCCTCGTGCTCGGCAAGGACTTCGCGGGCACCGTCGAGGCTGTTGGTGAGGGCGTTGACGGCTTCGCCGTCGGTGACGCCGTCTTCGGCGTCGTGATGAAGCCGTTCCTGGGCACCGGGTCGCTGGCCCAGTACGTCACCGTCTCCGCCGCGATCGGTGTCGCCCCGATCCCCGCGGGCCTGAAGGCGGAGGACGCGGGCGCGTTGGGGCTGGCCGGGACGGCCGCCCTGGACAGCCTGAACGCGCTGTCCCCGGCCGAGGGTGAGACAGTGCTGATCTCGGGCGCCACCGGTGGGGTGGGCGCGCTGGCCGTGCAGATGGCCGCCGCCCGCGGCGCCAAGGTGATCGCGACCGCACGCCCTGGCCAGGAGACCGACTTCGTCACCGGTCTGACCAGCGAGCAGATTCACGTCGTGGACTTCACGGGCGACCTGGAGGTACACGTCCGCGCGATCGCCCCGGACGGCGTGGACGCGGTGCTGCACCTGGCGGGCGACGGTGCCCAGCTCGCCGGTCTGTTGCGGCTGGGCGGCGAGATCGCCTCCACCGTCGGCCTGACCCAGGACGGCGTCAAGGGCCAGGAGGTCACCGTCCACACCGTGTGGGCCGACCCCAACGCCCAGACCCTGACCACCCTGGCCGAGCAGGCCGCGTCCGGCGCGCTGCGGGTACCGGTCACCGCCTCCTACCCGCTGGAGCAGGCCCCGCAGGCGTTCGCCGCCTTCGGCGCCGGAGCGCTCGGCAAGCTCGTCATCACCTGCGCCTGAAACCCGTCCGATTCACGAAGAGGCGGATCATGCCCACTCTCGCCATCGTCGGTGCCGGCCCCGGCATGGGCCTGGCCATCGCCCGCACCTTCGGCAGCCGAGGCTTCGACATTGTTTTGATCGCCCGCACCAAGGAGAAACTGGAGACGCTGATCGAGCAGCTTGGCCAGGAAGGCATCAAGGCCGCCGCGTTCCCCGCCGACGTCATGAACCGCGCCTCGCTCACCGCCGCCCTGGACGCGGCCACGGCCCACTTCGGCGGCATCGATGTACTGGAGTACTCCCCGGCCCCACACTCCCCGGTGCCCGGCCTCACCATGGCCGCCGCCTCGGAGGTCACGGTGGACAATCTGAAGCCGCAGATCGAGTACACCCTCTACGGCGCTGTCGCCGCAGCCCAGGCGGTACTGCCCGCCATGCGCAAGGCCGGCGCCGGGACGTTGCTGTTCACCACAGGCGGCGGCTCCGTGCACCCCGTGCCGGCGTTCGGCAACGTCAACGCCGCCGCAGCGGCACTGCGCAACTGGGTGATCAACCTGCACAACGAGCTGGCCGGCACCGGCGTGCACGCCGCGCACGTGGCGATCAACGTCTGGATCGGCGACGGCGGGCCGGCGGGTTTCCCGACGGCCACACCCGAGCAGATCGCGCCCCTGTACTGGGACCTGCACGAACGCAACCACTGCTCCGAGGTCGTGTTCAACGGCTGAGCAGTGGCCGGTCCAGGGGGAGGGGCAGCGCCTGCACTCTCCTGCCCGTCCCCCTTGCCCTCCCGCCATCGTCCCCCTGGCCCTCCCGCCATCGCTCCCCTTTCCTCCCCATCCTGAAGGACCCTTACCGTGAACGTCTTCCTGTGGATCGTGCAGGCCGTGCTCGCTGCAATGTTCGCCATAGCCGGTGTCATGAAGTCCACCCAACCCAAGGACAAGCTGGTCGGCCAGTTGCCCTGGGTGGTCGACTTCTCCCAGGGCACCGTCCGCTTCATCGGCATCGTGGAGTTCGCCGCGGCCCTCGGGCTGATCCTGCCGGCGGCCACCGGCATCGCCCCCGTGCTGACCCCACTGGCCGCGACCGGCCTGGTGGTGGTGATGGTGCTAGCCGCGATCACCCACGCACGCCGCAAGGAACCCGGCGCGATCGCCTTCAACAGCGTGCTGCTGATCCTGGCCGCGCTGGTGGCCTGG
Organism: Streptomyces sp. NPDC006739; assembly: GCF_042869815.1. NCBI lineage: Bacteria > Bacillati > Actinomycetota > Actinomycetes > Kitasatosporales > Streptomycetaceae > Streptomyces > Streptomyces sp. NPDC006739. Next base: position 8,284 of record NZ_JBIAGM010000031.1, read on the forward strand.
GGACGCTTCGGCCCTTACAGCTTCTGAGCCCCGCGAGGAATCCCCTGATGCGCATCACTGTCTTCGGCGCGACCGGCGGCATCGGCCGCGTCGTCGTCCAGCAGCTCCTGGGCGACGGCCACGAGGTCACCGCCCTCGTTCGCTCCCCCGCCAAGCTCGCCTTCACACACCACCAACTCACGTCTTTCACAGGACAGTTGTCCGACCGCGACGCCGTCGAGCAGGTCGTCACGGGCGCGGACGCGGTGATCAGCGCGCTCGGCCCGTCCTTGAAGCGGTCCGCGACCGGCACCCCTGTGACGGACGGAACCCGCATCATCGTCCAGGCCATGGAGACGCAGAAGGTGGCCCGCTTCATCGGCCTGGCCACGCCCTCGCTGGCCGACCCGAGGGACACACCGCACTGGAAGCACAGGGCGCTGCCCGTGATGGCCGCACTGATGTTCCCCAACGCGCTCGCGGAGCTGAAGGGCATGACCGAGGCCGTCACCTCCTCCGGCCTCGACTACACCATCGCGCGCATCACCAACCCCACCGACAAGCCCGCCACCGGCCGCATCCGCTCCGGCTTCCTCGGCCACGCCCAGGTCGGCTCCGCCATGAGCCGTGCCGACATCGCCGCGTTCCTCGTCTCGCAGCTCACCGACCCCCGCTACCGCAGGGCCATGCCTGCCATCAGCAACTGACCAGCCCTGCGGCCCAGTGGCCCCCACCCGGTGTAAGTGGAGCGACCCTGCCCGAGGACCCCCTCGCATCCACTTGCCCCGCGAGGCCCCTCACTCGTCGGCTCGGGGTTGGAGGACCACCACCGGGATCTCGCGTTCGGCCCATGACTGGTACAGCTCGAAGTCGGCGTACACCTCCAACAGCAGGGGCCAGAGGCGAGAGCGTTCCTGCGGGTCCGCGGTGCGGGCGCGAACAGGCCTCCGCTCGGCGCGGATCTGTATGTGAGTGTCCGGGTGGGAGCGCAGGTTGAGATACCACTGAGGGTTTTTGGGGAGCCCTCCCTGGGAGGCCACGACCACCGTGTCCGGTCCGTCGGCCATGTAGAGCAGTGGTGTGGTGTAGAGCCTGCCGGACTTTCGGCCGCGATGTTCGAGGAGCAGGACGGGCGCGGGCTTGCGGAAGCCGGCGGCTATACGCCACGTCCCGCCGAGCCGGCCACGGGTACGGCGGTAGACCCACACCTGGACCTTGGCCATGTACTTGAAGAGTCTCGGCAGTAGGGGGGAGTCCAGTTGCTTGGGACGTGGACGCTGATGTGACACGGATCGCCTCCGATCGGGCAACTGGCCGGTCTGCTGCCGCGGTTGGCCGAGCGCGGTGCCTCACCTGGAGGCCACGGGTGGTGACGAGACGCATGGCAAGCGGCTGAGCCGGTCATCCGCTGGGTGCGCCTTGGGCCTTGGCTGTCACAGCTTGCGGAAGTCCCAGGAGACGGTCTTCGACGGTGTCAGGCGGATCCACGCATGCCGACCGTCGTGCGGCATTGTCTCCAGGCCGAAGTTCTTGCGGGCGAACAGCGTTTCCAGCGCGTCGAGTTCGGTGCACGGTTCTCCGGTGCGGGGGATCTCGCCCACGAACTCCGCGGTGCCTGACAGTTCGACCCCACGCAGCTCCCCGTACTCCTCGCCGGAGTCGACGACGACAGCGACGCGGGGGTCGTGACGGACGTCGGCCCATCGCTTGCTGCGCACGATGGAGTACAGCCACAGCGAGGTGCCGTCCCAGGCGAACCAGAGGGCACTGACATGCGGGGAGCCGTCGCTCGAGACGGTGGCGATGCGGCACGTGCGCTGGGAGGCGAGGAACTCGTCCACTTCATCCGGCGTCATCATGATCTTTCGGCTCCTGCGCTGAGTCGCAGCCATGCGGGGCCTCTTTTCTCTTGCGTCAGGGTGCCGGGGAGGAGGCATATCTGATGCAGCGTCAGAAGCATCGGTCATTTTCCATAAGCCTGCAATGGCTGAGGGGCCCTTGCGGCACCCCGAAGCCGATCACCGCGGCCGGGGCCCATCGTCGCCCGGTAGTGGATGGAATCTCCGGCGGATGTCGGTGCACCGTAGACGATCAGGGCGAGCTTGATCTCGAAACAGTCGCGCACACTGCGCCCGCGTCGCTCCTACAGGGCCTCGGGAGTGAGCAGTTCGAGCGTACTTGTGGGGGAACAGCGGCCGAAGGGCGTGGTGCCCTTCCATGCCAATCCGGAACAGGGTGATGGGGCCGGGCAGTTCGGCGACCACATCCTCCCTCGGACCAGGGATGTACGAGAACCCGCTCCAGCGAGCGAACGTGTCGGCCCGCCCCGTGACAGCGGCACGGGGCGGGCGGGGGTGGGTACGGGCAGGCGGGTCAGAGGGTGAGGAGCACCTTGGTGGCGCGTCGCTCGTCCATTGCCTTGTAGCCCTCGGCGGCCTGCTCCAGTGGCAGGGTGAGGTCGAACACCTTGCCCGGGTCGATCTTGCGGTCCCAGATGAGTTGGATCAGCTCGGGCAGGAACCGGCGCACCGGGGCGGGGCCGCCCAGGGTGTGGATGCCGGCGAAGAACAGCTCGATGCCGGGGATGGACACGTCGTAGTTCACGCCCACGTAGCCCAGGTGGCCGCCACCGCGGGTCGCGCCGACGGCCTGCATGAACGCCTCCTGCGTACCGACCGCCTCGACGACCGAGTGCGCGCCCAGCCCGCCGGTGAGTTCCTTGATCTTCGCGACGCCCTCGGCGCCTCGCTCCTCGACGATGTCGGTCGCGCCGTAGTGGCGGGCCAGCTTCTGCCGCTCGGGGTGGCGCGACATGGCGATGATCCGCTCGGCGCCCAGCTGCTTGGCGGCCAGGACGGCCATCAGGCCGACGGCGCCGTCGCCGACCACGGCGACGGTCTTGCCAGGGCCGACTTCGGCGGCGACGGCCGCGAACCAGCCGGTGCCCAGCACGTCGGAGGCGGCAAGGAGGTCGGGGATCAGTTCCGGATCGGGCTGTCCCGGGGTGGCGACCAGGGTGCCGTCGGCGTACGGGATGCGGGCCTTCTCGGCCTGGGTGCCAATCCCCGCGTGGACGAACTCGGCGTGCACGCACTTGGACTGGAAGCCGGCCTGGCAGATCTCGCAGGTGTTGTCGGAGATGACGAACGAACCGACGACGAAGTCCCCGGGCTTGACGGTCCTCACCTCGGAGCCGACCTCCTCGACCACGCCCACGTATTCATGTCCCATGAGCGTGTGGTCGGCGGGCTCGACGCCGCGGTACGGCCACAGGTCCGATCCGCAGATGCAGGTCGCTGACAGCTTCACGATCGCGTCGGTCGGCTCGATGATCTTCGGGTCGTCACGGTCCTCGACCCGGACATCGCCCGTCTTGTGCATGATTACGCCGCGCATACCTGAATCTCCTTGCTTTCCTTGCTTTCCTTGCTTCACTTGCTTCGCGTGCACCGACGCCCGCGGCACCGGATCGGCTCCTGCGCGGTGTCGTCCCTGACGTCACCCGCCTGCGCGTCCCGGGCGAAACAGGCCGGGCGGGCCACCTGCCGCTCCACCGGTGAGGGCGAAGCGGAAAGCACCACGTCATCCAGGGAAGCCTCATTCCGCGCGCGCAGCGAGTTACTGATGAGGGGTGTACTGGCAGTACACCCCAACCTGGCGGACTCGGTCGTACCGTCGTGTCGTGGACAACCGTGATGAAGTCCGCGAGTTCCTGACCTCGCGGCGAGCCAAGATCACCCCGGAGCAGGCGGGGCTGCCGGCCGGCACCCGGCGCCGCGTGCCCGGGCTGCGCAGGAGCGAGGTCGCGGCGCTGGCCGACGTCAGCGTCGAGTACTACGCCAAGCTGGAGCGCGGCAACCTCGCCGGCGTCTCACCCGCCGTGCTCGAAGCCGTCGCCCGCGCCCTCCAGCTGGATGACGCCGAACGGGTCCACCTGCTCCATCTGGCCCAGGCCCAGGAAGGCTCCGACACCCTCGCGCGTCCCCGACGGCGCTCCGGCAGGCAGCGGATGTTGCACAAGAGCCTTCAGTGGACCCTGGACGCCGTGACCGCCGGGCCGGCGTTCGTCGTCAACGGCCGCCTGGACGTGCTGGCCACCAACCAGCTGGCCCGCGCCTTCTTCGTCGACCTGTACACCGATCAGGTCCAGACGCCGAACCTGGCCCGCTACCAGTTCCTCGACCCCGCGGCCCGCCGCTTCTATCCGGACTGGGACCGCGCCGCCGGCATGACCGTGGACCTGCTGCGCACCGAGGCCGGCAGCAATCCGCGCGACAAGGACCTGCACGACCTCATCGGTGAGCTGTCCACCCGCAGTGACGCCTTCCGCGCCCGCTGGGGAGCTCACAACGTGACCCATCACGGCACCGGCTCCAAACGCTTCCACCACCCCGTCGTCGGCGACCTCACCCTCTCGTGGGAGTCGCTGGTCATGGCCGCCGAACCTGGCCTCAGCCTGATCATCTACACCGCCGAGCCCGGCTCGCCGTCCCAAGACGCCCTGCAGCTGCTCACTTCCTGGGCCGCCACTGAGCCGGCTGACACCACACCTTCCCTTCAGCCTCCAAACGCTCCGCCGAATTGATCGCCGAAAAGGGAAAACCGGGTAATTCCCGAAACCTGCGCCGGGAGCGACCGGAAACCTCGCCGATCCCGGCGCGAGTCACCGCCTCTCCTGCCCTCGAATTCCTTCCGGCCAACAGGCTATTGAGCCGATATGGCGTCCAGATCGCTTTCCAACAGATCGCTCAGTTCGCGCAGCGCCCGGTCGGCCTCGGGCCCCTCAGTGCGCAGCAGTACCTCGTCTCCCTGGCCGGCTCCCAGGCGCATCACGCCCAGGATGCTGGCCGCGTCCACGGTCACGTCCCCCTTGGTGAGGGTCGCGCTCGCGCCGCTCTTCGCCGCTGCCTGGACGAACAGAGAGGCTGGGCGGGCGTGCAGGCCCGAGGGGGATCCGATCGTGACACGGCGTTCAGGCATGTGTGGTCCTTCCATGAGTCCGTTGGGCGGGACGCGGACACGCCAACAAAAAAGACCCGGAGCCGCCGCCCTTCCGGGTGGGGTTCCGGGTCTTGCCTGATCGTGTCAGTGACAATCCCGCAGCCGGAGCATAGCCCAGTAACCTGCGTGGCCGAAAGTATGGACAACGCCCGGATGCGGGGCTACAGTCCCCGGCCAAGGACCGAGTGTCCTGCGGATTTCGGGATTGTTACTCGGTGGTTCAAGCCGCCGAGGCAAAACCCGGGTTCTGGCCATGCAGCCTTTTTGGGTGCGGGCCGGAATCCGGGTTTTTTTGTGCCCGCGCAGGGCGCCGGTACCGCCATTCCGGCAGCTCGACGAGGAGTCGGCCATGCAATACCAACAAGTAGCGAATGACGTCCTGCGGGGCGTCGGCGGCGAGTCCAACGTGAGATCTGTCGAGAGCTGCGCGACCAGGCTGCGCTTCCACCTGGTCGACCGCTCGAAGGCGGACAAGGCCGCGGTGGAGACCATTCCCGGAGTGATCGCCGTGGTGGAGAGCGGCGGCCAGTTCCAGGTGGTCATCGGCAACCGCGTCAAGGACGTGTACGCCGAACTCCAGCACGTCGCCCGGACCGTCGCCGACGGCGGGCACCCCGGGCCCGCGGGCTTCGGCGCCCGCATGGCCGAACTGATCACCAGCATCTTCACGCCGCTGATCTGGGTGCTCGCGGGTGCGGGTCTGCTGAAGGCGCTGCTCGCGGTCGGCGTCAAGATCTCTCCGTCGTTCGGCGGTTCGACCACGTACGCGATCCTCTTCGCGGCCGGAGACGCGGTCTTCCAGTTCATGCCGATCCTGCTGGCCGTCACGGCGGCCCGGCGCTTCAAGGCCGACCAGATGACGTCCCTCGCCATTGCAGGGGCGCTCATCTACACCAGCACCATCGGGGTCATGCCCGGGCCCAGGGGCACCACGGAAACTCTCAAGGCCTTCTACGACGGCGGCGGCCACGTCACCTTCCTCGGCGTGCCCGTCGTCATGATCACCTATCTGTTCGCGGTGATCCCCACCACCGTCGCCATCTACGCGCAGTCGCGCCTGGAACCGCTGCTGAAGCGCGTCATACCGGATGTGCTGCGCAACCTCGGCGTGCCACTGCTCACGCTGGCGATCGTCGTGCCCGTGACTCTCCTTGCCATCGGCCCCGCCACCAACTACGCGGGCACCTGGCTGTCGGACGGCATCAACTGGCTGTGGGACCTCTCGCCAATCGCCGGAGGCGTCATCGTGGGCGCCCTCTACCAGGTCACCATCATCTTCGGCCTGCACTACAGCTTCGCCCCCATCATCCTCCAGCAGCTCTCCACCAGCGGGGCGTCCCTGTTCTTCGGAGCGTTCTTCCCGCCGGTCCTCGCCCAGGGCGGTGCGACTCTCGCAGTGTTCCTGCGCACCCGTGACCGGCAGATCAAGGCAGTGGCCGGCACTGCCTCCATCTCGGCACTGGTGGCCGGTGTCACCGAACCCGCGGTCTACGGCGTGACCCTGCGCTACAAGAGGCCGTTCGTGATGGCGTGCATCGCGGGAGGCATCGGCGGTGGCATCATCGGCGCCAGCCACTCCGGCCCCACGGCCCTTGTCCTCCCCAGCGGCCTCACCCTCGGATCATCCGTGGGCGTGGGCAACTACGGCCTGTTCCTCCTCGGCTCGGCGGTGGCGGCTGTTCTCGGGTTCGTCCTCACCCTCGCCACATTCAAGGAGAGGAACCTGTCCTCCCCGGCCGCGGCACCGGTGACGCCGAGCACGGCCGAAGAGCCCGAGCCGACCGCGAGCGGAGCCTCGGCCTCTGTCGCCGTGGCCGTGGCCGTACGTACGAAGCCCCTGGAAGTTCTCGCACCGGTGTCCGGCACAGTCGTCGCTCTCGCGGACGTGCCCGACAAGGTCTTCGCCTCCGGAGCGATCGGCGAGGGGGCGGGCGTGGTCCCGGCGACGGGCGAGGTCAGGGCGCCGGTCGGGGCGACGGTGATCACCGCGATGCCGCACGCCTACGGGCTGCGAACGGACGACGGCGTAGAGGTCCTCGTCCACGTGGGCATCGACACCGTCAAGCTCGAAGGCCGCCACTTCCGCCCCGCCGTCACCGAGGGCACCCGGGTCCGTCCCGGCGACCTGCTCGTCGACTTCGACCCGCAGGCCGTGCGGGATGCCGGATACGACCCGGTCACCGTCGTCCTGGTGACCGCGAAGGCCGGCTACGCCGAGGTCGGGACGAAGAGCGGCGACCTGCTGACGGGCGATGCCTTCCTGACCCTCCAGCCCTGACCACCGCCATCGAGCACGGAGTGAACGACATGACAGACCTTCCCCGACTGCGCCCCGGCTTCCTGTGGGGCGCCTCCACCTCGGCCTACCAGGTGGAGGGCGGCTGGGACGCCGACGGCAAGGGCCCGTCGGTGCAGGACGCCCGCACCGGCCTGCCCGAGGGGACCACCGACTTCCGCGTGGCCAGCGACCACTTCCACCGCTACCGGGAGGACGTAGCCCTCCTCGCCGAACTCGGCCTGAAGGCCTACCGGTTCTCGATCGCCTGGACGCGTGTCGTCCCGGACGGCGACGGCCCGCAGAACCCGGATGGCATTGCCTTCTACCACCGGCTCATCGACGAACTGCTCGCCCACGGCATCGAACCGATCGTCACCATGTACCACTTCGACCTGCCCCAGGCGCTCCAGGAGAAGGGCGGCTGGTCCTCGCGCGCCACGGTGGACGCGTTCGCGCGCTACGCCGGCATCCTCTTCCAGGAGTACGGCGGCAAGGTCCGCCACTGGCTGACCATCAACGAGCAGAACATGATGATCCTGCACGGCTCGGCCATGGGCGTGGCCGGGGAGGACACGATCGAAGCCAAGCGCGACCTGTACCAGCAGAACCACCACATGCTGCTGGCGCAGGCACGGGCGATGGCCCTGTGCCACGAGACGCTGCCCCAGGCCAAGATCGGCCCGGCGCCGAACATCGTCTCCATCTACCCGGCGTCCAGTGCCCCCGAGGACGTCCTGGCCGCCGACGACTTCTCCGCCATCCGCAACTGGCTCTACCTGGACGTCGCCGTACACGGCCGCTACAACCCCACCGCCTGGGCCTACCTCACCAAGCAGGGAATCCAGCCGGCCTTCGCCGAAGGCGACCAGACAGTCCTGGCCTCGGCGCGGCCCGATTTCATCGCTCTCAACTACTACGCCACGCACACGGTCGCGGCGCCCTCGGGCGGCAGCGAGGACGTGAACGACATGGGGGACGAACGCTTCACCGTCGGTGAGGCGGGGGTGTACCGAGGTGTACGCAACCCCCACCTCAAGGCCACCGAATTCGGGGCGGAGGTCGATCCCGCGGGGTTCCGCATCACCTTGCGCGAGGTCTACGGCCGCTACCGGCTGCCGCTGCTGATCACGGAGAACGGGCTCGGTGCGTACGACGTCCTCGAGGACGACGATACGGTGCACGACGGTTACCGCATCGACTACCTGGCCGAACACATCCGGCACATGCAGCTCGCGGCAGGCGACGGGGTCGACGTCCTGGGCTACTGCCCCTGGTCCGCCATCGACCTGATCTCCACGCACCAGGGCGCGTCCAAGCGCTACGGCTTCGTCTACGTCGACCGGGACGAGTTCGATCTGAAAGAGCTGGCCAGGGTACGGAAGGACAGCTTCTTCTGGTACCGGGACGTCATCGCTCGCAACGGAGTGAGGGTGCCCTAACGGCATCACTGCCAGCTGGCTCGCCGAAGGGCGACCGAGGAGCCGCGCGTGAGAGTAGTCAAGGTCTTCAACAACAACGTCGTTCTGGCCGCGAGGGACGACAGCGACGACGTGGTCGTGCTCATGGGGCGCGGTCTGGGCTTCGGCGTCCGGGCGGGCCAGGACATCGACGCCGGGCGCGCTGAGCGCACGTTCGCACCGACGGCGGCCCAGCCGCCGGAGCGTATCGCCCGCTTCCTGGAGGAGATCCCGCCGCAGCACCTGGCGGTGGCCGGGGACGTCGTCCGCCTGGGACGGTCGGAGCTGGGCGACCACATCGGGGACCACGTGGTCATCCCGCTCGCCGACCACCTGTCGTTCGCCCTGCGCCGCGCGCAGGCCGGGCTGGAGATCGCTTACCCGCTGCGCGGCGAGGTGCTCCACTTCTACCCCCGCGAGGTCGCCGTGAGCCGGCGCGCCATCGAACTGGTCGCCGACCGGCTCGGTATCCGTCTGCCGGACATCGAGGCCATCCCGCTCGCCCTGCACTTCGTCAACGCCCAGTTCGAGGCGCCGGACTTGGGGAAGGTGGTGAAGCTGACCGAGACGTTCACTGTTGTGCTCGCCGAGACCAGCGCGTTCCTCGGCGTAACGGTGGACGGCGACTCGCTTGACGCCTCCCGGTTCATCACCCACCTGCGCTATCTCGCGAGACGCCAGGAGAGTGGCGCGAAGGCCTCCGACACGTTCGACTCTCTGCACGACAGCCTGCGCGCGAGCCACGCGCGTGAGGTCGCCTGCGCTGAGCACGTCGGGCGGATTATCGAGGAACGATTCGGGTGGACACTCGGCCGCGACGAGGTGCTCTACCTCGCGCTCCACATCAGCCGACTCACCGCGAGGAGCCGAGCGACGTGACCGTGCCCAGCCCCGACTTCGCTCATCAGGTGATCCGCCTCGTCGGCGGTGCCCGCAACATCGACACGTTCACTCACTGCCTGGTCCGGCTGAGGTTCGTCCTGCACGACGACTCCCTGGCGGACGACGCGGCACTTCAAGAACTGCCCGAGGTGGTGGTCGTCGTCCGCCAGGGCGGGCAGCTCCAGCTTGCCCTGACCTTCCCCGTCCCTGTCGCCCACGCGGAGGTCGCACGACACCTCGTGGCCGACGCTGCGGAAAAGAACGACCCATGAGTCCCACCCCCATCGTCACGCTCACCGGGCTGGGGGTGAGCCGGGGACGGCGGTCGGGCCCTGGGGCGCACCTGAGACTCCCGCCACGGCTTCCGGCGCACGAGCAGCCGGCGCAGGCCATCGGGGCGAAGAGCCAACGGGTCGTCGAAGTCCTGGGGGCGGTGGCCCGGACACTGCAGGACCCCGGTGAACTCCTCTGAACAACCGCGGCCACCTCATCCTCCAGGAGGGGACCCAAGGAACATGGACACCGTGACGCACCGCACGCCCCTGCGCGTGGGACTAATCGGCTTCGGCATGGCCGGCGCGGTTTTCCACGCGCCGCTCATCGCCCGTACGCCCGGGCTGGAACTGGCCACGGTCGTCACCGGTCACGCCGCCCGCGCGGCCGCCGCCCGTGAGCAGTACCCGGACATCGCCGTCCGCCCCGACCTGAAGGACGCCCTCGCGCCCCAGGACCTGGACCTCGTCGTCGTCGCCTCGCCCAACCACGTCCACGTCGAGCAGGCGACCCTGGCCCTTCAGGCCGGTGCGCACATTGTGATCGACAAGCCCGTCGCCCCGACCGCCGCAGAGGTACGGCGGCTGGAACGCCTCGCCGAGCAGCGGGAGTTGGTGGCGGCGGCCTTCCACAACCGGCGCTGGGACTCCGACTTCCTCACCCTGCGAGCCCTGCTCGACTCCGGCCGCCTCGGTCGCGTCCAGCGGTTCGAGTCCCGCTTCGAGCGGTGGAACCCGGTCCCGTCCAGGAATTGGCGTGAGTCGGGCGATCCGGCGAAGGCACCGGGGCTCCTGTACGACCTGGGCACCCACCTGATCGATCAGGCGCTACAGCTGTTCGGCCCGGTGGCGTCGGTATACGCCGAGTCAGACATACGGCGCCCCGGTGTACGAGCGCCCGACGACGTCTTCGTCGCCCTGCGACACCTCGGAGGCGAGGTGTCCCACCTGTGGATGAGTAAGACGGCGGCGGACACAGGGCCCCGTATGCGCGTGCTGGGTTCCCAGGCCGCCTTCGTGGTGCTCGGCGTCGACCAGCAGGTCACCGACCCGAAGGCACCGAGGCTCGGTACGGCTCAACGGGCGGTGCTCACCCACGGCGCCGAGGAGGAGCCCGTCACCCTGCTCCCCGGCGGCTACCCGGACTTCTATCGAGGAGTCGAGAGCGCGATCCGCGGCGAGGGCGCACCACCAGTGACCCTGAGCGAAGCCGCGGCCGTTTTGGACGTCATCGAGAGAGCGATCCACAGCAGCCGGACGGGAGCCGTCGTCGGCCTGTCCCTGTGAGCCGGCGCTGTGATGCAGTCGCGGCAGGCCGGTGGTGGTGTGCGACAGGGTCTGTCAACGAGTGTGCCGGGCGGCCTCTGTGCCCGGGGGCGGGGTGGCGGTCCAGCTGGCGAGGAGTTTGAGCCGGTCTTCGGAGGTGGTGCCGGGCTCGGCGGTGTAGAAGGTCAGGTCGTGGACGGTCCGGTGGGGCATGGGCAGGTCCAGGGACCGGTAGGCCAGCTCCAGGCGGCCGACCTCGGGGTGGTCCAGACGCTTGGTGCCGTCGTGGCGGATGCGGACGTCGTGTGCCGCCCACATGGTGCGGAACTCGGCGCTGAGCGTGGACAGATCACCGACGAGTTCGCGCAGATCCCGGTCGTAGGGGTCACGCCCGGCCTCGGCCCGCAATAGGGCAGCGGTGGTCACGGCGGCGGCGTCCCAGTCGACGTAGAAGTCGAGGGCACCGTCGTCCAGGAAGATGTAGCGGGCGAGGTTGGGGCGGCCGTGCTTGTCGGCGGTGGGGCTGTCGAACATCGGCGCGTGCACGGCCCGCGCCAGGGCGTTGCTCGCGATCACGTCCATGCGGCCGTTGCGCACGAACGCTGACGACATCGTCGTGGAGTCGAGCACCCACTGGACGGACGGCGGAACCTGCACGTCTTTGCGACGGCGCGGTGGGCGGGGCATCGGCCGGGAGGCCCGGGCCAGGTCGAACAGATAGGTGCGCTCGTCCTCGTCCAGCCGCAACGCCTGGGCGACCGCGTGGATGACGTCCTCGGAGACGCCGCTGATGTGGCCCTTCTCCAGACGCGTGTACCACTCGGTGCTCACTCCGGCGAGGACGGCGACCTCCTCGCGCCGCAGCCCCGGAACCCGGCGCCTACCGCTGGTGGGCAGCCCGACCTGCTCCGGGGTCAGCTTGGCGCGCCGGCTGGCGAGGAAGTCCCGGATGTCGGTTCGGTTGTCTGCGGGCTCGGCGGAGCGGTGGGCGGGGCGGGGGTGGTCCATGACCTCCACCGTAGCGACGGCTCCTCCTTTAGGGAGGTTGAAATTATACCCCCCATAAGCGCGACCTTCCTCCCGCGCGGCGGAGCCGGTTTGGTGAATGTCGTCCACCCGATCACACCACCCTTTGGGGAGATGGAGACATGAGCCCGCGAGGCGGGGTGCTCAGCGCCCCCGGCGACGTACGCAACGAAGACCGCGAGCGTCCGCCCGCCCGGCTTCCGACGGTCATCTACGTGCTGGCCCTGGGCACGTTCCTGATGGGCACGACCGAGTTCGTGGTGGCGGGCCTGCTGCCGGAGATCGCCGGGAACCTGCGGGTGAGTGTGGGCCAGGCGGGCCTGCTGATCACCGTCTTCGCAGTCGGCATGGTCGTCGGCGCGCCGCTGATGGCGATGCTGACGCTGCGGCTGCCGAGGCGGTGGACGCTCGTCCTGGCTCTGTCTGTATTCGCGGTCGGGCATGTGATCGTCGCGCTGACCTCCAGCTTCCCGCTGCTGCTGGCGGCGCGGTTTCTGACGGCGATGGCGACCGGAGCGTTCTGGGCGGTGGCCAACGTCGTGGCCGCGCGTGCCGCCGGCCCGGCCGCGAGTTCCCGCGCACTCGGCGTGGTGGGCTCCGGCGCCATGCTCGCCAACGTCGTCGGCGTGCCGGCCGGCGCATTCGCCGGACAGCTGATGGGCTGGCGCGGACCGTTCTGGGCGCTCGCCGCTCTCGCGGCCGCCGCCACGGTGCTGATCGCGCGCCATGTCCCACACGACGGCCCGGACCAGCAGACGGTGTCGATCCGCTCCGAGATCTCCGCCCTGCGCTCCGGCCGCCTGTGGCTGGCGCTGACGGCCTGCGCGACCACCACCGGCGGCGTGCTGTCGACGTACTCCTACATCTCACCTCTGCTGACCGACCGGGCCCATATCGCGGCCGGCCTGGTACCGCTGGTGCTGGTCGGCTTCGGGGCCGGCGCCCTGGTGGGCTTCCTCATGGGAGGCCGCCTCGGCGACCACCGTCCCTACACGACGATCATCGTGGCGGCGGCGGTGACCACCACCCTGCTGCTGGCGATCTGTCTGCTGTCCGGCTTCACGGTCCCCACCGTCGCGCTGGTCGCCCTGCTCGGGTTGTTCGGACTCGGAGCCAACCCGGTGCTGATCTCCCTGGCCGTCCGCTTCGCGGGCCGGGCGCCCACCCTGGGCTCCGCCCTGACCGTCTCGGCTTTCAACCTGGGCACCGCCGTCGGCTCCTGGATCGCCGGCCTGACCCTCGACTCCTCACTGGGGGCCACCGGCCCCGCGGCGGTCGGCACCGGAATCGCCGCGTTGACCCTGATTCCCACGGTCGCGATCACGCTCACCCAGCGTCGTCGCCCGGCGGCCTCCGCCATACGGGGCTCCGGGGACGCCGACGCCGACATCACGAAACCCCTGAAACCCCTCCAGCGATGACACCCCCCTGCCGTGCGGCTGCGCGCGGCTCATCCGTCAAAGATGCGAAGGCAGAGGTATGACAACCGATCTCCCTGAGTCTGTCCCGCCCCCCACCGGAGCAGACGAGTCCTCCTCGGAGCCCAGCCGGCGCACATTCATCGGCACGAGTACCGCCGTCGGTGGTGCCGTCCTGGCGAGCGGTTTGATCGGAGGAACGCTCCTCACCGACCCGGAGGAAGCGGCCGCCGCGAGCACAACGCCTTCCACCCGGGTCTCGTTGACGGTCAACGGCACCCGCCGGACCGTAACGGTCGACAACCGCACCTCGCTGCTGGACCTGTTGCGCGAGCATCTCAGGCTGACGGGGGCGAAGAAGGGCTGTAATGCCGGTGCCTGTGGTGCGTGCACCGTGCTGGTCGACGGGCGCCGCGTCAATGCCTGTCTGACGCTGGCCGTCCGACTGGAGGGCGCCGAGGTCACGACCATCGAAGGGCTGGCCGACGGTGACCGGCTCCACCCGCTGCAACAGGCGTTCATCGACCAGGACGCATTCCAGTGCGGCTACTGCACGCCGGGCCAGATCGTCTCCGGGGTCGGCTGCATCCAGGAGGGCCACACCGGTTCGCCGGAGGAGATCCGCGAGTGGATGAGCGGCAACATCTGCCGCTGCGGCTGCTACGTCAAGATCGTGCGCGCGGTCGAACAGACCGCGCGTCGGAAGTGAGGAGCGGCCCACCATGCATCCCTTCACCTACACCCGGGTGGCCGACACCCGTGAAGCCCTCAATGCCGCTCGGCGCGGCGGGCGTTATATCGCCGGGGGCACCACGCTGGTCGATCTGATGCGTGAGACCGTCGAGCGTCCCGAGACGCTGGTCGACATCTCCCGCCTGCCGTTGCGCGAGGTCACTGTCACCGAGCGCGGAGGCTTGCGTATCGGCGCGCTGGTGACCATGTCCGAGGCCGCCGCCCATCCCAAGGTGCGCACCCTGTACCCGGTCGTCTCCGAGGCGCTGGAACTGAGCGCGTCCGCGCAGTTGCGGAACATGGCGACCATCGGGGGAAACATCATGCAGCGCACTCGCTGCACGTACTTCCGGGATGTGACCGCTGCCTGCAACAAGCGTGAGCCCGGCTCGGGTTGCGCGGCGCTGCACGGCTTCAACCGAACCCACGCGATCCTCGGCACCTCCGACTCCTGCGTGGCCACCCACCCCTCCGACGTCGCCGTGGCGTTTACGGCGCTGGAGGCGACCGTGCACCTGCTCGGCCCGGACGAGGAGCGCCGAGTCCCCTTTGCCGACTTCCTCCTGCGGCCCGGAAAGACCCCGAACCGTGAACAAGCCATCAGACAGGGTGAATTGATCACGGCAGTAGAGATCCCCGCACTTCCACGCCCGCTCAAGTCCGGCTACCTGAAGGTGCGTGACCGGCAGTCCTACGAGTTCGCCCTCACGTCGGCGGCGGTCGCGTTGCACGTCCGTGGCGGGGTGATCCGGGAGGCCAAGGTGGCCGCCGGGGGAGTGGGAACTGTGCCCTGGAGGCTGCCCGCTGTGGAGGAGCACCTCATCGGGGAACGCCCTGCGGAGTCGCTGTGGGCATCCGCCGCCGAACGGGCCGCCGACGGCGCCCGCCCGCTTCAGCACAACGGCTTCAAGGCCGAGTTGCTCAAGCGGACCGTCGAACGCCAGCTGCGCGTCGTAGGAGGTACGAAATGAGTCCCCAGCCGCAGGCTGCCGTGGGTGCGCCGCTGTCCCGGGTGGACGGCCGGCTCAAGGTCACGGGGAAGGCACAGTACGCGGCGGAGCACGACATCGACGGGGCGGTGCACGCGGTCATCGTCGACGCGAGCATCGGGCGTGGCCGTATCACCTCCATCGACACTCGTGCCGCTCTGGAACACCCGGGCGTGCTGCGGGTGATCAGCCACCGCAACGCCCCGAAGCTGCCGTACCGCGACAACTCCGGCTCCAACAACCCGCCTGGACGCAGGCTGCGGGTCTTCCAGGACGACCGGGTGCTCTTCCACGGCCAGCCGGTCGCCGTCGTGATCGCCACCACCCTGGAGGCCGCCCAGCACGGCGCGAGCCTCGTCAAGGTCCGCTACGACGTCGAACAGCCTTCGACCGACCTGCACAAGGCCGAGCCGGACAAGCCGACCACGTACGCGCGCGGCGACGCCGAGGCCGCCCTGCGCTCCGCGGCCGTACGGCTGGACCTGACCTACGAGTTGGCGCGCAACCACCACAACCCGATGGAACCGCACGCCACCATCGCCCGCTGGGACGGCGACAAGCTGACCGTGTGGGACAAGACCCAGTGGGTCGTGGGCACCCGGGACGAACTCTCCACGGTGTTCGACCTGCCCAAGGACTCGGTGCGCGTCATCAACCCGTTCGTCGGCGGGGCCTTCGGCAGCGGGCTGCGCTGCTGGCCGCACACGATCGCTGCCGCCCTGGCCGCGCGGGTCACGGCCCGTCCGGTCAAACTGGTGCTCAGCCGCCGGCAGATGTACTTCGGCACCGGCTACCGGCCCTCCTACGCATACCGGTTGCGGCTGGGCAGCGACCGGCGGGGACGCCTGACGGCCATGGCCCACGAGATGGACTCCGAGACCTCGTCGTACGAGACGTTCACCGAGACGATCATGCCGGCCGGACAGATGCTCTACAGCATGCCCAACGTCAGCCAGGCATACCGGCCGGTGCCGCTGGACGTGAACACCCCGATCTGGATGCGCGGTCCCGGCTTCGCCTCCGCATCGTTCGTGATCGAGTCCGCCATGGACGAACTCGCGCACAAGCTCGGCGTCGACCCGATCGAACTGCGCCGACGCAACGAACCGAACGAGGACGAGTCGACCGGGCTGCCGTTCTCCACCCGCCGACTGCGTGACTGCTACACCGTGGGCGCCCAGGAATTCGGCTGGCACCGCCGCAACCTGAAACCGCGGGCGCGGCGGGAGGGCGACTGGCTGATCGGCATGGGTGTCGCGGTCGGCGTGTACGAGACGCAGCGCAACCAAGCCCAGGCCCGGGTCCGTCTGGATGCCGACGGCACAGCGCTGGTGGAGACCGCGGCCAGCGACATGGGGCCGGGCACCTACACCTCCCAGACGCAGGTCGCCGCTGACGCCCTCGGGCTGACCATGCACACGGTCACCCTCCGGCTGGGGGACTCGCTGTTCCCTCCGACTCCACCCCACGGCGGCTCCCAGACCATGGCCAGCGTCGGCTCCGCCGTGCTCGACGGATGCAATCAGGTCCGGAGGCAGGCGATCAAGCTGGCCGTGGAGGACCGCGAATCGCCGCTGTACGGCGTACCGGCTGCCGACGTCGTCGTACGGGGCGGACGGCTGCATGTGAAGAACAACCCGGCGCGCGGCGAGACCTACCAAGGCCTGCTGAACCGCAACGACCGCCCTCACCTGGAAGCCCTGGGCTCGTTCGCGGGAGCGCCCAGTCCGGCGCGGCACTCCTTCTACGCCTACAACGCCACCTTCGCCGAGGTCGCCGTCGACGCGACGCTCGGGCTGGTGCGGGTGCGGCGGATGCTCGGCGTGTACGACGCGGGCCGCATCATCAGCCCCAAGCTTGCCGAGAGCCAGGCGATCGGCGGCATCGTGGGAGGGATCGGCACGGCCCTGCTGGAGCATACAGTCACCGATCACTGGGACGGCCGGATCGTGAACGCCAACCTGGCCGACTACCTGGTCCCGGTCAACGCCGACGTTCCCGACGTGAAGGCGATTTACCTGGACGGCGAGGACCGTAAGGCCGACCCGCTCGGAGTGAAGGGACTCGGCGAGGTCGTCCACGTCGGCGTCGCGCCCGCCATCGCCAACGCGGTGTTCAACGCCACCGGCCGTCGGGTCCGTCAACTGCCCATCACTGCTGAGGAGTTGCTCTGACCTGAGCAGGCCCCTCGACCGGTCCGGGAGCCCGCCCCCGTCGGGCTCCCGGACTTCCCGGGACCGCCACCGTTCACCTGCCCCCCGTCAGGCGCGGCGGCGGTCCCACCTCGCACCCCACGGCGAACCACGGAGAAAGGCTCATGCTGAACATCGCGGAGACACTGCACCGCTGGTGCCACGAGGCACGTCCCTTCGCCCTGGCCACCGCTGTCGACGTTCGTGGCAGCGCACCGCTGCCGGTCGGCACGTCCGTCGCGGTGGACGAGGACGGCAACGCGGTCGGCAGCATTTCAGGGGGCTGTGTCGAGAGCGCGGTGTACGAGTTGTGCCGACAGGTGCTCCAGGACCGGGGCGCAACCCAGCGGGCCTGGTTCGGCTACTCCGACGAGGACGCCTTCGCCGCGGGCCTGACCTGCGGCGGCGAACTCCACGTCATTGTTCAGCGCATCGATCCCGCGAATCAGCCGCATCTCGGTGCGGCCCTCGTGGAGGTCGCCGTGGGCCGATCTGCTGGCGTCGCGCAGATCGTCGACGGCCCCGACGAGCTTCTCGGAGCCACCTTGAGCGTGCTCGATGACGGCCGAGCGGTCGGCGGGACACTGGACGACGGGCCGGTGGCACGGGCGGTCGCAGACCGAGCCAGGGCACTGTTGCGGGCCGGACACACTGCCCGTGTCACACTCGGCGGGGATGCGGACACCTGCCCCGAGCGGCTGTCCGTGCTCGTCCACGTGGCCGCCACCCGCCCCCGCATGCTCATCTTTGGCGCGATCGACTTCGCGGCCGCGCTCAGCCGGGCCGGCCGATTCCTCGGCTATCACGTCACCGTCTGCGACGCCCGGCCCGTCTTCGCCACGACCGCCCGCTTTCCGCACGCCGACGAGGTGGTGGTCGACTGGCCCCACCGCTACCTGGAACGCGCCGAGGTGGACGCCCGTACCGCAGTATGCGTCCTCACCCACGACGCCAAATTCGACATCCCCCTCCTGCGTCTGGCCCTCGACCTTCCCGTCGGCTACGTCGGCGCGATGGGCTCCCGGCGCACACACGGCGAACGCCTGCGTCACCTGAGGGAGGCCGGTGTCACCGCGGCCCAAATCGCCCGATTGCGTTCGCCGATCGGCCTGGACCTCGGCGCGCGTACCCCCGAGGAAACGGCCATCTCCATCACCGCGGAGATCATCGCCTACACCAACCGGGCAAGCGGCTTGCCGCTTTCTCTGCGCACCGGCCCGATTCACGGACCGACTGCTCATGGGCTTGGTGACGGGCAGGCCAACGGCAAAGATTACGGGGCCGTCTTCTCGTCTGCTGGGCAGGCTGCGGCAGCACCATGATCGCCCCTGGCCGACAGCCCCGCGTCCACCGCACCGGCGACACCATCCAGGAACCGGCCGGAACCTGACCAGTTCACATCGGCCGCAACCTGGGCGACAGCTCGCTCGTCCTGGTCGGCCTCTACGACCTGCCCCACCCCCGTTCCCCGAGGACACCCCGCCCCCGGGCGGCTCCTTCGAGTGATTACCCGGCTGCCGATGACAACGTAGGCGTCGCCGAAGAAACTGGAGGCCGCTCACGGCCGCGGGAACATGCGGTGGCGTGCGGTCGCATCGCTCAGGGTCAGGAGACGGCCACCACCTTGGTGGCGACGACCGTGCATACGGCGGGTCTGCGGCTGCTGGCGACCGTGGACAGCCCCGCCGGTTCCAGGACGGCTCAGGGGCGAGGCGGATCGATCAGGTTCTGCCACGTCTCCTCTCCTATGGCGGAACGGAGGCGGTCGCGTGCCGCCTCGGCCAGTCTGCGCGCCTGTGGGAGGTTGAGGCCGATCAGCTCGCCTTGATGCTTGAGCACTCTGCCGCCCACGACGACGGTGTCGATGTCCCCACGTCCGGCCTGGAACACCAGGTGACCGACGGGGCTGATCACCGGCGTCATGGACGGGGTGTCCTGCCGGAGCAGCACGAGGTCGGCGAGCTTGCCCGGCGTGATGGAGCCGATCCGGTCGGCCATGCCCAGGGCCTCGGCGCCGCCGAGGGTGGCGTAGTGCAGAACATCGGCGGCGCGCAGTTCATGGGTGATCACTGGTTCCCCCCGCTCGTGTGCGCGCAGGAAGACCAGACCGCGCTCAGCGGCGAGGGCAGCCCGCATGTTGGTGAACATGTCGCCGCTCCACCCCAACACCGAGTCCACAGAGAGGGAGATGGGGATGCCGAAGCGATGCGCCGCGCCCGTGGGCGGGTAGCCCTGTCCCATGTTCATCTCGCTCTCCGTCGACAGCGACACGAAGGCGCCACTGTCGGCGATCCGGCGGTAGGACTCGTCAGACAGGGTGGTGGCGTGGACGAGCGTCGTCCTGGGACTCAGGAAGCCGTTGTCCGCCAGGCGGGTGACAGCCGGATCCGTATCCGCACCGAAGACGCCGACGTGCGAGGTCACCGGGAGGTCGTGTTCCGCCGCATAGCGCCATGCGGCGTCCCCGGCGGAGTCCGTCGGTGCGCTCAGTGCCAGCTGCATGGTCACCAACTGGTCGTCGCTGCTGAACCGCGCCTCCCTGATCCGGTCGACCTCGCCGCTGGTGACCCAGGAGAAGTCGAGGCTGAATCGGCCGTACGCCCAGCGTGCCCGGCCGGGCACGGCCATCAGGGCGTCGACCGCGGCGTCGGCGTGGGCGGGGGTGAGGGACCCATGGGACCAGTCCAGGACAGTGGTGACGCCGTCGGCCACCGCTTCGACCATGCCGAGGTAGTTGCCGGCGTAGACGTCTTCGGGGCGGAGATGCGGGAGTAGCTTCCCTACCGCATCAAGGTAGTTCGTAATGGTCCAGTCGGCGCCCATGCCGCGCAGCACGGACTGCCACATGTGGCGATGGGTGTCGACGAAGCCCGGGATCAGCAGAGCGTCCTTGGCCTCGATGACCGCCGTACCGTGCGGCGCGGACAGCTTGCTGCCCACCGCCTTGATCCTCTCGCGCACGACGAGGACATCAGTGTCCGGCAAGATCCCGCGCGTTCGGTCCATCGTGATGACGGTGGCCCTGCGGATGAGCAGCGGCCGCCCTGCGGGGAAACGGTCAGGCTCGGTCACGCTCGTTGTGGCGGCCTGCGCGGGGAGGGGGAGCCCTGCCGTCATCGCGGCACCCGCAGCAGTGACCGTCCCTGCCAACAGGCCGCGGCGCTTCAAGAGGAGAGGGCCGCTCTGGGCGCCCGCCTTGGCGTTTGAGTGCACGAGTCTTCACTCCTGATCAGTCATGGGCATGTCACCTGAAGAGGTGCGCCCGTACTCTTCGCCCGACAAGACAAAGGGACAACGTTCGCCGCTTGTTCGGGTCCTCATGTGGCGTACGCCCAGAGCCACTTCCTGTCCGCGGTCACCTCGCGCGGGTGGTGAGCTACCGGGAATGGGTGTACTGACAGTGCATCCCAACCTGCCGGACACAGTCGTACGGTCGTGGTGTGGGCAGGGCCGCACCACCCACACGGACAGGAGGGGACTGACATGGCACTGATCCTGGTGACCGGGGCAGCCGGCGGGCTCGGGCGCAACACGGCGAACGCGCTGGTCGACGACGGGCACGATGTGGTCGTCCACGTCCGTAACCCGGCCCGTCTCACCGGCGCGGAGGACACCGCCCGCTGGAAAGGCGTCGTCACCGGGGACCTCGCCGACCTCGACGAGATCCGCGACGCCGCCCGGCAAGCCGGCGAGTTCGGCCGCTTCGACGCCGTCATCCACAACGCCGGCACCATGGATTCCCGGGATGCGGGCACCGTCAACACGGTCGCTCCCTACCTGCTGACGGCCCTGATGGACAAACCGGCCCGGCTCATCCACCTGAGCAGCTCCATGCACCGATCCGGTTCCACCGACCTGCGACGGCTGGCTGCCGGCACCGCTTCCTACGACGACAGCAAGCTGTGGGTCACCACCCTCGCGTTCGCGCTCGCGTCCCGCTGGCAGGGCACCACGAGCCATGCTGTCGACCCCGGGTGGGTGCCCACCCGGATGGGCGGTGCCGGCGCACCGGACGACCTGACCGCTGGGCATCAGACCCAGGTGTGGCTCGCCACGCACCGCGACGTGACCCCGAACACCGGCGGCTACTGGTACCACCGGCAGACGCAGAACCCGCATCCCGCGGCGCAGGACGAAGAGTTCCAGGCCCGCCTCGTGCAAGCCCTCGAGAGTCACACCGGCGTCGCACTCGACTGACGCGACCGTCGATGCGACCAGGGCGGCGTCCATGCGCGCCACCGGGGCAAACCTTCACCACCAGCGTGGCTCCGGGCTCTTCGGAACACAGTGGCAGGGTGCCGGGCCGGATGGGGCGGAGCTGTCGGAGCTGTCTCGGCGTCCTTGGAATACATCCCTGAACTGCGGCATGACTGCCGCCGCCAGGGTGGCACCGCCGGGCGTCTGCACCATCTGCAGCAGATCGGCGGCCACGTCGAGGTCGTCGGCGGACAGATCCTGTCCATCGCGCATGCGGACCAGGGCGTCCCTGAACGCCTCGACGAGACGCGCCGTGCGGGGGTCGGACGACTGCGGGTCGATGTTCGACGGGTCGGGGGTTGCGGTCATGTCTGTCTCCGAGGGGGGATCGACCGAGGGCGGGCACTTGGAGTGGGGGAGGCCGGCTTTCACATGGCCGACAAGCCGAGTTCCTTGCGGATGGCGGGGGCGACCTCGGTGGCGAGGAGTTCGATGGACGCGTGGACCATCGAGGTGGGCATGCCGCCGAAGTCGACCTGGCCGAGGAACCGGTTGAGGCCAAACAGTTCGTGCTCAGTGAGGATCTTGTCGATGACCTCCTGCGGGCTGCCGGCCACCAGTGCGCCGTACGGGCTCGATACGGCGTCGAAGTCGGCGCGGGAGACATGCCAGCCGCGTCCGGTGGGCGGTTTGGGGCGCAGGTACTCGCGGTAGTACGGGAAGAGACCGTCTCGCGCGCCCTGGGAGGTTGCGCCGACGTAGAAGTGGGTGGAGACGCCGAGCCTGAGCTGCTCCACGGGATGACCTGCCTCGGCGCCGATAGCACGGTAGTGCTCGACGGCCGCGCGGGCGCGGCGTATGTCCCCGCCGATGAGGCCGAGAACCATGGGCAGGCCGAGCTTCCCGGCGCGTTCCACGCTGGCGGGGGTGCCGCCCACGCCGAGCCACAGGGGCAGCTGCGGCCGACGGGGGAGAGGCGGGACGGGCAGGCCGTCCAGGGCTGGGCGGAAGCGGCCCTGCCAGGTGACGTGGTCGGGGTTCTTCCGGATGGCGAGGAGCAGGCGCAGCTTCTCGGCGAACACCTCGTCGTAGTCGTCCAGGTCGACACCGAAGAGACGGAACGCCTCGGTGAAGGCGCTGCGCCCGGCGATGATCTCGGCCCGGCCGTCGCTGAGCAGGTCGAGGGAGGCGAAGTCCTGGTGCAGCCGCACCGGGTCCGCGGTGGACAGCACGGACACCGCGCTGGTCAGGCGGATACGGTCGGTGGCCTGCGCGATGGCGGCAAGCGGGACGGCGGGGTTGGCGACGGCGAAGTCTGGGCTGTGGTGCTCGCCGAGGCCGAAGAGGTCCAGTCCCGCCTGGTCGGCGGCGACCGCGTAGGAGACGATCTCGCGGGTACGGCGCCCGGCGTCGTGCAGGGTCCCCGTGGCGGGGTCGCTCTGCAGGTCGGACAGGGAAAGGACGCCGATCTCCACAGTCATCTCCTTTGCGTGTACGGGCAGTTGGGCCGGAAGCAGGCGACCCGTGCTGCCGGGGTGCCGGGTCGCCGTGACAACGGAGGGGCGGGGTCAGAAGGCGTGGGGTCCGAACCGGCCCCACATGACGAGGGCCGCGAGGATGAGCAGCGCCGCGTTGATCGCGATGGGCATGGACTCCTTACGGCGGGCGTGGTAGCCCATGGCCAGGACCATGAGCACCGCGAGGCCGGTGGCGGCCAGCGGCGTGAGCACGGTCGCGACGTCGAGGGCCGCCGGGAGGATCAGCGCGAGGGCAGCGGCCGTCTCGGCTGCGCCGATCAGGCGCACGAGCGGCAGGGAGAGATCCGGGCTCTGGGGCTTGGCGATCTTGACGATGCCGGAGGCCGCGAAGGCCGCGGCCAGGACGCCCTGCACGATCCACAGGAACACGTTCATTGGGAGCGGGGACTTTCTTCAGGTGTGGCCGCGGCGCTGGTACGGCGCGGTGTGATCGGGGGGTCCGACGAGGGAGCGGGTGCGCCCGCGCCGAGATCCTGCGGGTGGCTTGTCCAGCGGCCGCAGACAGACTGGAGTTGCCTATCCGTTTCCCGACTCGGATAGCATTATCCGGTTCTTCGTGGACAGCCTAGCAGCAAAAATGGATAGGTCAATCCGATTGCTAGACTGGCTGGTATGAACCCTGGCGCCCAGCACTCCGACGGTCCCGACGCTCAGCGTCTGCGCAGTGACGCCGAACGTAACCGGGAGCGGATCATCGCCGCCGCGCGCACGGTGTTCGCGCGGGACGGACTGAACGCGTCCATGGCGTCCGTGGCCCGCGAGGCTGGCGTGGGCATCGCCACCATGTTCCGCCGCTTCCCCACAAAGGAGGAACTGGTCGACGCCGTCTTCTCCGACCGCATGGGCGCCTACGCCGACGCGGTCACCGTCGCCCTGGACGACCCCGACCCCTGGAACGGTTTCGTCGGCTACATTGAGGCCGCCTGCGCGATGCAGGCTGCCGACAACGGCTTCGCCGACGTCCTGACCATGACTTTCCCCACCGCCAAGGCCCTGGAGGAACGCCGCAACGAGGCGTACGGGGCCATGTTGCTCCTCATCGACCGCGCCAAGGCCACCGGCCGACTGCGCGCGGACTTCGATCCCTCGGACCTGGTGTTGATCCACATGGCCAACGCCGGCGTCGTCAACGCCTGCGGCGATGCCGCCCCCGATGCCTGGCGGCGTGTGGTCGCGCTGCTCATCCAGTCCCTGGAGGCTCCCGCGCGCGGCGCCCTGCCCGCGGCGCCCGGGCACGAGCCCCTTTACGAGGCCATGCTCCGCGCCGGCCAGGGCACCGCCCCGCCGCAGCCGGGCAAGAGCGGCCGATCCCAGGGCCGGAACACTGTGCATGTCGGGGGCTCAAACGCCGAGCTCGGCTGCGGGTAACGCAGGTCAAGGGCCTGGTGCCGGCTGCTGTTCCGGATCGGTGTCGGCCGGGACCATGCGTCGTACCAGATCTGCCCAGGTGGCTTGGAGACGGGCGATGGGGACATCGCAGTCGTGGCGCAGATGGTCCACCGCCTCGATATTTACGAACGTGAGCAGGGCATGGGCGAGCATGTCGCGGTCGCCGTCCACTCCAGCTTCACCCAGGAGCGTTGACACATGGCGGTGGTAGCCACGCGCGGTCTCGGAGGGATACCGGCGTTCGCGGGGCAGTTGGCGCGCCAAGGCGGAACCCAGGTCGGCGTCGGACGCGATGCGCTCGATGAGTGCACACCCGAACGCCGTCAGCCGTTCTCTCGCCGGCGCCCCGGGGCCGAGCGGAGGCGGACCGGACCTGCACAGGTCCTGGAAGTCTGCTTCGGCCTCGGCGAAGAGAGCCAGGAGAAGGCCGCCCCGGTCCGCGAACCGGCGAAAGAGGGTGCCCTTTCCCACGCCGGCTTCCTTCGCGATCGCCTCCATGGTGACGTGCTCAGCGCCGTGTTCGGCGACCAGACGCCCGGCGGCTTTCAGTAGCCGGGCGCGGTTGCGGGCGGCATCGGAACGCTCGGCGACTGCAGTGGTCCCGTGCTGAGTGTCCATCAGTCCCTGCCTGTCATCGGCATGTACACGTTTCCTTCCTCGGTACCGACCGAGTGGGCGGGGACAGGTCGTGTAGCCGGGGGATCGAGAGGCTCGCCGATCTGCAGGTCGAAACGCGAGGCGTGCGGCCGACGTTCCATCGTGCAGCCCTCGACGTCCCCCTCGGAGAGGGGGACAGTGCTGTGCCACCACGTGTCGTGGACCGCGAAGACTTGATCCTGGAGTCGTTGTTGGACGCGACGACGGCTGATCGACGACATGTGGTTCCGTGCCTGCGCCGACATCCCTGCGGTTCGGGCTCGTCCTGGGCCGTGCGCGGAGCTCGGGGCGGGGAGACCCGATCCCCGACCCAGTCGCCTGCGCGCTCGCAGGTCAACGCCTCCCGAAACCGCGTAATCAGGAAGAAGCGCGGCGCTCGTGACAGCCGGCTGTCGAAGTCCGAGCCGGAGGACAGGCTCTCGGCCCGCTAAGAGGTGCTCCGCATCACGGCCGGCAACGCGCGGCCGTGGCTGGCGCGTTCGATGCACTTCCTAGCCGAGGAGGCTGCCGCCAGTGACGTCGAGGGATGCGCCGGTGATCCACTCTGCCTCGTCGGTGGTGAGGAAGCAGACCACGTCGGCGACATCCTTGGGCTCGGCGAGGCGCTTGTACGCCGAGAACTGGGACAGCTGCTCCCGCAGTTCGGGGATCTTGAAGGCCTCATGTCCGTTGTCCACCACGCCGGGAAGGACGTTGTTGACCGTGATCCTTCGGGTGGCGAGGTGCCGCGCGAAGTTCCTCGTGAGCTGTTCGAGTGCGCCCTTGGACATCGAGTAGACGGTCTGCGAAGGGCTGGCGATCCCGGTCAGACCGGAGGAGATGTTGATGACACGTCCCCCGTCGGGGATCAGCCCGAGAGCGCGTTGGACGATGAAGAAGGGCGCCTTGACGTTGACCGCGAACGTCTTGTCGAACTCGTCGACGGATACCTCCTCGGGAGCAGTCCCGGACGACGCCTCGGCGGCGTTGTTCACCAGGATGTCCAGGGTCCTCTGACCGGTGTGCTCCCTCAGGCCGGCCTCCAGCCCCTGGAACAGCTGGTCGATGTCTCCGGGCACGCCGAGTTCCGCGCCGACCGTGAAGGCCCGGCCGCCGTCCTTCTCGATCAGCTCGACGGTATCCCGGGCGGCCTGCTCGTTGTGCGCATAGTGCACGGCGACCAGGGCTCCCTCCCGGGCCAGGCCGACGGCCGTAGCCCGGCCTATACCTCGGCTGGAACCGGTGACGAGAGCGGTCTTGCCGCTGAGCTTCCCCATGATGATGTCCCTTCGAAGTCCCGAACCATGAGTAGCCGCCAGCGGGTGGACAGCTTCGCGTGCGGGGCGGATCTCTTGGGCAGCGTCCAAGAGGTGTTGTGAGTATCATTGGGCAATGTCCAAGACGTCAAGTTCGGCGGAGCGACCCCGCGCCTCGGTGTCCCGGGCCCATGTCGGCCTGAGTGAAGGGCGGATCGCGGCTGCTGCGATGGAAGTGCTGGAGAGCGACGGGCTTGACGGGCTGTCCCTGCGGGCTGTCGCCGGCCGGTTGGGGGTACGGGTCAACGCGGTGGCCTGGCACGTGAAGGACAAGGCAGGCCTGCTCGGCGCGCTGACCGACGCGATGATGGCCGGTTGCTTGCCCGCCCGCCTGCCCCGGCATCCGGAGGAACGGGTCCGCAAGCTCCTCAAGTCGTTCCGGGCGACGCTGTGTTCCCATCGCGACGGCGCCCGCCTGATGCAGGAGGGCTTCTCGTTGGGCCGCCCGCACCAGCTGGCGTTCGCCGAGGCGTTCAACGCCGCCCTGCGCGCCACCGGACGCAGTCCCAAGGAGGTGGCCTGGACGGCCTGGACCCTGATCTACTTTGTGGTCAGCCTGGTCAACGAGGAGCAGACCTCGCCGGACCGCACCCCCGGCGTCGAGGCCGCGGCGGCCGACCCGGCGGCCTTTCCGTGCCTTGCGGAGACGATCGAGCACCTCACCGGGGAGAGCTTCGATGACCGCTTCACCTACGGTGTCGACCTGATCCTCACGGGGCGCTCCGCCGCGCACGGAGTCGGCTGAAGCGTATTGCGGGAGGCTGCGAGCGTGCGACCTGAGGCGACGGGCCGTTCGGCTCGGCGGGGTCGTCGTCTTCCTGTGCGTCCATCAGTGCAGCGACGAACTGCCCCCCGGTGGGTCTGACCTGGCCAGAGAGGCGGGCCGGAGGAGTATCCCCTCGGCCTTGACGCCTTGGACGTTGTCCAACAATATTGATAGTGCTCTTGAACATTGCCCAAGGGGTCGAACTCTCCTTGCCTGCATCACTGCCCACCCACCCTCTCCGTCACCTGGAGATCCCTGGGAGAACCGATGCCCAGGCCGGTTACGAAAGGCCCTCCCGTGTCTCCGCTGCACCTTGGCGTCTCCCTCCAGCAGCGCTGGTCCCCCGACGATGCATCCGCAGCCCTCCGAGCCGCACGCCATGCCGAGGATCTGGGCTTCGATCACGCCGCGGCCGGTCAGCGCCTCCTGGAGGGCGGTTACGCCGTCGACGGCTACCTCTCCGACCCGCTTGTCCTGCTGTCGGCCCTCGCGGGCGCTACGACACGCCTGCGGCTGCTGACATCGGTGCTCGTCGCGCCGTACTACCCGGCGGTGCTGCTTGCCAGCCAGGCAGCCACCCTGGACTTCGTGTCCGGAGGCCGCTTCATCCTGTGCGTCGCCGTCGGCTGGAAAACAGACGACTTCGACGCCATCGGTGTGCCCTTCCGAGAACGTGGCGCCCGCACCGATGACTCCCTCGCTGCCGCCAAGGCTCTGTGGACGCAACGGCCCGCCGACTTCGACGGGCCGTTCACGACCCTGCGTGACGCGCGCCTTGGGATGCCTCCGGCAACTCCTGGCGGTCCGCCAGTATGGGTCGGCGGCCACAGCGACGCTGCTCTGCGTCGTGCCTTGCGATTCGGCGACGGCTGGTACGCCTCCAGCCTCACTGCCGACGAACTCGTCGACATGCGACGCCGATTGAGTGAAGTGGCCTCCGATCCCGAAGACGCCGACCGTTTGACGATCGCGTCGGTTCAGTTCCTCAGCCCCCCTGGCTTTCCCGGCGAGGTGCCGTCGGAGCGACGGCCGCTCGGCGGCCGGAAGCCGAGCGCCGCGAGCGTCGTCGATGATCTCGGGCGCCTCGCCGAGGCAGGGCTCACCGTCTGTACCCTCTGGCTTCCCAGCATGGAGGGAGGCGTGGAGAAGGCTATGCACTGGATTGCGGCCGAGGTCATGCCACAGCTCACCTGACGACAGAAGCTCACCCGACGACGGACCAGGAGCCACCGGGGTGATCAGGCCCTTGTATCGACACCCTGCCTCGGGGCGACAGCGGTCGCCCTGACGGCTTGGATGAGTGGTGCCGTCGGTTGTGCACGGTCGCTTGACACCACCACACCTCGGGGAGCGTCGGCTGTTGGGCGACGCTCCCCGAGGCGCGGATTGTCAGTCGTGCACCGGGGTGAGGATCTGGCGGGCTGTGCGGTGGGTGATCTTCCAGCGGTCGTTGTCGAGCCGGTAGTGGTCGGTGAGTTCGAAAACGTGTCCGCCGGTTGCCACCGTGTAAGGGGCCGGTCCTGCTTCGGTGGGGGTGAGTCCGCCGTACCCGAGCACGGTGATGGTTCCCTGGGCGGTGGCGGCACCGACGGTGTGAAAGTGCGTGGCGCCCATGATGTGGCGGATGGTCTGCTCCGGACCAGGGCGGGCGTTGATCGCGTCCAGGATCACGGCGTGGCCGTGCAGCCTGCGTCCGTGAACCTCGTACAGGGCGTCGGGGGTGAAGAATTCGAGCACCGCGTCGTGTTCGCGGCGGTCGTAGTGGTGGTAGAAGGCGGTGTTGAGCCGGGACAGAGACCAGGCGGTCGCATCCTCGGGGCTCATGCCGTTGTCCCCGTCGGGGCGATGGTGTCGGGGCTGGTACGGGTCTTCAGGACGAAGTCGAACTCCATCGTCCGGTAGGGGCCCTGGAAGCCGGCTGCGGCGATGTCCTCGGGGTCCTCGTGCAGGACGGTGTCGGCCTGCAGGGAAAGGGGGGCCTTTGTTCCGCCGACGAAGTCGACGGGGATGACCGGGTCTCCCTTGAAGTAGATCTCGCCCGCCCAGGGGGTGACCAGGTCGGGGTGGTGGACCTCGTAGTGGATGTGGGCCGGGCGGTAGAGGCTGCGCCCAAGAGCCGCGCAGGCTTCGGCGATTCCGTCGACCGCCGCGAGGTGGGGTTCCGCGTAGGCCGACGGGGTGATGGTGGTGAAGGCGTAGCGGCCGTCGGCGTCGGTGAACTGGTGCCCGCGCAGGTTGTACTTGGGCACCCCGTCGTCGTAGAGCCCGGAGTAGTTGCCGTTGTCGGCGGCGTGGAAGATCTCCAGCCTGGCGCCCTCGATCGGCCGGCCGTGGCCGTCCAAAACGCGGCCGGAGACGGACAGCGGGGTGCCGGGTTCGTCCGGCCGCATCGGCAGGGTGCCGGGGTTGCCGATGCGCGGGGTGCCGGAGAGGACAGTGAAGGCGTCGACGCCCGCGGCGGGCGTGTAGCCGTCCCGGCCGTCCATGAACACCTCGCTGTACAGCGGGCCGAAGACCATCGCCAAGGGGGCACCGGTGTCCTGCTGGGCCCTTTGCAGAAGGTCGGCGGCCACGCTGAAGTCTTCGAAGGTCAGTCCCTCCTCGTCACGCATGCGGGCCAGGAAATCCTTGAACGCCTCGACGAGACGTACGGCGCGGGGATTGATCAGCGCCGGGTCGACGTAGGACGGGTCGGTGGTAGTGGTCATGCCGGTCCACTCCTCGAACAGTGGGGGATTGGCTGATGGCAGACATCAGCGGGCACAGGTGCCAGGGATGAACTGCTCGCCATGCTCGGCGGTCCTCATGACGCTCGAGGCCCCGAACGTCGCGGTCGGCGTTGTCCATCGGAGCGACGCCCTTCTCCTCGATCGCGCCGCGGCCCGGAACTCCGCGGCGCGTTCGAGGTTCTAAGAAGGGCGATCACGAAAGTGCGTCAGAGGCTGAAGACGAGTTCGGCCTGGTCGCGCCTGGTGGTGTGCAGGTCCCAGTAGACGGGGGAGATCTCCTCGGGCTGGGCTGTCGGGAAGTCGGGGATGACCGACATGCCGATCGACACGTCGATGCCGACGTGGGCGGCCTGGACGCCGGTGCCGTCCAGTTCCTTGTGCAGGTTGATCGCCCAGTTGCGCAGGGCCGCGGCAGCGGCGTTGACGTTGCCGACCTGCGGGACGGGGTCGATGGAGCCGGCGCCCGTGGTGTAGAGCAGGGTGCCTGCACCGGCCTCACGCATCGCGGGCAGCACGGCCTTGGTGGCGGCGATGGCTCCGTACAGCTGGAACTCGATCTCGTGCTGCACGTGGGACGGTTCGGTCTCGGTCGGAGTGGTCAGCGCGGTGGAGCCGAACGTGCCCACCGGGGAGTACTCCAGCACGTCGATGCCGCCGAACTGGGTGGCGGCGTCCTTGAGCGCCTGGGTGAGCGCGTCGCGGTCGAGGACGTCCGCGGGGAACGCGGCGGCGGTGATGCCCTCGGCGGTCAGTGTTCCGACGAGACCGTCGAGCTTCTCCCGGTTGCGGGAGATCAGGGCGACGTCGAAACCCCGGGAGCCGAAGGTGCGGGCGATGGCCAGGCCCAGCTGGGGGCCGGCTCCGACGATGGCGATGCTGGTCACGGCGAAATCCTTTCGGGAAGACAGGGCACGGGAAGGCCCAAGATCTGAATAGGCTTATCCGATTCTTGATTCGGATAGGGCTTTCCGTTTCAGTGTCTCAACCGTACCATGGAATCGGATAGGGCGATCCGATTGCTGGGTGCGGGCCAACGCGGCGTTCACGGAGTGGCTGCCGCCGAGGGCCGCCCGAAGGGCTGGGTCAGGTTCTCGGGTCGCAGGATCGTGTCCAGCTGGTCGGTGGTGAGCAGGCCGGCCTCGGCGGCGAGATCCTTGACAGGGCGGCCGGTGGCCAGGGCCTGGCGGGCGAGAGTGGTGGAGGCGGCGTAGCCGATGTGCGGGGCGAGCGCGGTGACCAGGCCGATCGAGCGGTGGACGCTGTCGTGGAGGTGCTCGCGGTTGGCCGTGATGCCGGGGACGCAGCGGGTGGCGAGGGTGTCGCAGGCGGCGCGCAGATGGGTCAGGGAGCGCAGCAGGCTGTAGGCGATGACGGGTTCGAAGGCGTTGAGCTGCAGCTGCCCGGCTTCGGCGGCCATGGTGACGGTGAGGTCGTTGCCGATGACTTCGAAGGCGACCTGGTTGACGACTTCGGGGATGACCGGGTTGACCTTGCCGGGCATGATCGACGAACCGGCCTGTATCGGCGGCAGGTTGATCTCGCCGAGTCCGGCGGTGGGGCCGGAGGAGGTGAGGCGCAGGTCGTTGCAGGTCTTGGAGAGTTTCACGGCGACCCTCTTGAGGACGCCGGAGAGCTGGACGAAAGCGCCGCAGTCCTGGGTGGCCTCGATGAAGTCGCCCGCCGGGCGGACGGGTTCGCCGCTGATCTCGGCGAGGTGGGCGCAGGCGAGTTCGGCGTAGCGGGGATGGCCGTTGATGCCGTGCCGATCGCGGTGCCGCCGAGATTGGACTCCAGTAGCAGCGCCGCGGCCTCGCTGAGGCGCTGCCGGTCCTCCTCGATCATGACGGCGTAGGTCGTGAACTCCTGACCCAGCGTCATGGGTACGGCGTCCTGGAGCTGGGTGCGGCCCATTTTCAGGACGTCGCTGAACTCGGCCGCCTTCTCGGTGAAGGCCGTGGCCAAGGCGCCCAGTGAGTCGCCGAGCCGGCGCAGTGAGGTGACCAGGGCCAGGCGTACGGCGGTGGGGTAGACGTCGTTGGTGCTCTGGCCGAGGTTGACGTGGTCGAGGGGGTGGATCACGTCGTAGCGGCCGCGGGGGTGGCCGAGGATCTCCAGGGCCCGGTTGGCGATGACCTCGTTGGCGTTCATGTTCGTCGAGGTGCCGGCCCCGCCCTGGACGGGGTCGACGACGAACTGTTCGTGCAGTCGGCCGGCCCGGATCTCCTTGCAGGCGCGGATGACCGCCTCCGAGATGTCCGCCGGCAGCAGGCCGAGGTCGCGATTGGCCTGCGTGGCCGCCTGCTTGACCGCCGCCAGGGCCGCGATCAGGTCGGGGAACTGGGCGATGGTCGACCCGGTGATCGCGAAGTTCTCCACGGCCCGCACGGTGTGCACGCCGTAATAGGCATCAACGGGGATTTCCTTGTCTCCGACCAGGTCGTGCTCGACACGTACGGCCATTCGCTGCTCCTCGCTCTGCGGCGGGCCCCTTGACAGGCCACTGCCTCCGGCCTCAGTGTTGCCGACCAACATACAGAACGCAATATATTGCGTATGGCAGGAGGTCTCATGGACACCGCTCACCCCCGCCCCACCGGCACAACCAACCTTTTGGGGGCGATGTCTGCGGATGCCGATCGGCATTCAGTCGGTCATCGCCGTTGGACTCGGCGCCCTGATCGGATCCCTCGCCCCCTCGGCGGGCGAGCAGATGAAGATCCTCGGGGACGTGTTCCTGAACCTGGTGCAGGTCGTCGTCCTGCCCCTGGTCTTCCCGCTCATCGTGCTGGGCATCGCCCGCATGGAGTCGGTGAAGAAGGTCGGCAGGATCGCAGGCAAGGCCATCCTCTACTTCGAGATCGTCACCACCGTCGTCCTGCTGATCGCGGTGGGCCTTGCCAAGCTCACGGGCATCGGCAAGGGCGCCCCCGTTCACGGAGCCGACGCCAAAGAGTTGGACGGTCTGAGCCAGGGCATCGACTTCCACGAACTGGTCCTGCACGCCGTACCGAAGAACATCTTCGCCGCGTTCGGCGAGGGCAACCTGCTCGGCGCGATCGTCTTCGCGCTCCTCGTGGGCGTGGCGATGGCCGCGATCGGGGAGAAGTCCGAGCCGTTCGCTGCCGTCCTGGAGTCCGTCGCCGCGGTGATGTTCAAGGTCGTCGGCTATGTCATCCAGGTCGCGCCGCTGGGTGTGCTCGGTTTCATCTCATACGACGTCGCGTACTACGGCTTCGGCAACCTGCGGAGCCTGCTGGGCTTCATCGCCGTGGTCTACGCGGGCCTGGCCATCGTCATCGGCGCGCTCTTCCCGCTCATTGCTGCGATCTACCGCATCCGCTACGTCGAACTACTCAAGTCCATCGCCGGACTGGCCGGGATCGCCTTCGTCACCCGCAGCTCCGAATCGGTGCTCGCCCCACTGATGGGCAAGCTGGAAGCCTTCGGTCTCAGCCGGTCGACGACCTCCTTCGTCGTCCCCCTCGGCTACTCCTTCAACACCGACGGCTCTGTTCTCTACCAGGCCACCGCCCTGGTCTTCCTCGCCAACGCCTACGGCGCCGACACCTCCCTGCCGGCCCTGCTGCTCATGGTCGGCGTGCTGGTGATCCTCTCCAAGGGCATGGCCGGCGTCGCCTCCGCCTCCATCGTCGTCCTCATCGCCGCCGGGAACTCCATCGGCCTGCCGGCCGAGGGCATCGCCTTGCTCCTCGGTGTGGACTTCATCGTCGACATGGCCCGTACGGGCGTGAACGTCATCGGCAACTCGCTCGCGGCAGCGGTGGTCGACAGCTCCGAGAAGCGGCGCGAGGCCAAACATGGCAGCCGCGAACACCCCCGCACCCCGGCCGTTCTCCAGAAGGAACCCGCACAGTGACCACCGGCACCCGCACGGCCACCACCGAGATCATCGGCATCCTCGGCGGCATGGGCCCTGCGGCCACCGCCGACTTCTACGCCAAACTCGTCGCGACCACCCCCGGCACCAGCGACCAGGACCACCTCCGCACGGTCATCTGGTCCGACCCCACTATCCCCGACCGCACCGAGGCCCTGCTGGGCGACGGCCCCGACCCCACTCCCTGGCTCCTGGAGGGCAGCCGCGTCCTGCGCGAGGCCGGCGCCACCGTCATCGCCATCCCCTGCAACACCGCCCACGCCTTCGTGCCGCGCATCGTCGACCACATCGGGCTGCCCATCGTCCACATGATCGGCGAGGTCGCCCGACACCTCACCACACTGAACCCGCGCATCCACACTGTCGGACTGCTCGCCACCACCGGCACCGTACGCGCGGGCCTGTACCAGGAGTGGCTGGACCGCTTCGGCGTCCGCCTCGTCCTGCCCAGCACCCTCAGCCAGAACAACGAGGTCATGACCGCCATCCACGCGGTGAAGGCGGGCACCCGCGACGACAGGACGACGGCGCTCCTGGCCCGCGCCGCCCGACGCCTCACCGAACAGGGCGCGCAGGCGGTCGTCGCCGGCTGCACGGAAATCCCCCTCGGCCTTCCCGCCGACGCCGTCGACGTCCCCCTCGTCGACCCGGCGCTTGTCCTGGCCCGGGCACTGGTCCGCCGGGCCACGGCCGAGAACACGGCCGCATAGGAAGGCAAAGGGCGATGTACTGTACGCAATATGTCACTCGACCAGCCAGTCTCTCGCCGCCTCCTCAGTGACGAGGTGTTCCACCGGCTGCGCGACTCCATCGTGCGCGGCGAACTCGTCCCCGGCGAGAAGGTCAAGGACGGTGAGCTCGCCGAGCGCCTCGGACTCAGCCGCACCCCGGTGCGGGAGGCGCTCGCCCGGCTCGCCGACATCGGTCTGGTCGAGGCCAAGCCCGGCGTCTACACCCGTATCACCACGCTCAACCGCCGCGACGTCGAGAAGACCCTCGCCGTCCTGCGCTCCCTCGACCAACTCGCCATCGAGACGGCCGTCCCGGTCATGACCGAGCAGGACCTCGGGCGCATGCGCGAGGCCAACCGCGACTTCGAACGGGCCGTCGCCGCCAACGACACGACCGCCGCGCTGGCCGCCGACGACCGCTTCCACGGCATCCCCATCGCCGCCGCGGACAACCCCGTGCTCAGCCGGATCGTCGAGCAGCTCCACCCGCAGATCCACCGCATCCTCTACCGCAAGTTCTCCACCCTTCTCGGCGGCCGCAACACCATCGAGCACCACGACGAACTCATCGCCGTCTGCGCCGGCGGCGACGCCCGCGCCGCCGCCGAACTCTCCGGACGGCACTGGTCCGAACTCGGCGGACACATCAACGAACTCTTCGACACCAACCAGTTCGCGGAGGCGGCCACCGCTTAGGGGTCCTTGGAGATGATCGGGAGTGTCATGAATCAGGCTCTGGCCCGTAGTCGGTGGTGACGCCGAGTAGCCGCCCTTGATCATGATCTCGTGATGGATGTCCACTTCCTTATGGGGACGGTGTTTTCGGGGCTTTCGGCGCTGGTCGTCGAGGAGGCGACGGACGGCGGCGACGCGGTAGTGGTCTCGGCCCGGACCCGGGACGTGGCGGTGCCGTGTCCGGTGCGCGGGACGTCGACGGCGAAGGTGCACGGCTATCACCACCGAGAACGGTGGGGGACGTGCTGGTCGGGCTCCCTCAAGCCGCGGCATCATCCCTGGCCAGCGCGAAACCCTCTCCTGCATCGCCTGCGGAACGCGATTCGTCAGATCCACGACCAAGCGGCGCGAGCACGACACCTGCTCGCCACACTGCCGGGAGAGAGCACACCGCACGAGGCAAGCCGAACTCGACCTCTACGAGAATCCCCTCGCAGCCGAGGACGAAGCCTCCTGAACTGTCGTCTGCCACGGCGACGTCAGCCGTTCTGTCACGGGAAGTGTCAGCGGAACGGTCGGTGAGCAGGACGGATTGAACTGGCTGCCTTGCCCGGAGACAGCGCTGCCCGCCTCCTTGCGCGGTGGCGTGGGAGAAGGCGGGCGGGCAGGGCAGGTCAGCTGGTGGCGAGGGCGGCGTCGTACTGCTCGTCGGTGACGGGCTCCAGCCAGGTGGTGCCGTCGCCGTTGCCGTCACCGACCACGAGGGCGATGTGCGCCATGAGGGTGGTGTCGGTGGCGCCGTGCCAGTGCTCCTCGCCAGCCGGGCACTTGAGGGTCTCGCCGGCGCTGATGCGTACGATGCTGCCGTCGCGGGTGCCGACCAGGCCGACGCCGTCGGTCACGTAGAGGACCTGTCCGTTGGCGTGGGAGTGCCAGTTGGTGCGGGCGCCGGGGGTGAAGCGCACCAGGCCAGCCGCCAGGCGGGCGGGCTCGGTGGGGGCCTCGATCATGTTGAGGTAGACGTCGCCGGTGAAGCGCTCGGCGGGGGCCTTCATGGTGGGGGTGGAGGTGATGTGTTCCATGGCTCGTTTCCTTGATTGTGTGGGATGGGGTGCCGGGACGACCGGGCGGTCAGGCGCCGTCGTGGGCGAGGTCGCCGCCCAGTTCGCGGGAGGCTTCGGCGTGCGCGAGTAATTCTCCGACCTTGGCCACAGCGGCCTCGATGGCGTCGGCTCCGGCGACGAAGCGGGCCGGGGGCTGTTTCTGGCCCGCGATCGAACGCCATCCCGTGCTGCCGGCCCTGCTGCTTCCTACGCTCGGTGACCGTCCGCCGCTGCCCGGACAGAGCGGGTGGGCCACGGCGCGGCGGGGATGCGACGCCTTGGCGGACGCGGGCTACATCGTGAGTCGTTCATGATGGATTCTGCTTCGTGACACCCCGATCCGGCGCAGCGTCCGTTGCGTGGCCAGCACGGCCGGATTGGGTCCCACCACGAAGAAGTCCCCACGTGTGATCTCGTCCTCCGGGAGAAGTCTCCTGAGCTGGTCTCGGTGGAACCGGCCCACTTGGGTCGTGATCGTGAGCCGGCCCTCGCTGCGGCGTTCGTACTCGTCGAGCAGGGCGCCGTAGTAGACGTCGTCGGCGTGACGTACCGACCACAGCAGGTGGATCCGGCGGCCCGTGAGGTACTGCGCTGCGAGGCTCAGCAGCGGCGCGATGCCCGCGCCCATCCCCACAAGTACGAGCGGCGCGTCATCGGTGCGCCCATTCACCACGGAGTCGAACCGGCCGAACGGGCCCTCCAGACGCACACGCGTGTCCGGAACGACGGTGCCGATCTTGCGGGTGTAGTCCCCGGTCTGCCGGATGGTGAAGGTCAGGACGTCACGGCGTTCGTCCGTGGCGGAGAAGGGGTGCCACTCCCGTCCGAGACGTGCGTCTTCGAAACTGAGGAAGTAGAAGTCGCCCGGGCGGGAAGTGGTCGCCGTGCGGTCGAGGGCGATGGCGATTTGGCGGGTGGAGCCGTTGAGCGCGACGTTCTCCTGTACGGCCCCGGTGAGGAAGGCGTCCGGTGCCACCCACTTCTTCCATACGTAGATCCCCAGCACGACCACGGTGTAGAGGTCGAAGAGGGCCATGAACACGAAGTGCTGGCTGACGCGTCCGATCAGATGGACGTGAAGCCAGATCATGAGGACGACGACCAGGTTCAACCGGTGGACCCACACCGAGAACCGGCGCCGGAAGACCGTCTCCAGCCGACTCCTCACCTTCAGCGCGAGACGCGACCTATCGGTCAGCCAGCCGCTCATGAACACGACGGAGTAGCACAGCACGGCCAGTGCCGCGTAGAAGGCCCAGTCTCCGAGGAGTCTTGACAGGTCGTCGGGGGCGAAGGTGTTCTCCTTGTGCAGATACGCCGGTACGAGGGCGAAGACACCGAGCATGCCGTGCAGGGCGTAGACCGAAGGCAACCCGACAGCGCGACTCAGCCAGGTCGGCCGCACGCTCAGAAGGATGGCCAGCAGCCACCAGCTGTAGGCGATGAGTCCCCAGGTGATGTACAGCCGCATGGACGGGACTTCGGTGCTCTGCAGATTCAGAGCGAGCACGAGCGGCAGCGGGAAGATGAGCACAAGGCTCCACATCAACAGCTTTCCGCCCATCAGAAGCCCAGCCCTTCCAGCCAGGCGTTGACGTCACGGCGTGCTGCCCCCGGGTTGTCGTACACGTCGGTGCCGCGTGCGGAGAATCCGTCCAGGACACGGGCCTCGGGGTAGTACTGATCGAGGACATCCAGCGAGTTACCGAACCCGGACCCCTCGTGAGTGACGAAGGGGATGATCGTGCCGTAGTTCAGGTCGCGGTCCCGCATGAAGGTCTGGACGACCATGGGCTGTTCGCCCCACCAGACCGGGTGCCCAAGGAAGATGGTGGAGTACGGATCCGTATCAGGCACCATTTCCTTGATGGCGGGATAGACGTTCTGGCTTTCTTCTCGCTGCGCCTGGTCCACCGTCTGGTCGTAGTCAACCGGATACGGGCGCTTCGGGACGATCTCGAAGACATCCCCACCGACCCTGGCGTGGATGAAGTGGGCTATTCGGGCCGTGTTCCCGACCGTGAGCTCGAGATCGGGGTAGTTCCTTCCGGTCTTGGAGTAATAGACGACCAGCGTCTTGTTTCCACGCTTTATCGGGCGCGATGACCGATTGACTGGAATCTCCAGTGAATCGGAGGCGGAGGAATTCTGCGCGTTCACGGCCAGAAGGCCCCCGAAGGAGGCTGCGCCAGCGGTGATGAGTCCGAGCAATTTGCGACGTTCCATGGCGTAGGCCTCAGGGTTCCATCTGTTCAGGCGTATGAGTGGCGGGAGGCGAATCGGCTTCGCAAGGGCCCGGTAGGGGTTTCCGGGCCGCAGGCGGAGTGGGCCCGGCATCGGGCGGAGGGGACGGCCGGTCCGGTCATGAGCATGGTGGACCTGTCGGGAACACCGCCGCGATGCCAGGCGGAGTCGGCCCGCTACGCGTGGACGGCCAACCGTCCTTGCTGCGGCACGCCGGCGCCGAGTGCCGGTCGGCGACGCTGCCATCCATCGGGGTGCGCCCGACCATGTGGGCGCTCGACGCCTGCCTCCACCTCTCGGAGGCGCTGATCGCGACGAAGCTGCCGGCCCGCGTGGAGTGGGGAAGCGCGAAGTGTTCGGCCCAGCCCTCACGCCCTCGTGTCGTTCCGCACTCGTTAATCGGATGCGGCCCTCACCCGGTCCCGCACGGGCGGCCCGGACTTCCGCGACGAGGACGTCGACCCCTTCCCTCGTTCGCGCGGCACCGCGTCAGGCGCCGGTGCCAGGCGCTCCAACCCCCCGACCGGCCCGGCGGCCTGCGTCCGCCGCGGGTCATGTACACGGTCGACGACACGTAGTCCCTGCTGGACAGGTGCCGCCGCGGCACAGGACGTCGGCCCGCTCGCGGACCATCTCAGCGAGCGGGCCGACGCTGGAACAGAGGCTCGGTCTCCGCGTGCCGGTGGTCCCGCTCGCCGGCCGGCCGCCGTTCGACGGCCTCCCGCGCCGCGGTGGCGCACGGCGAAGATCGGCTCAGGGCGAGTGCGGGCTCGATGCCGCGGCGGGCATCGCCGACTCGCCCTGGCTCCCGTCAGGCGAGGTTCTTGGTGAAGAACTCGTCGAGCTTGTCGAACGGAATGCGATCCTTGCGGTCGTACAGATCGACGTGGTCCGCGTCCGGAACGATCACGAGTTCGACGTTGTCGGGTGCCAACGCCTGGACGTCCTCGGAGTAGTAGCGCGAGTGCGCGTCGGCTCCGGCCACCAGGAGGGCGGGGCGGGGAGCGAGCATGTCGATGTTCGAGACCGTCGGGAACGCGAAGAAGGCCATGGGCGTGGTCGCGGTCCACACGGTGTTGGAGTTGATCGACCGGGGGTGGTATCCGCGCTCGGTCCGGTAGTAGTCGAAGAAGCTCGACGTGATCGGGTCCGCGCCCTCGGGGAGGGTCTCGGGCAGCACGCGGTCGATCGGGGCCGGGTTCCCGTCCGCGTCGAAGGGCACCTCGTGGGACCCCCGCGCGAAGGTGCCGTTCTCGGCGTCGATCCACCGCTGCCGGCTGAGGTAGTCCACGACCTTCTGGCGCTGTTCGGGCGTGTAGCTGTCCTTGTAGCCGCGGGACATGCTGCGCGACATGTCGTACATCGAGGCCGTGGCGACTGCCTTGATGCGGCTGTCGGCGGCTGTGGCCGTGAGGGCCATGCCGCTCAGACCGCAGATGGCCTGCACGCCGATCCGCTCGCGGTCGACGATGTCCTGCAGCCCGAGGAAGTCGACGGCGGCGCTGAAGTCCTCGGTGTAGATGTCGGGCGAGGCGACATCGCGGACGTCACCGCCACTTTCTCCCGTGAAAGAGGGGTCGAACGCGAGGGCGACATACCCCCGGCGGGCGTATTCGTTGGCGTAAAGGCCTGCCGACTGTTCCTTGACCGCGCCGAACGGCCCGCTGACGGCCAGGGTGGGGCGCTTGCCCGTCGCGTTCTTCGGCACGTAGAGGTCAGCTGCGATCTCGATGCCGTAGCGGTTCTTGAACCGTACGGGAGTACGGTCGACATTCTCGTCCAGCTCGAAGGTGTAGCTGTCAGTCATTGTGCTGCCTTTCTCGGGCCATTGCAGGGGCGGGCAGCCGCCACACCACCGGTTGCGGTGAAGTGGAGAGCGCCACGCCATCTATGGAAGCCACATTCCGAGCGGGTAGCGAGTTACTGCTGATGGGTGTACTGGCAGTACATCCCAATCAGCGGGACCCGGCCGTACGGTCACGGTATGAATAACCATGACGAAGTCCGCGAGTTCCTCACCTCGCGACGAGCGAGGATCACTCCCGAGCAGGCAGGACTGCCCTCCGGCACCCGGCGCCGCGTTACCGGCCTACGGCGTAGCGAGGTCGCCGCACTGGCCGACGTCAGTGTCGAGTACTACGCCAAACTGGAGCGCGGCAGTCTCGCCGGCGTCTCACCGGCCGTACTCGAAGCCGTCGCCCGCGCCCTCCGACTGGACGACGCCGAACGCGCCCACCTGCTCCACCTGGCCCGGGCACAGGGGGCCTCGGGCACCCTTCCCCGTCCCCGGCCGCGTCAGAACAAGCATCGGACCTTGCACAGAAGCCTGCGATGGACCCTGGACGCGATCACCGCCGGGCCCGCGTTCGTCACCAACGGCCGCCTGGACGTGCTCGCCGCCAACCAGCTCGCCCGCGCCTTCTTCACCGACCTTTACGACCGCGGCATGGAATCGGCGAACATGGCCCGCTACCAGTTTCTCGACCCCGCGGCCCGGGACTTCTACCCGGACTGGGACCTTGCCGCCGACATGACAGTAGACGTGCTGCGCACCGAAGCCGGCCGTAACCCCCACGACAAAGGCCTCCACGACCTTGTGGGCGAGTTGTCCACCCGCAGCGACGCCTTCCGCACCCGCTGGGGCGCCCACAACGTCACCCGCCACGGCACCGGCACCAAACGCTTCCACCACCCCGTCGTTGGCGACCTCACCCTCTCCTGGGAATACCTGGCCCTGGCCGCTGAACCCGGCCTCACCCTCACCGTCTACACCGCCGAACCCGGCTCCCCCTCCCAGGAGAGCCTGAGCGTGCTCGCCTCCTGGGCCGTCACCCAGGACACCGACTTCGCCGCATAGCGTCGCTCCCGAGGTTGACCGTCCGCCCGCGCAGCCGACCCTTCCGAGCCGGACGGTCAGGACTGACTGCCAGGACTTTCTTCCGTTGGGGCGAGACGGCGCGTTCCGTCACTCCAGCAATCCGATTGCCCTACGGCATTGCTGCTCGCAGTTACGACGGCCGCCGCCGTACTCCTGGCACCCCCCGTCACCGACAAACACACAACAGGACTCACCGGAGAGGGCCATGCTGACCGTCAACGCCTATGCCGCCGCCTCACCCACCAGGCCCCTTGCCCCGACAACTGTCGAGCGTCGCGATCTGGGCCCGCGTGACGTGCTGATCGAGATCAAGTACTGCGGTATCTGCCACACCGACATCCACTGGGTCCGCGGCGACTGGGGAGCCAAGGACTACCCCGTCGTTCCCGGCCACGAGATCGCCGGCATCGTCACCCACATCGGGCCGGAGGTCACGCAGCACGCAGTCGGCGACCGCGTCGGCGTCGGTTGCATGGTCAACTCCTGCCGCGAATGCGGGCCGTGCCGCCGGGGAGAGGAGCAGTACTGCACCCAGGGCCACATCCTTACCTACGGCTCGGTCGACCGTGATGGCACGCTCACCCAGGGCGGCTACTCCACCCATGTCGTCGTCGACCAGGATTTCCTCCTGCGTATCCCTGAGGGCATCGGCCTCGACGAGGCGGCCCCGCTGCTCTGTGCGGGCGTCACGACGTACTCACCGCTCACCCGCTGGGGCGCCGGTCCTGGAAAGGAGGTCGGCATCATCGGCCTCGGCGGACTCGGCCATGTGGCCGTGAAGCTGGCGAAGGCCATGGGCGCCGAGGTCACCGTCCTGTCCCGCACACTGGCCAAGAAGAGCGACGCGCTGCGCCTTGGCGCCGACGGCTACTACGCCACCAGCGATCCGGCGACCTTCGAGCAGCTGGCGGGCACCTTTGATCTGATCGTCAACACGGTCAGCGCCGAACTCGATGTCGACGCCTACCTGTCCCTGCTCACCGTCAACGGGACCCTGGCCATCGTCGGCGCCACCCCGAAGTTCACCTTCGACCGATCCAGCCTGGTGCGCAACCAACGCGCCTTCGCCGGCTCCCAGATCGGCGGAATCCGCACCACTCAGCAGATGCTCGACTTCTGTGCCGAGCATGGCATCGGCGCCGAGGTCGAGGTCATCCCGGCGGAGAAGATCAATGAGGCGTACGACCGCGTCCTAGCCTCCGACGTGCGCTACCGCTTCGTCATCGACGCCTCGACTCTGGCAACCGCGCCCTGAGGACGGTCTCTGCCATCGGAGCCGGTCACGGGACGGAGGTGTTGTCGTCAGGTGAGGCGCCCGAGAGGGCAGTCCCACTGCTACGCCGCTCACGTCCTGTCCCCACCGCCTGCAGCGCCCTTGATCGCTCCAGGAAGATACGCCTGCTGGTGGCGTT
The DNA here is from genome assembly GCF_042869815.1 of Streptomyces sp. NPDC006739. NCBI lineage: Bacteria > Bacillati > Actinomycetota > Actinomycetes > Kitasatosporales > Streptomycetaceae > Streptomyces > Streptomyces sp. NPDC006739. The sequence goes on from NZ_JBIAGM010000031.1 coordinate 51,288, forward strand.
GTGGGCGAGAGCGAAGACCTTCTGGCGATCGCCAGGAGATGGCCACACAGAACCGAACCATGCCCCAACTGACCTCTGCCCGACGGGACACGGCCAGTCCGTGCTGTCGCTGCCTCAACAGGGACAGCGCAGGAGCTGCCGAGCTGGGCGAGCCTATCGGCCAGGGGCATCCCAGCCAGCAGGGCCTCGACTCGCTCCTCGCGCAGGCAGGCCGGGACAGGCCCGAGGCGTCATCAGGTGCGCTGCCCCCTGCATGAGGGGCGCCGGGGCGGTTCAGGAGGGTGCGGGCGGCGGGGCGGTCGAGGCCCGCACCACGAGTTGGGTGGCCAACTCGACTCGATGACTGTCGAGGGGTTCGCGCGTGGCGAGCCGCAGCAGAGTGCGCAGCGCGGCCCGGCCGATCTCGACGAAGGGCTGGCGGACGGTGGTCAATGGAGGGGCACAGGTTCTGGCGGCCGTGGTGTCGTCGAAGCTGACCACGCTGACGTCGTCGGGTACCCGCAGGCCGTGCACGCGAGCGGCCTCGATGACGCCGAACGCTGCCACATCGGTGGCGGCCAAGACGGCGGTCGGCGGATCCTCCTGCGAGAACAGGTCGACAGCGGCCTGGTAGGCGGGTTGGAAGCGGAAGGCGCCGCGCTTGATGAGCCGAGGGTCGGCAGTGAGGCCGGCGCCGGTGAGTGCGGCTTGGTAGCCATGTAGACGTGCGGTGTTGCATACGGCATCGTGCCGCCCCTCGATCATCGCGATCCTGCGGTGACCGAGCTTGAGAAGGTGTTGCGTGGCGGACATGCCGCCGCTGAAATTCGTTGCCCCGATGCTCGGCACCGACTCGTCGGGTACGTTCATCGGATCGATCAGCACCAGCGGGATCTCGGCCCGCGCAAACTGCACTCGCTGTTGCGGTGTCAGTTGGGAGGTGACCAGGATGACGCCCTCCCGACCGGCGTTGGTGATCTTCCGCGTCCAGGCCGCGCCGAGGGGGTCGTCGGGCGCGGTGCCGATCACCACGTCCACACCGGCCTCGGCGGCGGCTTCCGTGACGCCCTGAATGATCACCAGGTTGTCGGGGTTGACCAGTTGGTCGAAGGTGAGGTCCACCGTCCGTACGGGAGACTGCGCGCCCCGAGGGCCGCGCGCGACGTACGCGTGCTTGACCAGCAACCGCTCGATGCGTGCTCGGGTCTCGGGGGCCACGTCGCTGTGGCCGTTGACCACTTTTGAGACGGTGGCCACGGAGACTCCTGCCGCCTGGGCGATGCCCGTGAGCGTCGTCCGGCTGCGCGCGACAGAACGCTTCACCGTGCTGGTCCTTTCGGGGATCGACTGGTTGAGACCTGCACCGTGCCCTCACTGGCTGTGCGGTTTCCCGCGTGAACACCGGCCGCGCCGTCCTGGCGCGGCTGACGGGGCCCTTCACCTGCTCGTGGAGGGTCTGCAACGTGCTGTGGCACACGCTGCGGTCCGTGGGCGCTGGAGGATGACTGTTGTTCAGGATCGCGCCTTGGGCGCTGGTCGTCTCCAGATAGAGGACCAGCGCCGGGCGGTTCTCGTGCCTGGTGCCTCCAGGGGGCGTTGTGGGCGTATGGAGTCAGTTGATCTTGGTGATGGTCCACAGCCGCGCGGACGCGGTGGACACGGTTTCCTGGTCGAGCAGGGTTCCGTTGCTCGTCGACGCGCCCGTCACGGCCAGCGCCAGTCCGCTGGCACGGTTGACCACCTGATACTTGCCCGCGCCGGTGTCCACCAGGGACCACTGCTGGGAGGTCGCGCCGGAGGCCGGATTCTGGACGATGGCGCTGCCGCTGGCGGTGTTCTGGGCCGCGTCCAGGACGTCACCGGAGTTGACGTTGGTGATCGTCCAGTAGGAGCCGTTTGGGGTGAAGGTCCAGTACTGGTCGGGGTGGTTGACGTTGCGGTACTGGTCGGCCTGGGTGCCGCTGCCGGTGCCGACCACCTCCGCGTAGTTGCCGCTGTTGACGTTGGCCATGACGTACTGGCCGCTGGTGAAGTCCGGCGCCGCGGTCTGCAGGAGGTTCCACCGCTGGTTGGCCGCCGAGGTGAGCGGTGCCTGGGTGACCTGCTCGTTCGTGGAGGTCTGGCCGTTTGCGTCGGTGGCCATGGTCAGGGCCAGGTCGCTGCGGCGGTTGGTGATGGTGTATCCGCCGGCGGGGGAGGGCTCGACGGACCAGTCCTGCTCGGCGCCGCCCGTCGACGTCCACTGGATCTCGCCGGTGCCGGACGACAGGGAGCCGCCCGGGACGGCGAGATACTTGCCGCTGAAGGTGTTGAGGATGCGGTAGTAGCCGTTGCTCTGGAGCTGGAACTGCCAGTTGTGGTCGGGGGTTCCGTTGTCCGCGGCCTGGACGACCTGGGACCCGGAGTTGGCGTTGGGGACGCCCAGCACCTGGGAGCTCAGGTTGTTCTGGATCTTGTAGGTGGCGCCGGTGGAGATGCCGCCGCCGTAGTCGTCGATGCCGTAGGTCACCTTGTTGGTGCCGTTGGTCACCAGTGCACCGCCCCGTGTTACCAGGAGGCTCTTGCCGTCGGCGAGGGGGAGCAGGCCGCGGCTGTAGCCCTGGATGGTGTTGGAGAACATCCGCACCCACGTCGCGCCGTTGTCGGTGCTCTGGTACAGCTGCTGGTCGCTGTACGCCTGCACGACGATCGTCCCGTTGGGGCCGCCGGTGGGCAGCCAGGTCACATACGGGTCGCCGTCCGGCTTTCTGTTGTCCGTGGTGATGAGCTGCACACCGGTGACCGAGCCGAACTTCTCCGGGTCGTCGGCGATCTTGTAGTAGACGGGGCAGCCGCCGCTCGGGGCGTTGCAGTACTCGTAGGTGAGGATGTACTTGCCGTTGCCGAGGCGGGCGACGATCGCCATGCCTGGCCGGGCGGCGTAGGCGGGGTAGGTGACGTCGTCGATCTCAGAGGACCAGTTGACGCCGTCGGTGGTGGTGAAGTGGGCGAGCTTCTGGCCGTGCGCGGGGTCGCGCTGGTCCGAGATGTAGGCGATGAGCTTGTTGTTCGCCACCAGGAAGTACGGCTCCCAGACCGGGGTGTTGCCGTTGGTGTCGACGGCCTTGCCGCCGGTGGCGATGGAGCTGACGAAGCTCCAGGTCACTCCGTGATCGGTGCTCGCGTACATGTCGATCTTGGTCTTGGAGTTGTCGGCGGGGATGGAGTCACCGGCCGCGATGATCGTTCCGGCCGGGAACGAGCCGATCGCCTGTGGCAGCTCGTAGAGCACCGGTTCGAGCTGGATGTTGTTCCACGCGTTCACCTGGTCGTTGATCGTGGAGATCTGTGTCCAGGTGCGCCCCGAGTCGGTGCTGCGGTACACCGGCATGCCGTTGCCCGAGTACTGCTCGAAGGAGGCGAGGAGGGTGCCGTTGGAGTCGGTGCTGTGCTCAAGCCTGATCGCGTGGGCGTAGAGCGAGCCGTAGGACGGCGCCCCGCTCGGCGGCGTCCACATGGTGCCGCCGCTGTAGGTCACGGCATCGGCGGACGGGGCCGGCATCGTGAACGCCATCAGCACGGCGGTCGCGCCGAAGGCGGCCTTCGCCAGTGCGTTTCGTCTCCTGCGCATGTTTGGGGACTCCTCGCCGTTGAGAGGTGATCTTGAGGACGGCATGCGATGGAAGCCGGTCGGTCGACCGGGCAGGTCGGGCGTCCTGGTGCGCGCGGGACAGGGGGTGCGTTCCGCCAGGCGTCGGGGCATGCCGGGGTAGGGGGCGACCGATGGCACCCATCGGATTGATGCGTTTCAATCAGGTCGGCGGTGGGAGGCTCGCACGCTCTTCGCGGGCCGTCAAGGCAGTGCGTCGGGATTTCCCAGATCAAACCCGCCGTGGCCTCTGACGCTCCGCAGACCGGGACACGGCTGCTGCGGTCGGCCGGCTCACGGGAGCGCAACGGGCTGGCGGGCCACGTTCCATCCCCGGTGACCTGCTTTTATCGATCGTACCTCCCGCCCCGGGTGGAGTAGGCGGACGCCACACCTTGGAGCGCTTCAACGCGCGTCATGTATTCTGCCGCTTGCCCACGAAAGCCTGGTCACTGTGAGTGCCGTGTGGTCGGGGGCTGGATGAGACCGGAGGTCGAGGAGCGCTGTGGCAACCGCCCGTCCGCGAGTGCAGGGGCATGCGGGTCCGAGCATGCAGGACGTCGCCGACGCCGCGGGCGTTTCGGTCGGAACCGTTTCCAACGTGCTCAATCATCCGGCGAAGGTGAGCCCCGCGACGGCGCAGCGTGTCCGCGAAGCGATCAGCAGGCTGGGTTTCGTGCGCAACGACGCGGCCCGGTCGTTGGTGTCGGGCTCGACCAACAGTGTCGGCATGGTGCTCGCCGACATCGAGAACTCCCTGTTCATCGACATGGCCCATGGTGCGCAGGACGCCGCCCGGGCGATCGGCCAGAACCTGCTGCTCGCGAACACGGCATGCGACATGAGGCTTCAGGACGACTACCTGGACCTCTTCGACGAGTCCCGGGTGACCGGGGTGCTGCTGGCGCCGATGGAGGACTCCTCGGCCGGCATCGCGCGCATCCGTTCCCACGGACGCCAGGTCGTGCTCCTCAACTACGCTCCGAAACCGGGCACGTGCTGCTCGGTGCTGGTCAACAACGAGCACGTCGGATACCTGGCGGCCCGGCATCTCATCGACACCGGGTGCACGCGACTGGCCTACGTGGTCGCGCACGACGACTACCAGCCCGTGCGCGACCGGCGCAGAGGGGTGCGCATGGCGGTCGAGGAGGCGGGAAGCGGCGTCACCCTGGAAGAGATCGACAGTGTCGGCCTGACCGCCTCCCACGGGCATGTCATCGGGCGTGATCTCGCACGGCGGGCCCCCGGTGAACTGCCGGACGGCCTGATCGTCGTCACCGACGCGCTGGCCAACGCCATCATCCACGAGCTGCACACCGTCGCGGGGATCCGGGTGCCCGACCAGGTCGCGATCGTCGGCTGCGAGAACAACCGCGGGGCCGGCACCGCGGCGGTGCCGCTGACCGCGGTGGACATGGCGGGCCGCACGATGGGCCAGGAGGCGATCCGGCTGCTCATGGACGAGGTGTCCGCGGGCAAGCAGCACCGTCATGCCACCGTTGTGCTGGAGCCGGAACTGATCGTCCGCGCCAGCGCGCCGCTCTGACCGGGCGGGTCCGCCTGCCGGACCGACCGCCCGCCCCCGCCGGCTGCCGCGCCCTGCTGTCTCCGTCCGCCACCGGGGCCCTTCCGTATCCGCTCGTCATTCTGGCCTTCCGTGTCAGTGCATCGGCTTGACCAGCTGCTTCTCGCTGCCTGTCGGGTGTGCTGCGTCCCGGCGCCCGCTCCGCAACGCTCAGATGCGGTTCGGAAACATCCTCGACAGATCCTTGACACATGCTGAAACGGGTCATAGGTTCCCGGCATCTCCCCATTGAAGCGTTTCAACGCTCTGTGTGCCGAGGAGCACCCGTGCACAAGACCCTCAGAACCCGCCGTGTCGCCCTCCTGGCGACCGCCGCCACCTCGAGCCTGCTGCTGAGCGCCTGCGGCGGCGGCAGCGTCTCGGGCAGCGACGCGAAGGCGTTCACCCTCACCATCAACGACGACAACCACATCGTGCAGCAGGAGCTCACCGCCCTGGGCAAGGGCTCGTGCGCGGCGCAGGACAAGGCGCTGCCGCTGAAGATCCAGACGCTGCCGATCGGCAACGTCGACCAGAAGGTGCAGCTGCTTGCCGGCCAGAACGCCCTGCCCGTGCAGTTCGCGGCGGGAGGCACACCGCAGCTGACCAAAACCCTGGACAAGGCCGGGCAGGTCCTCGACCTGGAGAAGACGCTCAAGGACCTCGGCGTCTGGAACGACATCCAGCCCGCGGCCGTCAAGACCGTCGAGAACCTGTACGGCAAGTTCAACGTGATGCCCTACCAGTTCAACATCGAGGGCATCTGGTACAACAAGAAGCTCTTCGCCGACCACCACATAGCCGTCCCGACGACCTATGACCAACTGGTCGCCGCTGCCGCGAAGTTCAAGGACGCCGGCATCACCGCATTCTCCGCGGACGGCAAGGACGGCTGGCCCCTCACCCGCCTGGTCAGCGGCTACCTCTACCGCGAACTCGGCCCTGACGCCCTGCAGGCGGTGGCGGACGGCAAGGCCAAGCTGACCGACCCGGCCTATGTGAAGGCCGCGCAGGCCGTCGCCGATCTCGGCAAGGCGGGCTACTTCGGCAAGGGTGTCGGATCGATCGACTACGACACCGCGGTGCAGCAGTTCCTCACCGGCAAGGCCGCCATGTTCTACATGGGCAGCTGGGAGCTCGGCGACTTCAACGACAAGACCAAGAACAAGATCGGCGCGGACAACGTCGGCTTCATGCCGTTCCCGACCGTCGCGGGCGGCAAGGGCAGCGCGGACCAGATCCCGGCCAACGTCGGCCTCCCCGTCGCCGTCTCCGCCAAGTCCTACGACGCCAAGGTCGGCGACTGGCTGTCATGCATCACCAAGAACTACGGCGCCGCCTCGCTCAAGGACCAGGGCACCATCTCCGGCTTCAAGCCGAACGGTGACACCGGCACCCTGCCGCCGCTCACGCAGACGGTGCAGGACACCATCACGAAGACCACGACCAGCACGCTGTGGTTCGAGGCCCTGTTCAACACGAAGGCGACCGAGACCAGTCAGACCAACGCCGCGCCGCTTGTCACCGGATCCCTCTCGGCGAAGGACTTCATGACCAAGGTCCAGTCCGACCTCGACAACGGCTGACCCCTCCCGCCCACCGCGCTTCGCCCCGACCCCTTCGTGAGAGAGCCGTCATGCGTTCAGTTCTGGGAGACCGCCGTGCCATCGCCGTCCTGCTGGGCCCGGCACTGCTGGTGTACACCCTGGTGATGCTGGTGCCGATGGGCTGGTCCCTCGGCTACACCTTCTTCAAGGGCAACGTCATCCAGGGCTTCACCTTCGGAGGGTTCGGCAACTTCACCAAGCTCTGGCACGACCCCCAGGCCCACTCGGCACTGTGGTTCACGTTCAAGTACGCGCTAGCCGTCAGCGCCGGGCAGGTCTTGTGCGGGTACCTGCTCGCGCTGCTCTACGTTTTCGTCCTGCGCAGGTCCTCCGCGGTCGTCCGGACACTGGTGTTCTTCCCGGTGATCCTCCCGACGGTTGCCGTGGCCCTGATGTTCCAGAAACTCTTCGCCGTCGCGCCGCAAAACGGCCTGGCCAACGTCGCCCTCGAAGGGCTCGGCATCCACCACGGCGACTGGTTCGCCGGCGCAGGAGGCTCCTTCATCGTCCTCGTCGTCATGGACGTGTGGCGCTCCATGGGCTTCTACGGCGTCCTCATCTTCGCCGGCCTCCTCGACATCCCCGACGAGACCCTCGAATCGGCGCGGATGGACGGCGCCACCGGCTGGCGGCTGATCCGCCACATCGTCCTGCCGCTGTCCGCCCCCGTGCTGCTGTCGTCCATCGTGTTCAGCATCAACGGCACCCTCAAGGTGTTCGACTCGGTCCTCGCCCTGACCAACGGCGGCCCGGGCAGCGACACGACGCCCCTGACCCTCTACATGTTCCGCACCGCCTTCTCCTACGGCGACTACGGCTACGGCAGCACCATCGCCTCCCTGCTCACCGTCGTCTGCCTCGGCGTCACGCTCATCGTCTTCCGCTTCTCGCGCCGCGACCTGACCAAGGGCTGAACTCCATGACCGACACCATGACAGCACCGCCGAGGGAAATCCTCGCCCGTCCGCAGGCGCGCCCCGTCCCAAGGCGGGCGTATGCCCGGCGCCTGGTGCGGAACCTGCTCATCGCCCTGCTGGTGGTGGTCGAGGTGGCGCCGCTGCTGTGGCTGGTGCTCAGCTCCTTCAAGACCCAGTCCGAGTTCGTCAACGACCCCGCCTGGTCGCTTCCCGGCAAGTGGGACCTGCACAACTACGCCGACGCGTGGACGACCGGGCACGTCGCCCTCTACGTCCGTAACAGCCTGCTGGCCACCGCGCCCTCGCTCGCGCTCATCATCGTCCTCGGCACAGCGGCCGGCTTCGCCCTGGAGGTCATGGTCTGGCGCGGCCGCCACCAGGTCCTGCTCGTTTTCCTGGTGGGCATCATGGTGCCGAGCCAGATGATCCTGCTGCCGTTGTTCCGGGTGTACTTCCAGACCGGGCTGTCCGGGACGATGTGGCCGCTGATCATCACCTACACCGCAGTCGGCCTCCCGCTCACCGTCTTCATGATGGCCACCTACTTCCGTGCCGTCCCGCGCGAGATCTTCGAGGCCGCCACCCTCGACGGAGCCGGCATGCTCACCGCGTTCTGGCGCATCGGATTCCCCGTCGTCCGCAACGCCATCTTCACCGTCGCCCTGGTGCAGTTCTTCTTCATCTGGAACGACCTGCTGATCTCGCTCACCTTCACCACCAACGACGACCTGCGCACCATCCAGGTCGGGCTGCTCAACTTCACCGGCCAGTACGGAGAGACGGCGTACGGGCCCCTGTTCGCCGCGATCAGCATCAACGTCGTCGGCGCCCTGGTGCTCTATCTGCTGATCAACCAGCGCATCATCAAGGGTCTGACCGCCGGGGCGGTGAAGGGATGACGCCCGAGCGGAAGCCGCAGACGGCCGCACCGACGGCGGAACACCACCGGGAGCCCATCGGCATCGGCGAGCCGTCGCCCCGGTTGTCCTGGAAGACCGTCGCCCGCGCCGGCTGGACCCAGCAGGCCTACCAGATCGAGGCCATACGCGGTGACGGGACGCACCTCACGGACTGGAGGACCTCACCCGACTCCGTGCTCGTGCCCTGGCCCCTGGCACCGCTGGTGTCCCGTGAGATCTGCGACATCCGGCTGCGGGTCCGCGGCGCCGACCGAAGTGTCGGCGAGTGGAGCCCGCCGCTGCGGATCGAGGCGGGCCTGCTGAAACCGGCGGACTGGACGGCCCGCGCGATCTCGCCGCACGAGCCACAGGAGCCGCACGCTTCGGAGCAGTCGGCCCCCGAGCGCCGCCCGCCCCTGCTGCGCAAGGAGTTCGTCCTCGGGGCGGAGGTGAAGCGGGCGCGGCTGTTCGTCACCGCGCACGGCCTGTACGAGATCGAGATCAACGGCCGCCGGGTGGGCGACCACGCGCTCGCGCCCGGCTGGACCAGCTACCACCACCGGCTGCGCTACCAGACCCACGACGTCACCGACCACCTGCACGCCGGAGCCAATGCGATCGGCGCGTGGCTGGCTGATGGCTGGTACCGCGGCCGGCTGGGCTTCGGCGGGGGGCACGCCAACCTCTACGGCCACGGGCTCGCCCTGCTCGCCCAACTCGAGATCGTCCACCACGACGGAACCGTCACCGTCATCGGCACCGACACCTCCTGGCGGGCCGGCCAGGGACCCCTCCTCTCATCGGGACTGCTCGACGGAGAGACCTACGACGCGCGAGAGGAACTGCCCGGCTGGTCGAGTCCCGGATTCGACGACGCCGGCTGGTCGCCGGTGGAGACCGTCGCTCGGGATGCGGCGACCCTGGTCGCACCCACCGGCCCGCCGGTGCGCTGCACCCAGGAGATCACCCCGGTGTCGGTCACAGCCCTCGACGGCGACCGGCTCCTGGTGGACTTCGGACAGAACCTCGTCGGCCGGATCCGTATCACCGTCACCGGCCCGGCCGGCCACAGCGTCGTCATCCGCCACGCCGAGGTGCTCCAGAACGGTGAGCTGTGCGTCCGCCCCCTCCGCGATGCGGTCTCCACGGACCGGTACGTCCTGCGGGGCGCAGGCCCGGAAACCTGGGAGCCGCGCTTCACCCTCCACGGATTCCGCTACGCCGAGATCAGCGGCTGGCGCGGCGGCGACCCGTACCGCGACGTCGTCGCCCGCGTCCACCACACCGACATGACGAGAACCGGCTGGTTCGAGTGCTCCAACGAGCAGGTCAACCGACTGCATCACAACGTGGTGTGGAGCCTGCGCGGCAACTTCGTCGACATTCCCACCGACTGCCCGCAGCGCGACGAACGACTCGGCTGGACCGGCGACATCCAGATCTTCGCGCCCACTGCGGCATTCCTGTACGACTGCCACGGCATGCTCGCCTCCTGGCTGCGCGACGTCGCCGTCGAACAGCACGCCGACGGGACCGTCCCCTGGTACGTGCCCGAGATACCAGGGGGCGAGCAATGGACCCCGGCCCGACCGGGCGCCGGCTGGGGCGACGTCGTAGCACTCACCCCGTGGGACCTCTACCGAGCCTCGGGCGACACCGGCCTGCTCGCCGCCCAGTACGGGAGCGCACGGCGATGGGTCGACCTCGTCACCGACCTCGCCGACGAGTCCGGCCTGTGGAACCGCGGTTACCAACTCGGCGACTGGCTCGACCCGTTCGCCCCTCCGGAGGATCCCGGCGCCGGCCGCACCGACCGCCACCTGATCGCCACGGCGTACTACGCGTGGTCCCTGCACCATGTGGCACGGACCGCCGACGTCCTGGGACGCGAGGACGACCGGGACCGCTACGAGGAACTCGCGTGGCGGGTCCGGAGGGCGTTCGTCGACGCGTACGTGCTGCCCGACGGCCGGATGACCAGCGACACCCAGACCGCCTACGCCGTCGCCCTCCAGTTCGACCTCCTTCCCGACGCGCCGGCCCGTGCTGCGGCGGGACGGCGTCTGGCCGAACTGGTCGCCGAAGGCGGGCACACCATCCAGACCGGTTTCATCGGCACACCACTGGTCGCCCCCGCGCTGAGCGCCACAGACCATGACGAGACCGCCTATGCCCTGCTTCTCCAGCAGGAGTGCCCGTCGTGGTTGTACGCGCTCAAGCACGACGCCACGACTGTCTGGGAGCGCTGGGACAGCATGCTGCCCGACGGCACGGTCAATCCGGGCGAGATGACCTCGTTCAACCACTACGCCCTCGGCGCGGTCGCGCAGTGGCTGCACACCACGGTCGCCGGGCTGAGCGCGAGTGCGCCCGGCTACCGCGACATCGTCTTCCGCCCACGCCCCGGCGGCGGCATCAGTTGGGCGAGCGCCACCCACGAATCGCCCTACGGTCGCGTGGCGATCCGATGGGAGCTAAAGGAATCGGCACTCGTCGTCGAAACCACCGTGCCCACCGGAGCGACAGGACGCATCGAGTGGCCGGACGGAAGCGTCACCCACCTGCCGACCGGTACCACCACCACTTCACGACCGGTCACCGCCCCCACCAGCAGGCGACTGCCCAACACCCAAGCGACGCAAAGGAGTCTCGCGTGACCAACCAGTACTCCGAACAGCTCCACCCCGGGAGACGCAGACGGCATGCGCGTCCCGTCCTCGCCGCGATCACAGCCGCGCTCCTGGCCGTTCTCGGCCTGGTCACCGCCTCGCCCGCACAGGCGCTCAGCGGCGACCTGCGTATGCACGACCCGAGCGTCATCAAGGTGGGCAGCTGCTACTACGGCTTCTCCACCGGCTTCGAGCACGACCCGCTCAACCCCAGCGGATCCATCACCATCCGCAAGACGTGCAACGCCACCGCGGCAACCGGCTGGACCAAGGTGGGCAACGTCTGGGAGTCAACCCCTTCCTGGATCACCACCAAGCTTGGCTCGACCCCGCCGAACATCTGGGCCCCCGACATCAAGTACTTCAACGGCACCTACCACCTGTACTACGCCGGCTCGCTCTGGGGGACGAACTACGCCGTGATGGGTCTGGCCACCGCCACGAACATCGAGGGCCCCTGGACCGACCAGGGCATGGTCACGGACGTCAACTACCCGATCGACCCCAACGTCGACTGGGGCCCCGACGGCCGGCTCTACATCTCCTGGGGCTCCTGGACCGGCAGCGGCACCTACATGCACGTCCTGGACCAGTCCACCGGAAAGCTGTCCACCACCGACAACAACCTGTGGCACATCGCCGTCGGCATCGAGAACCCGACGATCATCCTCAACGGCGGCTACTACTACCTCTTCGGGTCGAAGGGCCTGTGCTGCAGCGGGACCAGCAGCACCTACTACACCGTGGTCGGCCGTTCCACCAGCATCACGGGACCGTACCTCGACCAGAGCGGCACGGACATGGTCTCCGGCGGCGGGACCACTGTCCTGACCGGTGCCTACCCCAAGGTGGCAGCCGGCGGCGCCGACGCGTACGACGACGGCACCTCCAAGTTCCTCGCCTACCACTACTACGACGGCGACAACTCCGGACAGGAGACCCTCGACATCCGCCAGGTGACCTTCGCGAACGGCTGGCCCGTCATCGCCGGCCCGCTCGGCGCCGCGAACAACCACCTGCTCAACCGCAACAGCGCCAAGTGCGCGGACGTCTGGTCCCTGAGCACCGCGGACGGGGCAGCGGTCAACTCCGGCAACTGCAATTCCGGCGCCAACCAGCAATGGGTGTCCACCCCGATGGGTTCGAACTACGAGCTCGTCAACGTCAACAGCGGCAAATGCCTGCAGATCTCCGGCGCCTCCGCCGCCGACGGAGCGGTCGCCGTCCAGTCGACGTGCACCGGCGCCCCGCACCAGCTGTGGACCAGGACAGCGGTGATCGGCGGCTACGTCGCCTTCACCAACGTCAACAGCGGAAAATGCCTCGAAGTCGCCGGAGCGTCCACCGCCAACGGCGCCGCCCTGGACCAGGCAACGTGTACATCCGGCGTGAACCAGCAGTGGATGGTCGTTTGACCCATGCCGAGCCCGCTCGGCGAGGGGCGGACGGGCATCCGATGTGCTGCGGTCGCTTGACTCGACAGCCGCACGGGGTGCACTGACCGCTCAGTACCTCACGTCCGCCCAGCACTGCATCGATGCGGACGTGAGTCCGTGCGGCGTTTACTGTCACGGTCCACCTCTCCAGTGGGTGGCCGCGGGGGCGAGCAACACGCAGACGGTAAGGGAGGGGTCAGCAGGCGCCGGGCAGGACGGTGCCCCTCTCCTTGCCCGCGTTGATCAGGTCGGGATCGACCTCGTCCTCGGTGGGGTAGGGACCAATGCCGAGGATGCCGTTCTCGGAGTGCAGGACGACGTGCATGCCGGACGGGAGGTGGCCCGGGACGAGGGTGGGCAGGCCGATGCCGAGGTTGACGTAAGAGCCGTCGGTGAGTTCGGCGGCGGAGCGGGCGGCCATCTGGTCGCGGGTCCAGGCCATCAGATACGTGCCGTCCTCTTCTCGATCTGCTTGTCGGTTGCCTCCTCGGCGGTGAGAGCCACGACCCGTTGGACGAAGACGCCGGGCAGGTGAACCTCGTCGGGAAGCAGTTCGCCCACCTCGACGAGTTCCTCGACCTCGGCGATGGTGATGCGGCCGGCCATGGCTGCCAGCGGGTTGAAGCTGGCGGCCGCGCGGCGGAAGCAGAGGTTGCCGTGCCGGTCGCCGCGCCAGGCGCGGACGAGGGCGTAGTCGGTGGTGATGCCGTGCTCCAGGAGGTACGGGCGGCTCGCGAAGTCGCGGGTCTCCTTCGGCGGGGAGGCGACGGCGACCGAGCCGTCGGGGGCGTAGCGCCACGGCAGGCCGCCCTGTGCGATCTGAGTGCCCACGCCGGCCGGTGTGAAGAAGGCCGGGATGCCCGCGCCCCCGGCGCGCAGCTGCTCGGCCAGTGTGCCCTGCCGAACGAGTTCCACCTCCAGCTCGCCGGACAGGTACTGCCGGGCGAACTCCTTGTTCTCACCGACGTAGGAGCCTGTGACCCGGGCAATGCGCCCGTCGCGAGCAGCACGCCGAGGCCGCGGCCGTTCGATCCCGCCGATGGCGTCCACGGCGTCCTCGACCCAGATCCGGAGGGAGCCCTCGTCGGTGACGTCCAGGGGGCGGTGGTGAGGGCGGTGCCACCCTCCCGGGCGATAAGACGCCGTTTCACTTGGCGAGTCGTCGGTAGTTGATGAGGCTGGTGGCGATGGCGGTGAATGCGAGGAAGTGCTCAGGCTTGCGTTCGTAGCGGCGGTGCAGGCGGCGGCAGCCGGCGAGCCAGGACATGGTCCGCTCGACCACCCAGCGGTGTCGGCCCAGTCTTTGTGAGGTGTCGGTGCCGCGGCGGGCGATGCGGGGTGTGATGCCTCGTTCGCGGAGCCATCGCCGCAGGTGAGAGTAGTCGTAGCCCTTGTCTCCGTGGAGTTTCGCAGGCCGCCGCCGTCGGGGACCGCGTCGGCTGCGCACCGGTGGGATGGATGCGATCAGCGGCTGCAGCGCGAGGCTGTCGTGTGTGTTGGCAGCAGAGATGGCGACGGCGACGGGGAGGCCGCTGCGGTCGACGACGAGGTGGATTTTCGATCCGCTCTTGCCTCGGTCGGTCGGATTCGGTCCGGTCAGCTGCCCCCTTTGAGTGCTCGGACGCTGACAGAATCGACGGCGAAGCGCGACCAGTCCAGCTCCCCCTGGGCTCCGAGTTCATCGAGGATGACGCGGTGCAGACGGGCCCAGACCCGGGCCTGGCTCCAGCGGGCGAAGCGCCGGTAGACCGTGGGCCAGGCCGGCCCGAAGACCGGCGGCAGCTGCCGCCACGAGCACCCTGACGTGGCCACGAACACGATTGCCGCCAGACACTCGCGGTCCCCGGCCCGTCGCCGGCCACCTCCCTGCGCGCGTACGACCACCGTCTCGGGCACGACCCGCCGGAACAACTCCCACAGCTCGTCCGGCACCAGGCGCTCAGCAAGACTCGTCACACCAACACAACGACCCCAGCCACCAAAGGAAACGACGTCTAAGCCGCTGCGTCTCGACGGCCTGGTCGTGCAGCAGGTCGCCTCCGACCACGAGCGAGCCCTCGGCTGCGAAGCGCAACGCGGCGGCCCGTCGCAGCATGCCTGGAAACAGGTGGCTCTTCCCTGGAGCACGCTCTGGCGGATGAGACGACGCTCTGTGGCATCCCTCGGCGCCAGGTGACGGTCTATCGGCATCCGTTCGTTGCGAAAGGTCCGGGAGGTGCTCGGACTGCCGGGTGAGGGCCATCCACACCTCGTCCTGAGCTCTGAGTTAGGGCTTCCCTGGCGAGCGGGCGTCCTCATCTTCCAAAAGCATCAGGTCAGCGCGGCAACGGCCCCGAAACGCGAGCCTGAATCGCGTGTGACCGTCGGGTCGATGTGTGAGAACGCGGTACCGAACACGGTGACCGTGACCTCCTCAACGGCGAGGGGCGGGTGGGCGTAGGTGTCCCAGGTCTCGGAGAATTTGGCGTGCCGGGAGAGCGCTTGTACGGTCTTCGGATCGTGCTTGCCGGAGCCGCCGAGTGTGCTGGTATAGAAGTGCTTGAGGTCGTGGAAGCGGGTCCTGTCCGGAAGTCCTGCTTGCTTCACTGCCCTTCGCCACTTCTGATGGGAATCGGTGTGCAGTACTGGGCGGCCAAAACGGTTTGTGACGAGCAGGCCCTCGTCCGGCGGCTCGACGTAGCCGCGTGCCCGGCGTCGGCGCTTGGCGCCTGACGAGACGGGCTCCGGCTCGGAGAATCGTGACACGTGTTGTGCCAGCCGCTCGATCAGGAAGTGATCCACCGGCAAGGTGGCGTAACTGGCCTTGGTCTTGAGGCGTACGGCTTTGCCGCGCTGCCGTTGCTCTTCGATGTGAAGCAGGTCGTGTCCCCAGGCGACCTGAGGTCGCTTCAGCCCGAAGGCCTCGCCCTGGCGTAGCCCGGCGCAGGCTCCGAGCCAGATCAGAACCTCATAGCGGGGCGCTACCTTCTGCATCGCTGCTGCGACTGCTGCGACTTGCCCAGGAGACAGTGCGACCTTGACGCGTGGTGTGACGTCCGGGAGATCGATCCGCGCCACGATGTTGGCAGGGAGTAGGACGTCCTCGTCCAGCATGTAGTGCATGAGGATGCGCCAGGTCTTGAAGATCTGGACGACGGTACGGGCCGAGTCGATGCCTTGCTTGTCGAGGAGGTGGTCGACGAAGGCCATGGAATCGGGACGGCGTAGGCTGCTTGCAGGGCGGTGGCCGACGAACGGCAGGATGTGGCTGCGGAGATGGCTTTCGTAGGTGTCGCAGGTATTGGTGTTCTTCTTCCGCTTGCGTCTCCTCTGCATCATCTCGGTTGCGAAGTATTCGACCTGCAGGCTGCCCGGATTATTGTCGCGTGACGCCTGCCTTTCGGATTCCATGAGCACCCTGTCCAGGCAGCCGCGGGCTTCCTGCCAGCTGGCAAAGGCCGGCCGCTTCTCCCTTCCTGAGTAGTCGGTGTATCGGGCCTGCCAGCGATGGCCTCGGTCGTGGTCCGCAGACGGGTACAGAGGCTGCTGCGGCGTACCGCATTGGCACGGTGTCTCACCGCGTTCTGGTTTTGGATATCTCTTGTGCCAGCGGTCGAACGGCTCGATTGGCTTGCTCATGTGCCCTGCCCACGAACGGAGCTGCGTGCTGGATCTGTCGCCGCCCTTTTCGCGCTGGCTTGGCGACGTGCGCGACGACGTTGTTGCTGTCTGCCAGGGCGATGCTGTCCGCTACAACCCGTAGTTATGCACAGCTGTTCATGGTGCACGCAAAGGTGTGACGGTCGAGTCACCGTGTGCCAGCACGTGAACCGTCACCGGACCCGCGACTCCTGTCCCTCGGTATGCAAATCCGTCGCCTCAGAGAGGAGCGGGGATACTGCCTGGAAGAACTCGCAGAGCGCAGCGGGCTGAGCTTTCGTGGCCTCATCTATATCGAGCACGGGCAGCGCAGCCCCAGCGTTCTTACGCTCTTGGACATCGCTGCAGGTCTCGATGTGGAACCCGGGGAACTCGTCAATCACATTGCCCAGGAAGGAACCGGCAAATCTGCTCCTGATGGTTCGAGCTGACAATTAGATCATTGTGATTTCACTAGGCGTCCCGGAGTCGTGGTCGGATCATACTGTGCGGCGGTTCCTCCTGAGGCCCGCGCGTGTGAACCCGTCGAGGCGCCCTGCCCTTGCCGTACTGCTGTGCGTGGGACGGCCGGTAGTGGTGCCGACTGTGGGGGTCGGGGATCTCGCGGGGGAGGGCGTTGTCGAAGACGGGCTCGGCGCCGGACGGGGAGTCGGTGCTGAAATCGGGGAACGGATGGTGCAGGTGCCCCTAGCCGGGCTTAGTGTCCTCGGCCACGATGTGGTCCTGGCAGCGCTGGAGCCAGTTCCGGATGCCGGATGCTGAGGGACGCCGTCGCGGGCTTTCATACGGAGCCGCTCGGCTGCTCTGCTTAGCGGAGGGCGAGGCGAGGGCTCTGCCTTGTGCTGCATGCGGTCGGGTGCGGCGTCTGTGGAGGGTGCTGGTTGGCGAGAATCACGATGTGGTCCACGTGTCGGAGCCTGACATGCTGACTGTCTGAGGTCCGCGTTACGGTGTCTGGACCTAAGAGCGAGGGAGGCGTGGACCGTGACGGCGAGCGCCGATCATCTCAAGGCGATGCTCAGTGCACATGCTGCTGGCGACGACGACCGGTTCTACAGTATTGCGCTGCAGGTGGCGGCGAAGTCTGCGCGCCAGGGTCATACTCGGCTGGCTGCCGAGCTCCGGGAGGTCATTGAGGCCTCACGTGCTGAGAAGGTCGGCCGCCAGCCCACGCCGACTCCTGTGGTGCAGCCGCGTGGTGAGCTGGCAAGTCTGCTCACTGCCGACTACCCCGGCACACAGCTGTCCGATATGACCCTTGCGGAGAGCACCCAGGCGGCTCTGGAGAAAGTGCTGCATGAACAGCGCCAGCGTGGCCGGCTGGAGCGCTTCGGCTTCGTTCCTGTGCACCGGCTGCTGCTGTCCGGTCCCCCGGGGACGGGCAAGAGTATGACTGCAGCCGCGCTGGCCCGTGAGCTTGGTCTTCCGCTGTTCACCATCCGGCTGGATGGTCTGATCAGCCGATTCATGGGGGAGACTGCCGCAAAGCTCCGTCTCGTCTTCGATGCCGCCGCGCAGACCCGAGCCGTGTACCTGTTCGACGAATTCGATGCGCTGGGAGCGGACCGCGCCAGCAGCAACGATGTCGGAGAGGCACGCCGTATCCTCAATTCCTTCCTTCTCTTTCTGGACCAGGCGCCTGCGGAGAGTCTGGTGGTGGCCGCGACCAATCACCGCCGCCTTCTCGACACGGCGCTCTTCCGCAGGTTCGATCTGGCGATCGTCTATGAACAGCCGTCGACTGGCCAGGCGATCGAAATTCTTCGACGGCGGCTCGCCGCGATGGACACATCAGAAGTAAAGTGGGCGGATCTCTCTGCTCTCACAGAGCAGCTGAGTCACGCTGAGCTGGTCAAGGCTGCTGAAGCGGCCGCCAAGCGGGCGATTCTCGGGGGGAGCGACGCGATCGATGCCGACCAGCTGAGGGACGCCCTCAACGAAAGGCACCTCCTGCGTCATGCCTGAGGGTTCCCCTCCGAGCGCTCCGCATCTCCTGGTTCCCTGGTCACCGAGAACCCTCACCCCACGGCCGCCCGGCCCTGCCGTGCAGCCCTCGAAGCTGGTGGACAGGTCTGCGGACCGAGCCGGACACGCGAGTCGGCTGAAGACCGGTGTCGAAGACGCGCAAAATGAGGCCCTCCTTCACCGGCAGTCGGTTGATGACCGCGAGCGGGCAGACGGCTTTGCGGTGACTCTTCAGGCTGCACCTGAGCACGAGCTGAAGCTGGACTCCCTCGACAAGTCCGGCCTCACGCTCATGAACGTCCATGAGGCGGATGAGCAGCGCCCTCAGGAAGCCGTCGTCTGGATCTCGGACGGAGCAGTCCCCACCCTGCTGAGAAAGATCGACCAGTTCGCCGTCGAAAACGGTCCCTCCGGCAGTCCCAGGAACGCTGCGCTCGTCGCCAACATCGAGCAGATCGAAGGAGCCACGGTCGCGAACCTGTGGCAGGAGAGGCTGCCGCTGCCCGACGAAGACGTCGACGTGTGGTGGGAGCTCTGGATCGACTCCAGGCTCAGCGAATCGGATGCGGTGGAGACCCTGCGGCGGCTGGCACAGGCCAACGGCTGGCAGATGGTGCAACGGACCATCGGAATCGCACAGTTCCAGGTCGCTCAGGTCCATACCAGCATCAGCGGACTGACTCATCTCCTGCGCACCAACGCCTGCCCGTCCGAGATCCGCAAGCCAACTTTCACCGAGGAACTCCACAGCCGCGAACTGCGAGACCTGCACCGCGACTTCGTCGCCGACCTGGTGAGCAGGATCCGGCCCGCATCTGCCGGTGCTCCTGCAGTCACTCTGCTCGATACGGGCGTGGACCAAGAGCACCCCCTGCTGCGGCCTGTACTCATCGCTGCTCACAGCGTCATGAGTCAGGAAGGGCCGGACGATAACCATCCCCAGGGCCATGGCACCAGGATGGCCGGTCTCACCGCGTTCGGAGACCTGGAGAGCGCGCTTGCGTCCCTCGCCCCGGTTCAGCTCGACCACCACGTGGAGACGGTCAAAATCCTCCCACGCAGGCAACTCGACATCCCCCGTCCGCACGGTGAGGTGACCGCGACGGCCGTCGCCACCGCGGAAACAGCCGATCTGGAGAATCCGCGTACACGGGTCTTCGGTATGGCGGTGACTGCCGAGTCCGGTCCGGACAGCAACGGCACCGACGGAACAGCCACCCTGTGGTCGGCATCGGTGGACGCTCTCGCTGCCGGCACCGACATCACCGTCACCGACGACCGGATCGATCTGCTGGGCCCTCCCGAGCCCACCCAATCGCGTCTCCTGGTCATCTCGGCCGGCAATGTCCGCGACCACCGTGCCACTGACCTCGTCGCGGCCGACGGGAGTTCCACCCACCTGGACCTGTGCGACACCTCCCGCATCGAAGACCCCGCCCAGGCGTGGAACGCTCTGACCGTCGGCGCCCACACCGAGATCGATCACGTACCCACCCATAAGGACTATGCCGGCTACCGCGCCGTTGCGGCCCCAGGAACCTTGTCACCGCACAGCCGCACGTCCGTGCTGTTCAAGGAGGCCGCAGCCTGCAAGCCCGACATCGTTATGGAAGGAGGCAACCTCCTCGTCGACAAGGAAGTCACCAGAGTCGACGGCCATGAAGCGAGTTCACTGACCACCACGGCCCGATCGCACCTCGGCCAGCTCCTCACCACCATCGACGCCACGAGCGCGGCGACCGCCCAAGCCGCCCGCCTGGCGGCCCTGGCGCATGCCCGCTATCCGAACCTGCGGGCAGAAACGGTCCGAGGCCTGCTCGTCCATGAGGCCCAGTGGACGGATGCCATGACCGAAGGCGTCTTCAACCGCAACGGACGCCGCAAGATCTCGGCAGGGCAGTTCACACGTACGGTGCTGCGACGCTACGGCTGGGGCGTCCCCACCGAGGAGCGGGTGCTGGCCAGCACCGCAAGCGCGGTAACCATGATCATCCAGGGTTCCCTGGTGCCTTTCGTCCGTGACGGGCGCGACATCCGCCTCGGCGAGCTCAAACTGCACGAACTGCCCTGGCCCCGCGAACAACTTCTCGGCCTCGACGCCACCGAAGTCCGCCTGCGGGTGACCCTCTCCTACTTCATCGAGCCCAACCCAGGCCGTAGAGGCATGCTCGGACAGCACACCTATGCATCCCACCGGCTCCGCTTCGCGCTCAAGGGCCCTTACGAAACCACCCGGCAATTCGAAGGCCGCATCGCACAAGCCGCACAGGCCGAGGACGACGCGCGCACCACGATCCGGCCCTTCGACAGCGATCGCAACTGGCTCGTCGGCCCGACCAACCGAGAGCGCGGCTGCCTGCACGCAGACATCTGGCGAGGAACTGCCCGCGAACTCGCCGACTGCGGCGTGCTCGCCGTCTATCCCGCCGGTGGCTGGTGGAAGTACAACAACAGCGCTGACCGAGTCGGGCGCCCCGTGACGTACGGCCTGCTCGTGTCACTGACCACACCCGAAGTCACCGCCGACCTCTACACACCCACCGCCATCCAGCTCGGCGTCCCCGTACCAACAGAGATCACCAGCGCCGTTGAAACCCCTATCATCGATTCGCGACTCTTCTAAAGGGTGTTGCATAAGATGCTGGGACGTTTCCCACGTTCTATACGGCTGGAGTCAGCGGATACGGCCTCCGTCGATCCCGGAGCGGTTCATCAGAGTGCTTTTGCTCCCAATTCCCGCAGCGCCTGGTCGTACTTGTAGAGCGTCCACAACTCGTTTTGCATATGGGTTAGATGGGCAGGACTGTCCGTCGAGCTGGTAACAGCCAACGCGCCGAGAAGCTCCTGGATGCGTCGGGCTACGGAGCGCCGTCTGACTGCCACTAGAATGTTTCCAGCATAGGTTTCGTTGACAGTTTTGGACATGATGGTCTCGCCGCACAGCTCGGTAATGAGAGCACGGGCGGCATGGTTCGGGGCGGCTTCGCGGATGAGATGCAGATACTGGGACTGCTCCTGAACTCCATACTCGGCTCCGCCAGCGTCCAAGATCGCCTGGCGTATGATCGCGTACGCCCGGGCGGTGAACTCGTCGACGCCGTAGGCATCGAACGCCGGCGACACCAATTCGGGTCGCTGCAGCGACAGTTTGAGTAGTTCCCGCTCAGTTTTTGCTATAGGATTTCGAAGATCAACAGCAAGTGTGGGCTCCGTGCCGTCCTGTCGGCGCTGCCCCGAGTTGCCGGCAGGGTCTGAGTCCCGGCGGTCGGTGCGCGCCAGTTGTGCCACGCGACTGACCACGAATGCTGCGTCCTGGATGTTGAGCATGCCTGCGAGTTGGATGGCAATCTCGCGCCGCCAGGCGCTGTTCCTAATGCTGGCGACGAGGGGGGCGGCCTCATCGAGTGCGGCCGCGCGGCTGGTCGGAGTTTCCAGATCATGACGAAGGGTGATCTGGGTGAGCGCAAATTCATGTAGGGGCGTGCGGGGCTGGGCGAGGTCGGCAACGGCCTGATTGCCCTTGGCTATGCGCAGGGCGCTCGGGCTCAGGTTGTCAGGCGTTATGGCGATGTACATCTGGCCGATGAACTGGGAATCGTCCGTAATGGCACGTAGAGCCGCCTGTTGGCCGGACTCGATGTCTTCGAAGGCGAAAACGGCGCGTGCCAAGCCGTCGTCTGGAAGTAGACGGCGCAAGAGCTTGGCGTGGCCGCCGCTGAATAAGGTCCCGCAAGTGGCAACTGCAGTGGTCACACCGGCCAAGTGGCTGGCCATGACATCTGTGAAGTCTTCGACAAGAAACACACGGAGGGAACTAGCGATGTCTCTCTTGGCCAGGTCAATACCGAACAGAGCCTGGGACTTCTTGTAGATCGCGGTTTCAGGTGTATAAATGTACTTGGGACCATTATCCGCATCGTGGAGTTTGCGGGCTCCGAAACCGACGACCTCGCCGCCGATGTTGCGGATCGGCCACATCAGGCGACCGCGGAAGCGATCGATGGGGCCACGGCGGCCCTCGACGATCAGACCGGAGTGGTGCAGTTCTTTGTCGGTAAATCCGTGTTTGCGCAGATGACGCACTAGATGATCCCAGCCCTGAGGGCTGTAGCCTACGCCGAAATGAGCGGCCGCGGCTTTGTCGAATCCGCGATCGGCGAGAAACGTGCGCCCAATGCCAGCTTCTGGGAGCGTATTGAGCCTGGTTGTGTAGAAGTCGGCGGCGGCCTTGTGAGCTTCGATCATGCGGATTCGCTCGACGTGCTGCCGGTCGTGGTGGCCGCCGTCTTCACTGAGGGTGATTCCAGCAAGCGAGGCGAGACGGTCAACCGCCTCCCCGAAGGTCAGATGCTCCATCTGCATGAGAAAATTCAACGTGTCGCCGCCCGCCTGACACTTGAAGCAGTGATAGACCGACTTTTCGGAATTAACTCTAAAATAGCCATCATCCGTCGCGCAGAACGGGCAGGCGCCTCGGAGCTCCCGCCCGCCACCGCGTAGCGGGATATAAGTACCGATTACGCGGTGAATGGGCATGGCGGCCTTAAGTGCCTTGGTATCTCGCCGGGCAATAGATGGTCGAGATTCGAGGTCGAATGGCGGAGGACTGGACCGGCCCACGCCATTTTCTGCCGGTAGCCGATGGGGAGTTGCCGCGGTAGGAATGGCCGCATTGCGCGTAAAGGGTGTGCTACTGGCACTGTCATGGATTCGACGGCTCGGCAGCGGAAGCCCGCGGGCCCGCAATCGTTGGCGCATTGGCTCATAAAGATCCCCGAGCGTCAGGAATCGCGGACCGTCGGGAATCCCCTCACGGACCAGCTCGATGAGTTCACCGGTAAACGACGTACAGACGCCGCCTTGCTCTGCGAGGGGAACCACGTGTGCGGCGTCATCAGCGGCCGCCCAGGTGTATGTCCCGTGTACATCGGCGGCCAGGGACAGGTCAGTGCTCTCTGCGGAGAGCGTCTGGATCGCACGGCCGGAGTAACAACAGTCGAGAATGGAAATCTTGACCTGTGCCGGACTACTCAGCAGCGCGGTACGCACATGGGCGAAGGGTAAAGCCGTCAGATCGACATGCTCGGCGTCCGTCTCGGCCAGCGGCAGGAAAACGGTACCCTCCTCAGAGAGAGTGCCATGGCCGACGAAATAGAAGAGAAACAGGCCATCGGTGCGCTCCGCGAGTTTCCGAATCTGGACTGCGACATGTCGCCCATCCGCCGGATTGTCAATCACTGTCACTTGCTCGGGAGACCAGCCGCAAAGCGACGGATCAGTAAGGATTTCCTGCATGCGGCGAAGGCTGTTGGCGGCGGCAGGCACGGCGATGAACCGGGAATCCCGGTAATGTGACATTCCTATCAGGACGGCGCATCGATTCAGTCTTGCGGACTGTTCCTCAGGCTTCATCTAGTGTCTGCTTAATCAGGCGCAGCAGTTCCGCTTCGTCCAGAGGAGTAGTGCTGTTGCGGGTGATCTGCACAGACTTCTCGCCGACCGTCACACTGACGCTCTGCTCGGAACGCCTGCTACTCAGCCATGACCCCAGCGACGTCACAAACGCTGAGGCAACGCCACCAGAACCGATGGCGACGCTGATGAGTTCGAAAGCGCCACCCAGCTCCTGCTCCTGGGAAGCCATCCGCCTCGCACGCACCCGCCCCTGCAAGTGCCGGTCTCCACGCAGCCACTGTAGGAGCGACGTGAACTCCTCCACTGAGTCCGCACTGCCCAGACGTACTTCAACTTCCACGCGAAGTGTGCCCCCTCTGCCGCCTGTACGCCTGCCCGGGCGTAGCGCGTCAGTGGGAAGCGCGCATCCCCACTTCCCCGATGCGTCCGGGCTGTTCCTGCGGGGTCAGCCTAGCGGTCCTGTCTGATTGGAACCTTGTTTGCGCCGTGCAGTCGGGAACTCAGCCGCGGGCAACGACGTCTCCGCTTCCGGACGCAGGTCCGGCGGGTAGCCCTTGGCACGGAGGAGGGCGTCGAGGGCGAGGGTGACGATGTCGCCGTGGGGGATGCCGCTGTCGGCGTTGTATCGGCGGATGCGGCGCTGGAGCTGAAGGTCTTCGGGCACGGCGTAGTTGAGCTGTCCGCGGACGGTGTGGCGGCTATTGATGACTGCTTGTGTGTCAGGGTGCGGGGTGAACGGATCGTCGATGGGCTCGAATTGGGTTTCGAGCAGGTCGGCGAGTTCGCGCAGCAGGCGGGCGTGATGGGTATGGTCAGGCATGTATGGGTTGCTCCCGGATGCTACGACTACGCGAAAAGTGATCCGCCTAGTCGACTATTGGGCTAGTGGAATAGCCGGCAGTGGGGACGTGGACCCCACGGGACCACGTCCCCACTGCGCTGCATGGGAACCGTTGCTTCAGGACGTCAGAAGCCCCAAGTAGACAGCCACTCGTCCATTGCGACGGCGACGATGTCGCCGAGCGGCAGGTGGTCGAGCTCGTTGTCCAGCGCGAAGCGCTTGATGCGCTTCTTCAGCTTCAGCGCGGCTGGCACGGACGAGTCGAGGGACTCACGGGTGATGATGCGTTGGTTGAGGACGACCGCGGCATCTGGGATGTCCTCGGGCCGGCCCGGTCCCTGTGTCCATGGCACGTCCTCGCTGGGCCCTTCCGGCGCCTGAGGCCTGTGGCTGTGCTCTGGTGTCGGTTCCTTGGCCTGGACGGGGAAAGCCCCACCGGCGACGACAGGTGCCATCGCGTGGACCACTATCTCCGCGGCCGCTACAGGACTCGGGACAGCGGCGGCCGTGGCGACGATCTCATTCGCCGAGGAGTGCTCGCTGAGCGCAACGGGGTCAGTAGGGGGCATTTCCGTCTGCGCGGCGGGTACCGGTTCCCGTCCTGCAGTGGTGCCAACCGCCTGAGGCGAGGGACTCTCGACCGCCGCCGGTGCCGCTGCGCTCGGGGTGGACGCAGCTGACGAGTCCGCGGCAGCCGGAGACCCGTCGTGTTCCGTCCCGGCCTGCCCCGGGGCTGCTGCTGCGACGGGGGCGGACGCCAGCACAGGGTTTGCCCCAGACCCGCCTTCGGACGCCTGGGTGGTGGCCTGTTCGGCGGCGTACTGCTCGGGGGTGAGCTCGGCGGCCAGGGGAGGGGGCGGCGGGGCCGCCTTCCTGGCCCCGCCCAGGGTGCGACCGCCCGTACGGCGGGCCGGCGGCTTTGGCCTCTCGTTCTTCTCGCTCATGCCTCGGTCAGCTCCTTCATCAGGTTGGCGTACTCGCTCAGTTCGGTCGGGATCTCGCCGAAGGCCTCCATGTAGTGCACCCACGAGTGAACGACGGTGTCGGCGAGCGGGAACGGCTCGTCGCGGTCAGGGCCGATGCCCTCGCCCTCGGCGGGGTCGAGCAGCTGGTCCTTCGCGCGACCGGGCAGGCTGGTGCGGTCGTCGGCCTTGACCATGACGACGTGGGCGGTGACGTCGCGGGTGTTGCGGGCGGCGGCGCGCTCGGCCTCGTCGAAGGTGGCGACGAGCTTGCGGCGTTCGATCTTGGTGGGGGCGACCGGGACGAGCAGCAGGTTCGCCTCGGTGACAGCCTCGTGGAAGATGCGGGCGCTGCCGCCGCCGGCGTCGACCACGATCGCGCCGAATTCGGCGCGCTTGGTGCGGATGTACTCGGCGATGTCGTCGAACGGGTATCGCTCGATGACCAGGTTGGCGGGGATCTCGAAGCCGGCGGCCTGGGCGACCTTGAACCAGTCGTAGGCGGACTGGCTGGTGGCGTCCGCGTCCAGCAACAGCGTCGGCAGGTTGAGGACGACGGCGTAGTAGAGGGCGATGAACCAGGCTGAGGTGGTCTTGCCGGTGCCGCCCTTGAGCATGCCGACGACGATGACGAAGGCGTCCCAGGCGCGGGCTGTGGCTGCGGCCAGGGTCTTGTGTCGGGTGTTCTCGTTCACGTGTGCTTGATCTCCTGAGGGGGAAGGGGCGTTGTTTGGTGCGCGCGGTTCGGCGCGGGGGCTGACGATGGGGGTGCCCGTGCTGTCCTGTCGCGGCGGGAATGACGCACGGTCGTCTTCTTGATCTGCCAGGCGCTGCGGGGGACACCGGCGAGGGCGGGGGCGTTCCCGGGCGTTTGGTGGTGTCGTGGGCCGGTCCGTGGTGGTGCTGGGGCCGCATACGGGTGCCTGCGTGGTGCAGGAGCCGGTAGACGGTGGCGATGGAGTAGCTGTGCTCGCGGGCGAGTTCCGGGGCCGTGGCGCCGGCCTCGTACCGTGCCCGCAGGGACACCGCGACCTTGTACCGCTCGGCGGCCCGCGCTGCGGCACGCACCCGCAAGGTCTGCTGGGTGGTGCGCACGGTGCCGCCGGCCTCGATCAGCAGGCGCCGGGCACCGCGCCTCGTCTCTCCCGCCGCTGCGGCCAGTTCGGTGAGGGTCGCGCCGTGCTGCTCATACAGGGTGCGCAGGCGGGCCGCGAGGCGCTGGCGGGCTTGTGGGTTCTGCCGCAGTCGGCGGGTCTGCCAGGAGGTGCGCATGACGGTCCCGGCGTCGTGCAGCCGGTTGAGGACCGTGCCGTAGGACAGCCCACTGACGGAGACGAGTTCGTCGACCGTGGCACCGGCCTCGTACTGCTGGCGCAGGGGCTCGGGCGTCACCGCCTCGTTGGCATCGGAGGTGGCCGGGGGCTCTGGGTTCATGCGGCGGACTCCCATTCGCTGAGGGCTTCGGCATGGGCGGCGGCCAGCTCGTCGTAACTGCGCTGGTCGGATGGGGTGATGAGGATCAGTCGGCCGTCGGTGGCGACCCGCCAGTCGGCGGCCGGACGACCGGTGACCGGGTCGAGGACGCGCCCGTCCGGGGCGTGCCACGTCGGTGGGATCTCGTCGGGGCGCGGCAGGGGTACCAGGACCTGACGGCCGTCGCGGACGATCACCACGGCCCTGCTGCGGTGCTCCGCAAACCGGTCCAGTGCCTGCTGGTAGGCCGCCCGCTGCGCCGTGTGCAGGGCCTTGCGCCGGGCCGCGATGCCCCAGGTGCCGTGTTGCTCGGCGACGTTGGCCCAGCCCTGTGCCGGCGTGTGGCCGTTGCCAGCGTCGTCCGGGAGGCGGATACCGAAGCCCTCCAGAGCTCGTGGTGCGAGGGTCCAGGTCTCTCCGGTGTGCTGAACGAGGCCGTGGTCGGCGAGGCGTTGCAGGGTCCGGTAGATGGTGGCGTGGGAGACCGAGGACGTACCGACGAGTTCGGCAGCGGTCTGGTGGGGGTGCTGGTGCAGGGCGCTGATGATCATGAGGGCGGCGCTGCCGAGGGCGTGGTGGGCGAAGGCGTCGTGGCCCATGAGTTGGCCGAGGACGGTGGAGTCGATGTTGGCCGTTGTGGCCGTCTCAGGGGTGGTCCACTCCTCAAGTGCCGGGTCGGGGGGGAACTGAGTGGACCGGAAACGAGACAGCAGAGCGTGGTCGCTGTGTCCGGGGATGGTGCCGTCGCCGAGGTACCAGGTGGAGCCCTCCCGGCCATGGCCCGCCCGCAGGCGCCGCAGCCAGCCCTGTGGCCGCAGGACCGTCTCGTAGGCGACCCGCAGGGTGGTGCGGGAGACCCCGGCTTCTTCGGCGGTCTGGCGCTCACTGGCGTGGTGCAGGGGTCCGCCCGTGGTCTCGGCGAAGTTCAGGTGCGCCCGCAGCACCCGCAGCGCGGTCCGTCCCCGCTCTCCGCGCCACGGTGTCGTTTCGATCCGGTCGCGCAGTGCGGCGAGGACCTCGTACGCCTCGTGCCGGGAACTCAGCGCGATGGTGGTGCTGATTGCGTCCGAGGCGCTGGCCCACACCCGGCGGATGTAGTCCAGGGCGCGAGGCTCCCCCGAACGCAGCGCGATGTTGCGGGTGTGCCGTCCGCCTTCGTGCTCGGGGTGCAGCAGGAGCTGCGTGAGCTGGTCGACGGTGCCGCCGGCACGGGCCACGTGGCAGGCGATGGCCGCGGTGATCCGATGCCCGTGCTCAGCTGCGCCCTGGCGGTCCGCGCGCAGGACCACGCTCCGGCGGTCGGAGCCGAGCCTGCTGTAGCTTTCCGCCGCGTAGCGGCCGGTGAGGTCGCCGAGCAGAACCAGGTCAGCCGCGGCCCGAGGCAGCCCGTGAAGACCCAGTCGCTCGCTCGGGTGAATTGGACGTTGGGGTGAGTCCGTCTGCTGGGTGTGGTGTGGCACTGTGGGGTCGTCTCGCAAGGACGTGGACGCCACCCAGGCCCGCTAAAACCACGGGTGGTGTCCGGACCGACCTCCAATCGGTGCCAAGCGAAGCCTCCAGGATTGCCGTCCTGGAGGCCTTCGTATGCCTGGCCCCGCCTCAGAGGCAGGCGTCCCCATCGCGGCTCGACCGAGAACGACTCGGAGTGCCGCCAGAGGAGTCCTGACCCGTTCGACACCGCCCCGACCTCGGCCGATTCGGGGCCAGACAGAGGGCGATTGCCTCTGGCTGGCTCCGAGCAGCTCGGGTCGAACCCGGGTCGAATCAGAGCGGTTTCCTCTGACTGCCTCCGATCGCCTCTGCAACCCGACCTAGTGCCGTATCAGGCAACGTTCGCCCTGTCATGAGACTTCGCACGGTTGCTACGCCGGGTGGTACGGGACAGCCACAATGATCACGTGGCT
>NZ_JBIAGM010000032.1:0-73450 GCF_042869815.1 Streptomyces sp. NPDC006739
TCAGCCACGTGATCATTGTGGCTGTCCCGTACCACCCGGCGTAGCAACCGTGCGAAGTCTCATGACAGGGCGAACGTTGCCTGATACGGCACTAGTTCCCGGAGTGCGTCGAGTTGGCTCCACCCCCACTGCCCACGCGGCCGACGACCTCACCGGGGTCACCGAACTGCGGGCCGGGAACTACATCTTCTTCGACCTGGTGATGGCCGGCCTCGACGTGTGCCAGGTGCAGGACCTCGCCCTGTCGGTGGTTGTCACCGTCATCGGCCACCGGCCCGAGTACGGGTGGATCATCACCGACGGCGGCTGGATGGCCATGTCCCGCGACCGCGGCACCGCCGACCAGGCCCAGGACCAGGGCTACGGTCTGGTCACCGACCTGACCGGCCGCCTCATCCCGAACCTGGTCATGACCGGCGCGAGCCAGGAACACGGCACCCTCACCGCCCGTGACGGCGCCGACCTGCCCGATCTTCCGGTCGGTACCCGGCTGCGCATCCTGCCCAACCACGCCTGCGCGACCGCCGCGCAGTTCCACGGCTACCACGTCGTTGACAGCAGCAAGGACAACCAGCCTTCCCCGGTGATCCAAGCTCGCTGGACCCGCATCACCGGCTGGTGACCCGCCCCGGGCCCTGCCCTCCTCACCTCACAGACCGCCAGGGTGGCCATGCTGCTTCGCGGCGTGCGCGCATGCAGACGAGGCGACGCCCCGGCGTGCCAGCTGCCGACGCAGCAGGTCGTGGAGGGTTTGGGTTGCTGCCGTCATCGCACCATCTGGATCCGCCGGGGCCGGTCCTGGTGGCCGCTGCCCACTGCCCGAAGTGATGTCACTTGTTCCTGTCTTCCACAGCCCTCAGGCGGACCGCGATGTACGGTCGCCCCGACAGCGTGAGGGTGAACTCGCCCTCGTAGGTGGCGTGACCGTCATGTTCCAGGTGTCGATGATCTCGGCCCGGTAGCTGGTTCCCGGGCGGAGTGTGAACGAGCGCGCACCGGGCTGCGCCGCGCCGAAGTAGGTGAGATGGTAGCGGCCCTCGACCCCGCCGGCCGGGAAGTCGGACTCCGAAGGCAGCGGGTCGAAGCCGGCGGCGTCCTGGGGCTACATCTGGTGCGGCAGCGGCGGCTCCTACCGGACCATCGGCGCCATCGCGCGGCAGTCGGCAGCATCTCCGGAGGATGCGTCGAAGGCACCGTCTACGAGCTGTGCCGACAGGTGCTGGAGACGGACGAGTCCCCGGCGTGCACGCGTTTCGGCTACTCCGACGACAACGCCTTCACGGTGGGTCTGACCTGCGGTGGCGAACTGAAGGTCCTCGTCCAGCGATCGACCCCGCCGGCCGGCCCCACCTCACCTCCGCCTTGGAGGACGTGTTGGCAGGCCTACCCGTGGCCGTGGCACAGGTGGCGGACGGTCCGCAGCGCCTGCTCGGCCGCACCCTGTCCGTTCTCGGCGATGGCAGCGCCTACGACGGGACACTGGGCGACGGGAAGCGGGACCGTGTGGTGGTCACGCAGGTGCGTGCGCTGCTGCGAGCGGGACAGACCGCCCGCGTCGAGATCGCCGGGGACGCCGACATCTGCCCGGAGAAGCTGACGCTCCTGGTCCACACCCAAGCGCACCGGTCCCGCATGCCGATCTTCGGCGCCGTCGATTTCGCCGCCGCCCGCAGCCAGGCGGGACGCTTCCTCGGCTACCACATCACCGTCTGCGACGCCCGCCCCGCCTTCGCCACCCCCGAGCGCTACCCCCACGCCGACGAGGTCGTCGTCGAATGGCCCCACCGCTACCTGGAGCGCACCGAAGTAGACGCCCGCACCGCGATCTGCGTCCTCACCCACGACGTCAAGTTCGACATCCCCCTGCTCCGCCTGGCGCTCGGTCTCCCGGTCGGCTACGTCGGCGCAATGGGCTCCCGGCGCACCCACGAACACCGCATCGAGCGCCTGCGCGAGGCCGACGTGCCCGAAGAACACCTCGCGTTCCTGTACTCGCTGATCGGACTCGACCGCCCGCCAAGTCCGTCCCCGCCGAGGAAGTGCCCGACTATTTCCAGTTCCTCGCCACCTTCATAGGCCTGGACAACCTCACCTCCAGCGCCCGCACCCGTGAGCTGCTCGGCTGGGAGCCGGCCCACCCCGGTCTCATCGCCGACATCGACGCAGGCCACTACTTCGTCCCCAAGGCTCTTCGCGGGTAATCCATTGAGGCCCCTGGCCAGCGGGCATGTGGAGACCTCCAGCGGCCGGTCGGCGGCATGATCGGCGGCACCGGCGGCGTAGGGCGGCCTCCTGAGGGACGCCGCGCCGGACGAGCTGGCGCCCGTCGGCCGCGGCCGCGCGAAGAGGGTGAAGTTCCCCCGGCTGAGCTGGACAGCCTGATCCTGGTATGGATGGTCCCGGAGGAAGCAGTTTCAGGTAGTGAGCACGAAGAGCAACACGAGTAAGCGGTACACGGCCGAGTTCAAGGGAAGATCGGCGTGAGCCCGGAGGGATTGCGGAACTGGGTGAACCAGGACAAGGCCGACCGGGGCCAGGGGTCGGCAGGTGCGCTGACCAGTGACGGGAAGGAAGAGCTTCTAGAGACGCGATTTCCTAGATTCGCCTACGCTGATCTGCTTCTTCGGCCTATCGTCTGGAGCGGTGTACGTGAAGACGGTGAACCGGGAGGACGACCCCGGCACGGTTCGCTGACTGCACCTGGCCCACAACGGGTGGGATCCGGTGAACGAGTGGGCGGTGCCGGAGGTGCTGTTCACCTTCGGCCGCGAGAACGATTTCGACCGCGATGGTGATCCGGCGCTTGGCCGCGTCTCTATCGAAGCTGCTGGAGCCGGGCGACGCACTGGTCGCGACCGCGGCGCCGGCATGAGCCTCCGCTCGTCGGCGGCACGGCCTGCGGACCGCTGTGGGAACGGGTGGCGTTGCGCCGCCCACCGCCCTGGGTCGTCCCGGACGGCACAGGCGCGGTCGAGGCGCGCAGGACGAGGTCGATCGGTGGGTCGTGCGCGAGAGGCAGATCCACCTCGGGTTTCTCGCCTGCACGAGAAGCCTGAGTACTTCCTGGGCCACCGCGTCGAACGGCTGACGCACCGTGGTCAAGGGAGGGGGGGCACGCATGCGGCGACCGGGATGTCGTCGAACTGGACGACGCTGACATCCTCCGGCACCCCGACACCCGGCTTCCGTGAGCGCGCGGATCAGCCCGATGGCTCTGTCGTCGTTCGCGGCGAACATCGCGGTCACGTCCGGGTCCGCGGCCAGCCGCGTATCCGGACGCGGCCGACCAGTCGCCCTCGACGACGGGCGGCTCGTCACGACCCCGGTCGGCCAGTGCCACCCGCCATCCCTCGATGCGGTGCCTGGCGGCGTACCATCGCTCGGGACCGGCGAGGTGATGGACGGTCGTGTGTCCGAGACCCAGGAGATAGTCGGTGGCCGCCCGGGCCAGCAGGCCAGGCGCCCACCCCTGAGGACAGGGTGCGGGAGGGAAGGGCGCGGGCGTGCCGAGGACGAGGACCGGCACGACGGCAGGGGCCGGGAACGCGCCCGCCCGCTTCCTCGTCGATCGGCTCGTTGATGATGATGCCGTCCGCTCCCTGCTCCAGTAGGGAGTGACGGCTCCGGCGATACTGCCGGGATCGCCTTCCAGGGTATCGACCACCCGCTCGGTACAGCTCTGTAGGGCCCGTGTCACTACTCGGTCACGTCCGGGTCCGCGGCCAGCCGCGTATCCGGACCTGCGAGGGCGCGGGTGCGGGTGTGAGGTCGCATCGCCCCGGGGCGCCCGTCTCCTCTGGCCGGAGGCGGGCGCTGGCCGGGGTGTTCAGCTGGCCCTCGCCTGGTCGCGGAGTTCGTGGACGGTGGCGGCGGTGAGGGTGCCGTCCTGCTGCTCGTAGTGGGAGAGAGCGAGGCCGAGACCGAAGAAGGTGGGCGCCCATTCGCCGACGAAGATGCCCCAGCGGTCGGCGCGGTCTATGCCCTTGCCGCGTTCGATTTGGAGGCTGGTGATCCAGGACGCAACACTGAGGCCTATGGAGGCCATGCCGGCGAGGTAGGCGTGTTCGCTTCGGATGCCCATTTCGTGCATTTTCTTGATGATCATCGGTTGGGTCTCCGTCCTATGGGGGTTGGTCAGCGAGTCTCCCAGATATTTGACCCTATTCACGCAATTTGTCCGATATTGATGTGAGGGAGTGAAGACCCCCTCCAGGTGGCCGAGCTCCGAGTCCGGCCTTGCGTAGTCCGCCGGTGATTCGCTCGACGGTCGTGCGGCGGTGCGGATGTGGTGCCCCGGGCGATCTGGCTGACTCGGACTGCTTTGAGCGCGCACGCTTCGGCGATCCGGCTGAAGGAGATCCCCACGTCGTGGGCCATGGCAGACACCGTGGTGAAGTCTGGCTCGCCCAGGGCCCCGGGGCGAACGCCGGGTAGGCCATCAAGCGGGCGCGGCACTTGGGCGGGTGACGGCGGTAAGTCGTCCGCGAGCCCCCGAGAATTCCCGTTGAATGGCAGTGCATCAGCCCGACGACCATGCCCACTGTGGGGCCCTGCCACGGGGTTATCGACCGGGTGGTTCGCGGTGGACGGACGGTGTCCGCGGTCGCGGCTGTCCAGGGCCCGGCCGACCGATCCGGAGGAGGGTCCCGCCACGCCGCCGCCCGCCGTGCCGCCGACGGGCGGCCTGGTCCATAGGGGCTGGCGCTCGGCTACGGGCGGCTGTCCAGTTTGCCGGAAAGGCTCCCCGGTAAGGCCGCCGAAACAGCGCGTGAACCGCGTCCCGCCCTGTCGGTGCGCTGCCAGCCGCCGTGTCAGGCCGTCCCGGTGCCGTACCGGCGTCGGGGACGGCGCGGAGCACGGAGGCGCCCCGCGTGCCGCGCGCGGGCCGGTTCCGGGCCACGAGTCCTTCGGGAGCCGGTCGCTCCAGCGTGCCGCGTGACACTGTGACCGCGTGACAAAGGAGCGAGCGGCCTGCTGCGTTCCGGTGAGCAGTGCCTGAGCGCACGGGCGCCGTGGCCCTAGCGTCCGGCCATGGACACATGGCGCAGCAGAAGAAGAAAGTGGCGCAGCACCACGCTGGCGGTACTGATGACCGCGGGCGTCCTCACGGCCGCCGCGCCGGACACCCAGGCGGCCGGCGCCCGCAGTGAGACACCCGTGGTGACGACCGCCCCGGCCGATGCGGTGAGCGAGTCGGTGGTGCGAGTGAAGGTGCCGTTGCCGGCCTCGTTCGGGGCGCGTCCGGCGGCGTGCGACTGGCTGTCGTATCTGCGCTACCGCAGCTCCGACGGGCCGGCCGCCTCCGTGGACGCCGACCGGATCCTCGTCGCCCAACCGGGGATCCTGGAGGGCGCCGGCGCGTTCGACAGCGTGGCTCGCAACACCGTGGCGCGGGCCGCCGAGCAGGGCCGGCACATCGAGTTCTGGGCCCTGGACCGGCGCTCCAACTGCCTGGAGGACCACACCGGCATCGCCTCGGGCGACCAGCACACGGCCGTCGACTACTACTACCGCGGCAGGGAAGTCGACGGCCGCACCTTCGCCGGGTCCGTCGGCAACGACCGGCTCGGCTGGATGGCGAAGCTCGGTATCGAGCAGACCGTACGGGACGAATACGACCTGCTGGCCGCCGAGTTGCCAGACCAGCACCTGCGCCAGGAGAAGGTGCTGTGCGGCGGCCACTCCCTGGGCGGCGTGATCACCGGGTACTTCGCGGCCGCCGACTTCGACGGCGACCCCGCCACCACGGCGGACGCCGGATACCGCCAGTGCGCGGGCTACTTCGCCCTCGACACCACCGTCTCCACCTCGCTGGCCGACCTCAGCGGCAGCATCCCCGACGACACCAACCTGCCGGACATCGGCCTGGGTTACACCGCGGTGCAGGCCGGGCTCGACTCCGGGGTGCTGCCGCGCTCCCTGTCCGCACCCGTGCTGCTCAACCCCGAGACCATGACCCTGCTCGCGATCGCGGGCGTCGGCGCGGTCCACGATCCCGGCGCCGAGTCCGACCTGCCCAGCTACCTGCCCTCCAACACGAACATCGGGGCCACCAACCGGTTCCTGTTCTCCAAGGACGCCGCCACCTTCCTCACCGGCTCGCCCGCGGTGAAGGACTTCCGGCTCACCAACGCGGCGGTGCTCGGCGCCCTGATGGACGACAATTCCGTACCGCTGGCGTTCCTGCAGAGCAGCGTGGGCTTCTTCGACGGAGGACCAATCGCCGACAAGGACTTCCCCCTCGCCAACGGCGGGGCGAAGCAACCGGGGCTGTACGGCACCCAGTACAAGGCCATCCCGGATCAGCCGCACGGGCCGTTGTACACCTGGCGCAACTACGACCGAGTCGGCGCCGCCGACGATCCCGGCTACCGGTCCGCGGACGGCACCCCGTTCACCAACGCCGGCGAGGAGGTCACCGACATCGGGGAACTCGCCCGCAGCCTGGCCGAGCAGCCGCTGGACTTCACGGAGCAGTACTTCCCGACAAAACTGGTCACCGACCTGGAACTCGCCACTTCCCCGCAGGTGAAGCAGCTCCTCGTGCACCAGGAGGGCCTCAAGGCCCGTCCGACGCTCACGGTGATCGCCGGTGACGGGCTGCTTGCGGGCCGCGTTCCGTCCGGCCTGCATCCCGTGGTGGCCGACGGCTACCAGCACCTCGACGTGCTCACCGCGGCGCGGGTGCAGAACAACGGCCGGCCCGAGCCGGTCTCGACGAACCTCGCGCGATTCGCCGTCACGCCCGGCTAGCGGCAACCCGTGCATGAGCGGTCCCGGAGGACAATCCTCCGGGACCGCTCATGCACGGGTTGCCGTGCCGCCTCAGACCTTGCTCGCGGCGAAGGCGGCCGCGGCGTCCGCGTCGGAGCCGTAGCCCAGATGCGCGAGCACATCGCCGCCGCCGCTCTCGCAGATGGGATCGCCCTTGGCGCAGAAGTCGACGGTGCGACTCTGGTAGGTGCCGGTGACGCTCCTGCCGACGGCGCGGATCGGGTTGCCGAACAGCAGCACCGCGGCGACCCGCGGAGCAAGCGCGGCCGGGATGGTTGCCACGATGGGGCTGCCGACCACCGCGCCGTCGCTGCTGATGCCGATGGAGTTGTCGACGACGTTCGCGCCCTGCGAATAGCCCACCAGGATGAAACGCTGGGTCGGACAGGCGGCCGCCTGGCTGCTGACGTGATTCACCACGTCCGCGTTGCCCTGCGCGGCCGAGGTGAGGGAAAGGTCGGCCGGATAGTTCACCTTGTAGCTGGACAGGGTTTTGCCCGTGATTTTCTGCTGCAGCGCGGAATACACGGGGTCGCCGACGATCGCGCCAAGCGTGCCCGGTTCGAACGTGCCGCGGGCCGCGACAACATCCAGGTCGGAGCAACTCGCGGCCGATGACGCGGGCGCCGGCAGAGTGGCCAGGGAGGCCCCGCCGGCCAGCGACAGCGCGGCGAGGCACAAGCGAATGCGCATAGGAATCCTTTGCGGGTGGGGGCGCGGTCACGCGCCTGCGAAAAAGGATGTCCCGAACGTATTCACTCTCCCTGACGGGGTGTTATGAAGGGGAGGATGGATTTTCCCCGGTTTTTTGTTCTGCAGTGAGCAGCGCGAATTGTCCTACCGGGCGAGGCCGTCGGGGTCCCGCAGCGCCTCGGCACGCAGCGCCAGCACCAGGTCCAGACGTGTGCCGGAGTCGTGCAGGGCGTCCCCGAAGAGCTTCTCCAGCTGGCGCAGGCGGTAGCGGACCGTCTGCGGATGGATGTGCAGACGGGTGGCGACGTCGGGCACGTTGCTACCGCTGAGCAGCCAGGCGAGGAGGGTCTCGGCGAGCCGGGCCCGCTGCCCCGCCGAGACCGCCTCGAGCGGGGCGAGGACACGCGCCTGCAACTGTGCGAGCAGCGGCTCGTCGCTGTACAGCAGCAGTGTCGACAGGTGGTCCGCACAGCGCACCATGCCCTGGCGGGGAAGGACGCCGCGGCCCATGAGACCCAGGGCGCGCGTGGCCCAGTGCAGCGACTGGGCGGCCTCGGTGAGCGCAACCGTCGGGCCGACGGCCGCCGGACGGCCGCGCAGCGCGAGGGTGAGGGCGCGGCCGCCGAAGCGGCCGGAGCCGTCCGGGTCGGGTACGAGGGCGCGCGGTGGCCGTGACTCCATGTCCCACAGCACCCCCGCGGCCGGAGGCCGCTCCTCCTCGCGCTGGTCCGGGGTGGCGGCGAGCGCGATCACGGCGACCTGTCGTGGCACCGGCCAGCGGGCGCCGTGCGCGAGGTCCTGCACGGCCTCCGGGGAGACCGGTCCCTCGCTCACCAGCAGGTCGAGCAGGCGTCTGCGGCGCCGCTCCAACTCGTCGGTGCTGCGCAGCTGGGCCTCCGCATACCCGGCGGCGGCCGCCTCCGCGACCTCGTGGACCGTGCGGAACGCCAACTCGCCCAGCGCGGCCACCACCGCCGAGTCCAGGCCCAGATCCTCCGCCGTGCGGCACAGCAGCCGCCAGGCGTGCAGTCCGCCGATGCGCAGCGCGGACTGGAGCGCGTCCAGGCTGCGGCCCTCCAGGGCCTCGCCGCAACCGAGTTCGTAGTACGTCCCGGCGATCGCGTCGCCCTGCCCCCGCGGGTCGCCGATGTGATCGACGAACAGGGTCAGCGCCTGCACCACACCGGCCCTGAGGTTTCTGCGGTAGATTCCGTCGGCGGGCCGCGAGTACTCGGGAACCTGTCTGCGGACCTCCTCCTCCACTTCGTCCGCGACGGGCTCGAGCTGGGCGCGCAGCCGCTCGGCCAGGCCGGCCGGCAGCGCAGCGACTACTCCATGGCCGCCGTCCGGCAGGCCTTGCGGCGTGGGGACAGCCATCGCGAACACTCCAATCACCCGGAACCGGCTCACCCGCGGGCCGTTTCCCGTGGGGCGAGGGTGACCCCCCGGTGTTGGACGGACCTCCCCTGCGGTCCGTTCCGTGCCCCGATGGCACCGACATCACTCCGCGAGGCCCAGCGCACGGGCGAGCATCGGCCAGGAGGCGGTGAACTCCCCCTTCCAATAGGCCCAGCTGTGTCCTCCTCCCGTGTAGAAGTGGGTGGTGACCGGGATGCCGAGCAGTCCGAGCGTGCCGGCGAAGCCGTGGGCGGAGGGCCACAGCGCGCTCTCCAGCACGCCCGGCAGCGGATCACCGCCGCCACCACCCACGCCGCTGCCCTGGGAGACGTACAGTGCGGTGCCGTGCAACTCGGTGGCACGCTCGCGCGGGTTGAAGTCCCGCCAGGTGAGGAAGTCCAGGACCGGGTCGCCCCACAGGGAGGCGGGCAGGAGGTTCTCCCGGGCCACTATGGCGGCGACGATCGCGGGCACGCCGGGCGCCGTGGTGTCCAGGACGCCGCTGTAGGAGGCGGCGGCGGTGAACGTGCCCGGGTGGCGGGCCGCGTGCGCCATCGCCCCGTATCCGCCGGTGGAAACCCCGGCCACGGCCCGTACGCCCGAGGCGCGGTAGTCGTGGGCGAGCAGGGCCGAAACCTCCCGCAGCTGGAACGTCTCGTAGTCCGGCCCGCTGCGCCAGGCGGTCGGTATGCCGGTGGGGCCGCCGTCCGGCATCGCCACGATCAGGTCGCGGCCCTCGGTGAAGGCCTCGATGTCCGTCTCCCGGGTCCAGGAGGTGTAGTCGTCGTGGGCGCCGTGCAGCAGGTACAGCACGGGATAGGTCCGCCCGGTCTGTCTGTCGAAGTCCGACGGCAGGATCAGCCGCAGCGGCGCGCTACGGCCGAGTGCCGCCGAGGACACCGACACGTCCAGCGTGCGCGGCCCCAGCCGGGTGGCGGCACGGGCCCGGCCGGAGGCTTTGGCGCCGAACAGAACGGCGAGGCCGGTCGCGGCCGCCGCCTTGGCGACGCTGCGCCGCGACAGTCCGGTGAGGGGATGGGACATGGCGGTTCCTCGCAATCGGTTCAGCTGGTCGGGGCGGCGAGCAGCCGCCGCAGCCGGGCGGCGATCTCGTCGACGTGCGGACGATCGAGCAGAGACAGGTGGTGGCCGGCCACCGGCACGACCTCCAGGCCCGGGCACACCTCGTCCCAGCCGAGCGCCTCGTCGTCGCGCTCGTACGCCGGGTCGCGCACGGTGTGCGGCGCGGGCTCCGTGGCCCGAAACAGCACCACCCGACCTTCGTGGCGGCCCGGCCGGTGCGCCTCGCCGATCCGCAGGTCCAGGTAGGAGGCCCGCTGATGCTCCAGGGCGGCCGGCGGCACATCGGCCGCCCTGCGCAGCGCCCGCAGCACCGTGTCGATGCGCTCGCCCTCGTCGTCCATCGCCACGAGCGCGTCGTACGGCAACTGCAGCCGCACCCCGTAGGTTTCGGCGACGTGGCGGGCGAATCCGGTGAAGTGGGCGCGGATCCGGTCGGCCGGGGTGAGGCCGGGAGGGATCAGCGGCCGTACGGAGTCGATGAGGACGACCAGTTCCACGTCCCGTCCGGCTGCCGTCAACTGCCGCGCCGTCTCCTGGGCGACGAAACCGCCGAAGGACCAGCCCCCCAGCAGACAGGGCCCTTCGGGGTGGGCGGCGGTGACGGCCTCGGCGTAACGGCGGGCCTTCTCGCTCACCGTACGGGCCTCTTCCACCCGCTCCAGCCCGTACACCGGCCGCTCGTCGCCGACTCGTGCGGCGAGCTCGCGGTAGACATCAGCAGGGCCGCCGGCGGCGTGGACCAGGAAGAGCGGGGGCCGCGAGCCGCCGGCGTTCAGGACGGTGAGGGGCGAGTCCGTGTGAGGGAGCGCCTGCCGGATGCGGTCGGCCACCTGCTCGACGCTCGCCGCGCCGAGGAGATCGCGCAGCGGCAGCTCGATGGCGAACTCGCGTTCCACGGCGGTGCGGATGCGGACCGCCATCAGCGAGTCCAGGCCGAGCTCGGCCGGTGTGGTGGCCGGCGTGATGCGCGTCGGCGGGTGGCCGGTCACGGCGGCGATGTGGTGGCTCAGCCAGGTGATGACCGAGCCGGGCCGAACCGGAGTGTGCTCGGCGGGGGAGGGGTGCGGCGCCGGTGAGTGAGCCGTCCCGGTCTGCCCGACGGAAGCCGGAAGGCCGGCGGTCGTCCGGCCGTCCGTCCACCAGTGCCGGACGTGCCGCCAGCGCGGCCCCGGCAGGTCGATGACCCGGCCCGGTGGCCTGGGCAGGCGCTGACCCGCCGCGTACAGGGCGCCCAGCTGGGCGGTGAAGGCGGCCGAGCCGTCGGCGTCGCGACGGAGCGTGGCCAGGGCGAGCGCGCCGGGCACGGTGTCCGCGACGGCCGCCGTGAGCACCGGGTGGGGGGAGATCTCGACGAAGGTGGTGTGGCCGTCGGCGGCGGCCGCGGCCAGGGCCCGGTCGAGGCGCACCGGCCGCCGGAGGTTGGCGGCCCAGTGCGCCGCGTCGAACGAGCTGTCCCCGCGAGGGTCGTCCAGGACCGTGGAGTAGACGGGAACGACCGGCCGCCGTCCCCGCACCTCGGCCAGCGCCTCGGTCAACTCTGGCAGTAGTCCGTCGACGTGAGGGGAGTGCCCGGCGCCGGCGACCCGCATCGACCGGGCGGGCCGGCCCTGTTCCCGCAGGCGCCCGACGAGCCGCGCGACAGCCGCCTCCTCACCGGTGACGACCTTCTGCCGGGGCGAGGAGTGGACGGCGACATGCACCTCAGGGAAGTCCCTTTCCAGATCGTCGAATTCCGTGTCGTCGACGTCCACAACGGCCATCGCGCCGCCGCGCAGCGCGCCGAGCAGCCGGGCCCGTACCGCGATGACGCGGGCCGCGTCCACCACGTCGAGCGCGCCCGCGCACACCGCGGCGGCCACCTCGCCCATGGAGTGGCCGATGACGGCGGCCGGTTCGACACCGTGGGAACGCCACAGTTCGGCGAGCGCCACCTGCAGACCGAACAGGACCGGCTGGGCGGCCTCCAGACGATCGAGGGCACCTCCGCGGGACAGGTGGTCGTACAGGGAAAAACCGCACTCAGGGGCGAGCTGCGCGTCGAGTTTCTCCACCGCCGCGGCGAACGCCGGCTCCTGGGCCAGCAGTCGGCGGGCCATTCCTGGCCACTGGCTGCCGTGCCCGGAGAACACCCACACCGGTCCCCGCCCGACGGTGTCACGGTCGCCGGTGACGACCGCCGGGTGCGGGCGGCCCCCCGCCAACGCGCCCAGCGCTTCGGCGAGTTCCTCGCGGTCCCCGGCGGTAACGGCGGCACGAACCGGTCCGCGGCCGGTGCGTCCGGCCAGGGTGCGGGCCACATCGCCGAGACGTGCGGCGCCGCCCTCGGGTGTGCGCAGCCAGTCGGCGAGCCGGCCTGCGGTGTCGCGCACGCGGGCGGGGTCGGCGTCGGACAGGAGGTGGAGCCGGGTGGCGGGCCCGTCGCCCGGCTCCACGGTCGCCGCGCCGGGCCGCCATTCCTGAAGGACGGCGTGGGCGTTGGTGCCGCCGAAGCCGAACCCGGAGACCCCGGCGGTGGCCGTGCCGCCGTAGCGGGGCCACGGCTCCGGCTCGGTCACCACCCGCAGCCGGGCGTCACCGACGGCGCTGCCCTCCGCGCAGTGCAGGGACGGCGGGAGGGTGTCGTGGTGCAGGGCGAGCACCGTCTTGACCAGGCCGGCCAGCCCGGCGGCCGACTCCAGGTGGCCCAGGTTGCCCTTGACCGAACCGAGGAGCAGCGGCTGGTCGGGATCGCGGCCCGGACCGAGCACGGCGCCCAGCGCGGCCGCCTCGATCGGGTCGCCGAGCGGGGTGCCGGTGCCGTGCGCCTCGACATAGTCGACGACCGCCGGGGAGAGCCCGGCCCGCGCGTAGGCGGTGGCCAGCAGTGTCTGCTGGGCGGCGGGATTGGGCGCCAGCAACCCGTTGGAGCGGCCGTCGGAGTTGACGGCCGTGGCGCGCACGACGGCCAGGACGCGGTCGCCGTCCCGCTCCGCGTCGGACAGGCGCTTCAGCAGCACGGCCGCACACCCCTCGCCGCGCCCGATGCCGTCGGCCGCCGCCGAGAACGGCTTGCACCGCCCGTCCGGTGCGAGCGCACCCGCCCGCCGGAAGGCGACGGTCAGGGTCGGTGACAACAGCAGGTTGACCCCGGCGGCGATCGCCGCGTCGCTCTCGCCGGTGCACAGGCTGACGCAGGCGTGGTGCAGGGCGACCAGCGAGGACGAGCAGGCCGTGTCGACGGCCATGCTCGGCCCGCGCGTGTCGAGGACGTACGCCAGACGGCCGGCGGTGACGGAGAGGGCGGCCCCGGCCGGGGCCCAGGGGTCCACGGCCGCCGGGTCGGCGCCGGTGAGCTGCCCGTACTCCGG
The DNA here is from genome assembly GCF_042869815.1 of Streptomyces sp. NPDC006739. NCBI lineage: Bacteria > Bacillati > Actinomycetota > Actinomycetes > Kitasatosporales > Streptomycetaceae > Streptomyces > Streptomyces sp. NPDC006739. The sequence continues at coordinate 13,296 of NZ_JBIAGM010000032.1, forward strand.
GGCCGAGACGCCGACGAAGACGCTGGTGGCGGTGCCGGCCAGGGAGCCGGCCGGTACGGCGGCGTGGTCGAGCGTCTGGTGGACGACCTCCAGGAGAATTCGCTGCTGAGGATCGAGCACCGCGGCCTCGCGCGGGGTGATGCGGAAGAACTCCGCGTCGAAGCCGGCGATGTCGTCGAGGTAACCGCCGTAGGGGAGCGCGTCGGCGGGCGGAAAGGCGGCGAAGTCCCGCCACCGGTCCTCCGGGACCCGCCGGATCGCGTCGACGCCCTCGCTCAGCAGTCGCCAGTAGTCGGCCGGTCCGTGGACCCCGCCGGGCAGCCGGCAGCCGACCCCGATGACCGCGACGAGCTCTCCGGCCGGTCTCGGAGAGGCCACGGAGGCGGCCACGGCGGTGAAGCTGTCCCGGGTGGAGAACAGGAGCGTCACCAGGGCGTCGCCGGTGGGCGCATCCCAGAGCAGCGTCGCCGGCAGTTCGCGTCCCACGAGCCGGGACAGCGCACCGGCGAGGGCGACGGCCTCCTGCGAGGACATCCCGAGTTCGGCGAGCGGCCGGTCCATGGGTACGTCCCCGGGGGCGGTGCCGCTCCAGGCGGCGACCCGTTCGGCGATGAGGCGGCGCACGGCGCCCGCGTCGGCGGCTGTCACCGCGACGCGCCTTCCGCAGCGCCGTCCCGCTGTGACCCGTAGGCGCCCTCCAGATACCGCGCGCGGGTCAGCGCGCGCGACACCTTGCCGCTGGACGTGCGGGGCACGGTACCCGGAGGGACGAGGACGACGTCGGCGAGCCGCAGCCCGTGCCGGGCGGAGACCGCCGCCCGCACGGCCCGCGCCAGGGCCGGTACGTCGATGTCCGCAAGACGTGCGGTCCGCAGGTGCTCCGCCACGACCGCCACCCGCTCGCTGTCGCCTCCGGGGACGGCGAAGGCGGCCAGCCGGTCGCGGCGCACGGCCGGATGCGCCTCCTGGATGGTGGCCTCGATGTCCTGCGGGTAGTGGTTGCGGCCGTCGACGACGAGGAGGTCCTTCAGCCGGCCGGTGACCACCAACTGCCCCTCCAGCACCGTTCCCAGGTCGCCGGTGCGCAGCCAGCCGCCGCGGTCCGCCATGTCAACTTCTCCGGCGAACTCCGCGCCGAAGACCCGCCGGCCTAGCTCGTCCTGCGCCCAGTAGCCGCGGCCGACGTTGGGTCCCTGCACCCAGATCTCGCCGACCTCCCCCTCGGACAGGGCCGTGCGGGCCGCGGGATCGACGATGCGCAGACGCTGGCCCGCCGGGGTGCCGCAGCCGGCCAGCAGCACGGCACCGGCGTCGTCGGGCGGCGCCGGCAGGGCCTTCCCGGCGGCGAGGGCGTCGCGGTCGAGGGCGAAGCGGCGCAGTGGCTTGCCGGGGCGGGCGGCGCTGACGACGACGGTGGCCTCCGCGAGCCCGTACGAGGGGCAGTGGGTGTCCGGGGCGATCCCCTGGGCGGCGAAGGCGGCATGGAAGCGGTCCGCCGTGCCGGGGCGGACCGGCTCGCTGCCGTTGATGAGCGCCGTGACGCCGTGCAGCCGCAGGTCCGCCTTCTGGCCCTCGGTGACGGCCGACGCGCAGTAGTCGTAGGCGAAGTTGGGCGCGGCGCTCACTGCATGCGGATGCGCGGTGAGCAGCCGTAGCCAGCGCACGGGCTGGTGGAGGAAGGCGGCCGGGTCCATGAGCACCGAGAGCGCCCCTCGCACGGCGGGGGCGGCGAGGCTCAGGACCAGTCCCATGTCGTGGTAGAGCGGCAGCCAGCCCACGCAGGTCACCGGCTGGGTGTCGGCGCCGTAGGCGGTCAGTGCCTGCTGGGCGTTGGCGACGACGTTGGCGTGGGTGATCTCCACGCCCGCCGGAACCCGGGTCGAGCCGGACGTGTACTGCAGATAGGCGGTCGCCGACTTCTCCGGCGTGAGGGGACGCCACCCCTCCCCGGCCCCGTCGGGCACCTGGTCGACGGCGACGATCCGCGCCGGCGCGCCCTGGCCCGAGTACTCCCGGACGCAGAAGCCCCGTACCTCTCGCAGGACTTGGCTGGTGGTCAGGATCACGGTGGGACGCGCGTCGGCCAGGACCCGCGCCAGTCGGTCGGCGTGTCCGGGCAGACCCGGCGGATACAGCGGCACGGCGACCAGACCGGCGGCGAGCGCCGCCAGGAAGCCGGTGACGTACTCGGTGTTCTGGGGGCACAGCAGCGCGACCCGGTCGCCGGGCCCGGCCTCCTCGGCGAGCCGGGCGGCGAGCGCGCGCACCCGCACGTCCAGCCGACGCCAGGTCAGGGTGCGGTGGACGCCCCGGGAGTCCGGGGTGGGATGGTCGACGAACGTGAACGCCCTTCGGTCGGGAGTGACGTCGGCCCAGTGCCGCAGATACTCGGGCAAAGTGGCGTACGCAGGCGTGAGCGGGGGGCGGCGGCTGTCCATGGGGAGGTGCTCCTCACGTCGCGGAACAGGCTTTCGAAACGATGGGGCCCACCGGGGCGCATCCGGTGGAACCGCGCGGCCGGACGCCGGCGGTCGAGAATCACAGGGGGATGTTGCCGTGCCGGCGCTGCGGCAGCGGCGCGCGTTTGCCGCGCAGGGCGCGCAGCGCCCGCCGGACATGGTCGCGGGTGTCGCGCGGGGCGATGACGGCGTCCACATAGCCGCGTTCGGCGGCGAGGTAGGCAGTGCCGTGCGTGCTCTCGTACGCCGCGACGAGGCGGGCCCGCAGCGCCTCGGGCTCGTCGGAGGCGGCGAGTTCACGCCGGTGCAGCAGGCCCACGGCACCCTCGGCGCCCATGACGGCGATGCGCGCGGTGGGCCAGGCGAGGTTCACGTCGGCGCCCAGGTGCTTGGACCCCATCACCGCGTACCCGCCGCCGTAGGCCTTGCGCACGACCACGGTCACCTTGGGCACGGTCGCCTCGGCGTAGGCGTACAGCAGTTTGGCGCCGCGCCGGATGATGCCGGCCTGCTCCTGACGGACACCGGAGAGGTAGCCGGGGACGTCGGCGAAGGTCAGCAGCGGAATACCGAACGCGTCGCAGAACCGCACGAACCGCGCCGCTTTCTCGGAGGCGTCGATGTCGAGCACCCCGGCTGCGTGCAGCGGCTGGTTGGCGACCACCCCGACCGAGGCGCCCTCCACGCGGGCCAGCGCGCAGATGATGTTCGGCGCGAACAGCTCCTGCACGTACAGCAGTTCACCGTCGTCGACGACCGCGTGCAGGATGTCGCGCATGTCGTAGGCCTGGCCGGGGCGGTCGGGGACGACCGCGTCGAGCGGCTGTGCGGCGGGCGCGGCCCCGGGGGCGTAGCGCGGCGGGTGCTCGAGGTTGTTGGCGGGCAGGTACGACAGCAGGTCGCGTACGGTGTCGAGGGCGTCCTCCTCGTCGGCGGCGAGGAAGTGGGCGTTGCCGTTGACGGTGTTGCTGGTGCGGGCGCCGCCCAGGTCCTCGGCGGTGGCGCGCTCACCGGTAACGGCCTCGATGACGTCGGGCCCCGTGACGAACATGTGCGAGGCGCCGTCCACCATGACCGTGAAGTCGGTGATGGCCGGCGAGTACGCGGCCCCGCCGGCGCACGGTCCGAGGATCACGGAGATCTGCGGGATCACCCCGGACGCCTGCACGTTGCGCCGCACGAGTTCGGCGTAGAGGGCGAGGGAGGCGACGCCCTCCTGGATGCGGGCACCGCCGGAGTCGTTGAGCCCGACGACCGGACAGCCGGTCTTGAGGGCGTGGTCCATGAGGGCGACGGTCTTCTCGCCGAAGGACTCGCCCATGCTGCCCCCGAAGACCGTGGAGTCCTGAGCGAACACGCACACAGGACGGCCGTCGACGGTGCCGTGCCCGGTGATGACGCCGTCGCCGTAGGGCCGGCGACCGCCCCCGGCGACGGCCCGGGCGCGGACGAACTGCCCGGTCTCGGTGAAAGACCCGGAATCCAGCAGTCGCTCGATGCGCTCCCGCGCGCCGAACGTGCCCCGCTTCCTCGGGCCGCCGGCGGCGACTGCCTGCGCCTGACGGCGTTCCAGGTCGCGGATGCGCTCGGAGGTGCCGCCGGGCACGCGCGCTGCCGGCTGTCCGGTCTCGGTCTCCCGCCCCCCAAATCCGGTCTCCTGCACGCCCGATGCCGTCCGTCGTGCCCCGGATGTCGTTGCCTCTGTCGTCACAGCCACCTCCGAAGTGGCTTTCGAATATGGCAGCGACGAGGCACGGGACCGGACGGTTCGCGCCGAGGTTTGCGGGAGGTGAGTCCTGCGGGACGGGAGTTTTTCCGCACATGACAAGGGGGAGAACGAGAGCCGGCGGAACGCGCCCCTCGAAGGAGGGAGTCCCCGCACGCGGCATTCGGGGCGCGGGGGAGTGGAGAGTGCGCCCGCGGCCGTGTTCGCCGTCCTGGGAGCCGTTCGCCGGCGAGGCTGTCCCGCACCGCGGCTGCCCGCACAGCCTCGGGTGGCGGAGCGCTCCCGCGTCCGCCGCACCCGCAGCGACCCCGTCGTGCGGCGGGGCGACAGCTGGAAAAGCCGCAGGTCACAGTCACGGCCTATGACACGAAGCGCAGGATTCCACAGCATGTGGGGTGACGCTCGCGAGTGCGCCAGGATGCCGGGCGCTACCGCCTTACAGCGGGGCGGGTAGGACCGAAGAGGCCCCAGCTGGTGGGTCATCCGACTGGGGCCTGTTTCGTGTCTGGCGTTACAGGGTGCGGATGTTCTCCGCCTGCGGGCCCTTCTGGCCCGGCGTGATGTCGAACTCGACCTTTTGGCCTTCCTGGAGACCGGGAAACCGTCATGTCCGGTTCGGCGGGAGGCCGCGCGGAACAGGACCTGCCACGGCAGGCACCTCGCCGCGCGGCCGACCCAACGTCCTGGCTGGCCGGCTGCCGCCGTTTGCACCGCCGCTAGAACGCAAGGCCGAACACTTCCTGGCCTTCACCGCCATCGCCTGCAGCCTCATCTGCTACCGCAGACTCGCCAAATGAGACGACGGACCCCGCTTCGCCGACCGCGTCAGTTTCCTCCTTCACGCCACACCTCCCTGGCAGCGAAGCATCACCCCCGCCTGCCACCCGGGGCTGCCCAACCGTCGGGACAGCGACCGCACTACCCGCACACGAGACAGGGAAGCCGCAACGAAGGGCACCACCGGGTAAAGCCTGAAACAGCTTCCACGCCTCCTTGCGTCCCTCATGCCGGCCCACCCGCCGGGGCCAGCGTGTGACGCGGCCGCAGCGCAGGGACTTCGGTGGGGCCAACCCGGCCCTCCCCGGGTACAAGGGGCCTGGTTGGGGTGGAACTCAACGGGCGGGTGACCAGGAGGACGTGCTCGGCCGGTGCCGGTGCCGGTGCCGGTGCCGGTGGGGTGCGGGACGGCACGGTGGCGTGGCGGCAGATGCCCGTTACTCACTTTCGGGTGACGGCCTGCGCGGTGCGGGGGTGTCGGGGTGTGGTGGAGCTGGGGTACAGCCCGTCGCCCGTACTGCAGCGGGGTCCTGGCGGGCATCCATCTGGTGCATTCAGTGCATAAATGGATGTTATAGATAAGAGGTACAGATATATGCACGGACTGTAACGGTCTTCGCGTTTCCTCCGTAGGTCGCGCATACGGGTTGCAGGGTGTGGGTGTGCGGCCGTCCGGCCGCCGACTCGCTGTCCGTTCCCGGTATATCTGCGTCTTCCCGCCGGATCTGCCCGGTGAAGTGAACGAGTCCCGGACGATCTGTTGCTTGCTCGCTCTGACGGAAAATCGTTGGGCGCTTCTGGAGCGTGGGGAATCATGAGGCATGCGACCGGACGACTGGTACATCACCGAAGACGTCGACGACTTTCTCGCCCGTGCTGGAGAATTCCTGCGCTCGCGACCCGGTCCGCACGTCATGCAGCTGACGTGGGCCGAGAGGGTGCAGGCACGTGGGGCGGAGGCGTTCGGCACCGACGCCCCCGTCTTCGGCGTGCTGGAGCAAGCGGGCGAGGTCCGCGGCACCTTCTTCCGCCTCCCGCCGCGTGGTATCGGCCTCTCCCCGCTCACGCCCGCGCAGGCCGACTCCCTAGCCGCCCGCCTGGCCGCCCTCGGGCACTCACTTCCCCGCGTCAGCGCGGACCACGGCACCGCCACCGCTTTCGCCGAGGCCTGGCAGCGGCACACCGGGGCGACGTCGAAACTCGGCGACATCCGGCTCCGTCTGTACCGCCTGGGCACGCTCACCCTGCCGGAGCCGATGCCGGCGGGCCGGAGCCGCGTCCTGGGCGAACAGGACCTTGAGCAAGTCATGTTCTGGTGCGGCGAGTTCGCCAAGACCGTCGGGGAAGACGTCTCCATCGACGCCGACACGTGGGCCGACACCCGCTACGCCGACAAGCGCTACACGCTCTGGGAGACCGCAGACGGCACTGCCGTCTCCATCGCGGGCATGAACCCGCTGATCGGCGGCCAGATCCAGGTGGACATCGTCTACACCCCGGCCCACCTGCGCGGTCGCGGCTACGCGGCCGCTGTGACGGCGGAGGTGAGCCGGGCCGCGCTGGCCGCGGGCGCGAGGGACGTCGTCCTGTTCGCGGACCTGTCCAATCGCACCAGCAACGCCCTCTACCAGCGCCTCGGATATCGCGCACTCGCCGACTGGGCTGTGTATGACTTCTCGCACGTCCCACCGGAAGCCAGTTGAGGACGCCGACTGTGTGATCACCCAGACGAGGGGTTTGGTCCCGTTTGATCTGCCCAGTCCCTGTGGCACGCAGGCTCACCACCGTTCAGATCCAGTGGACCGCCCGGCTTCGGAACCGTCCCAGCAGAACTGACAAGGCCCAGCTCAGGGACGCCTCATCGATTCAGATCTTCTGGGAACGGACACCGACCCGCACACCGCACCCCATGGTTCGCGGCCCCGCGCCGCAGGCGACGGGTATGCACAATCCTGCAAGAGGGGGGACCCTGTGTCCGTTTCTGTTTCTGTGATCGCCCGCCGTACCGCCGCGGCGGCAGCCGCGACCGCGCGGTGGCATTGCCGGCCTCGGCCGCCGACCACGACCACGGCCGCGCGCAGCGTGCGCAGGTCGTCATCAGCGCCGTGCAGTACGACTCCCCGGGACGTGACGACCGCTCCAACCGCTCCCTGAACAAGGAGTGGGTGGACATCCACAACGACAGCCGCCGCGAGGTCAGCCTGAACGGCTGGACACTGTCCGACATGGACGGCCACACCTACACCTTCCACCACTACCGGCTGGAGGGCCGCGCCACCGTCCGCGTCCACACCGGAATCGGCCGCGACAGCGCCACCGACCTCTACCAGGACCGCCGCCAGTACGTGTGGAACAACGACCACGACACCGCGGCCCTGCGCAACGACGACGGCCAGCTCGTCAACTCCGTGTCCTGGGGCAGCCGCGACCACCGCGGCGGCGGCCACCACCACTGCCCCCCAACCCCTTCGCCGGTGACCTGTGACCGGCACAGGACACCTGATCAACCCGGCGGCGCGCCACTCAGTACGACGTGGCGCGCCGCCGCTGTTGCAGCCAGGCAACCTGCCAGACAAGACCCGCCCCGCCAGGCGCCCAAGCCGGCCCCGGCCCCGCCGCGCCGGTCGCACGCCCCCTCCGGATGTGCTCTGCGCTCTCGGTGGGCTACCCCGCCCGGTGTGCGCGATGGCTGGTAGGGCAACATCTGCTCAGCTGTCGCCTGCCCGTGAGGGGTCCTCATGCGTTCCACCCGCCGCGCTGCCTGGTTCGCGCTGTCCGCCTGTCTGCTGCTGGCGGGTTGTAAGTCCGCCTCGCTCGGAGCCTCGCATCCGTCGTCCAGCGGGTCCGCGCCTGGGACGCCCCGGCCGGGCGCCCCAGGAGGATCGGGGCGGACGATCGCGGTCGGTGCCGGCCCGCAGAAGACATACACGGTGCAGCAGCAGCCCGCTGCGGGCAGCTGCCACTACCGCACGGAGCGCGGGGAGCCGCTGGAGGACCCGAAGTGCACCCCGGGCGCGATTTCCCCGGCGGTGACGCAGGCGAATCTGAAGTCGACGATCTGCCGCAAGGGCGGCTACACCAAGGACATCCGGCCGCCCGCCTCCGTGACGGGCAAGGAGAAGCGGCTGAACGCCGCCTCCTACGGTTACACCGGCAGCATGGGAGATGCCGAGTACGACCATCTGATCAGCCTCCAGCTCGGCGGGGACCCCAACGACCCGCGGAACTTGTGGGTGGAGCCGGCCGACCCGGGCCACAAGAAGGGCGGCGGGATCAACAACAAGAAGGACCCGGTGGAGACGAAGCTGCACACGGCGGTGTGCGCTGGCCAGATCACCCTCGCCCAGGCACAGCACGCCATCGTCAACGACTGGACCACCGCCCTCAGCAGCCTCCACCTCAGCTGAGTACGGCACCCGTCCCCGCGAGCGAACTCTCCGAAGGCCGGGGCGGGGAGTGCAGGTCCAGCGGATGGCGCGTGGGGCGTGTGGTCCGATCGAAACGGACCCTCTCGTGCATAGGCCGCGCACCTTGCATGTCGGCGGCGCGCGCCGCTGCAGGTCAAGAGTGCATATCGACGGCATGGCCCAGGGCTGCGGCTGCCAGCTGCTCTGGGATGTCCGCGACGTTTTCGTGGACCGCGGTGACGATCTCTTCGGCGAAGCGAAGGATGGCCCGGGCGATACCCGGCCTCGACGCCGGGCCCGTATCGTCCGCAGCGCGGAGGGCAGTAACGGGGAGACGCGTCCGAGTGCCTCCACCGATGAGAAGGGGCAAGCAGGGATGCCGCCCGAGGCGCGCGTGTTGATCAGAGATGCGCGGCTGCCGGCGCCGGTCCGCGTTCCGGTGAAGGGCATGGGTCACCGTCTGGCGAACAACGACCGGTTGACCTGGTGCAAAGAGGAGCCCCAGTGAATCCTCTCAACAGCCCCCTGGAAGTCGGCATCCGCGCCCTGGTGCTCCTGTCAGAGACCTTTGATCAGGCCGAGGTCGTGCAGGAAACGGCACCACACTGGCTCGAGGTCGGGCTCTCGCTCGAACTCCTCCCGTTTTTGGGTGTCCGTCGGCGTAAGAGGCGCTCGGCAGCGCGTGCTCCTGGAGCTGGTCGGGGTGGACCCACCGGGGATCGCGGGCTTCCCCGGGAGAGGGGCGCAGTGATCCGGAGACCTCTGCCTGGAAGATCCACAAGTGGTGGCTGACCGGATCGGCGGGCGTGTGGCAACAGCGGGCGGGCCGCCACTGATCCAGCAGCAGCCGAAAGTGGGTGACGGTGACACCCATCTCTTCGCGGACATCATCACAGGCGGCCTGTTCCGGGCCGCCGTACTGGTCGACATGGGCGGCGACCGGAGCGACTCCGACCGGGGCAATCACTCGGTCGAACACCAGGAGCCCGCTCGGGGACGAGATCAGTACACCGACGCTGGTGTGATCGCAGAAGCTTTCCCTGCTTCCAGGTGCGGGGGCGGTCGGGGTGATGCGGTGCTCTCCGGCCGCGGGGCGACGACGAGCCAGCTCGTCACGGACGGGGCGTCTGGGGTAGTCAGGGCGTAGGCGGCGTCGAGGATCCGCATGCGCTGCGCGTGGGTGAAGTCGCCGTCGGGCCGTGCGAAGACGGGGATCGACAGCCATGCCTTCTTCTCCGCTCTGGTGCTGTGCTGGGCGGTGACCTCGGTGTCGACGACGTCCAGTCCGGCCTTGCTCAGCTGCTCGGTGACCGTTTTAAACGGCGGTTTCGGCGGCGCGTCCGCCGCCGTGGGCGGCGGTGCGTATCCGCAGTGACGGGCGACGGTCTGGCGGATGAGAGCGTTCAGCGACGGCCCCGTGCGGACGGAATGTTCGTCGGAGTGCCGCACGCTGGCGAAACCGCCGCCGACGCGGAAGACGAATCGCCCGCCCGGGCCCAGGCTTTGGGGGCGACGACAGCATCAGCCCATGGCGGTAGGCGTACCTTGTAGGCCGGCTCGAACTGGGGGTCGACGGTCGGTTCGTCTCCCGTGATCTGAAGCCAGAGAACTCCTGAGTCGCGGAAGGCGTTGATGAGTCTGACGTTGCCGTTCCGATCGGGGCCGGCCAGCGGACGCTCGCGGAGGTAGCGGTGCTTGCAGGGGGTGGGGGATCGGACTGTGCGGTGGCTAGGTCCAGCCGTGCAGGGTCAGGGCGCTGGATGGGTTGAGGCAGCCGTACAGGCCGGCGCGGGGGTATTCGATGATGTCGTCGGGGAGATCATGGTAGGTGAACCATTGGAGTGCTAGGCATTTTTCGGGTTCCTTGTTGACTGGTGTCCCTTCCCATTCGTGGGCGGTGAAGAAGAATCCGATGCGTTCGGAGCCGTCTTCCTGTCGGTGGTGTACGACGTGTCGCAGTTCCAGGTGGTCCGGGTCGACTTTGACGTCGGTTTCCTCGAACAGTTCGCGGGCTGCCCCGGCGGTGAGGGTTTCGCCTTGGTCGAGTTTGCCGGACGGCAGGTGCCATCGGCCGTGGCCGTAGGGGCCGCCTCTCTGTGAGAGGAGGATCTTGTCTCCGTCGCGGAGAAGGACGTGGGTGTCGATGATGGGCTGTGCCGTCTGTCCGCTCATGGTTCCTGTGGGGTCGGGGTGGTCGGTGAAGCCTCTGACGGTAGTGGCATGGTGGGGAGCGCGTCGGCGATTCGGCGCGCGACCTCCGATGGGGGTATCTCGGTGCTGTCGATCATGAGGACTTTCGTCCCAAGGTCTTCGAGGATGTTCGCGGCTTCCTGGTACAGCTCGACTTCCCGGGACGGAGCTGTCGGGTCTGCCCGGAAGCGGTGGGTGGCGCCGGCTTTGGCGATGCGGTTGGTGATCGTGCCGGGGGAGGCGGTGAGGATGACCGCCAGGTCGGGCCGCGGCGCGTAGTCGTTGAGCAGCAGGAGGAAGTCCACCGGGACTTCGTCGAGGCGTTGGAGGACGAGCGTTGAGGCCACGTACCGGTCGGATATCAGCAGCTTGCCCCTGTTGAGTGCGGGGTCGATGGTGGTCTCGATGTGCCGGTATCGGGCGGCTGCGACGAGGCAGGCCAGGGCCAGGCCGTGAAGCTGGCTGCCGTGGGTGCGGGTGAAGTCTCCGAGGAAGTCCTCGCGGGGCGGTTCGGCGGTCCACTGGGCAGGGATGTTCTGCGCGGAGAGCCGGCGTTGCAGTTCCCGGATGGTGGTGGACTTGCCTACGCCGCTGGGTCCGTCGATCGAGACGAAGAAGCCTCTACGGCCCCTGCTCATGCCGTTTCTCCCAGGCCGGCCTGGTTTCGTTCGTGCTGTTCGCGGGTGAGCATCGCGAGGGTGGAGCGGACTTCGTGCAGGGGCACGTCGCCGAACTGGATGCCGACGGAGAAGTTGAACTCGTCGCGCTGGCGCATGGACTCGTCGGCGCCGTCCTGGGTGAGGTCGACGTCGCCGTAGGCGAGGAGGTCGTCCGGGGTGTAGCCGGCCTGTTCGGTGAGGGTCTTCCACACGGGTGTGCCCGGGTAGGGACGGAACTCGAAGACGCTGGCACGGACGTCGCCGGGGTGCTGGTCGGAGATGGCCCACAGGTTGCGGATGTGCCCAACGGTGGCGTCCAGGTCGGTTTGGGTCTCGCCGGGGAAGCCGAGGATGAAGTAGCCCTTGACGCCGATGCCGTGGGCGACCAGGCGGCGGGCGACGCGCTCGGTCATCTCGGCGTCGATCCGTTTGTCCATCGCGGCCAGGATGCGGTCGCTGCCGGATTCGATGCCGAGGGCGACTTCGCGCAGGCCGTTGGTGACGAGACGGTCCAGGTCGGCGTCGGTGAGCCGGTCCAGGACGTTGATCCGGCCGGTGGCGTCCCATACGTACCGGTCACCGATCCTGTGGCGGGTGAAGGCGTCCATTTGCTCATCGATGACCCGGCCCACGCCTAGGAAGAGGTCGTCTACGAACCGGAAGGCGCTCACGCCGTACGTGTCGTGCAGTTGGTCGAGTTCTCCGATGATGTTTTCGGGGGAGCGCACGCGAATGGCGACGTCAGGGTTGGCGGAGACGGCGGCACCGCAGAAGGTGCAGTTGTAGGGGCAGCCGCGGCTCCCGACGATGTTGGCTTCCCAGTGTCCTTGGGGACTGATTCCGGCGAGCCAGGGCCGTTCGCCTGCCAGGCGGCGGTCGGTTGCCGTCCATGTCGACTGGTAGGGATCCTGGGGGAGGAACGCGCGGTTGACGTACGGCAGGCTGTCGATGTCGGGGCCCAGCAGTGCCGCACTGGTCTTGGGGTCGGCGATGCCCGAGGCCCGGGTGCCGAGCAGGTGGTCGCGCCACAGGACGCCCGGCAGGGTGCGCCTGCTCTGTTCGTCGTCCAGGAGGGCGGTGACGCGGAGTTCTCCCTCACCGAGGACGAGGGCGCGCAGGTGGCGCATGCGGGGGTCGTCGAGGACCCGGTGGGGCATGGCCTTGGCGTGGTGGCCGCCAGCCATGAGGGCGATGTCCGGATCGAGCAGGTCGGCGATCTGCGCGGACATCTCGTATGTGGGGGCGAGGAGGTTCAGGGCGGCCCAGCGGGGCGCGGCCTTGTTGACGATCCGTGCGGTCGCCTCGATACCCAGCCCGTGCGCCTCGGCGTCCAGTACGCCGACGTTGTGGCCGTGCTTTTGGGCGTAGGTGGCGATGTACGCCATGCCGAGCACGGGGAGCGTGTAGTCGTTGGTCCGGGGCCGCAAAGTGTAGTCACGCAGCGGCGCGTTGATGAACAGGGCGTCCAGTGGGCGACGGCCGTCGGCGCCCGCGATCAGCGGTAACTGCTCCATGGGTCCTCCATGTCATCGGGTGTGCGCCCCCCAGGTGAGGGTCGCGAGGGTGAGGGTGTGCAGAGCGGTGCGGTCGTTTCCGGCCCAGCCGGTCCACAGCGGGCCGAACGCCTTGTCCTTCTTGCCGGGCCAGGCGTAGGTGGGAGCGATCTTGGCGGCCCAGGTGCGGACAGCCAGGTCGTCGTGCGGGTAGACGTGGAAGTCGCCGGTGTAGTCCGCGGCGGCTGCGGCAGCGGTCCACGGGCCGATGCGCGGGATACGGGTGAGGGCTGCGGCCAAGGCGCCGGCCTCCATGTGCTGCCACGGGCTGTGGTGCTGCTCGTAGTGTGTTGCGGCGGCCGTCAGTGCGGTGCGGTGGAACTTTGCTCCGACGGCAGCGAACTGCTCGTCGGCCAGGGCGAGGACCGCGGCCGGCGCGGGCGCCACCGCGAGCGCTCCGTGCGGGCCTTCCACGGTGGTGCCGTAGGTGCTGCACCAGGTGCGGTAGACCTTGCGGGCCTGGTCGGCGCGTACGACCTGCCGCAGGATCGCCGTGGTGATCGCGTCCCACAGCCAGGGGTTCGCCAGGCGCTGGGTGACGCCGAGTCCGGCGAGGCCTTCGCGTAGAGCGGCCGGGGCGGCGGCCGGGAGGTGCGTGGGGTCAGTGGCGACGAACTGGGGCTTGTCGTCCTCGGTGCCGTCCACGCACGCCATGTGCAGGCCGTCCCCATCGTGGATCACGGTCCAGATGCCGGTGGCGGTGCGGACGGCGCGTGCGCGGCTGCCGTCGGCGTACGTCTGCCAGGCGGGATGATCGGTGGTCACAACTGTGCTCATCGGTTGCTCCTCGGTGTGCTGGTAGTGCACGCCGTAGCCTCTCGCGTCATGGGCCTAGGACGCGCCGCGGCCACGGATTTGAGGCGTCAGCCGATGAGATCGTGTTCGATCAGGTACGTGCGCATGCTCTGGTATTCGGCGAGCGTGCACGACCGGGACTCCTGCGGCGCGTCCCCAGGGATGGCGGCCGCCGGCCAGCTGTCCCGCGCCGGCATCAGCTCCTGGGCCGCGTGGGACAGCTGCTTGCGGCGCGGCCCGCGTACGAACAACGTGACCGTGTGTGGCTCCATCACCGCCTGGTGCACCAGCGACTCGCCGAGCGTGTAGGCACTGCCGGGCCGCTCGACGCTCACGACGGCCGGTTCCAGGTCCGCGCCGGTGAACGGTCCTTCCCAGCCGTTGGTGCGGCGCCGTACAACGTGCACATAGCCGCCGGTGAGGATCCGCGTGGCGAAGGCATAGCAATGGTCGTGCGGCACAAGCTGGTTGTCCGGCCGTGGGTTCATGTTCAGCCGGATCTCGAACCCACGGTCCGGTGCCTGGTACAGCGAGAGCCGGTTGAGCAGCAAGGTGACGCGGCTGGCCGCCAGGCGGTCCGGGTCGTGCAGGATGTCGTTGACGAGCTGGGTGAGCAGCTCTCGGTCATCGGCGAGCCGGTCGAGCACGTTGCGGCTGATCCGCTGGAACTTACGCAGACCGCCCATGTTTAAGGGCGGCACGGTATCCAGCCACGAGGTTGACGCGGTTATCACAGACCACCTGCCGGGGTCTGAGAGGCCTGCTCAAGGTGCCGGCGGGCTCGCCGGGCGATGGAGGCGTACGCCGCGCCGGACAGGGGCCTTTCGCGGTCGGTCACCGGCTCGGTGGTGGCCAGTACCTGCACGGTGGCCGCCGTCCCCCGGGTCGCGCACAGGGTGCCGGGGTGCACAGTGAAGAACTCCCCAGCGACGAACGGGCGCACGTACTGCGGCCGGCCTTCCTGCGCGTCGTCCGGGTCGCGGTACATCTCCAGCATGGTGGCGCCGGCCATGGTGAGGACCGCTGCGGGTGAGTGCACGCGCCAGGGCGTCATGGCGCGTGTGTCCGACACTCGCAGGTAGACCGTGAAGGCGTCCGGAGTCTGGAGCGGGACGTACGCGTAGCCGTGCGCTCGAAATGAGCCCTCCGAGCGGGTACTGCCGGTGTCAAGAAGCGGCAGGATGCGAGACGCGAGAGCAGAGAGCCAACCCGTGGCGGCCGGCACGGTGATATCAGGGATATGGATGGGATTGCGGCCCTGCTCCAAGAGCTGGCCGACGAATTCCGGGAGAACGGCATCCACTGAGCGGGCCCCTTCGGAGTGAGTTCGGATGGTGTGGAGGCGGCGGTGGAGCACTTTGGCGGGCATGGCCTATGGCCCCAGCGCGGTGTTCCGCTCGTGCTGGCTGCCTAGGCCAGGTGCGGGCGGAGTGTGGAGCCTGCCTGGTGGCGTGGATAGATCAGTTCGGGCCACGGGGCAGGGGTTTACGGGGCGAGTGTCGTCAGTTCCTGTGTCAGCTCGTTGAGACCGACGACCCTGTAGGAGTTCAGCCGTCGGACCAGTTGGGAGCCGAGCAGTGTGGGCAGGTTCGGGTGCCCGAAGGGCAGTGGATGGTCCGGCTGCGCAACGACGTGCACCTCGCCGTCGGCGTTGAGGCCGTAGAGGGTTCCGGTGACCCCGAACAGCGGGGCACTCTTGGCGAGGAACACCAGCGGATTCTTCTCGAGGTGAGGGCACAGCGCGGCGGAGGCGCGGGCGTGCCTCGGGCACACGGGAGGCTGGTTCGTGTGGATCGCGGTCTGTCCGGGGTCGTGATCTTTGGGACCGGCGAGGAAGATGAAACCCAGCCGGGTGCGCGCCGGGTGCGTACAGACCTGGCAGCGCATTACCCGCATCGTCAGCATCTGCCGGTAGGGGTGCATGAGCTTCCATTGCGGAGCGCCCGTGGGCATCTCGTGTTGGTCCACTGGGTTGAAGCCGCACCGCGCCCACAGGACGCCTCGCAGCGGCCGGTCCCTGCCGCTCGCGTCCTCATCCGCGTAGTAGAGCCTGGGGCCGGACGAGTGCCGGACGATGACGAGGTTGTCCGGCGCGGCGTCCTCTCCTTCCCTCTGGGTGATGAACGGGATCACACGCGATTCAGTCTGGGGGCGCACGGAACGGCTCTTTTCTCTCACTTTGCTGGTCGCACGGGCTGGACGGAACCGGGCAGATGATCACGGCGTCTTGGTGAGGCACTGGTGGTTCACCATCAGCTCGAAGAGTTCACGTCGGGGAGCGCGGGGACGGTGCTCGGTCAGCCCGTTCCGCTGGTGGTGCAGCCGGTGTGCTGGGGAATGCCGAGGAGGAGTTCTTCGACTCGGCCGGTGCGGGCTGCATGCAGGCACTGCTGGATGCGGTGGAGTTCGTGGTCGATTGCCCAGTGGGGGATGTCGGCGTGTTCGGTCCAGACGGCTTCGGCGTAGCCGCTCGCCTGGTCGACGATGGGTTCGGTGTCGTCGGTTGTGGGGGCGCTGTAGATGAAGGTGGTTCCTTCATGGTGGTGGCCGGCCCATTCGGGCGTGTGGTCGACGGCGGTCAGGGGCCCCGGGGTGACGCGCAGCGCGAGCTTCTCGGCGAGGAGGCGGCTGAGGGCTCGTCGGGGCAGTTCGTTGGCGGCGGCTGAGCCTCCGGGCAAGCCCCATTCGTATACGGGTGTCCCGTACGTTCGCCGGATCAGCAGAACAGTCGTGCCACGGGTGAGGAGGGCGAGAACGCCCACTCGGCGTGGCGGAGGGTCCTGGAACCAGTCGCGTTGCTCTTCTGGCATTGCGTCCCCTTTCATCTGGCACTGGAGATCGGGTTACTGAGGCCGCGCAGGCCGGTGCGGGCGGCGTCTTCAGGGGTGGTGGCTGCGAGCTGCGCGGCGAGTGCGGTGTGGGGTGTGGGCTCTGGCCGTAGTTGGGCGAGGGCTTGTCGCAGGGGGCCGGTCGGGACGAGCCGGTCGCTTGCGGAGGGCCGTAGCCAGTAGGGGCCTGGGGGTGTGGTGCGGTTGAGGGACGGCAGGGTGATCGTGTGGGGGGCGCCGATGCATACGCCGTGGCTGTGGGGCTCCCATCGGCTGGAGGAGCCGGGCGGCACGAGCCAGTAGAGCCATCCGGCCCCGGGGTCCTCGATGACGGGTCCGCAGCCGCCTTGGACGCCGTCCATGATCGCGATGGCGGCGCGAGCCTGCAGCCCGGATGAGGTGATGACGACGTCGAACAGGTTGCGCCCCAGGCGTACGCGGGTATCGCGGCGCGCTTCGACGTTCAGGAGCGTGCGGACCACCTCGGCGAGGTCTGACATGTCGGCGGCCGGCTCATGCGCGGGGCCAGCGGATACGACCAGGTGACTCATCATGGCCGCGGCCGGGGTGGTCACAGTTCGACCCGGCCCGGGTGCAGGGTGGCGCGGACGGTCTTGCCGTCGAAGTCCGGGCTGATGAACCAGGTGAGGTGCGCGCCGGTCCTGCTGGCATCCCACAGTCCGCGCCCCAGCTCCCCGTTGACCGCGCTGTCGAAGTGGGGGAACGACGGGTTGGGGTCGCTGACGTCGATGAGGAGTTCGTGGGCCTGGGTGACGCGGAACAGGACTGAAAGCGCCTGTCCCTGCTTGCCGGGGGTGAGGCCGTGGTGCACGGCGTTGTCGACGAGGCAGTGCAGGACGTCGATGGCGGCGTGTACGCTCCCGGGCCAGTTCAGCATGGTGAGCAGCGTCCGGCCCTTGATGCGAGCGACGTTCACGGCACTGGTGTCGGCCGGGAGGGCCAGGGGCAGTTCACGTAAGACCGGGGCGGTTAAAGCGGCGGGTCGCATGGGGGCGTCGTTTCCTTTTCGCAGGATGAGGGAGCACCAGGTCGTTGTGCCGTCGGGACTGACGCCCCAGGCATCGGCCATGGCGTCGATGAGGAACAGGCCGCGGCCGTTCTCGTCGTCGGGGGCGGGGCAGCGGAGTTCGGGCCGGGCCGCAGAGCCGTCACGGGCCTCGATCACCAGCCGGTCGTGGCGGAGGTAGAGGCGGAATCCGACGTCCGGACCAGTGCCGTGACAAAAGGCGTTGGTGACCAGTTCTGTAGTGAGCAGTTCGGCAGTCTCAGTGAGGTCGGGCTGGCCCCAGTGGTTCAGCGCGGCTCGGACGATGCGGCGGCACCGGGCGGGCCAGGCCGCGTCTGCCTCGGTGAGCCGGCCGGGCCTGGAGGCAGGGTCACGCGCGATGGACACCTCGTGGCCGGCGCGCAGTGCGCGGGGGCTGGCGCTGATCCGCGTATGCACCGCAGTCGACGTCATGCCAGACCTCCGGAGTAGCGATGGGGACTTGGGCACAGGCACAGCCGTGCCAAGGGCAGAGCCACGGCGCAGTCACGTCCTGTAGTAGCCCAACCACTGTGTTGCATGGCAGGGTTGAGATGCAATGACGCGTGCAATTTTCACGATGAATGGCATATGCGATCGACTGAGCTCTTGGCTGTGCAAGGTGGACTTGGGGTGGCACACTCTCAACCCGAGCATGGTCAAGGGGAACTTGGGGAGGATCGGACCGGACTTCGGGAAGTTCACACCGGACTCTGGGACGGTTGCACCCGACTCGATCGGCGCGTGCCTCGGCACGGACAGGAGGGAAGGCCAGTGGCCGCACCGAAGGGACCAACCAGCCGGCGCGTGCACCTCGGTAAGGTGCTCACGAGGATGCGCGAAGACCTCGGAGCACGGCGGGAGGACGTCGCCTCAGCACTCGGGTTCTCTGCGGAGAAGCTGTGGCGCGTCGAGAGAGGCAGGACCAGTCTGCCAAATCCGACCGACCTGAAGAATCTCCTTGACTACTACCGTGTAGAGGACCCCGAGGTTGTCGACAGCCTCTTGGTCATTCACCGGGAGTCGCTGCAAGAAGGATGGTGGGTACCGTACTCGGCACACCTTCCGAAGGGCATGCGCGAGTACGTGGGTATGGAGACCGACGCGCTCTCCATCGCGGCCTGGCAGCCGTCGTTGGTCTTCGGCCTCCTCCAGACTGAAAACTACGCCCGCGCACTGCTTCTGTCTGCCAAGGCGGTTGATGAGACCACTACCGAGTTCATCGACAACAACGTCGCCTTGCGTATGGAGCGAAAAGCCCTGATCACTGGGTCAGATCCCCGCGATTTGTGGGTCATCATGGGCGAGGATGCCATCCGCAGCACGATCGGCAGCCGCGAGGTGATGGCTGAGCAATACGAGGAAATCAAGCGCCTCGCCTCCCACGACCATGTCACGGTGCAGATACTGCCAGCGGCGTCGACCGGCTACCGAGCGAGCCAAAACTTCGCACTCCTGGACATGGGTGAGCCGCTGGGCAAGATCGTTCAGGCCGACCAGCCGGGCGGTCAGGCCAGCATCACCGATAAGAAGCCCGATGTCGGCAAATACTCCCGCAGGTTCGAAGCACTGCGGGCTGCGGCGCTCGCACCTCACGAGACGCCGCGTTTCATTGATCAAGTCCAACGTGACCTGGAACGAGAGTTGACATCGTGACCACTACCTGTAAGAAAGCCACCGATCTGGCTCCCGAGAGCGCCTGGTTCAAGTCGTCCTACAGCAGCGGCTCGGAAGGCAACTGTCTCGAGTCTGCTGATCTCAAGCGCGAGGTCGGCGTTCGTGACTCGAAAGACAAGGAAGGTCCTGGTCTGGTCTTCTCGAAGGTGTCATGGACCGCCTTCATCACCAGTGTCATTGCAGGCGAGCCCGACGTGCATGCCTAGTCCACCACTCACTATGATGGCTCCCCTCAGGCACCGTGGGGGGAGCCGCCATCGTCTTTCTAGGCACTCCCCGGCGTAATAGGACAAGTGACGTCCATCGCGCAGTACAGGGGCCAGCGCCGCGCTGGATATTTGTTCGAGTCTCGCATGCGGGGGCTTCACCTTCTGCTGTGTAAATGCGCGCAGACTCCAAAGACTTCGGGCACATTCAAATGATTTGATCAAGGGGTGCTGAACCGCCACCGAGCATCTTCCTGCACCGCAGCCACGGGTGTCTGGCCGCCTGACGTACGGGAGCCAGGGAGCGCGTGATTCCTGCCTCTGCCTCCCGCCAGGGCATCAGCCCGGACGGTGCCCTCTGCAAGGCGGAACGGTTTGGCGTTCAGGGAAATGTGGCCGCTTTTCGCTGGCGTTGCACAAGAAGTGATCCGCGAGGCGTCACGACATGCTCCTCGTTGTGGCAGTGTGTGGGGCGGGTTGTGAGGCGGGGATGGGGGAGTGGGGCGTGGCTGTGGGGAAGGGTGCGGCAATCCAGTTGACCCGGGTGCATCGGGTCCTGATCGGTGTGGTGGTCTCGGGTGCGATGATCATCGCGGGTATCGGTTTCGCTGGCTCGTATGCGGCGGTTCGTGCCCTGGCCGTCAGGAAAGGTTTTGGGACCTTCGCCTACGTTTTTCCGGTCGGTATTGATGCCGGTATCTGCGTCCTGCTGGCCTTGGATCTTTTGCTGACGTGGATCCGGATCCCCTTTCCGTTGTTGCGGCAGACGGCGTGGCTGTTGACGGTGGCGACGATCGCGTTCAATGGAGCGGCGGCGTGGCCGGATCCGCTGGGTGTGGGGATGCACGCGGTGATCCCGGTGCTGTTCGTGGTCGCGGTCGAGGCGGCTCGGCACGCGATCGGCCGGATCGCCGACATCACGGCCGACAGGCATATGGAGGGTGTGCGTCTGACCCGCTGGCTTCTCTCGCCCATCCCCACGTTCCTCCTGTGGCGGCGTATGAAGCTGTGGGAGCTGCGCTCCTACGAGCAGGTCATCAGGCTCGAGCAGGAACGCCTCGTCTACCAGGCCAGCCTGCACTCCCGCTTCGGCCGCGCATGGCGGCGCAGGGCGCCGGTGGAGGCGCTGATGCCGCTCCGCCTCGCTCGTTACGGAGTCCCCTTGGCCGAGACGGCTCCGGCCGGCCTGGCGGCTGCGGGCATTGACGAGCTTCCGATCCAGTTCACCGTCGAGCGGGCCCCGGTCCCGGTCCAGCGGCAGAGCCCCGATCTCGAGGCCGCCGTCAGCCATGAGGAGGAACTGGCGGCGGTGCGCGGCGCGCAGCCAGGGCCGGTGGAGCAGCCGCGCACCGCAGCGTTGCCGGAGCCGTCGCATGATCTGGCGAACGCGGACGCGGACGCGGACGCGGACACCGACCCACACCTCGCCCGCGCCTACCAGGACTGGGTGGCCGCTTTCGGGTTCGAGCCCACGAGCGCCCAGTTCGCGCTGTGGCTGCAAGACCAGTACGGCATCGCCACCGCGGCCGGCGGGCCACTGTCCGATGCGCAGCTCGAACCCGTGCTGCAGCTTCTCAAGCTGCGCTATATGCCCGCAGCTGAGGACAGGAGCGAGCCTCAGGACCCGGACGACGCCGGCGACGGATGGGGTGACTACTTCTACAGCGCCTGGCTCACCTACGCGCGGGAGCAGGGGACCTACCCCGATGCGGCCGCTCTCGCCGCGTACGTGTACGAGCGGGATCAGATCACTGGCGGCGACGGCCGGCCCCTCACGGGTGCGGACGTGGAGTACTTCGTCTCCGTTTTCCGCGAGCGCGAGTTCGATGAGTCCCAGGCGCCCGTCGACGGGGAACGTGGCGAGGCCGCCGCGCAGGCGCCCGTCGGCGAGCCCCTCCCGGACGAGGAGGAGTCTGAGGAGGCATCGGAGGGGGCGGGCGCGCTCCCGGCCAGGGAGGCGCGCAGTGCCAGGGTGAGCGCTTCCATCGACGAGCCGCCGGTCGAGGACGAGCCGGCGGGGGAGCCGGCCGTCCTCACTACCGTCGACCGCTACTACCTCGCTTGGACCGAATACCAGAGCCAGCACGGG
Organism: Streptomyces sp. NPDC006739; assembly: GCF_042869815.1. Lineage (NCBI taxonomy): Bacteria > Bacillati > Actinomycetota > Actinomycetes > Kitasatosporales > Streptomycetaceae > Streptomyces > Streptomyces sp. NPDC006739. Next base: position 34,707 of record NZ_JBIAGM010000032.1, read on the forward strand.
GAGGAGGCCAAGGCCGAGCAGCTGTCCGCCCACCTTGCCGGCAAGAAGGGCATGACCGGCCGCGGCGGAAAGCCGGTGAGCCCGTCCACCCTGCGCCGCTACCTCCTGCCGTTCCGTGTCTACACCGTGTGGGCGCAGCAGCGGGTGCGCAACGAAGCCCCGTCGCCCGATGTCATTGCGCAGGAGTGCGCAGTCCAGGGGATCACCGCGCAGCACAACCGGCCCCTCACCGCCGACTACATTGCTGAGCAGGCCGCCGACTTCGAACGGCGCTGGCAGGCACTGACCCGCCACCTCACGCGGCCGCAGCAGTAAGAAGCCGGCGGGGCATCGCTCTGTACTTCGTCCAGGGGCCGGTCATCGCCACCGGACGTGCTCAGGACGGGGGAGGCGTCGGTCTGGACCACGACCTGGCTCAGTCCGTGCTGCGGTGGCGTGAACCGTACGGGAACCGGGGGGTGTGTGGCGCACATGGCCGCCCGCGTGCAACGAGGCGGCTCCAGGTGAACTGCTTCGCGTGCGCGCCTGGGACCTTGTGCCAGCGGGTGGCGGTGTACCGAGCGGCTGTGCGCACCCGCGGCTACACGGCCTTGCGTCAGCGGCCGTTGGATTTCGCCGCTCGCTGCCCTTTGAGCTTCCCGCCGTGGCCGCTTCGGGTCCTCGTAGGCGGCCACGGCGGGTACGCCGCGTGAGGTCATCTGCGGTGGTGTTCGCCCCACCACGGCAGGATCGGGGGCAGGTCGCTGAGGCCGCGGGCCGGCCGCTTGGGCAGTGGCGATTCCCCGTCGTCTCCGTCCCAGCGGCGGGCGTATTGGTCGGGGAGGGTGCCCCAGCCCCAGTAGGGAACCGGACGGTCGGGGGCGTCGCCGAGTTCGTCGAGGGGGTCGATGCGTTTGTCCGCGACGGTGCACAGGTGGGCCCAGTTGTCGCCCAGGTCGAAGACGTAGGCGAACTGCTCGCCGCCCTGCAGTCTGCTCAGTTTGGTGGCATGGCCGTCCACGGTGCCGTCCGGGGCCTCGCCGTCCCACCACTCCAGGGGGCTGACCCGGGTGCCGTCGGACAGTGTGAACAGGTGCAGGTGGGCCAGGTCCCAGCGGGCGAAGGCGAGATCGATGGCGGTGGCGAGCTGGGTGAAGGAGTGTGAGCGTGCGGCGGCGAAGACGCGGCCGGGGCGGGGCCACAGGTCTGCGCCGTGCCCGGAGACCAACTCCACCCGGATGGACAGCCAGGTACGTGCCACGATCACAACCCCTTCATGCGCGAGATACAGAAGCCAGCATCGAGGCTACTGAGTGTGACTGCATTGGTGAATCGACTGGGCCGTACACGGGAATTCTCAGGCTCTGACGCGAGTCTGGTGAGAGACCCCGGATGGATCGTGGTCAGGTGAGGGCGGGGTTGCCGCAGCATTTCTTGTACTTGCGTGTGGAGCCGCACCAGCAGGGGGCGTTGCGGGGTGGAGGCCACGAGGTGGCCTGTCCTCGGGCTGCGAGATCGGCGGCGTAGTGCGCCCTAGTGTCCCCGTCCTGCACAGGCAGGTTCTCCTGGCGGGTGAAGGACTCGAAGCCGGTGAGGGTGGCGTGGGCGATGCCGAGGTGTACTTCGCCTTCGCTGGAGAGGCGTTGCAGCATCTGCTCGATGTGGCGGACGTGTTCGTGATGCTCCGTGCCGTAGTGGTCGGCCAGTTCGGGCCAGGTGCCAAGCAGTTGGGTAAATTCGTCCAGGTTCCAGAAGAGTGCGCAGGTCATGCGGGGCCGGGACAGGGCGGCCCGGCGGGCTTCGACTTCCTGGGAGAGTTTCTCGATCGAGGCGACCAGGGCCTGGGGGTCACTGTCCGCAGTGGCCCGTAGCTCGGGGTTGTGAAGGTCATCCAGGGTGCTGGTGGCGCGGAGCCGGGCCGGGCGGTCGTCGTAAAGGGCGTGGGCGAGTTGGTCGAGGTCGTCGTGCGGCTGGCCGAGGCGACGCCGTACCCGGTGGCGGCCGATGACGAGCATCTCGATGCCGGTGGCGTCCGCCGCCTCGCCAACGGCGTCTACGGTGAGGGGAGTGGTGGGGCCGAGGAGGCGGGTCACTGCCGCGGTGAACCAGTCCGCGGCGTCGTGGAGTTCGTCGGCGGCCTCGAACATCTCCGCGACGATGTTCCAGGGGCCGGTATCGGCGGGGTGCCGGCGGCGCAGGTCCGTGGCCGCTTCACGGGCCTCGTCCCTGCGTCCGGCATCCCACAGGCAGTTGACGCGGAATGCCTGGACGAGGTGGGGGTCTTCGCAGGCGCCGCCGTCCAGGACCTGCTGGTAGAGCGCGAGCGCCTTCTCGTGCTGGCCTGCGCGGCTGTAGAACTCCGCGGCCTCGGTGAGGAGCTCTTCCTGGTCCTGGGGGTACTTGCGGGCCAGGGCTTCCAGTTCTTCGCCCTGTTGGGCGTCGGTCCGCTGGACGGGGGCGGGCTGAGGGCGTGCGGGGCGGCGCTTGCGGGACATACGGCCACACTATCGGCGCGGCAAAGCCCGCGTGGTGGACCAGCCGACGCTCCCGGGGGGATCGTTTCCCCGATCCGGTGCCGTCGCGGTGGCGGCTGCCGCAGTGTCGCGCCGCCCCTGACTGGTGCACCTGCTCCCCGGGGTTCATGAGGCGAGCCGTACGCGCTCGCAGTGACAAGCCGGCCTTCGCCCTGACCGGGAAGTGGCCGCCTTGGACGACGGCCTGGCTCAGCACTCGGACGCGGTTGCGTAGCCGCGTACGGGAAACAGTGGGGCAGTGGCGCATCCGGCCGCCTGCGTCCGACGAGGCGGTCCTGAGCGAACGGCTCGCCTACGCGGCCTGAAACGTTGCCCCAACCAGTAGCGCGCACGCGCGGCCCTTGCGCACCCGCGTCTACAAGGCCTTGCGCACCGCTGCGCCCGAGCCGTCCAGGAGTTCGTTGATGAGGTTTTCGGTCTCTGTTTCGAGGGAGCAGTCGAGTGTCTGGTTGACGTGTTGGATGCGGGTGATGGCTGTGTGGAGGCCTTGCCGGTTTCCGGCCGTGTGTTCGATTCTGAGCCAGTCGCGATAGAGGAGCTCTGCCGTGGGGTCGGCGTCGAGGCCGGTGGTGATGGCTTGGCGGGCGGTGGTGAGGTTGTGGTGGGGGCCTGTGGGGGTGCGGTAGGTGGCTACGGTGTGGGCGACGTCGATGATGCGTGTGGTCATTTCCTGGGCGTGGGGTTCGGCCCAGGGCAGTGGCCGGCCGCCGAAGGGCCGGCCGCGCACCAGAGTCAGTGCTTTCTCCAGGTCGGTGAGGCCGGAGGGGCCCAGTGGCAGGGCGTGTTCGGTGAGTTGGAGGAAGCGGGTCCAGTCGCAGCGGATGCTGGGCGCGAGCCGGTAGGGGTCTTCGCCGGTTTTGCGGCGTGGGACGTAGGGGTTGCCTGCTGGATTGTTGCCCAGGGAGCGGCGTAGTCCTTGCAGGCGGGCGTTGAGGGTGCTGGTGGACCAGGGGCTGACGGGGTCCATGTCGGTGCACAGCATGTCCGCGCTCCGGCCGGGCCGGAAGTACAACAAGGCGGCCAGCTGCGCCATTCTGGGGCCGTGACCGGTGCTGTCCACGCCGGTCACTTCGACCGGGCCCAGCACCCGGATCTCCGGGGCGTGCAGGTCCTGTGCCTCGCACTCTTCCCCCTCCGGCACCGCAGGCTCCTCGAGGGCGACCCCCAGGCCGTCAGCCTCTCCAGCTTTTGCCGCATCGGTGGACTCCGCAGCGGCCGGGGCCGCCGGGGCCAAAGACACTGCCGCTTCGGCACCCGGTCCGGTTTCGTCGTCGAGCTGGGTCGACGACGCAGTGGGGGAGAGGAGTCGGAGTCCGGACGGGTCGGTGCTGGCGGCCAGCAGGGCCGGGAACACATCGCTGCCCGCATCCGTAGGAGCCGCCGGCGCAGCGGTGGCCGCGGACGGGCGGGGCTTCTTGGGAGCGGTCTGCTCGGGCTGGGGCATGTGGTCTGGCTCCTCCAGGACGTTGTGCCAGGGCGCCTCGGCTGGATGGGCTGGCTGCCCCGCTACCTTCAAAGCGGTGGTGATCTGCTGGTAGGCGGCGTGTTCCAGGCGCTGCACCGTGACGTTCATGCCGGCGTGGTGGAGGTTTTGCGGGTCGCTGCGGGAGGCGTTGAGGATTTCGGCTTCGGGGAAGTGCGTGGCCGCGGTACTGGCGGGGGCGATCAGGGTGACGGGGACCGTGCCGGCGCGGGAGATCAGGTCGGCGGCCTGCCAGGCGGTGTCCTCGTCGAGGGACGACGCACACAGCAGCAGGTAGGGCTGATGCTGGATTTCCGGCATCTGGTGTGCTTCCAGCAGGCGTTCGCTCAGATCACGCAGCGCGTGCGTGGCCTGGCGCATGTGGGCGATCCGTGCGGTGGGCAGCAGCTGCGGCAGGTCTTCGCCGAACCCGACGGTGACGATCTCGACGTCGTTTGCCCACGGGCTCATGGCGAGTTCCAGCGTGAGGGAGGTGCATACCTCGGTGATGTGGAGGGGGTTGCCGTCCAGGAGCAGTGCGGGCAGTTGGGTGAGGTTGAGTAGCAGGAGGTCGCCCGTCTCGGTGCTGCCGATCGTGACCAGCCCCGGATACGGTGCCGACACCTCGCGGGCGTCCTGTTCGTCCAGGAGGACGGCGTCGGCGGGCAGGGCCCACCATCCGCCCTGCCCGCGGGCGAAGGGCGCCGCGGGGTCCTGGGCGAGATCCTCGGGCAGCACCTCCAGCGCGCGGGTGCCGATCCGGGCAGCTCGCAGCGGCGGCAGGGCCGGGTCCTCTTCTTGGGCGGCCTGGTGGGCCAGTGTCCGCAGGGCCGCGTCCAGGTGGGCGGCGCCGCCCGGCTCGGCGGCCGCTGCCAGCTGGGCCTCGGCCGTGGACGTCTGTGATGCGATGGCGATTTTCTCGCCGGGTCTGCGGCGGCGGCGCTGCAGGGTGCGGCGCAGGGCGAGAGCACCGGTGATGGCGGACGCCAGCAGTGCGCCGGCACCGAGAACGGTGCGCAGGTTCAGCGGGCTGCTCGCCGGAGCCGTCGCCGGTGTCTGGGACGCGGTCGCGGCGGGGGAGGAGCCGGCAGTGTGGCCGGATGTTTCAGCTGATGCCGGCGGGGAGGCGGCAGAGGTCGACGTGCTGACGCTGGGCTCCGGGGTCGCGGAGGCCGGTGCCGACGTCGATGCCTGATCCTGCCCTGGCTGCCCTGGCTGCCCTGGCTGCCCTGGCTGTCCGGGCTGTTCGGCGGGGCGGCTGGCCGGTGTGCTGGGGGCCGATGGCTTTGGTGCGGGTGTGGTGGTCTGGCGCGGTGCGGGCGTCTGGTCGTTACCCGTGCCGGCGCCCGGCTTCTGCTCACCGTGCGTGTTTTGGCTGGCCGGGGGAGTGGTCTCTTGGTTGCCGGCCTTGTCACCCCGGTCCCGGTCCTGGTCCTCATCCCGGTCCTGGTCCCGGTCCCGGTTCTGGGTGGGCTGGTCGGGCGGGGCGCTGGGCACGGTGATTTGCTGGCCTGTGTAGATGACGTTCGGGTCGGTGATCTGGGGCAGGCCGTGCGGTTGTGGCTTGTCCCGGCTGGCGTTGAAAAGTTGCGGCCATTCGTCGCCGTCGCCGAGTTCTTTCTCTGCGATTTTCGACAGGTAGTCGCCCGGGTGGACTGTGACGAGGTGCCCGCTCGCCGCGTCGGCTGCCGGTGCGGCCTCACCCAACTGCGTGCGGAGGTCGTCCACTCGGGTTGACGGGTCGGGCATGTGGAGCTGCCAGCCGGGTTGCAGGAAGCTGTTCGCGTGGAAGACGGTGCCGTCGGCCATGGTCCGTCCCTCGTTCAGGGCGGCGATCTCCCGCCACCGCTCCCCGTCACCCAACTCTCGTTCGGCGATGCCCCACAGGCTCTGCGCGGGCCGTGTCTCGCGCACCGTGTAGGTGGTGCGGGATGCCGGTGTGCTTGCGGAGGATGTGGGTGAGGCCTGGTCGGGTTGGGCGGCCTGCGGAGCCTGGACCGCCTGACCCGGCACACGTCCCGCTGTGGTGGCCGGGGCGGCCTGGGCGTCGGAGGCCAGTGCGGAGCTCGTGGGCAGGAGCACGAGGATGCTGCCGATCAGCAGGGCCGCGGCGCGCTGCGTGGCGCCCATCCCCCGCGGGGCGTGCCAGGTCCGGCCCCGCAGCTGTGCGAGGAGTTCGCGTACGGCGCAGAAGCTGAACTGCGCCCATCCGATCCAGCCCACCGTGACCAGCAGCAGCAGGAACACGCTGCCGGTGTCCTGGCGGTCCAGCAGGTGCAGGGCGTCGTCGTGGGTGGCAGCCCAGATGACGGGGGTGGCCCATGCCAGCAGCAGCGGCAGCCCGGCGACCGCGGCGGCTAGGACGAGCAGGCTCGTCATGGCTTTGAAGACCTGGGCGAGGGTGCGGCCCGCTGTTGCGGCGGGGGAGCGGGTGGTGGTGCGCATCAGTTTCCTTCGGGAGCCGTGACGCCGTGCAGGAGGATGGCCTTGCCGTGGCCGGTCACCGGCAGAGAGCCGATCCCCATCACCGACAAGAAGGTGGTGTCGTAGGTGCCGGTGACCGTGACGGTGAGCGTCTTGCCGTCGCCGGACACGGTGACCGTGCCGGTGGCACCGGCGGAGCGCAGGTAGGCCTGGGCTGCGGCGGACGCGGCCTGCGGATCCGCGATGATCGCCCTCCCGGTGATCGCGTCGGCGGGATCGATGGCCTGACCGCCTGCCCGCGCGGCTTCGCCGGCGATGTAGTCCGCGCGTTCGGTGGCGCGCATCTTGCTGCCCCCGTCGACGGCGAGGCCGATGATGCCGATCAGCGCGATGACGCACACGGCGACGAACACCGTGACGCCGCCGGCATCGTCCAGCCGCTCCCGGCGCACATAGTTCTGCCGGAAGATCATCAATCCCCCCGTTGCCGGAACTGGTCGACTACTGAGGTCGCCGTTGACGTGAGCGTCTTGGCTCCTGGTACACCCGGAAGCAGGAGATCGGACAATGTGACGGTGCAGGTCACGGTCACGGTGACCGTGCCGACCTGCCCCACCGGCACACTGAGACCACCGGTGTTGATGCTGACGCTGGTCGACGCGCACGTGATGCCCTGGTCGTTGAGGGACTCGGCAGCAGCCTGCTGCGCGGCGCTCTGCGCGGAGGCTGCGGTGCGGTGGATGGACGCCTCGCGTGCCGCGTCCTCGGCCGCGGCGTCGATTTTCGCGCCGGAGGTGACGATCCGGCCGCCCGCGATGGCCAGACAGATGAACATGATCAAGGCGGGGAGGACGATCGCCGCCTCGATCGCGGCGCTTCCCTCATCGCTGCATAGCCTGCGAGCCCGCTGGGCCATGGATCGCACCTGATTCACTCCCCCGGGGCGGTGAAGCGCTCTACGGGGCCGGATGCCGACTGCGTGACGTGCAGGCCCGGCACGCCAGGGATCATGGACAAGGCCGTGCCGGATACCTGGACCCGCACGCGCTGTCCGTCGCTGCCGGCCGTGACGCTGTAGCCGCGCAGGCTGTCACCGGCGGTGCGGCCCAGCACGCTTCGTGCTTGGGCGGCGCCGTCGGCCGGACTCGACTGGTAGGCGCGGGCCGCGGTGGCGCCTTCGCGGGCAGCGGTCAGCGCGATCTGCCGGGCGTAGCACCACATGGAGGCCTGGATGACGGCGACCGTGGCGAGCAGCACGAACGGAAAGACGATCGCCATCTGGATGCTGGTGTCCCCGCGGTCGTCACGCCACCTCCGTCCCTGCCACCAGGCCGTCAGCCGCTTGGGAGGCTTCATCACAGGCCGCTGAGCTTGCTGTTGTACTTGGCGATCACGATGGCGATGGTGCCCGCGATCAGGACGGCGCCGGTGACGGCGGCCACCCAGATGATGACGGTCGTGGTGGAGATGTCACCCCGGTCCGGCCGGCGGGCAGCCTCCTTGAGGCCTGCCTGCACGCGGGCTGTGAGCCTAATGACTGCGCCGTTGGCGCGTGCCCAGGTGCGCGCTCCCCGGCCGCCACCTCCCGGTCCGAGCGATGTGGTGTGCGGGCCGGTGTGCGGGTGCGTGGTCGCCTGGAGCACAGCACGGCGGGTGCGGGCGGCGGTGTGCTTCATGTTCCTTACCCTCTCTGGAGCGTTGAAGGAGTCGGTGTGGTTTTTCAGACGGTGAGCATGCGGATCACCGCGGGGAAGGCCATCAGCAGCATCACCAGCACGGCCAACAGGGCTCCCGGCGCGGTCATCTTTTCGCTGGCCGCGTTCGCCTCGGCCGCTTGATCGGCGAGCAGTTCGGCGTTCAGCGCGGCGGTGCGGGCCCGCAGTGCTTTGTAGACGGCGGCGCCGTCGGTTGCGCTGCCGCGCATGATGTCGGCGATATCGTCCAGGACGGGCAGGTCATACTCGTGGGCGAGTTCCGTGAGCGCCTGGTACGGCGGGATCTTCTCCAGCCGGGCCCGGCGCAGCGCGCCCTGCAGATACAGGAAGGGCCAGCCCTCGCCGACCTCGGCGGCCTTCTCCAAAGCTTCCGCGGGGCCGGCGTCGGCGGCCCGCTTGAGCGCGACCAGGTCGAGGTAGGCGGACAGGGCGTGCGCGAACTCCTCCCTCGCCCGCTTGGCCTGGTCCCGCTCCGCGAGATCCGGGGTGATGAACAGCAGGACGGCGACGAGGAGTCCGACACCGGCGGGCACGTAGAACGGCAGGCCCACGCCCGCGATGATCCACGGAATCGTCGCGATCACCGGGCAGAGCAGCCCCAGCGCGGCCAGCGCGGCCTTCTTGAGCATGAACTGGCCCGGCCCCTGCCCGAGCAGAGCCAGATTGGTGGTGGGGACTTCGACGCCCGGCAGGCGCTCGAGGCGGGCCAGCAGCCACCGGCCCCACACCTCCTCACGGTCCAGTACCGGCTCGGGCATGGTCAGCGTGGCCGGGGCACTGCGTTTGAGGGCAGGCCCCAACGCAGGCTGAGGCGGCAGCAGTTCCCTCATCAGCAGGGCGACGCCGGCGCCGACCGCACCGCCGGTCACCACGACAGGGAGCAGGTTCACGACGCGGCCCCTTCCGGCTCTCGTGCGGCGGCAGGCGGCTCCGGCTCCGGCTCCGGTGCGGGAGCGGGCAGCCGGACGGTGCTGGCCGGGTCGGCGATCAGGAAACGCGGGATGCGGCGGAAGTTGCCCAGCTGCCGCATCAGGGCGAGGACGCCGACGAACCCGGCCGTCAGGAAGGCCAGCACGAGCTGGCCGAGGAGGGTGGAGTACGGCTTCGTGTAGGACGGCACGAAGAACCCGGCCACCACGACACCCACGGTGATGATGGTCATCCACCGCACGGTCGTGCGCGGCTTGGCCCGGTCCGCCTCAATGGCACGCTTCTTGGCGACCTCCTCGCGGACGGTGCCCGACAGATCCTCCAAGGCCTGAGCCAGGCCCGGGCCGCGGTCGTTGACGGACAGGATGAGCGCGGCGACCACCTTGTCCGCGGTGACATCGTCGAGTTCCCCGGCGAACGCCCGCAGCGCTCCGTCCGGCCGCCAGCCCAGGCGCAGCCGGTCGGACAGGTTGATGATCTGCCCGGCAAGTTCGGCCGGCGCCCCCTGACGGCTGGTGATCATCGCCTGTTCCAGGCCCATACCCAGGCGCAGCAGGCCGGCCAGCCGCTGCGTCCACTCGCTCAGGCCCTCCAGCTGACCGATGCGCTCCTGTGCCATCTGCGCCGGGCTGACCAGCCAGGGCACGCCGACGACGGCCGCGCCCAGCAGCACACCCCCGACGAAGTTCCCCGAGACCAGCCACACCGCCACGAAGACCACCACGGCCGCGGCGATGAGGGTCCGCCGCCGCATCCGGGCGTCCTCGCTCTGGTTCTTCCCGCCGCGCAGCGCCGCCTGCCAGCGCTTGAGCAGCGGCGCCCGGCGCGGCGCGGTCGTGCCCACGACACCCGCCACGACACCGATCAGCCCGCCGACCACCGCCATGCCACACAGCAGCCCGAACACAAGGGTCATCGGCCCGCCCTCACCTTCAGCGGCAACGGTGCCTGCCAGGCCCCGTAGAGCTGTTGCAGCAGCGAGGAGTCGAAGCCGACGCGGCGCAGGTCATCGATGCAGCCCGGGTCCATCCGGGGCACCGCCCGCAGCTCACCCCACTCACGGCCGGGGGAGAAGATTTCATTGGTGGCGGGCCGGCCGTTCTCCCCGATCCCGGTCAGCTCCAGGACGTGGGAGACGTAGCGGTGACGGCGGCCGCCGATCTGCGTCTCATCCGTCATGTCCACGTACACGATGAAGTCCAGACCGTTGGCGGTCTGCCGATAGGCAAGCTGCTCGGAAAGGTTCTCCTGGGCAAGCGCATACAGCTCGGCGATCCGGTCAAAGATGATGTCCGGCCGCCGGGCGTGGATCGTGCACAGATTGCCACCCGACCCGTTCGTCAACGCCTGCATCATCGCGACAACTTCAGGCCCGCGGACCTCGCCGACCACGATCCGCTCCAGCGACATCCGCAGCGCCGGATGCATCAGGTCCAGCAGCGTCACCTCACCCGCGCCACGCCCGGTGACGTCCTTCTCCCCGTTGGACTCACGCCCGATGAGGGACACGACCTGCTTGTGGTAGCCGTTTTGGTGGGCGAACACCTCGTCCTCGGTCTGAATGGTCGCGAACCGGCACTCCGGGTCGAACTCCTTGAGCATCGCCCGCAACACAGTCGTCTTCCCGGCCTTCTGCTTCCCCGCGATCATGATGTTCTTCTCCGCGCGCACGCAGGCGCCCAGGAACTCGCGCAGGACCGGGTCGATGGTGCCCAACCTGACCAGGTCGTCGAGATTGGCGTGGGAGACCCGGTGCCGGCGGATGACCGCATACGTCATCGGCCCCAGCCCCGTGATGGCCTGCAGTCGGGAGCCGTCCTTGAGTGACAGAGCCAGGGTGGGATTCGCGGTGGAGATGGTCCGCTCACTGTGCCCAGAGCCCCGCGCCAGCTCCCGCAGCAGCTCCAGCAGCTCCTCTTCCGAGTCCGCGATCGGCCCGACCCGGCGGCGTTCCCCATCGCCGTAGTCGAGCCACACCTCGTGCGGACCCTGGATGATGATGTCCTCGACCCGCTCGTCATCCAGGTACGGCTGGAGCCGGCCCGCCCGAAAGAGCAGGTCATACACAGCGCGCCGCAGCGCCTCGTCCTCCTGCGGCGTCATCGCCTGGGCGTCCGACCACAGCGCGACAGCCTCGGCGATCCAGTTCAGACAGCGCTGCTCCTCGCCGGCCCGGTCCATGCCCGGTTTGGTCTTGATCAGTTCCTCGCGCTGCTTGGCGACCTGGGACGCGATGTCCCGGGCCACCCGGTAGTCGACCGTGATCTGCGGGACTGCCGTGCCCAGGACCTGCGTACTCGAGGCAGCACCAGCAACTGCCGGTGCTCCGTTCGTCTGGCGCCACTCCTGGGGCATCGGTGCCACCGAGGGGTCGTGGTGCAAAGGCCTAGCGCGCACGGGTCACCTCCCCGCCACCTGCGCGCAGGCCGCGTGGGTCGAGGCGGGCCCGGCGCACGGCGGCCCGCTGGAGGAGCAGCGTGCTGCTCGTGCGGGCGGCCTTCATCAGCGGCGACTTGGTGAAGTGGCGTGGCTGTTCGGCACCGTCGGACAGCACACGGGCGTCTTTCGGCGCGTACGGCAGGGTGGCGATTACCGGCACCTGCAGCACACGCTGCACCTCGCCTGCGGGATACGGGCCCTCGTTGATCATCAGCACGCTGACGTCACCCACGCGCTCCTCCAGCGCGCGCACCCGGCCCTCTGCGGCTTGCAGGCAGCGCAGGGTGTTGCGGACCACCACGACGGTGGCGTCGGCCTGCTCGGCCAGCACCCCGCAGGGCCCGTACGCACCGCGCCGTCCCAGGTCGATGAGGACGTCGTGCCCGCTCTCGGCCTCAATACCGCGGAACATCTGCGCGAGGACCTTCCACACCTGGGTCAGGCTCGCCGACTGCGAGGGGTCGGTGAGGCCGGGCAGCAGCAGCCGGTCGCGCGGAGATTCCTGCTTGCCGTCCTCACTGCTCAAGTCGATCAACTGCCGCCAGAAGGCCTCGCTGAACTCGCCCTTGCGGACGGCGACCGAGAGGTTGCGCAGCCCGTACCGGTCACCGAGCGTCCCCTGCAGCAGCCCGTGCAGCACGGCACCGCCGTCCGGGTCACACTCGGCCAGAATCATCCGCCGGCCCGCCTCCAGCGGCCACGACAACAGCAGCGCCAGCGCGCTCGTCGTCACGCCGGGCGCGCCGCTGCACCCGGTGAGAGCGATGACAGCCATCAGTTGCCGTCCGGGGCTGCGAGAACCAGGCGCAGGGTGCCGGCCGCTTCCCACGAGGCGGCCGTAGGACCGTCGGTAGCGGAGGTGGCCACGTCGACGACCACGATCCCGGTACCAGGGGCGGCGCCGGAGGCCTTCACGACCCGGCCGTCGATGGTCTGCGGCGCAGCGTCCGACGACTTGCCGGTGTCCGTCGTTCCCTGAGCCGGAACGTGCACCAACTCCACCTTCTGGCCCGGCACCAGAGCGGTCGCCGGGATCTGCTTGGGCTCCAGGCCGATCGGCACCAGCTGCTCACCGGCCTTCACCAGGTTGTCCTTCGTCACCTGCGTGGGCGCGAGCAGGGAGCCGGGCTTGAGCTCTACAGCGGCCCGCTTGCCGACCACCGACTTGAGGCTGTCGGCGCGTACCGCCTTGACGGCCGGGTCCAGGGCGATGGACGCCTTGCCCAGGTCGCCTTCGGTGAGGACCTGGCCGACCTGGACGTCGCGGACCACGGTCACCACGTCCGTGCGGTTGCCGACCTGCACAAGCAGGACGGCAACTCCCGCGCCACCGGCGGCAATCAGCGCCAGCGACAAGGCGATCACGCCGGGGCGGCGTCTGCGGGCCGAAACCCGGGGCGGGGCCACGGGCCCGGCCACTCGTCCCTGCTGCGGGACACCGTTCGAGGCTGTTTCTACTTGGGTCTTGCTCACCGTTCTGTCCTTCCGGCGGCTACCTGACGACCTGGACTTCGCCGACTGCCACCTGCATGTTGGTCTGCCGGACCTCGGTGAGCTGGCCGGCTTGTCCGCCGCCCTGCCAGTTGATCGTCCAGGTTGAGGTCGCGGTCACGGGAAACTTGCCGTTCTGGGGACCGGCTGAGGTCTTGGAGTACACGTGTCCGCAGGCCGGGGACTGGGCCATGCCTTCGGACGAGGCGTAGGGGGTACCGGGGCCCGTGCAGGTCACGGAGGCACCGTCGCCCATCGTCCACACGATCTTCGACACCTTCGCGGTCGCGGTGACGGTGATCCCGCCTGCCGTGGCCGACGCGGTGTTCGGCCCATAGGTTGTGGCGCTCTGGTTGACCCACATCCACATCGGGACGCCCACGGTGTACTTCCCAGCTGCGCGCGGGCTGGCGATGTCCGGGCCGAGTAGCGTCATGGCGTCCACCGCGCGCTGAGCCAGCACCCGGGGGTCGACCTGTGGCGCCGGAGGCTGCCCCAGCGGCACGACGGCAAAGCCGTCCGGGTTGTTCTGGCCGCCGTCCGTGCACCCGTAGAAGTACACGTCGTTCTTCTTGGGGTCAGCGCCCTTCCACCCCGGCCATGCGGCCGGGGGCTTCGGGTCGACCTTCTGGTACTTGCACTCCACCTTGCTGTCGCCGCTGGCGCCGCCGCCTTGTGAGCCCCCTGCCCGCCCGCCGCTGCCGCTGGCTTTGTCACCGACGCCGACATCAACGCAGAATTTGATGACCTGGCACTTGCCGGCGCCGACGTCAGGATCACCGCCAGCGTGTGCCACGCCTGCCGAGGCCAGTGCGAGGGCCCCGGTAAGTCCAGCGAGGCGGCGGGTTAACAGGCTTGCTCTTGCGCGGTCAACTTTGTGACCATCCACGTCTTCCCCCACTTTTCAAGCGTTGCGGTGCTGACGTATTTGATGAGCCGCGTCGTGGGCAGCGGGACCGGCTTCTTCGACGCCTTGTCGGTCAGGATCCAGTGCGTCGTGTCGATGCAGTCCGTCACCGTGGCCGTGGGAATCTTGGTGTCGGTCACCTTCACGACCTTCGGGCTGATCACCGGCGTGCCCATGGTCACCTGTCCGGCCTTGTGCATGACCTCGAGGTCGTGCTCGATGTCGAACAGGGCTCGCAAGGTGGTGTTCTTTTTCAGGTCGGTGCCCGTCGAGGAGGCCTTGCTGTAGGCCTTCGTCTGCGCGTCCCAGGAGGCGGTGTACGCCGCGAGGACAGCTGCGTCCTCGGCGCCCACGGTGGAACTGGGGGCCGGCGAGGCAACAGTCGGCGTAGGGCTGGGCTTGGACGACGCGTCCGAGTTGTTGTCACTACACCCGGCCAGCGCCAACAGACTGCCAGCGAGGAGCAAGGCTGTTGTGTGCTTCCGGGTGCGAACAGCGCCGATGTTGTGCCCCGTAGAGCATCGTTGTGTTGCTGTCACGTTGTCTCCCCGTACGACGTGGTCGGGTTGACCACTGCCCCCGGCCTCCGGCATGCGGCGGCCCAGAACCGCGGCCTGGTCCAGCTGCGGTCATGTCTTTGCGTGATCGCAAGGTTACGCATATGTCAGTCAACTTCCCAGCTCGTTATCTGAGTTCACTCGCACAACTCGGGAGGTATCCGGTCACTTTCGGAACTGGGTGTCGATTTGTAGTTCTGTGTCTCCGCTCGTCGCACCCGCACATCTCAGGGAGCGTTCGTCGGGCCGAACGGACCGTGCGAGTCCGCCGTGGATGAGAATGAGGGCTCAGCGCGCCGGTTCTTCCGGCCGCCGGCTTCGGTGGCGTCGCCAGCCGCCGAGTGCCTGTCATCGAACCGACGTGTCCAGGTGTTTACCGGCCTTACGGGCTTGCGGGCGGCCACGCGGTGATCACGTCGCCGTCGAGCGTCGCGTACTGGCCGGGGAACTGGCGGCGTACGAGATGCAAGTCCTCCGGGGTGAAGTCGCCGGTTCCCTCGATCGCGCAGGCGCTGCCGATGTGGGAGACGGCTCGCGCCCCGAGGGGCCAGACGGCCTTGCCGCTGCCTTCGTGGATGCGAATGATTGCTGCTGCCTGTGCCATGACAATCCCCTAGTTGCGGTCAGAAAGGGATGGTTGAAGCCGCCCATCCTGCCGTGCGACAGTAAACTATGTGTTCGCGTAAGCAAATTGCAAGGGAGCTTCAGAGGCGGTTGCGAGGCTGTGACAAATGAGTGGCCATAGGGCCGCGGTGTCAGAGGGCGGTACGCGACTTGATGTCCGGTTCGTTATCGCCTGAACGTGTGGCCGTGGGGAATCCGGGCCGGTCAACGGGTTTGGCCGTGCTGGAGTAGCGGGGTGAGCGACATCAACTCACGTCCCACCCTCTGACGGATGGCACTCCTGGTGAGTGCTGGCCTGGGCTGCCGCATCCGGGTGGGACGGATTCCAGAGCCGGTCGGCCTCGCCGCGGACGACATGGTCCTCGTAGATCCTCACCTTGTGCCGCATCACGTCCAGGGTCTCTTGCAGCTCCCGGATCTGCGCCTCCACGTGGTTTTCGTGCCGGCGCAGCAATTCCAGCCGCTCATGTTCGTTGCCCGGGCCCTGACCGACCAGCTCGATGTATTGCCGGATCGTGGCCAGTGACATGCCGGAGGAGCGCAACTTCGTGCAGATCGCCAGCCACTCCAGATCTTCCTCGTGATAGATCCGACGGCCGTTGGACAGGCGGCGCACCGGGTTGGCGAACAGGCCCTCCCGCTCGTAGAACCGCAGCGCGTGAACGCTCAGCCCACTGCGCTCTGCCACCTCGCCGATGCTCAGGTCCATGAGCGACTCCCGTCACACAGCTCTTGATCTAGACCCGACTCTAGTTTCTAGCGTCGAGCTGTTGGCCAATCGTGCCATCGGAATAGGGGAGAACATGAGCGTTTGGTTTGTTACCGGTGCATCGCGTGGGCTCGGCGCGGAGATCACCCGTGAGGCGCTGGATCGAGGGCATAGCGTGATCGCTACGGCGAGGGATGTGTCGGCGGTGCTCAAGGCGCACCCGGAAATGCCGGACGGACTGCTGGCGGTGAACGCGGACGTGACCGCACCGGAGCAGTTGACGGCCGCGGTGGAGGCTGGCCTGGCGGAGTTCGGCCGGATCGACATCGTGGCCAACAACGCCGGTTACGGCCTCGTGGGCGCGATCGAGGAGACCTCCGACAAGGCTGCCCGGGATCTGTTCGACGTCAACGTGTTCGGCGTGCTTAACACGTTGCGGGCGACCCTGCCGACGTTGCGCGCTCAGCGATCCGGACATGTCGTGAACATCGGCTCTGTGGGCGGCTTCGCCACCGTTCCGGCGGCGGGCCTGTACGGCGCGTCGAAATTCGCCCTCGAGGGCATCTCCGAGGCACTGCACGGCGAGCTGGCCCCGCTTGGCGTCCGCGTCACGATCATAGAGCCGGGCGGCTTTCGCACCGACTTCCTCAACAGCTCCAGCATCCAGGTCGAACCAGCCGCCATCGTCGACTACGCCGCCGGCGCGGGACCGGTGCGCGAGGCACTGGCCAAAAACGACGGCCGCCAGCCGGGCGATCCGGTGAAGGGAGCCAAAGCCATCGTCGACGTCACCGAGGTTGCCAACCCGCCGCTGCGCCTGCAGTTGGGCGCGGACGCGGTCGAGCGTGTCGGGGCAAAGCTGGATCTGGTGCGACGTGAACTCGACCAATGGCGCCACGTCGCACTCTCTACCGCCATCTGAGCCTCAGAGGGCGGTACGCGACCCGATGCCCGTCGTGAGTTGTGTTGGGTGAGGTGTGCTGGTCGCGGAGGCGCTGGATGTCCTACGGCCGGTTCTGGGTGAACAATCCGGGCTCGGTCTCGGTGAGAATGCCACGGGCGACGAGACGCTTGAGCTTGGAGCGGACGCCTTCGATATTCTTCGGCAGCAGCCCGAGGTCGAGGGCTTCGCACAGGTCACGGGCGCGCAGGGGCCGCTGTTTCTCGTGGAAGACGGCGAGGAGCTGAGGGTAAAGCGGGTGCTCGGGCAGTTCCGGCTCGGGCGGGGAAGGAGCGTCCTGGTCGAGCCCGTCGGCCAGGGTGGTGGCGGTCTGCCGGGTGATCCGGACGTGCTCAAGATCGCGCTCGATGTCGTTCAGGCGGTCGATAAGCTGGCCGATCTCGGCCCCCAACGCGTCAGCCTGGACCACGAGTTCGGCCTCCCGCTCGGCGATCCGGGCGAAAAGCCGGCTAATACTCATGCCGCCCGTACCGGTTCATCCAAGGCGAGGTCCCGCGAGGTCGGCCGGGGCGCGCCAGCTGGTGGCAGTGGCGCCGATCAGGCGCCGGGGCATCCGGTCGGTCTCGGCCCAGTACACGCGGAAGACAGAGGAGGCCGGCCGGGACTCGTAGTCCCGCACGAGCCGCCGGTGCAGCATCAAGGTCCCCAAGGTCTGCTCGACTCTCCACCGGATGGGCTGCGGAACGAACCCGACATCCCGCGGGTTCCGCTCAACGATCTCGACGTCCACGCCCAGGGCCCGGCCGTGCTGGACAACCTTCTGCTTGAAGCCCTGGTCGACCAGGGCCTTGACCACCGACGGCGCCCGCACAGCGACCTCGTCCAGCAGAGCGGTGCCAAGCTCATTCTCGTGGGCGCTCGCCGCGAACACCGCCACCGCGACGACCAGGCCCAGCACATCCACCGCCAGTCCGCGCTTGCGACCCGGCACCTTCTTCGCGGCATCCCTGCCAGTCGTCGCCGCGAGCACGTTCACCGCGGCGCGCACGCTCTGCGTGTCCAGGACCACCAAGGACGGGTCCTCTAATCGCCCGGCCCGCTCCCGGACCGAGCCTCGCAGCAGCTCGTGGAGGGTCTGGTCGGTGCCATCGTCCCGCCACTTGTAGAAGTAGTACTTCACCGCACCGGGCGGAGGCAGGTCGTGAGGCAGGTAGTCCCATTGGCAGCCGGTCCGAGTCTGGTACAGGAGTGCGTTGACGATCTCCCGGATCTCGTAGTTGCCCTGGTGGCCACTGACGGAAGGGTGCTTCGCCTTCCACGCGGTGATCACCGGCTCGATCAGCGCCCACCGCTCATCGGATAAATCACTCTTGTAGGACTTGCGCTCACTCACCCCGCCACTCCAGCACGGCCAAACTCGATGACCGGCCCGGAGTCCCCACAGTCACACCTTCACGCGATAACGAACCGGACATCAAGTCGCGTACCGCCCTCTGAGGGGACGATCCCCGCGTGCGTGGGGAGCAGTCCGTGAGCGGAACGACGTCGACGGCGCCGGCGGGACCATCCCCGCGTGCGTGGGGAGCAGGACGGGCAGCGGTGCCGGCGGATCACCTTGCCGGGACGGGGAGCAGCAGGCTATTGACGGGGGCGTCGAATATGGGGGCGGGACCATCCCCGCAGGTGCGGGGAGCAGGCCGTGAAGAACCTTCTTGACGGCGGATGCTGGGGACCATCCCCGCACACGCGGGGATGGTTCCTCCCAGAACTGGGTACCAAACGGAGTGCGCCTGTCGCCCGAGCAGTGGGACCACTGGTACCAGACCGGCTGGCCCACCATGGTCAGCCACAAGGAAGCCCAGCTTGGCTTCGTTCACTTCAAGCAGCAGCGTTTGCCCATCCGTTTGGGTGGCGGTGGGCAGTCGGCGGGGCCGTGGATGTTCACGAGGAATGACGTCAGATCCCGTCCTTGCCCCCAGGGTGAAGCAGTGCGGGTTGTGGCTCGTTGCAGGGGATGTGAGAGAAGAAGGACGTCCCTGGGCAGGCGGGGTGATCGGTCCGCGAGTCTTGATCGCTACCGAGCCTGCTGATTGGCTGGCCTGCATGACTGAGTTAGGCCCCGTCGCCTGGCCACCTGCCCCGATCAATACCGAGAGGCTCGTGCTCCGTGAGCCCGAGGCCCGCGACCGTGCGGCGGTCATCGAGTTGTTCACCTCGCCCAAGGTGGGCACCTACATCGGTGGCCCTCGACAGCGCGACGAGTTCGAGCGTGCGGTGCCAGAGACACCCAAACGGCGCCCTGGCCTCTTCGTGGTCGATCTCGACGGGGCGATGATCGGGATCGTCACGCTTGAGCGGCGCGACCCGGAGCATCCGGTTCACGTCCGCCCCGGAGCCTCGGAGGTCGAACTCGGCTACATGTTCCTGCCGCAGGCGTGGGGACACGGGTATGCCGCGGAGGCATGCTCGGCGGCACTCGACTGGTGCGCCGAAGCGCTGCCCGGCGAGCCGGTGGTGCTCAGCACCCAGACCGCCAACGAACGCTCGATTCGCCTCGCGGCGAAGCTGGGGTTCACCGAGGTGCGACGGTATGAGGATTGGGGCGCCGAGCAGTGGTTCGGCATGTGGTCCCCGGTCGCGCTGTCCGACTGAGGTCGTGCTCGGCAGCGTCCGCACTCATCGCGATGAAGCCGGGCGAGCGCGAGGAGTTCAATCGAGGTTCAAAGATGGGGTGGGACAGCGCGCCGCCCGTGAGGGCGGCGGGCCATCGAGGTGGGGCCTGCAGGTGTCAGCCGGCCTTGGCGGGTTCCTCCACCCGGGCCCGGGTGGAGGCGAGCCGGCAGGAGTCGGTGTTGCCGGTCTCGATGATCGTGCCGTTGAAGGTCAGGCGGTTCGACGATGGCCGCGCAGAGCCGGGGGGCGGTGAAGGTCTTCGTTCAGCCGCCGAACGAACCGACTACTTCGCCGTCTGGGACCGATCCCGCGCGTACGCGGCCGTCGTCGTCGCCCTGCTGCAGGCCCGCAACCAACGAGCCCCGCTCGCCCGGCGTCGAGTTGACCCGCGGCGAGTTCACCTGGAGACCCAGCGCGCCTGGGGACTGGTGTGGCACCGTGGACCCCGGCGGGTCCGTCACTCCCCCCGTGGTGACGGACCACGCCTCACTATGTCCCCGCCGACACCCGCTCGGGTGGGGAAGCCTTCTCGAGGACCTGCCGCAGATCGGTGTACATCCGCAGCCGCACACCCGGCTGGCCGGCCTCTCGGGTGGTGCATTCGGCGAGCGCGGTTCCCCAGGTCCGGGCGACCGCGGCCTGGAAGGCGAGGACGGTAGCGTCGTCGAAACCCGCCACGTCGATGACGAGCAGGCCGGGTTCGGACAGGTGCACTTCTTGGATCGGTTCCACGTCTGTCAGTACGTTCTTCGTGCCTGACGGGGTTCTCCGCAGGCTCCGGATTCACCCGACCGGGCGAGTGTCAGTGCCGACGACTACCGTCCCTTACATGACCACTTCGCCGAACTACAGTGAGCACTTTCAGAGCGGCCACCGGATGGGTGACGAGCCGGCACCCGCAACGCACGAGGCTCCCGTTCCGTTGAGAGAGGTGTTCGACGTCTCAACTCAGCAGCGCGGGAGCCTCGTTGGTCCCATATCCTGCCGCACTCGACCTGCCTCACGCTCTGGTCGAGTGGGTAACCATGCTCATCGTCACCCGCGAGGGTGACCGTCGCTGCAAGCTCCCGCCGCACCAGCGTGCTCTCGTCGCCCTGGTCTACCTCCGGCGGCACGACACCCTCACGCAGCTCACCGCGGGCTTCGGCATATCGGTCGGCACCGCCCACGCCTACGTCACGACAGTCGTCCGGCACCTGGCGGACAAGGCGCCGGGCCTGCTGAAGGTGCTGCGTGAGACGGACCCCGACTACGCGCTCCTGGACGGCACCCTCGCCGAGTGCGACCGGCTCGGCGACGGGCAGGCCGACTACTCCTCCAAACACAAACGGCACGGAGTGAACGTGCAGGTCGTCACAGATCCGGCCGGGGAGATCCTGTGGCTGTCGCCGGCGCTGCCGGGCCGGACCCACGACCTGACGGCCGCCCGCACCCACAAGATCATCCGAATCTGTGAGCGCCAGGGCGTCCCGGTCCTCGCCGACAGGGCCTACATCGGAGCCGGAGACTGGGTCACCACCGCCAAGCGCCGCCCGCCCAACGGCGAACTCACCCCCACCGAGCGGACCGTCAACCGGGCCCTGTCCGCGGCCCGGGCACCCGTCGAACGCGGAGTCGCCCGACTGAAGTCCTGGCGGATCTTCCGCAGAGCGCGTTGCAGCCCCAACCTCATGGCCGTCATCGCCAAAGCCGTCCTCACTCTGGAGAGGCAACGCTGAAAGGGCTCACTGCTTCCAAGTCGTTCGACAAGTTCGACTCCGAGCTGCTTGGTCAGGCTAACGCATGGGCGGACGGGTGCGAGCGTGCCGTGCTGCGCGCGGATACCGCCACCCGCCCATGCGCCTTGATCACCTAACGGCCCGTCAAAGCCGACAGTATTTCTCGGCGAGGCGGAGGAGGACAGATGTCAATCAAGTGCACAGGTTGCCGGTGGCATTGATGCCGTTGCAGTCGTTGTCAGTCCCATCGTCCTCGCCGAGGCCGCCGAAGGCGGTCGCGCCGGCCTGGACGGTCGCGGCTTCTGTCATGATGTGAGGGACTGCCGGCGCGACCACAGCGTATGCAGCCGTGGACGACCCGGTTACGAGAACGAGGCCGAGGAGGGCGCCGACCGCGAATGTTCGTGACATAGGAATCTCCAGACCAGTTGGGCGTACTGCCTTCACATGGATCACTTTGCATGCCCTCGCGGCACACTTCATCCCGGGCTGGCCAACCGTGTGACTCCTGCTGCCCGCATACAGCCTGAAGCGGCTCTGGCAAGTCTTTTCTCGTAGCCGGTGAACCGCCCCCAATCGAATAGAGACTCGATTTTATGAAAGGATCGAGTCATGGCACGACCTTCCCGTTACTTGAGCTCCGCCGTCGTGCGGTGCGCATGGTGGCTGAGGTGCGCGGCGACTACCCGAACGAGACGGCCGCCTTGCAAGCGGTGACGGAGAAGCTCGGCATCGGCTCGCGGGAGACGCTGCGGAACTGGGTGAAGCAGCACGAGCCGATCAACCACTCTGGTCGCCTCTCCTCGTCTCCGGCTCCCGATGCCCGGTGCCGTTCACGTGAACAGCGGTGACAGGAGAGGCTGACAAGGGGAGTGATGGTCCTGGTTCAGAACGCCCTTTCATGCCGCCTGCTGGCACGCCCCCTGTTCGGGACTTCCCACCGGTCACGGTGCAGACCGAGCTTGTCGTGGATCTGGTGGGCGTAGGGCTGATCGAGTTCGGTGAGGATGTCCAGGGCCTGTTGCCAGGCGTTGTGGGCTGCGTCGGGGTGGTGTGCGGCATGGTGGGCGTCGCCGAAACGGTTGAGGATGTCTGCTTCCAGCGGGCGGTCGCCGAGGTCGCGGCACAGGTCAAGGGCGAGTCTGTAGCACGCGACGGCTTGGGGGTGCTGGCCCAGGTGGCTGTGGGCGTAGGCGATGCTGTCCCAGGCGTGGGCTTGCCGTTCACGGTCGTCGAGTTCTTCAAGGACAGGCAGAGCTTGTCGGCAGCAGGTCAAGGCCTGTGCAGGGTGGCCGAGGCGCGCGTGTGACCAGCCGATGGCGGTCAGGGTCTGAGCTTGCCCCAGCCGGTGGCCACAGGACTGGTACAAGGCGTGGGCCTGACGGGCAAGCGCAAGTCCTTCGGCAAGGGCCGGAGGGCTCTGCCATGCCTTCACCTTGGCCAGTTCGATGTACGAATCGGCTTGCCCGTTTAGGTTGCCGGTCCGGCCGAACAGGTCGAGGGCGTGACGCAGGTGATGCTGGGCGGCCTCATAGTCGCCATGGCGGCGGTGTGCGCGGGCGACGATATTGTGCGCGATGGCCTTCCCGAGGGGGTCGGCCAGCCGGTCGGCGGCGTCTATTGCGGTGTTGCCGACGGCGGCAAGGTCGTGCCAGTTCCCGCGCCGATCGAGGTAGGTGGCGAGGGCGTGGGCCAGCTGCCAGGTGTGGGCGTGGAAACCGGTGGCGGCGGCGTGTCCTACAGCGCTCAGAAGCACGGCATGTTCGGTGGTGAACCAGGCCAGCGCCCGCTCGTGATCGGCGAAGTGTTCCAGGCAGACCCCCGGTTGCGGCGGGGGCAGGTTCAGCGGCTCCCGGCCCCGTTCCACCAGCAGGGCGGCGTCGTGCGCGGTACGCACATAGTGATCCAGCATCCGGTGCACCGCAGCGCGGCGCTCCTGGCCAGGGTCAATGGCGATGACCTGCTCATTGGCGTAGGCACGGAGCAGGTCGTGGAGTTCGAAGCGCCCGCTGCGCTTTTGCTGGAGCAGATGTTCGTCCAGGAGCAGTTCCAGTACCTCGACGGCCTCGCGGGCGGTGATGCCTGCCAATGCGGCGGCCGCCGCTGCGCCGAAGTCTGGGCCAGGGTGAAGGCCGATGAGACGGAACACCTGCTGTGCCCTGTCCGGGAGCGCCTGGTAGGACGCGTCGAACACAGGGCGTATCGCGCGGCCACCGGCGCTGATCGCCGCCAGACGCCCGGCCTGCATCCGGTCGGCTAGTTCGGCCAGGCTCCAGGCGGGCCGGGAGCGGAGCCGGGCGGCGGTCAACGCCAGGGCGAGCGGGAGGCGGTCACAGTACTCGATGACGCGCGCGGCAGCTTCGGGCTCGGCGGCCACACGGTCGTGCCCGGCGATCCGGGTGAGCAGGTCGAGTGCTTCGGTTACGGTGAAAGTGTCGATCAGGTGCGGAGCGGCACCGTCGAGTCCGGCCAGACTGCGGCGGCTGGTGATCAGGACCAGGCAGGTGGGCCCAGCTGGGATGAGGTCACGGACCTGATCCTCAGTGGCGGCGTTGTCCAGCAGCACCAAGGCACGACGATCCCGCATCCGGTCGCGGTACATCGCCGCCCGCTCATCCCGACTCCCGGGGATCTGCTGCGCGGGCACGCCCAGTTGCCGCAGGAAGGCCTCCAGGACGGCGGAGGGGTCGGCTGGCGGGAGTTCGGGGTCGAAGCCGCGCAGGTTCACATGCAGCTGCACGTCGGTGAAGTGGCCGGCACGGACGAGTTCGTGGGCGGCGTGGATCGCGAGTTGGGTCTTGCCGACCCCGGCCATGCCCTCGACCGCAGAGATCACGACCGTGTTCGCGCTGCCGGCCTCGTGGTGCTGCGTCGCGTCCGCGATCAGACGCGCGAGTTCCTCACGGCGCCCGGTGAACGTCACCAGATCCGTTGGCAGTTGACCGAACACGCCGACGGGACCGCCGGTTTTGGCCTGTGCGTGGACCTTGATGCAGGCCTGGCGCCAGCGATCGAGCGCGGGTCCGTCGATGCCGAGGGCACGGACGATCGCGACCACGAGGTCCAGATCGAGACGGCGCCGCCCGGCCTTGAATGCGTCCGCAACCGTCATGGTGGACAGCTCGCGTGGCGGCCGCATGAGCGGCCCCACCCGCTTTGCCAGTAACCGGTACGAGGGCGTCCCCGCCCACGCACGCAGTTCCCCCAGCAGACTGATGAACTCGGGCAGATCGACCGCCCCGTCCGGATCCGGCAGTGCGCCCGGCGTTTCAGTCACGATGCCCCCGCTTCGTGCGTCCCTGACAAGCCCATCCTATGCGTGTGGTGTACGGAGTCGTACGGGATACGGGACGACGCCAAGCCCGCGCGAGCAATCTGGCTTTGCCGCTTCGCGCCAGTTCGGACCAAGCGGCTTTAGGCGGGGGACGGCAACAGGTCGACTCCCACGCGTGATCCAGGAGATCGGACATGAAGAAGACTCTTGCCATGCTCGCCGCGACCGGAATGCTGGCTCTGGCCGGCACCACCGGCGCCGCCAGCACGGCCAGCGCGGCGACCACGGTGCCGAGCACGGCAGCCGTCCAGTCGTTGGTGAACCGGGTCGCCCACGCCGCGCACCCCGAGGCGGCGTTCAACAAGCTGTCTCCGGCGGACAAAAAGCTCTTCGTGGCAACGGCCAAGGCGTTGGTGAACCGGGTCGCCCACGCCGCGCACCCCGAGGCGGCGTTCAACAAACTGTCTCCGGCGGACAAAAAGTTCTTCAAGGAAATCACCACCCCGTACGGCGCGCCGAAGATCAGCGGCGGCGGCAAGCTGCCGCAGAGCATGAGGAACCCGGCGTACACCGGTTGCTGGTCTGTCCGGGGCCAGATCGATCAATACAACGCGATCGGCTGGAGGCTGGCCACCGGCTACCAGACGACCAACATCTGCGCCGCCAACGGCGCCCTCACCAAAGACCCGTGGGTCACCAACGTCGACGGGAACGGAGCGTCGGGCTGGAGCTACGACCCAAACAACAACTCGGTCACCGTCGACAACGAGGGATGGGAAGGCCGCGGAGCGGTACGCTTTGCCTTCACTGTTGGCCCTACGTGGGGAGATTCCTTCCTGTGCCTCCGAGTCTTCGTCAACAGCAACGGCTACAACTACCGCACGGACAAGACCTGCCCTGCCTGGGCCTAGCGAGACTCAAGGGCCGCCCTGCGGTCCAACGTCCCGCACGCTAGCACCGCTAGGCTAGCCAAGAATGGATGACATTAGCGTTCGTGGCCCAGCCGCAGGCTGGTGCCACGAACGCTACCTGTCTCCTCCGCCGTCGCGGTTTCCTCGGCGACCTCAGCCTGCCAGTCGCCGGGTCGAGCTCCGCACGCCAGCGGGAGACGCCGGCCTCGGGGACTGATCGCCGACCTGTTCGGAGTGCCCCGCTCCACGGTGTACGGGCACCTCGACCGGGCCAAGACCGTGCCCCGGCAGCCCAAGTAGGCGGCGCTCACACGACCCTGACCGCTACTTTGCGGCTGAGGTCAGAGATAGGAGTCCGGGGCCGGGAGTCCCGTGGGTTCAGACGAAGTGAAGGACTTTCAACGGGAACCCGCGGGGCGGATCCTGTGCTGTGCGGAGCTGGCCCCGCGAGTTCGCTCCGAACTCACGGCGAGGGATCTGGTGCCACGTGTGTCGTGACCTCGTGGAGATGCGCCTCGACCGGGCCCAGGTGCTGGTCGTGGGCGAGGACGAGCTCGTCGGCGAGGTTGAGAATGCGGATGCTTCCGCTAGGGAACTGAACGGTGATACCAACGGCGAAGTCCAGGTTCCCGTCCCGATACCGGATCTCTCGGACGGAGAGGACCTGCTCGCCGACGAACGGACTCGTCGGGAAGTCCGGTGGATCGTCCTCGACGGTGGTGCGGCCGTACTCGTCCATATCGTAGAGGCCGTGGGGCTGGTCGATCTCCAGGGCCAAGCCGTCGCCAGCTGTGTGGAACCGGACGGGGCCAAGACCATCCATGTGTAGCCACATGTGCAGGAGGGACGGCTCGCTCTCCGGGTAGTGGTGCCAGGACGTTGTCACCTGCAGCAGGCGCCCGTCGGCCAGGTCCTCAGTTTTGATCACCCTTCGATGCTTTCACGTCGTTCAGCGACTCGGAACTGGATTCCAGGAGGCGGCGAGCCGAGTCCGCGTAGCGGATGGCGGTCTTCTCATCGATGCCGAAGACCAGTGCGAGGTGGAGGGGGTCGGCGCCGTGGGTGAGGGCCTCTTCGAGCTGGCGGTCGGCGCGGAGCCGTTCGAGGGTGGCGGTGAGGTTGCGGGTGGCCCGGGTGGTCCAGAGCTTGCCGGCCGGGCCGAGTTCAACGGCGGTCTTCTGGGTGATCAGTAGGTGCGGGTTCGCCGTGTTCGGCCAGCGGCGGCGGCGGTGGTCGAGCCAGTCCAGGACCGCACTGCGGGTGAGGTCGTCGAGCGGGCGGACGTGGCCGCCGACGGTGATGCGCCGGTTGCCCAGGTCGACGTCGTCCAACTGCATGGTGCGGATCATCTTCGGTCGTGCCGCATGGACGGCGGCCAGGGCGACGATGAGTCGGATGTCTGGGGTGGTGGCGGTGGCGATGGCTTCGTCGATGTCCGCCTGGTCGAGGGCTTGGAGGACGCCGCCGGTCTGCCGGGGGACACGGATGCGGATCGTGGGGTTGCGGAAGATCTGGCCGTTCTTCTTCGCGTGCCGGAACAGCGACCGCAGCGCGACGATGCGGCTTTCGCGCTGCTTGCCGGTGACGGCGTCCTGGGCCGTGATGATGTCCTCCCGGGTGACTTCTCGCAGGTGGTCGTAGCGGCTGGACCACTGCAGCAGCACCGGCTGGAGCTCGCCCAGGTAGGCCCATGCCGTGTGCCGGGAGCGAGGCTCTGACCGCGGTCCACCGTCGAGGAGAGTGCGAACCCAGGCTTCGACGGCGCGGTGGATGCCCGGGGGCATCCCGTCGAGTTTCCGTTCCAGCCACCGGTCGACGGCGGGGGCCCGGTCGTCGGTGAACAGGCCGAGGCGGTCGAGGACTTCGGCGGTCCGCACGATGGGAAGCCCACGGACTCGCAGGGCAGGGAAGAGCTCGGAGTACCGGATCGACTCACCTTCGCGGAAGCCGGACAGCACGATGACCAGGGCTCGGTTCACGTCACTGGCGATCCAGCGGCTCCAGCCGCGGGCCTCTCCCAGCGCCCGAGCGGCCTGCCGGGCCCGGACCAGCCAGGGATTGGCCAGGTCGGCGTGGAGTTCCCGGTCGAACCGACGGAAGTCCCGAGGGGCAGTGAACAGCGTCAGTTGTGTCGACGTCGTGATCACGCGAGGCGGTTCGGGAAGCGGCGACGGCTTCAGCACGCGCCGTCCGGCCTTGCCGACCCGCGGCCCGCCATTCTTGGGCCGCTGGAGGTTCGCGAAGAACAGCTGCTGGCAGGTCACCTGTCGTAGGTGCGGCTCGATCACCGAAGCCTTGCCGCTGGCCTTGATCGCCCAGGTCGCCTGAGCCCGGCAGAGACGGCAGTAGCCGTACTTGTCATCGACCGGGACCTGCCGTCGGCAACCGGCGCATTCGCCGACGGCGTGTTGCTGGCCGTAGGTGTAGCAGCCGCGGCAGAACAGGCCGGGCAATTGCCCCCAGGCGAAACAGCCTGAGCAGGAGGCCGCCGACTTTTTCTCGCTGATCTTCCCCATGGTGATGGCGAGGAGGTCACATCGGCGGCAAGGAACGGCCGTCGCGGCGCTTGGGCACCACGGCCGGGGCCACCATCGAGCCGGTCGTGGCCTCCTGGACGCCGGCCTGCTGACCGGGGCGCCTGAGCTTCCCGGGCTCGGGAATCAGCAGGTCGCTGATCTCGCATCCGAGCACGACGCAGATCACGTCCAGGTCTTCCAGCTTGAGGGAGACTGGCTGGCCAGACCATAGGCCGGACATCTTCCCGGCCGAGATCACCATGCCGTGTTCGGCCAGGCTCCGCTGGAGTTCGGACGCCTTCCAGATGCCTTTGTTCGCGGCGGTCAGCCGCAGGTTCCACTTCATCCCATCAGTCCTTCCAGCCGCTTCGCGGCGCGCTGCTGCCCGGACACCCAGGCGTCCTCGACCTGGGTCTGCTGGACGTGGATGTACCGCATCGTGGTGGCGATCCAGGAGTGTCCGAGGACCTCTTGGATCCCGAGCAGATCAAGGCCCCCGAGGTAGAGCTCGGACGCGCAGAAGTGCCGCAGGACGTGTGGCGTGAGCGTGTCGGCCCAGGCGGGAAGATGGGCCTTCGCCGCAGCGGCCAGGCTGTTGCGCAAGGCGTCGTCGCCGACGCGGCGCGAGGAGCCGTCTGCGTACTTGCGCTCGGAGGGGAACAGCGGGGCACCGGGGCGGGTGTGGTCTTCGTCGAACTGGCCCCAGACGTCCTCGATGAACCACCGCAGTGTGCGGTCGGCGCCGTTGATCAGCGGCACCATCCGCTCGCGCGGCCCCGAGCCGCGGGCGCCCTTGCCGTGGCGCACGTGGAGCTTGCCGAAGCGGCCCAGGTTCCATTTGATGTCGGCCAGGTCGAGCTTGCACGCCTCGCTCACCCGTAGCCCCACCTGCTACATCAGCTTCGCCGCGGTGTAGTTCCGGGCGGTCGGGGCGAACTTGCGGCAGGTGGCCAGCTCGCCGCCCCAGCCGGTGAACAGCGTCCCGACCTCCGGCTCGGTCGGCGGGATCCGCAGCTGGGCGTCCTTGGCTCCGCGCGGCCGGTTCATCTCGTCGATCGGGCACTCGATGACCCGGCCGCTCATCCGGTGGAGTTCGACCTTGTGCCGCAGCTCCAGGAACATGAAGTACGTCGTCAGCGCCTGCGACCGGGCGAGGCGGGTGCCGCTGGGTGAGTTCCGCAGCACCTTGCCGAAGTACGCGTCGGCGTCGGCCGGCTCCATGTCCCACAGGGGCCGGCCGAACCAGGTCCTGATCTGCTCCAGGTGCCCGACGTCCCCGCGGATCGTGCCGTCCGCCAGCGCCGCCAACCCGAGCCTCCTCACCTTCAGCCCGACTGTCGATCGGCCGGACACGATGAGAACGCTTCAAGAATCTCGAAGTTACGTCAGTCGACGACAAGGCACCCTGAAGAGGGAGAACGCCCTGGCCACGGGGGCAAAGACTCAGCGGGGCTCAGGGGAACTCGCGGGATGTTGCACAGTCGGCTACACGGATATCCAAACTCCTGTGCACATGCTCACGACGCGGTGCGCTGTACCTCGACCTGGGGGTACGGCGAGGACCGGCCGACCAGCAGCGGTTCCGGCAGGCCGCGGGCCACATGGTCGACGAACGCGGCCAGGTAGGCGTTGGTCATGGTCAGCGCGTCGTCGCTGTCGATCGACCCGAGCCCGACCACAGACCGGATCGGCGCGGCCAGGTAGTAGGCGCCGTAGTCGCTGAAGTTGAAGTGCTCGGCCCCGTTGAGCCGGTAACTCCAGACGGGCCCGGTGCTGGCTGTCAGCAAGGCGCGGGCGGCGTCGCGTTCGGATTGCTCGTCGGCATTGCTCGGCCGGCAGGTTCCGGTGATGCAGGAGCTCTGGCTGGCCAGCAGCATTATCGGTTTGCCGAGTCCGGAGTGGACGACCGTGCCGAACTGGGTTCCGTCCAGGTCGGCTGCTCCGGCGCAGTGCGGGTCGTCGTGGCAGGCTTGCAGCGCGGCGGCTCCGCCGAAGGAGTGGCCCAGGTACATGGTGGTGGCCGCGTCGACGTGCCCGGCGAAGGGGCCGGTGGCTTCCAGCGCGGCGACCCGGGTTGCGGCGAAGCGGTCGTCGGCAGCCCATACGCTGACCAGCCGGTCGTTGGCCGGGCGCATGGCGGCCGTGTCGGAGTCCTGCGGGTTACCGGCGGGTGTCGCGTTCACCGGCCGTCCGTTCAGCACGGTCAGGTTCGCGCTGTAGGTGGGGGTGATCCCGGCGACCAGGTATCCGTGGCTGGCCAGGTTCTCCGCGAGCGTGGTGTACTGCGGCGCGGCCAGGCCCAACCCGGGTTCGAGCACCACCACGGGGAACCGGCCGGCGGCGACGGGGGCGTCGGCGACGGCGTGCACCCGGATGTCGTCGAACCTGGTCTCGCCCAGTCCGGGCAGGCCGCCCATGTGCAGTCCCGACCATGCGCCCGGGGCGTAGGGCGCGGGTGGCGCGCCGGGGGCGGGTGCGGCCGGGTACCACAGCCACGCGGACAGCTCTCGCGGCATGCCCGGGTACGGGGCGAGTGGATCGGTGCGGGCGTGGTCGGTCCAGTCGGCCGTGGTCCGGCCGACTGGATGAGGGCCGGTCGGGGCGGGCAGGGTGACCTGCTGCCCCCGCCGGGCCGCCACATAGCCGATGTAGCCGCCGAGCGTCACCACCAGCACGATCACCAGGACGAGCAGGGTCTTCAGGGTTCGGCGTAGCCACCAACGGTCAGTGCGCATCGACGCTGCCCCGGGTACGTGTGATGGCGGCCCGCAGGCCGCGTGCGGAGGAAGTCGCCGCGACCACCAGCGTGACCGCCATGACCGTGCCGTAGCCGGCCAGTGCCGTAAAACCGGGCCGGTCGGCAAAGGTGACCAGGCCCCAGCCGACGCTGGCGGTAACGGCCACCGCCATGAGTGCTGTGGCGACCGCGCTGGCCAGGGTGGCGACGCGCAGCCCCGCACCGCTCGGCGTAACGTGCCGCAGCGCGGCGGCCGGTCCGGCGGCGCAGGCGGCACCAGCGAACAGGCCGAGCCCGACCAGGACCAGAAACCCGGTGGGGCCGACACCCACCCCGTGGGTGATCAGCCGGAGAACCGCCGCAGCACCCAGGAAGGCCGATACGGCGACCGGTGGGACGAGTAACAGCACGCGGGCGCGGCGGCGTCCGGGATGGCATTGCGGGGCGCGGAGGACGGCAACCACCGGGGGCAGCCAGCCGACCGCGGTGGCCAGCGCCGACGTGGCCGAGGCCAGGGCGTAGACGTTGTACCACCCTGCGGCCGGGTCGGTGCGTCCGGTGACGTACCAGGCCCCGTCCCGAGTGGTCTTGGCGAACAGGACGGCGCCGGCGGCCAGCGTCGTCCACGCGCACAGGGTGACCGCGACGGTGGTGCACATCCGTCCGGTCCGGTCGTGCAGGTGCGTGCTGGGACGGGCCCAGACGCGCACCGCCGCGGCCGCGACGTCGACCACCTGTCGAACCCCGACGCCACTGTCCTCCAGCAGGGCCGCGAACTCCGTGGCGTAGCGGTGGCGCCACACGGGCGGATACAACCCGACCAGCACGCGCACCCGCCAGTCGGGCCTGTCCTCGGCGGCATTCGGGATTTTCACGGCATGGCTCCTGCGGCCCGGAGCCGGCGTAGCCCCAGATCGGCCACCCGCTGCATCTGCTCCGCCTGCTCGGCCAGCGTGCGCTGGCCGAGACCGGTGATCCGGTAGGGGCGGCGACGCCCCTGCGCGGGCAGCGCCTCGATCAGCCCCTCGGCTTCCAACCGGGCCAGCACCCCGTACAGGGTGCCGGGGCCGAGGGCAACACCGACCGAGTTCGCGATGTCCTGGGTGATCGCGTAACCGTGCCTGGGTTCGTCGGCCAGGCTCGCCAACACGAGTACGGCCGGATCGGTCTCGGACGCCATGATTCCCCTCTTCGTCGACCTACGCGGGAGGATATAACGCGTCACGATGTATCGCCAAGCATGGTAAGCGCCTCTTTGGTCGCAGGCTTTAGGAGCGAGTCCCACGCTGTGGTGTTGGGGTACACCCTGCGCGTCACCGCCTTCGCCGCCGTGCACCGTGGACTCCTCGCCCGCTGCCAGCCGCTCGACGGCGGCCAGGGCGCCCCGCGGCCCGGCCCAGCGCCAACCGCTGTACCAGTCCCCAGGCCGAAGAGCCTGATCACACGAGAGTGATCAGCAGCGCAGAGACCCATAGGCAGAACACGTGCTGAGCTTGGTCGACCGAATATCGGCCCTGCGGGTTCTTGGCGAACTCGCGGCTGCCTGTCAGGACCATCCATGCCTGCACCGGCCACCGACGGTCCCAGAATCCGTGGGTGACAGCCGAGAACGCGATCCCCGCAGCGGCCCCGGCCCAACTGATCGGGAGGTCGAGCAGGGCCGTGGTCACCGCAAGCATCGCGGCCGTGACCAGGTGATAGACCACCACGTGAGCGATCAGCGCCCGCCAGGACTCCCTGGCCTTCGTCGCACCGGCACCCGGCTCCGGGCGTCCCTTCTCGGCAGCCTGCTTGTCCGTCTGCCAGCAATGGTCCGCCCAGACATGAGAGGCGAACAGCGCCGCGAACACCGCGGCGAAAACGGCTCCCGAGGTCACGCGACCGTCACCCCCAGGGATGCACTCCGGGCCGAGGCATTGACGCTGGACAACCGAGACACCACCGAACGACAGCAAACACGGCTCGGCAGATGGTGCCAGCCCCCGACCGAGACACCATGGAAGGTGGACACGGCATACGCCGCGTTAATCCAGTGGTCGCACAGGGGGTGCAGCTCGCCAAAGGTGGCCAGCAGAGTGCCGAAGAGGGCCAGACGCTCGGTGGTGAGACGGGGCATGCTGGGGGTCTCCTGATCTCGAAGAGGGCGAGGGAGCGGGGTGGCCGGCCCTTTGCCGATGCGCGGCCACCCGGCGGTCCCGACCCCGGCCACATCGGCCGGGGTCGGGTCGTTCAGAACGGGGGTTCGTCCGGCCAGGCCGGGCCGGGCAGGAGCCGGCGGACAGCTGCCAGCGGCCGACCTTGAGGACAGCGGCCGCCGTGCCGACCGAGGCCGGGACGACGGCCACCAGAAGCACGTCCTTGCGGGTACGCACCGCGTCACGTCCGGGGCGGGTGCGGCTGGATCAGGAACCGGGTGCCGGTGCTGCCGCTGTACGCGGGCGCGGCCTTGAGGAAGTCACCCCCGGTCCGCACGATCTCGAACATCGCCTGCTTGATGAAGTCGTCGTCACGCTGGAGGTCGACGCGGTCCTCGAGGAAGTCGGCGAGGTGCACCGGGTGGGGCGAGGTGCCGTGCGGACGCATGCGCTGCAGGCGGCTGCGCACGATCTGCGCGGCGGCGGCGTCGGGCATCGCCGGGACGCCTCGGTCGATCGCCCGGCAGTGGGCGGCGTGTGCGTTAGCAAGGTCGGCGGCCTCCGTCTCCGCCAGCCGGACGCGGCTGCTGTTGCGGCCCGCGCGGTAGGTGCAGCCCAGGCACGCGGCACCGTGGGAGGAGCTGCGGTCGCTGGCGGAGGTGTAGACGAGGACGATCGCGCCCTCCAGCGGTCCGAGGGTGTTGCGGTAGCGCTGGACGACGGTGGTACCCGGCGGCGTCCACAGGGCCAGGTCCGGCGCGGCGGGACGGCGGGCGAACAGGCTGCTGAGCATCAGTGACTTCTCCTTCGAGAGGGTCGTTGTTCAGGCGGCCAACCGGTGAGTCACCGGGGCCGTGGAAGCGAAGTAGGTGTCGGGGCTGGGCTCATAGCCCCGGGCGCAGGGGTCGCAGCGTCCCTGGGTGCGCAGCGGTACTGGCGCAGAGCACTTGTTCCGTGGCTGTCGTATTCCTGTGATGACGCTCCTTGAAAGTGGCCTGGCCGCAGTTCCGTGAAGATCTCGATGCGTGGCAGTTCAGGGGACACCGAAAATTGACGGTCCGAGGGCTCTGTCCATCGACACACTGGGCCACGTACTCCGTCGCCGAAGGAGATGTGTCCGTGGAGGAGCCAGGGTTCGCCGTGCTTGTGACCGAGCCCGGGAAGGGCGGACAGGAGGCTCTGCAGGCAGTCAGAGCGGTGACCGGACTGAGCCTGTGGCGTTGCAAGCTTCTACTCGACCGCGCCCCTGTGACGGTTCTGGAGGAAGCCCCGCTCGACCGGGCGAGCGGGGCGGCCCGGCGGCTGCAGGACGCCGGCATCCCTGCAGCAATCCGCTGTACCTGGTGCGACAGGACGGTGTCCCGCGACGGGAGGCTGCTCGACCCAGGCCCCTGTGCATCCCGCTTCTGGCCGACCGCCCATTGCCAGGCGAACTGTCTCGCCAGCTGTGATTGCGAGTTCTGCAGCGCCTATGGGCCGACCGTCCTGACCCTGTGATTGCAGGCTCATCCCGGAACTGAATGATCCTGCGCGCGGCTCTTGGGGGTGGGACAGAGCGGCTCGCTGAGATTCCCCACCCACCCCTCGCCGTCACGCACACCCCCTCATGCGGTCCTGACCGATGCGGCACAATCACGGTCAACTGGGCAAGCAACGGTGGGGGTGGGAACGTGGGGCGTTTTGGCTCGCGAAGCCGACGTAAGGGCATACCGAACGAGCCAGCACTACTGGCGGCGGCTGCTGAGAATCCCGGTGGCAGCGTCGCCGAGATCGACCCGACGTATATCGACGATCCGAACGGCTACGTACCGCCCGAGGCAATCCGCGGCGCGTGGTTGGTAGACAGCAACGGGAAACTGACAGGTGAGTACCAGGAGAATCCTCGTCACGGGGTGCCGCAGGACGACTTCAGCAAGCTCACTGACCCTGATCACTGGCTTGGCTGGCTCGGCGATGATCCCGCGATCGCCGTCCGGAAGGGCATCGAAGAGTCCTTGCGAGCCCAGGTGGCAGATGCAGTGGTCGAGTGGGTCAAGATCATTGAGACGCCTCGGTTTCTCACGGGTGGGCGTCGACATTCTGATGACGAACAGGTCATGTTGGTGACCCGCGCGGCACTCGCCGCACCGTTTGCGTTGTCCGTGCGCACCACGCAGCACGGGCGTTCCATTCTTGTGGGGGTGTTCTCGTGGGCGGCGGTGAACCTCTCACCGCCCGGAGTCCGCAAGGATCGGCACTGGTTTGACCTGGGTGTGGAGCTCGACTGGGCCGGTGAACGGCTTCAAGGGCGGATCTACGAAATTGACGGTGCGGACGGCACCGCCGAGCGGTAGAGCGGGAAGTCACTCAGCACCGGCGGTCACGTACGTGGCGCTGAGCCATGCGAATTCGCTGGTCGGCAGAGGGGCCGGTACGGGATGCTGCACGCGTGATCGAGCGAGAAGTCGCCGTTCGGGCAGTCGAGGACCAACTGGAGCGCGACTACCAGCAGTGGCGGGCTGTGAGCGCGGACGCGGTGAGGATTGCTGTGGTCCGTATCGAGGAGCACGAGCTGGTGTGGATCGTCTCCTGGCAGTCCGAGGAGCGAAGGCCAAGCCGAAGCCGCGGGCGGTCCGTACGGTGCGCCGCAACGGGCGCGAGCCGATGGGGCTCGCGGCGGCGATCGACGCGCCGGCCACCGAGCGCGCATGGGAGCTCCCGGCCGCCGACGCGACACTGCGCGAGCGGTGGGCGGCCTCGCCCCCGAGCCTGCCGGGCACGTCGCCGCCGTGTCGTACGACGCCGACACCGGCCAGCTCACCGTGGGCCCGGAGTCGGCGGCCTAGGCACAGCAGGGCGCGGCGGAGAGCCGGTGGGCTTCGCCGCCTCCCGCTACCTGATGAAACACACCGTGGCCGCCACGAAGGCCCGGCTTGAGCGGACCCGCATCATCGCGGCCGCCAACCAGTCGGCGGCCCGCACGGTCATCCGCGCCCTGCGGATCCTGGCACCCGGCACGGTGCCGGTGCCCGAGCCGACCGACTCCGATCCGCAGCACGCGGCCGCGCCCACCGGGCCGCCATGTAACCGGGAGAACGCCTCGGACGGCTACCACCGCGCGCTCGCCGCGCACAATGGAGGTTCACCTCCGCTCGCGCGGTGAGGACGGGACGCAGTGTGGTCAGAGGGACCGGCGGGGCGGTTCACCTCCGCTCGCGCGGAGAAGCACGGACTCGGCAGCCCCAGCAGTTGGTCTGTGCGGTTCACCTCCGCTCGAGCGGAGGTGAGCCGTCGAGCCAGAGCACGCCGATGAAATTGTCGGGCTGCTCTCCGCGCGAGCGGAGGTGATCCGCTGGAGGCCACGCTCGCTGGGGCTGATCAGCGCTGCTCTCCGCGCGCGCGGAGGTTAGTCACCACGGCCCGCCTCACGTCCGGGGCCGGAGGCACCTGGAGCCGATACGCCCCCCGGCGACCGCACACGGTCACCAGCAGGGTGGACTCCTGAGGAACTTGTGACAGCTGAATAGGCGTGCCCACCAGTACCGGGGCCGTTCCCGAACTGTGGGCGCTGCAAGGAGTAGGGCCTCTGGCACGCCCTCTATCGCAGGGCGGCGGCCGCAGCCCGCCGGTCCAGCGGGGGTCTTTGCCTACCGTCGCGTGTGATGCCGAAACCTGCCGTGCGCGCCTGCGGCAGATGCCACCCTAGGGAAGTAACGCCCGCCGACCGCAGGAGAACTGTGCCCGTGATCCGTGCCCACCACCGGCTCAAGGGCGGCGCCGCCCAGCTCGGCGCCACCGGTCCCAGCCTGGCGGGCCCTTTCGGTGTCTGGGCCGCCGATGACCACCAGGACGACGAGGACTAGGAGCGCGAGCTCATTGTCGGCCGCGCGAAGGAGACGAGCACCTGATGACGAGCGAGCACCGCGGCGCCGTCGGCGCGTACATCGCGTACGACAACCTGCCGGTCCTGGACGCCACGGAGAAGGACCTGCCGCTGCTGCACCCGTACGGCACCGTGGAGGTCGGCGGCCGCTACGTCACACCCGGCGGCGGACGGCTGACCGTCAGGAAGGACGGCAAGCACTTCCACATCACGCTGGACCACCTCGGTTGCCCGGCCCAGCTCACCGAGGAGAAGACCGCCCTCTTCAGGCGTCTCGGTCTGGCCGCCGAGGGGCACTGCGTGCACGCCGGGTGCCGTCACCGCGTCGCCGACGCCGGGGCGGTGCTGCGCTCCTTCCAACTGCGGACCGGCAGCATAGAGGTCACCGCCTTCGTGCGGGCCGCGCTCGCCATCGAACTCGGCGACGAGCGCCCCGTCGACCTGCTCCTGAAGGACGCCGAGGCGCTGGCCGACCCCGTGCGCCGAGCGGACCCGCAGGACGAGGAAGAGCAGGACATCGACGCCGATTAGGGACCAGCCCCGCCGACAATCCCTTCCTAAACACCCAGCGCCTCGACCCCATGAGCTGCTCTCCGCGCGAGCGGAGGTGATCCGATCAGCACCGACCGGGGGACCCTCTTCCACGACTGCTCTCCGGGCGAGCCGAGGTGATCAGTAGGGAGGGTGCTGGCTTACGCCGCTACTGCTCTGCGCGCAAGCGGAGGCGGCCCGGCGCCTGGCGTAGCTGTTTGTCACGTGCCACCCTGCTCTCCGCGCGAGCGGGTGTGAACCGCATCTGTTCGTGGTCATGCAGCGAACGGGCGGTGGCTCTTCCCGCGAGCAGCGTGGGACGATCGCACATTCCGTACGAGTAGACGAACGCCTGGTGCGTGCGCTGGAGACTTGAAGGGGCAGCCGCCGTCCATCGGCCGCTGCCCCTTTCTTCTTGCCAGAACGCCTTCAGCGGGAGTCTGATCCGCTGGTACCGTCGCTCGTATGGAGCAGAACGGACAGGTGCCGCCCTTCGAGCCAGAGGAGTACGCGCGCGTCGAGGCGGCCGCCAACATCGTCGGTAAGTCCCTCCAGGACTTCGTTCGCGACGCGGCGCTCAAGGCCGCCGAGGACCCGTTCCTCAAGGCCCTCGGTAAGACCCGTGACCGCATCCCGCAGCTCGCCGAGGTCTTCGCTACCCAGGACACCGGCGCCGCCAACACCAGCACGGCCGCGTGGCCCGACCCCGCGCCCATGGGCAGCCGTGACCTGCACGAGTTCCCGCAGCACGGTCACGCCGCGTGACCCGGTTCCTCATTGCACAAGAGCTCCTGCAGATCGCCCAGACCCTCCCGGGCGATCCGGCCTGTCTCGACCTGGGTGTGCTGGATGCTGTCTGCGCCCGGGTCCAGGCCCACTACATGGGTCGCGACGTGTACGCGAGCGACTGGCTCAAGGCCGCGGCCATGCTCGAGACCATTGCGCTACACGAGCCGCTGGAGGAGAAGAACGAGTTCTTCGCCTGGCTGGTCGCCGAGACGTTCCTCAACACCAACAGCGTCACGCTGGGCTACGAGCCGGAGGAAGCCCTCGCGCTCGTCATGCGCACCAAGCACAAGGGCGCTCGCGTCCAGGAGGTCGCTGCGCAGCTGCGCGCCTGGTCCACCGGCTGAAGCCCCTGGCCGTAGCTGGGAGTACCCCCGCTCGTCGTCGACGGGCACACCGCCGTGCGCGGGCTGGGCACGGGATGGGACCAGCGTTCCTGCGGATCCCACCCGAGCAGCTGGCCGCGTCTGCCGTACCCGGCATGACCAATGTCGCTGCGGTGGCCGGAGGTTGCCGGTCGGACGAGGAGGACGAGGTGCGTCGTATGAACCTGCTGACGGGAGTGGTGGCGGCGGGAGCGACGGCCGTCGTCGGCGTCGGCCCTGCCGCTGCCGCGCCGGTCGATCTGGACGTGGCCCGGCGGCTGCCGGCCGAGCCGGTGCCGCTGCCCCGGCTGATCGGGCAGATCACCGCCGCGCGCAAGGACTACTGCGCCACCCAGTACGCCCGTCTCGGCCAGACGCTGCCAGACTTGATCGCGTCGGCGACCGCCACGCGGGACGCTTTGTCGGGCCGGCCCCGCGAGGAAGCGGACATGGCGCTGGCCCGCACCTAAGAAGCCGTTGTTTTTCCGGAGTTGAAGACTGCTTTTTCGCTGGTCGGGCATAGGGTCGACGATCCCGTGGGAGTAGTGGCCTGTCGTGCTGTCG